>JBBDHU010000004.1:0-87126 GCA_040880705.1 Actinomycetota bacterium | reverse complement strand
ATGGACGGAACGAGGGTCTACATGATCGAAGCCTATTTTCGTGTCCTGGAGGGTCCGGCACCCGTGCGTGAACTCGACGCCGAGGTCGGTCTCCCGGTCTGGCACTGAAGCCGACTACACTCCAAAGGTTATGGCCAAGACAGAGGAAAAACCGCCTTCTAGTTCCGAATCTCCTGAGCCGAGGCCGCCCACGATCGAGGAGAGGATCGAGGATCTAAGGCGGCGCAAGGCGGAGGCCCGGGAGCCCGGTGGCGACGACTCAACCCGCAAGCAACACGCGCGCGGGAAGCTGACGGCGCGCGAGCGCATAGAGCTGTTGCTCGACAAGGGCTCGTTCGTCGAGACCAACCAGCTTGCCCGCCACCAGGTGAAGGACTTCGGGATGGACAAAAACCGCCCGCCTGGGGACGGGGTCGTAACCGGCTGGGGGACGATCGACGGGCGCAAGATCTTCGTGTTCTCGCAGGACTTCGCGGTCTTCGGCGGCTCGCTCGGCGAAGTGATGTCCCAGAAGATCTGCAACATCATGGACCTTGCCGCCTCGACGGGCGCACCGGTCATAGGGATCAACGACTCCGGCGGGGCGCGCATCCAGGAGGGAGCGGCATCGCTCGCGGCGTACGGGCGAATCTTCGACCGCAACGTACGCGCCTCGGGAGTGGTTCCCCAGATCTCCATCATCATGGGACCCTGCGCCGGCGGCGCCGTCTACTCCCCCGCCATAACCGACTTCATCTACATGGTTAAGGAGACGTCCCACATGTTCATCACCGGCCCCGAGGTGATCAAGACGGTCACCGGCGAGGAGGTCACCTTCGAAGAACTCGGCGGCGCGATGACGCACGCGTCGCGTTCGGGCGTCGCGTCCCTGGTCGCCCAGGACGAAGAGGACTGTCTCGCGCAGGTCCGCTACCTGCTCTCGTTCCTTCCCTCCAACAACATGGAGGAGGCGCCGGCGTACGCCGCGTCGGACAGCCCCGACCGGCGCGACGAGGGCCTGACAAACATCGTTCCTGCTACGCCGCGAGAGCCCTACGACATGAAGGACGTGATCCGCCGGGTGTTCGACGACGGTGAGTTCTACGAGATCTTCCCGTACTGGGCCATGAACGTAGTGGTCGGCTTCGCGCGGCTCGACGGCCGGTCGGTCGGCGTGATCGCGAACCAGCCGAAAGTGCTCGCCGGCGTTCTGGACATCGAGTCCTCGGAGAAGGCTGCCCGATTCATCCGCTTCTGCGATGCATTCAACATCCCGCTGGTCACGTTCGTCGACGTCCCGGGATTCATGCCGGGGACGAACCAGGAATACGGGGGAATCATCCGCCACGGCGCGAAACTCCTCTATGCCTTCGCGGAGGCAACGGTGCCGCGGATGACCGTCATCACTCGCAAGGCCTACGGCGGCGCATACGTGGTCATGAACTCGAAACATCTGCGGGCCGATGCGTCGTTCGCGTGGCCAACAGCGGAGATCGCGGTTATGGGCTCCGAGGGCGCGGCAAGCATCGTCTTCCGAAAGGAGATAGAGAAGGCCGACGACCCGGATCTGCGCCGGCGCGAATTGATCGCCGACTACGAGGAGAAGTTCGCCAATCCTTACGTCGCGGCGGAGCGCGGCTACATCGACGACGTCATCGAACCCGCCGACACCCGTCCGCGGCTGATCAAGACCCTTCGCATGCTGCAATCAAAGCGCGAGGCCGTACCGCCGAGGAAGCACGGGAACATTCCCCTTTAGGGCCATGAGGTTCGAGCTGCCCGCGGGGCTCACCGAAGAGGAAGAACAAGCGATCCTAGTGGCGCTGGAGCGCTATCTGGCGCGCGAACCGGTCGCGAACAACACCTGGTCGGAATCCGGGCGAGCCGAGGGCGTCGAGCGGCCCGGCCTTCCGAGCGGCAAGCGGCTGCCGAACGCCTGGCGCGCCGCCGTGCGAGGACCCTGGAATTGGTCGCCCGATCGCCGCCGGAGCGGCACGCGCTAGCCCGATGACGGACCAAGGCACTTCCCCACTGCCACTCGAGGGCATCCGAGTCATCGACATCGCAACGGTGATCGCCGGTCCCGGCGTCTGCGCGAGGCTGGGCGATTTCGGCGCGGACGTGATCAAGGTCGAGCATCCGAAGATCGGCGACACGACGAGGAACCTCGGCTGGAAGGTCCAGGACATCGCGCTTTGGTGGAAGCACATCTCCCGCAACAAACGGCCGATCACGCTCAACCTGTCGCACCCGGAGGGACAGGAGCTGCTTCTCCGGCTGGTCGACACGGCAGATGTGCTGGTGGAGTCGTTCAGGCCGGGGACGCTCGAGAAGTGGAACCTTCCTGTGGAGCGACTGCAGGAGCGAAACCCGAAGCTCATCGTCCTTCGGAACTCGGCGTTCGGCCAGACCGGCCCTTATTCGAAGCGCCCAGGATTCGGGACCCTCGCCGAGGCGATCTCCGGCCTGGCTCACATGACGGGGTTCCCCGACCGCGGTCCGATGCTTCCCTCGATCGCTCTCGCCGATGAGGTCGCCGCGATCGTCGGCGCGTACGCGGTAATGGTTGCGCTATATCACCGCGACGCTCACGACGGACCGGGACAGGTGATCGACGCTTCGCTCTTCGAGAGCCTGTTCCAGATCACCGGGCCGATCGCGGCGGCGTACGAGAAGCTCGGAATCGTCGAAGAGCGTCGCGGGAACCGCCTCAACTTCGCGGCACCGCGTGGCGCCTACGAGACGAAGGACGGGCGCTGGGTGGCACTGTCCGGAACCGCCCAATCGGTTGCCGAGCGGATCCTCACCGCGATCGGCCGCCCGGACTTGATCACCGACGAGCGTTTCGCAACGAACAGCGACCGGCTGGAGAACGTGGAGGAACTCGACAGGCTTATCCAGGAATGGATGAGCCACCACAATCTTGCGGAGGTCGTCGAGACTTTCGAACAGCACGACGCGGCCCTCGCGCCCATCTACGACATCGAACAGATCTATGCGGACCCGCAGTACGCCGCGCGCGGGACGATCATCCACATCCCCGACGACGAGCTGGGCGAGTTGCCCTTTGTGAAACCGCAGCCGACGCTCTCAGAGACGCCGGGCCGGATAAGACATGCAGGACTCCCCCGCGCAGCGGCCAACGAGGAGATTTACATAAAGGAGCTGGGGCTGACGGAGGAGGAACTGGACCGGCTTCGCGAAGAGGGCGTCATCTAGGCGAGTGGGCGCCCGCAAGTCTCCGCACTCCGAAGGTGAACCGCCCTCGCGTGAAGAGCTGGAGGCCCAACTGCCGTCCTCCCCGCGTTGGTGGTCGAACGGCCCCGGCGATACCTACGGGAAGCACTCTCACACTCAGCACAAAGTCCTCTTCTGCCAGGAGGGCAGCATCGTTTTTCACACGGACGAGGGCGACATCGAACTCGAGGCCGGCGACAGGCTCGATCTGGATCCCGGGACGGATCACGCTGCCACGGTTGGGCCTCGCGGCGTGGTATGCGTTGAGGCCTACCGATGAGCAGTGTGGCTATTCACATCGACCAGCTCTACTCCCCAACACCGGGGGGTATCGGCACGTACGTGCGCCAGCTCGTGCCTGCGCTTGCGCGGCAAGCACCGGGTATGGACATCAAGCTCTTTCACGCTAACCACGGGTCGGGGGATCGGCCGGAGCCCTGGATTCGTGATTTTTCGGTGGAGGAGATTCCAGGATCGATACGCTCGCTTTATCCCCAGTGGGACCTGCTCGGTCGTCCACCTTTGCCGGCGGCGATCTCTTCGGCAGACGTGTTGCATGCACCTTTGCCGGCAGCAATTCCACCGGCCGCGAGCGGACAGCGGCTGGTCGTAACCGTGCACGACCTGGCCACGGAGATCTGGCCGCGGACGTTTCCCGCCGCGTGGCGCTGGATGTTCAGGCTGGGACTTCGCGCGGCCGTCAGACGGGCCGACGCGATCATCACTCCTTCGCGAAACACCGCCGAGGACTTGCTGTCGCGGACGCGCGTGGATCCGTCGCGTATTCACGTCATCCCCGAGGCCGCAGCGCTCGACTCGAGCGCGGATGATCCCGACACGGTTGCGGCCCGCTTGAAGCTGCCTCGGCCTTACCTGCTGTTCGTCGGAACCTTAGAGCCGAGGAAGAATCTCGTCCGCCTCGTGCGCGCATACCGCCGTGCCGCCGCGGGCGGGCTGCCTCACGCACTTGTACTTGCCGGCCCGCTCGGTTGGCATCACCAGTCGTTGCTCCGCGAAATCTCCCTGGAAGGACCGGGTGACATCGTCATGACCGGCACCCTTCCCCCCAAGGATCTCGACGCCGTTTACCGCGGCGCCGCCGCCTTCGCATACCCGTCGCTCTACGAGGGATTCGGGTTGCCGGTTCTCGAAGCCATGGCGCGGGGCGTTCCCGTGGTGACTTCGAACACTTCGTCGCTTCCCGAGGTCGCCGGCGACGCCGCCATCGGCGTCGATCCCAGATCGGTGCGCGCAATTCAGCGCGCGATCGAACGCGTGCTGGCCGACCCGGGACTCGCCGAGAGGCTGTCGGACGCAGGCCGCGCGCGCGCCGGACGATTCTCGTGGGACGAGGCGGCTCGATTGACCATGCAGGTGTACGAGAAGTGAAGGTGTCGCTGATCTCGACGGTGAAGGATGCCGGACCATTCATCGGCGAGTTCCTGGAATCGGTTCGCGCGCAAACCCGCGCCCCCGACGAGGTTGTGATCGTCGACGGAGGCTCGACCGACGCGACACTTGACGAACTCCGCGCGGATTCGGAGATCACGCTGATAGAGAAGCCGGGCGCGAACATCTCCGCCGGACGCGTCGCCGCCGTTCGCGCCGCCACTCACGAAGTGATTGCCGTGTCGGACGCCGACTGCGTGCTGGAACCCGACTGGCTGGAGAGGCTGCTGGTGGCTATCGAGGAAGGCGCCGATGTCGCGATGGGGTTTTACCGGCCTCTTGCAGGCGGTTTCTTCGAGACTTGCTCGGCGGCGGTTCACCTTCCCGACGCCGAGGAGCTGAGCGAGACAACCTTCATGCCTTCGTCGCGCTCGGTGGCGTACCGCCGCGAGGCGTACGAGGCCGCCGGCGGTTATCCCGAATGGCTCGAAGTCGGCGAGGACATGTGGATCGACCATCGGTTCCGCGAGCTCGGAATGAAGATGACGCTCGTTTCGGACGCGATTGCACAGTGGCGCGTGCGTCCGACGCTGGGTGAGACCTGGCGGCAATACTTCGGATACGCGAAGGGCGACGCGATCGCCGGGATGTACCCGGAGCGCCACGCTCTCAGGTTCGCCGTCTACAGCGGGGCGTTTCTATTTCGGAGGCGAAAACTGGGCAAGGCCTTGCTCGCGGCCGGCGGCGCCGCGTACGCGTTGAAGCCCGTCAAACGAGCGCTGAAGAGACTCGACGATCCGGCGGAAAAGGCTGCCGCGTGCGTCGTCGTCCCCGCTCTCATGGCTTTCACGGACTTCGCGAAGATGGCCGGGTATCTGAGCGGGCTCCTGAAACGTCGTCAGTCGTAGTCGTAGAAGCCTTTGCCGGTCTTGCGGCCGAGGTGGCCGGCCGTGACCATTCGCTTCAGCAGCGGCGGCGGCGCGTAGATCGGGTCCTTGAACTCGTCGAACAGCACATTCGAGATGTGAAGCGCGGTATCCAGCCCGATCAGATCGAGCAGCTGCAGCGGACCCATGGGGTGCGCGAGACCGAGCACAACGGCCTGGTCGATGTCCTCGCGGGTCGCGAAGCCTTCCTCCAGCATCCGCACGGCACTATTCAAGAAGGGCATTAACAGCCAGTTCACGATGAATCCGGCCCGATCTTTAGACAGCACCGTCGTCTTGCCGATGTGTTCTCCGAACTCGCGGCCAAACGCGATCGTTTCCTCGGAACTGGTGATCGCCGGTATGACTTCGAGGAGCTTCATTACCGGCGGCGGGTTGAAGAAATGCATCCCGATCACCTTTTCGGGCCGAGTGGTTACCACCGCGAGCTGCGCGATCGGGATCGAGGAGGTATTCGAGGCCAGCACCACTTCCGGACGTGTGACCTTGTCCAGATGCCGAAAGACGCTCAGCTTGATCTCTAGGTCCTCGGTCGCCGCCTCGATGACGAGGTCGGCCCCGGCCAGCGAATCCAGGCTCGTTTCGCCGGTCACGCGACCGAGCAAACCTTCACGATCTTCCGCCGTTATCTTCCCGCGATCGACCGCCTTGGCGGTGGACTTTTCGATGCGCTGGCGGCCGCTCGACACCGCTTCATCGGAAAGCTCCACATACGACACGGCGATGCCAGCTCGCGCGAGGACCTCGATGATTCCCGAGCCCATCAAACCGGACCCGACGACCCCGACCGTTTGAACGTCGCCTGCTTTCACGGCGCCGGCGGGACTTCCCGCGGGCCGGGGCCCTCGTACTTCACGTTGTCCCACCCGATGTCACGGTAAGGACCTTCCTTCGTCTGTTCCTCGAAAGCGTGAGCAACTAGTCCGGGAGACCGGCCGATGACGTAGAAAGCTTTTCCGAGTCCGGGATCGAGGCCGAGTTCAAGCAGGATCGCCGACATCGCGCCGTCGATGTTCATCTTCAACCGCCGGCCGAACACCTCTTCGGTCACCTCTTCGAATGCGCGCGCCAGCTCGACGTACTTGCCGGAGAACCCGAGTTCCCCTGCAACTTCCAGTACACGCGCAGTCCGCGGGTCGGGATCGTGCACTTTGTGCCCGTAACCCGAAAGCCGCCGCCGCTCAGACTTGTAGCGCTTCGCGACTTCCAGCGCGGCCTGCTGGAGCGGCTTGGCGGTTTCCTCGGCCTCCAGAAGCATGCGCGCACCGGCATCGACGGCGCCGGCGTGGAATTCGCCCATCGCATTGACACCCGATGCAACCGCCGCCTGCAGCTGCACTCCTCCGGAAGCCACAAAGCGCGTCGCATCCACGGACGGCGCGAGCAAGCCGTGTTCCGTGGCCGACACGAGCAGCGCGTCGATCATCCTGCCCTCGTTGCCCTTAGGGAGCTCACCCGAAAGGAGCAGGAAGACGACGTCCCCAAAAGGCCGATTCCCGATCAACTCCATCAAGTCGTAGCCACGGATGCGGATCTCGTTCGGTTTGACCTCGGATATCTCCGTTCGCCAGAACGGGCGATCGGTCACGACTTGCCGTTTCTCCCGGCGACCAGGTCGGCGATCTCGCCGATCATGCCGGTCAGGTCGTGCTCTTTGGGCGTGAAGATGCGTGCCACGCCGATCGCGCGAAGCTTCTCCGCGTCCTCGTCGGGAATCACGCCGCCGACGACGACCGGAACGCGATCCGGGTCCACGCCCAGCTCGCGCAGCCGGTCCAGCACGTCGGGAACGAGCAAGCTGTGCGCGCCGGACAGGATGGATAGGCCGATCACGTGCACGTCCTCGTCGGCCGCGGCTTGCGCGATCTCCCCGGGCGTGAGCCTGATCCCCTGGTAGACGACCTCCATCCCGGCGTCGCGGGCCCGAAGCGCCACCTGTTCCGCCGCGTTCGAGTGGCCGTCGAGCCCGGGTTTTCCGACGAGCATGCGGATGCGCGCGACGCCGAGCGCCTTGGCCGCGTCGGCGACCCGCGTGCGCGCGTCGTCTAGAGCTGAGCTATCCCCCGCCCATGCGACTTCGGCTCCAAGGCCCGTTGGTGCACGGAATTCTCCGAACGCTTCGCGAAGAGCGTCGGCCCATTCCCCGGTCGTGACACCGGCCTTGGCCGCTTCGATGGAAACGGGAACGAGGTTCGCGTCACCATCCGCGGCCATGCGAAGCGCGTCCATTGCGGCCGCGACGGCCTTCGGATCTCGCTGCTTTCGCCATTCGGCCAGGCGCTCGAGCTGTTCGGCCTCCGCCTGCGGATCGGTGCGTTCGAACGAGATCCCCTCCTCGGGCTCGAGCGGCGAAGGTTCGGTCTCCGTGAACTTGTTCACGCCCACCACGACCCGCCCGCCGGTTTCGATCTCGCGAAGGCGCTTCGCGTTGGCGGCAACCAAGCCCTCCTTCATGTACTCGAGCGCCGTGACGGCGCCGCCGTCGTCCAGAACCCGGTTCAACTCCTCCCACGCCTCGGTGGCGATGCGGTCCGTCAACTCCTCGACGACCTTCGCTCCGGCGAAGAGGTCCCCGTGTTCGAGAAGATCGCTCTCGTAGGCGAGGATCTGTTGCGCACGGAGAGACCACTGCTGATCCCACGCGCGCGGGAGTCCCAGCGCCTCGTTCCAGGCCGGAAGTTGCACGGCGCGGGCCCGGGCGTCCTTGGATAGCGTGACGGCGAGCATCTCGAGCATGATCCGATAGACGTTGTTCTCCGGCTGTACGGCGGTGAGCCCTAGCGAATTGACCTGCACGCCGTAACGGAACCGGCGAAACTTCTCTTCCTCGACTCCGTAGCGTTCGCGAGTTATCCGGTCCCAGAGCTGCGTGAACGCCCGGACCTTGCACATCTCCTCGACGAATCGCACGCCGGCGTTGACGAAGAACGCCATTCGGCCGACCAATCTCGGGAAAACGGACTCCTCTATCTGTCCCGATTCGCGGATCGCGTCCAGCACCGCGATCGCGTTGGCCATCGTGTAGCCGACCTCCAGGACCGGATCCGCACCGGCCTCCTGAAGGTGATACGAGCAGACGTTTATCGGGTTCCATCTGGGCGTCTCGTGTACCGCCCACGAGATGAGGTCCGAAGTAAGCCGCATCGACGCCTTCGGCGGGAAGACGTAGGTTCCGCGCGCCAGGAACTCCTTGATGATGTCGTTCTGGGTCGTGCCCGCGAGGTCCTTACGCGGGGCGCCGTGCTCGTCTGCAGTCGCGATGTAGAGCGCGAGCAGCCACATCGCCGTCGCATTGATGGTCATCGAGGTATTTGCGCGCTCGATCGGGATCCCGTCGAACATCGTCCGCATGTCGCCGAGGTGGCAGATCGGAACACCTACCCGCCCGACCTCTCCGCGCGCCATGGGATGATCCGAGTCGTAACCGGTCTGCGTAGGAAGATCGAACGCGACCGACAGCCCCGTCTGGCCCTTCGCCAGGTTTCGCTTGAAGCGCTCGTTCGTAACCCGCGGGTTGCCGTATCCCGCATAGGTGCGAAAGATCCAAGGTTCGTCTCGTGTCACGGTTCCTCCGGAAAACGAAGTCTACCTATCGGTGCTGCTCGGAGTGCGTTTTCCGCCCGCGAGGCGCGGCTAGCAGACCTCCATGAGGTAAGGGTAGGGGTCGATCGCCGACCCTCCGCCCGGGTGCCACTCGAAGTGGTCGTGAGGCGACGTGCCGGCCGCGTTCCCGGAGGTGCCCACATAGCCGATTACGTCACCGGCGTTGACGTGCCCCAACTGGCCAAGTCTCGACAAGTGAGCGTTGTAAACGTATCCCTGGCTTCCGTGTACGTAAACGGAAAGCCCACCGAGCCCGTTGGACGCGTTGCTCGCGGAACCGTCGAAGGGAGCGACGATCTCCGCGCCGTACGGCGCGCCGATATCGTTGCCCTGGTGAGTGTGTCCGACGCGCGGAGCGCCGAAGTCGTTCGCGATCCAGCTGTGATTCGGAACCGGGCACGCATAGAAAGGACCGGGGCCGCCGACGACGACCGCGCTGCTGGTCTGTGCCGCCTGGCGCTCCTCGATCGCTACGCGCTTGCCCCAGCGCTTCTTCAGCGCGTGTGCCCTTGCAACGGCCTGGCCGAGCTCCGCCACTAGCGACTGCGCCTCCGACTGCTTTGCGACCAGATCGCTTTGGCGGCTTTGCTGGTAAGACAGGATCTGCTGCTGCTTGTGCTTGAGCTTCTGCTGCACGGCCTCGTCGTCGTCGAGCTTCGTCGCGATGTTCTCCAATTCGGTCGACAGATCGAGATCGGCCTGAGTCATCGCGTCGATGAACTCCATGCGCTCGGTGAGATCAAGCATCGAGTCCGCGCCCAAGACGAACTCGACTCCGCTACCCGGTCCCCGCATGTATGTGGAACGCGTCCGGGTGTTGAGCTGATCCTGGACCCCGTCGTACTCCTTCTGCGTAAGTGCCTGCTCGTTCTGAATCCGACCTATCTCGGTGAGGATCAATTGGAGATCCGCTTGAGTTCGTGCGATCTCCGCCTTCAGGCCGGCGATCTCGCCGGTCAGCTGGCTGAGTCTCGCCCGCTGATTCGCGATTTGATTCGTGAGCTGCTTGGCTTCCTGGCGCGCGCGCTCGAGGTTGTTCCTGGCTTCCTGCAAGGAGGGCGCAGCGTCGCCCGGCTGTGCCAGCGAAGCTATTAGCAGGCACGCGGCGAGAACGCCGGCGACCCGCAAGAAGACTGGGGAAGTTGGGGCCATGGGGCACTTATCCCTATCGAACGCCGTCGGGGGATGTCAACCGTTCGTGCCTAGAGTGCGGCCTCATACGCCGCGAATCAACTACTCGCGCAGATATTCGAGAATCTGAACGGTATTCCCGTCCGGATCATCGAACGAAGCGAACCGCGCGTAACCCGAGACCTCTCCAACCCGCTCGTGGAAGCGGACTCCCCTTCCTTCGAGCATCCTTCGCTCGGCGTCGAGGTCTGCCACCTCAAACACCGCCGTCGCACCCCCCGGCTGCGCAGGATGGCCCTCGACGACTCCATGCAGAGCGAACCGAACGGGGCCGGCGCCGAACTCCGCCCACTCATTGCCGTCGCGGCGGACGAGATCGAGTCCGACCACATCGCGATAGAACTCGACCGCGCGATCCATGTCGGCGGTCCAGTAGTACACGTGGTCGAGGCCCTTGACGCTCACGCGCGGACGCTACCTCAACCGTCGCCCGCTAGTCGAGGTGTGCGACCTCGCCGAAGGCAACCGCCTCGATGCTTGCCGCCGAATCCACCAGCAGATTGCCTCGCACATCCACATCTTCCGCCCGGCCTTCGACCTCCCGGCCGTCGGTAGTCGTCGCTCGAACCTTGCGTCCGATCGTCGCGGAAACGGGACGGTAAAGGGCCAGCGTCTTTTCCGCGAATTCAGGGGACGCCGGGCGATAGTTCGAAGCGAAGTCTCGGAGGAAGGCCTCGAGCAACACAGGCGGGCCGGCGCCTCCCAGGAAAGCGGCCTCGTTGATATTCGGCGGCGAGGCCGTGACGTTCACCCCGATCCCGACCACCACATGCTTAACGCGGCCCGATTCGACCTTTGACTCGGCAAGGATGCCTCCGGCCTTCCCTGCATCCACGAGCAAGTCGTTCGGCCACTTGCAGCGGACCGCCGCGCCGCCGGTCGTTCGGGCGGCTCGGGACATGCAAGCTCCGGCGAGCAGGGTGAGCAGCCCGGCGCTTTCGGGATCGATCTCAGGCCGGAGCACGATCGAGAACTGAAGAGCCGCTCCCGGAATCGACGTCCAGGTGCGCCCCAGCCTGCCCCTTCCCTTTGTTTGATGGCCGGCGGCCACGATCGTCCACTCGGGGAAGCCGCTTGCCGCGAGCGTCAGCGCGGTGGCGTTCGTGGATTCGGTTACATCGTCGTACCGAAAGGGCGCCGTCATCCCCGCCCGCGATACCGCCTCACTCAGATCCGATTCCGCCGTCAATCTGGTTGACTCCTATCCGACCCTGTCCGATTATCCCGGCCCGGAGCTCCCCTGTGGACAAGCCTCGAATCCTGATCGCGAATCGCGGCGAGATCGCCGTCCGGATCATCCGGACCTGCCGCGAGCTGGGGATACCGTCGGTTGCCGTTTACTCGGAGGCGGATCGCGAAGCGTTACACGCGGAATTGGCCGACGACGCCTTCCTGATCGGTCCGGCCGTGGCAGCCGAGTCCTACCTCTCGATCGGGGCGATCCTCGATGCCGCGCGGAGGTCGGAGGCCACGATGGTGCACCCGGGCTACGGCTTTCTCGCGGAGAGCTCGCACTTCGCCGAGGCGGTGGCGGACGAGGGCCTGACGTTCATCGGCCCGCCCGTCGAAGCCATCGAACGGATGGGCGACAAGATGTCTGCCCGCCGCACGGCGGAGGCGGCCGGCGTTCCGATCACTCCGGGGACCCTCGAGCCGGTCGACGCGAAGCGAGCTGCGCAGGAAGCGAAAGAAATCGGGTTCCCACTATTGGTCAAGGCCGCTTTCGGCGGCGGCGGCAAGGGAATGCGCGTAGTGGAGTCACCGGACGAATTGGAGGGCGCGCTCGAGGGCGCCGCGCGCGAGGCTCAGGCCTACTTCGGCCGCCCTGAGGTGTATCTCGAGCGATATATCGGCCGGGCTCATCACGTCGAGGCGCAGATAATCGCCGACCAGCACGGCAACGTGTATTTCCTGGGCGAGCGCGACTGTTCACTGCAACGCCGCCACCAGAAGCTCCTGGAGGAAGCGCCGTCGCCGATCGTCGACGCCGGCATGCGATCCCGCTTCGCCGACGCCGCCGTGTCCCTGGCGAAGGAAGCCAAGTACGTGAATGCCGGGACGATCGAATGCATCGCGGACGAAGAGGGCAATTTCTACTTCATGGAGATGAACACGAGACTGCAAGTCGAGCACACGGTTACCGAGATGGTGACCGGCCTCGACATCGTCGCGCTTCAGATTCAGGTTGCTCTCGGAGAGAAGCTCGACTTGTCGATCGAGCCGCGAGGCCACTCGATCCAGTGCCGGCTGAACGCGGAGGACCCCTCGCGTAACTTCCTTCCGGGGCCGGGGACGATCTCTTCCTACAGGGCGCCGGGAGGGCCGTTCGTCCGGGTCGACTCCGGCGTTGATGCGGGGAAGGAGATCTCGCCCGAATACGACTCCATGTTCGCGAAGCTGATCGTCTGGGGCGAGGATCGCGAGGAGGCTCGTCACCGGATGCTCCGAGCTCTGTCGGAATTCAAGGTCGAGGGGATCCCGACGACAATCCCGTTCCACGAATGGGTCCTCAAGCGGCCGGAATTCGGAAACGCCGACTACACGACGACCTGGGTGGAAACCGCCCTTGCCGAAAACCCGTTGGCGAGCGAGCCTCCTGCCACCGGCCCTGTGCCGAAAAGAGTCGCGCACTCGGAGCTTCTCGTCGAGGTGGACGGGCGGCGAGTCCCCGTGAAGGTCTTCGACGAGCGTCGTGCAACCGCGCCGAAGCCGCCCGGCGAACACGCCTCGAAACATCATGCCCACCTGCACAACGTGATAGCCGCGCCGATGCAAGGAACGATCCTCAAGGTCAACGTCGAGGAGGGCCAGGAGGTGGAGGCAGGCGCGGTCGTCTGCGTGCTGGAGGCGATGAAGATGGAAAATCACATCGCGGCGAGCGTCGACGGCACGATAACCGAGCTGCCGATCGAGTCCGGCCAGGTGGTCGAGACGGGTCAGACGCTGGCCGTCATCGACTAGTCGATCCCGACGATCTTTACCCCGGCGCCCTTCACTCCGTAGCGTTTGTTGATCGAGACCAACAGTGCCGTTAGGCGCTCGACGATCCTTGCCATTGAAAGCGGCCCCGCGTCGACCCAGCGAAGATTCGGCAATCCCTCGGCCAAGCGGCCCACGGTCTCCTTCGCCTCGGAGTCGTCCCCGCAAACCAGGACGTCTCCTTCGAGCGGCACCTCGAGATCGCGCATCCTCGCCGCCGACACCGTTTGAAAGCCCGCTACGACGCGAACGCCGGGTGGCAGCAACTCCGCCGCCTCCTCGGCCACCGACTTATCGGCCGGCGCGGCGAACTCGACCGAGGCGCCCGGGTTGGTCGCATCGACCAGCACGGCCCCGGATCGCAGGTTCGGTGCGATCGCCTCACAGGTGTTCTTGTGCGCGGCGAATGGGACCGTCAGGAACACGACGTCGGCGGAGCCCGCAGCCGCCTCGTTGGTGACGCCACCGACTTGGACTTTCGAGCCGAGCATCGCCCGCGCTTCTTCCGCAGAAGCTTTCGCCTTGTCCCCCGAACGGGAACCGATCATGACGTTGTGTCCGGCGCGGGAGAATCGCAGCGCGAGGCCGAATCCGTACTTGCCGGTTCCCCCGACGATTGCGATGTCCAACAGCGGCCTAGCCGCTGCCGCCGACGTCGAGGTGTTCGTCCTCGTCCGCCGGAGTGGCGTGCAGCCGGCGATCTTCCTCGACGTGGGAATACAAGCTGTCTCCCCATAGCTTGATCTGCGGCCACATGCGCCAGAAGTTCTCCTGCGTCACATCGCTGAACTTCTTGACGGCCTCGTCGGCCGAGACCCGCTGCACGGTGTGGTCGAGGATGAAAACCGCAGTTCCGAAAGCGTGCTCTGTATCTTCCACTGGCGCACCTCCTACCGGCTGGGATGGTACTCGCCGAAGACCTCCCGAAGCACATCGGAGACCTCGCCGAGCGTCGCGCGCGCGCGCAGCGCCTCCTTCGTTGAAGGCAAGAGGTTGCCTGTCCCGCGCGCGGTTTCCCCGACCTCGGCCAGCACCCTATCGACGGAGGCCTGGTCCCGATCGGCCTTCAGCCGGCGCGTTCGCTCGGCTTGCTGCCGCTCCTCTTCTTCGCCGATCCGCTGGATCTCGGGAAGCTTCTCGTCCTCCTCGACGAACTTGTTCACGCCTACGATCACGCGATCTCCCGACTCGACCCCCTGTTGGATTCGGAAGGCCGCCTCGTGGATCTCGTCCTGATAGAACCCGGCCTCAATGGCCGCCACGGCTCCACCCATGCCGTCGATCTTGTCGATGTACTCGTAAGCCCGCGTTTCGATCTCGTTCGTGAGCGATTCGACGAAGTAGGAACCTCCGAGCGGGTCGGCACTAACGGCAACCCCAGATTCGTAACCGATCACTTGCTGCGTGCGAAGCGCGATCTTCGCTGCGTGTTCGGTGGGGAGCGCGAGGGCTTCGTCGAATGAGTTCGTGTGCAGCGACTGGGTGCCGCCCAATACGGCCGACAAGGCCTCGAGCGCCGTTCGCACGATGTTGTTCTCCGGTTGTTGCGCGGTGAGCGTGGCCCCTCCCGTTTGCGTGTGAAAGCGCAGCATCATCGACCGAGGATCCTTTGCGCCGAAGCGTTCCCGCGCGATGTTCGCCCACATGCGCCGGGCCGCCCGGAACTTCGCGGCTTCCTCGAAGAAGTTCATGTGGCATGCGAAGAAGAACGAAAGGCGCGGAGCGAAGTCGTCGAATTCCAACCCAACGTCGATCGCCGCCTGCGAATAGGCGATCGCGTCGGCGAGCGTGAACGCAACCTCCTGCACGGCGGTCGAGCCGGCCTCCCTCATGTGATACCCGGAGATCGAGATGGTGTTCCACTTCGGAATGTTCGAGCGGCAGTACGCGAATACATCGGTGATGATCCGCATCGAAGGCTTCGGCGGGTAAATGTAGGTGCCGCGCGCGGCGAACTCCTTGAGCAGGTCGTTCTGAACCGTTCCCGAGAGCTTGTTCGAAGGGACGCCCTGCTCCTCGCCGACCAGTTCGTAGAGCAAAAGCAGGATCGCGGCGGTCGAGTTGATCGTCATCGACGTGGAGACCTTGTCCAGCGGAATCCCGTCCAAGAGGCGCTTCATGTCCTCGACGGAATCGATCGCCACTCCCGTTTTCCCTACCTCTCCGGCCGCCCTCGGATGGTCGGAGTCGAGGCCCATCTGGGTGGGGAGGTCGAAGGCCACGGAGATTCCGGTCTGCCCGTGATCCAGCAGGTAACGAAAGCGCTTGTTGGTCTCCTCCGCAGAGCCCATGCCGGCGTACTGCCGCATCGTCCACAGGCGGCCCCGATACATGGACGGGTAGACGCCGCGCGTGAACGGCGGCTCGCCGGGCTTCCCCAGGTCCCGCTTGGGGTCGAATCCCTCCGGGTCGTCCCAGGTATATGCCGGCTTGATCTCTATGCCGGAGTCCGTGCTCCGGCGCTTTTCTTCGGCCATCGACTCAAGGATAGTCTGTGATGAAGGAGGGAGCCTCTGGACATAGTCAATCCCGACGTCGAGGCGTACATGCGCGCGCTTCAGCAGCGCCACGACGAGCCTGTGCTGCTGGAGATGGAGGCCGAAGGCAAGGAGAAGGACTTCCCGATCGTGGAGCGGCTGGTCGGCGTGACCTTGGAGGTCCTTGCCCGCGCGATCCACGCGCAGCGAATCATCGAGCTCGGGTCCGGGTTCGGTTACTCCGGCTACTGGTTCTCGAAGGCCCTCGCCGCGACCGGTGAGCTTCACCTTACCGACGGAGACCCTGAGAACGAGCGGAAGGCCCTCGACTATCTGGGGCGGGCCGGCCTCGACGGACCGGTGCAATTCCACGTCGGCGACGCCGTCGAGGCGCTGGAGAAGGTCGGGGGCGACTTCGACATCATCTACAACGACATCGACAAGGGCGGCTACCCCGCCGCGTGGCGCGCCGCGCGAGATCGCGTGCTACCCGGTGGTATGTACATCTGCGACAACGTCCTCTGGTCCGGGCGCGTGACCCAAGACGACGTCACCGACGATGTTGCGCCCGGATGGACGGAGGCCATAAAGGAGCACAACGCGATGATCGCCGCGGACGATCGTTATCTCTCGACGATCGTCCCAACGCGCGACGGCGTAGTGGTCGCTCTGCGAACCTCCTAGATGGACTTCGACGTCGTCGTAGTCGGGGGCGGCCTAGCCGGACTCGTTGCCGCTCGGGACCTCCACGAGAACGGCTCGAGCGTCGCCGTGCTTGAAGCCCGCGACAGGCTCGGGGGCCGGACCTGGTACCGGCCGATCGGCGAAACCGGCGTGGACGGAGAATTCGGAGGCGCTTGGTTCTCCCGAGAGCTGAACAAAGGGATCGCGGCCGAGATCTCCCGGTACGGGCTCGAGGTGAGGCCGCCGAGACCGTTTGAGTCCGTGGTGTGGATCACGGACGGCAAGCGTCGAGAAACGGCGGGGCCGACGGCGGCGGCAATCGACGAAGCCTTTCGTCCGGCGGCTCCTTTTATCGAGGAGGCAGCAACGAGACTCGCCGCCGCCTGGTCGGCCGGAGAGCCGACACCCCCGGACCTCGACATTTCGGCGACGGAATGGATCGAGTCGCAGGAAGTCCCGCGGGAGAGGAAGGACGCGATGTTGGCCCTTGCCGCTGCGAACGGGGGCGGGCGACCGGAGGAGCAATCTGTCCTGATGTTCATCGGCGAAGCAGCCGAAACGGGCATGTCGATCGGAAGCGTTTTTCAGGCCGGAACCGAGAGCTTCGCAGACGGAACGTCGAGCCTTGTCGGTGCCCTGGGTAAGGATGCCGGCGAGGACGTTCGGCTCCGAACGACGGTCCGGCGGGTCGAACACGGAAACGGATCGGTTCGGGTAACAACCGCCGGCGGCGCCGATATCCAATCCCGGGCGGCCGTCATCGCGATTCCGCTCAACTGCCTCGGGGACATCGACTTCGATCCTCCCCTGTCGGCGACGAAGCAACGGCTGTCTCGGATGCACCACGCCGGCATCTCGACCAAGGTCGTCGCCTTGGCCGAGGGCTTCCCCGGCGACAAGGTAGGGCTTGGCTGGGGGCCGGCGCTTCAGGCCGTGATCCCGATGCACAGCGCGGGGACGTCCAGGATCGTCATCGGGTTCGACGGGCTGAAGTCAATCACCGCACCCCGGGATCCGTCTGCGGTAGAACCGGTATTCCGCGAATACTTCCCCGAGACACGGGTGGTCGCTGCCGATTCCCACGACTGGAACGCGGACCCGTACTCGAAGGGCGCGTGGCTCGCATGGCGGCCGGGGTGGGGCGAGTTCATCGAGGAACTGGCGCGGCCCGAGGGATTACTCGCCTTCGCGGGATCCGACGTGGCGCTCGGGGGCTCGGGCTACATGGACGGGGCGATCACGAGCGGAAGCCAAGCCGCCGCTCATACCTGGGGACTCCTCAGTCGGTAGACTCCGCCCGCGCTAGTCTGAAGGTGAGAGTTATTGCGAAAAAAACTGAACGAATTCGGGACGCTTTATAAGGGCCGCGAAGGCCAATGGTCGTGGGTTGCCCATCGCGTAACCGGAGTCGGGATCATTCTGTTCTTGTTCGCGCATGTCGTGGACACCGCGGTCGTCGGATGGGGTCCCGAGGCCTACAACAAGGTCCTCTCCGTTTATCACAACCCGATCGTTCGCATGCTCGAACTCGCACTAGTCGCGTTCGTAATTTTCCACGCTTTGAACGGCGTGCGCATCATGATTATCGACTTCTGGCCCAGGGCATCGCTCTACCAACGGCAGCTCTTTTACGGAACAGTCGTCCTGTTCGTCGCCGCAATGATCCCGATCACGATCATCATGGTCATCGGCATCGTCAGGATCCTCTGATGGCGACGCGAACCGACATGCAAGCCGATGCCGGGTCCGGCGGCGGCTACAAGGCAGGCCGCACGCGCCCCGGCAGTGGTTTCGAACTCTGGTCGTGGCTATTCATGCGGTTGTCCGGCCTCGTGTTGCTGTTCCTCGCAGTCGGCCACGTGCTGATCATGCACGTGTTCGACGCGGGTATCGATCGCGTGAACTTCGCGTTCGTCCAGCTACGTTGGGCGAACCCCTTCTGGAAGACCTGGGACTGGCTGATGCTCACGCTCGCGCTGATCCACGGGGTCAACGGGCTGAGGGTCATCACGAACGACTACGTCAAGCATCCGAAACGCCGGATGGCCGTGAACTGGTTCTTCGCCGTTGTTGGGATCGCAAGTCTCGCGCTGGGAACGGTGATCGTCGTAACTTTCGACCCCGCGAAGTGGCCTTCCCCGTGACCAAGATCCACAACTTCGACGCGGTGATCGTCGGCGCTGGAGGAGCCGGCCTGAGAGCGGCGATCGAGGCCTCCGACCGGGTCAGCACGGCCGTCATCTCGAAGCTGTACCCGACCAGGTCTCACACCGGCACCGCACAGGGGGGGATGTGCGCCGCCCTCGGCAACGTCGAGGAGGACTCGCCCGAATGGCACACCTTCGACACGGTGAAGGGCGGCGACTATCTGGTCGATCAACCCGCGGCACAGATCATGTGCAAAGAGGCAATCGATGCGGTCTACGAACTCGAGCACTGGGGACTTCCGTTCAACCGGACGCCGGACGGAAAACTCGATCAGCGCAAATTCGGTGGCCACACGCGCAATCACGGTGAAGCTCCCGTCCGCCGTGCCGTCTTCTCGGCCGACCGAACGGGTCACATGATCCTGCAGACGCTCTACCAGCAATGCATAAAACGCGACGTCCGCTTCTTCAACGAGTTCTACGTTCTCGATCTCCTCATGACGGACGGGCGCTGCGCGGGCGTGGTCGCGTACGAACTCTCCACGAGCGAGATCCACGTGTTCCGCGCGAAATCGGTGCTGTTCGCGACCGGCGGATACGGGCGAATGTTCAAGGTCACCTCGAACGCCCACGCTCTGACCGGTGACGGCCTCTCGGTCTGCTACAGACGTGGTATTCCGCTCGAGGACATGGAGATGTACCAGTTCCATCCCACGGGCATCTACAAGATGGGAATCCTGATCTCCGAAGCCGTTCGCGGTGAGGGCGGCATCCTTCTCAACGACGATGGCGAACCCTTCATGGAACGCTACGCGCCGACCGTGAAGGATCTTGCTCCCCGAGACATGGTCTCACGGGCGATCTACCAGGAAGTCAAGGAGGGACGTGGGATCAACGGGGAGGACTACATCTTCCTTAAAGTCCATCACCTTCCGGATGAGGTCATCGAGGAAAAGCTGCCGGACGTAACGGAGTTCGCGCGAATCTACCTGGGCGTTGAGCCCACACGAGAGCCGGTGCCGGTCCAGCCCACCGCGCACTATGCGATGGGCGGTATCCCGACGAACACCGACGCGCAGGTGGTGACGGGACCCGAGGAGACGCCGGTTCCCGGCCTCTACGCGGCCGGCGAATGCGCATGCGTCTCGGTGCACGGCGCGAACCGGCTGGGAACGAACTCGCTCCTGGACATAGTCGTGTTCGGGCGCCGGGGCGGCCGGCACATGGCCGATTACGCGAGCGAAGCGCATCGAGTGGAAACGGCCGGGGAGCCCGAGGCCGGCACCGTAAAACTCATCCGGGGGATGCTGGACGCGAGCGGCTCCGAGAATGCGGCCGACATCCGAGACGAATTACAGGAGAACATGTTCGATCTGGCCGGAGTCGTACGCACCGAGGAGAGCCTGCGAAAGATGCAGGGCATACTGTCGGAGCTTCGCGAACGCCTATCGCGCGTGGTCGTCCAGGACAAGGGGAAAGTGTTCAACACCGAGCTGATGGAGACGGTCGAGCTGGGGTTCCTCCTCGACTGTTCGGACACCCTGGTCGCGGCGGCGATGGCCCGCGACGAGAGCAGGGGTGGCCACTTCCGCGAGGACCATCCGCTTCGGGACGACGACCACTGGCTCAAGCACTCGCTCGCCTATCGCGAACCCGACGGCTCGGTCAGGCTCGACTACAAGGACGTGAAGCTCGGCGAATACGTTCCGATGGAGAGGAAGTACTGATGGCTGCCGAGGAGAGCGTCGAGATCACACTCAAGATCCGCCGCTTCAACCCGGAGGCCGGCCCCGAGCCCTGGTGGGACGAGTTCACGCTCGACATGCACCCGTTCGACCGGCTCCTCGACGCTCTTCATGAGGTCAAGTGGCATCATGACGGCACGCTGGCGCTCAGGCGATCGTGCGCCCACGGCATTTGCGGCTCGGACGCGATGCTGATCAACGGCCGAAACGCCTTGGCATGCAAGGTGCTCGTGTCACAGCTCGCGCCGAAGGTAACGGTCGAGCCCATCCGGGGCCTTCGCGTGCTCAAGGATCTGATCGTCGACATGGAGCCCTTCTTCGAGGGCTACAAGTCCGTGCTCCCCTACCTGATCAACGACGAGGAACCGCCGGAGCGCGAACGGCTCCAGACGCCCGAGGAGCAGGAGCGCTACGAGGACACCACCAAGTGCATCCTCTGCGCTGCCTGCACCACCTCATGCCCGATCTTCTGGGGCGACGAGGAATACGTCGGGCCGGCAGCGATCGTGAACGCCCACAGGTTCATCTACGACTCGCGGGACGAGGGGGCACCCGAGCGGCTCAAGATCCTGGCCGACAAGACCGGTGTCTTTCGCTGCCGCACGACCTTCAACTGCACTGAAGCCTGCCCGCGCGGGATCAAGGTCACCAAGGCGATACAGGAAGTAAAGCGCTCCATCCTGTTTGATCGTTATTAGTGAGGGTCAGGCCACCATCAGGCTGTCGACCGGGGACCAGGGCGTCCGTGAGTCGTCCTTCAGCCTTCGCATCCTCACCCTGAACCAGAAGGTCCCCGCGGTTTCCGGTACGAAGACAACCTGCGTTCCCGTCCGCCCCTTGCGGTAGTCGCGCCAAGCCCCGCTCTCTCTGCGGACTTGGACGTCCATGCCCTTTCCGGAGGGGGGTGCCGACGTACCGAACCTTACCGTCGCCTGCTCCCCCGGAGCGACCGACTCCGGCAAAACCTCCGGTCGAACCCTGATCGTTCCGCTCATCGAGGTGTGGAACAGGCAGCGGTACGGATACGTCCCTCCGTAACCCATAGTGGCGTCTTGCTGCTGACCGGACATGATCGTTCCCGTGTTGAAGATCCTGAAGGGCCGCTCCGCGGTTGCCGTGTGGCTAACCGATCCGATATTGCTCCACTCGACCGCCTCACCGATATTGGCGATCGTGATTGAGGGATCGAACGAAAACTCGTCGGTGTCCACGAAGTGTGACGGGGCGACGGCGCTCGCCGGATGGGCGCCAACAAGCACGGCGATCAAGACAGTTGCCGCGATGAGGGGCTTGCGCAAAACCATCGATCGAGGATACCTCGCTTAACGCGAGTGGAAATCCTCGGGCAACAATTCGTTCTTGCGCCACGGCGCCTCGCTCTTTTCGTAAAAGTCACGACCGCGGCAGTCGTTCACGACCCACACCGGCAGGTCGTAGAACTCGATCACCCGCACGGCCTCCGGCCCCAGATCGGGAAACGCGATGACTTCCTGGCGTCTCACGGTCAGCGCAGAGAGCGCTCCGCCGCCACCGAGCGCGGCCATGTAGACCGCGTTGTGCTTCACGAGCTCCTCGCGAACGGCCGGCCCGCGCCCGCCTTTTCCGATCATCCCCTTGACGCCTAACTCGAGCAGCTTCGGCGTGTACTTGTCCATTCTGCTGGCGGTCGTGGGCCCGGCGGACCCGACGACATTGCCGGGCCGCTCAGGCGTTGGGCCGACGTAGTAGATGACCGCTCCTTTCGGATCGAACGGGAGCGGCTCGCCGTTCGCCAGCATCTCCAGCATCACTTTGTGGGCTGCGTCGCGCGCCGCGTAGACGACTCCCCTGACGACGCACACATCGCCGGCTTCCAACTTTTTAACGTCGTCGTCCGACAACGGGGGCGTGACGAGCTTGCGTTCATCTTCCAAGAACTCGACCGGCACGTTAGATCACCCGCGTGCCGGTACGGTGCGCGTGGCATTCGATGTTTACGGCAACGGGCAGTGACGCGATGTGCGTCGCCATCGTCTCGACGTGCACCGCGAGAACCGTCTGCGTTCCACCGAGCGCCTCGGGACCCAGTCCGAGGGCGTTGCATTTCTCGTACAGCTCGGCTTCGAGTTCCGCGATCTGAGGATCGGGATTGGGCTGCCCGACCTTTCGCATCAGCGCGCGCTTGGCGATCACCGCGCTCGTCTCGAAGTTCCCTCCGACGCCCACCCCGATGATCCCCGGAGGGCAGGCGTTGGGCCCCGATTCGGCAACGGCCTCGAGTACGAAGTGAACGACGCCCTCGAGCCCGTCGGACGGTTTCAGCATCGCGTGTTTGCCCATGTTCTCCGAACCGGCGCCCTTGGCATCGACCTGGATCCTGATTTGATCGCCGGGAACGACCCGTGTGTGGATGAATGCGGGCGTGTTGTCGCCGGTATTCTTTCTATCGAACAGCGGATCCCGGACGATCGAACCGCGCAGATATCCGTCCGTGTAGCCTTCGGCCACACCGAGGTTGATCGCGTCCTCCAGGTCGCCGCCCGTCACATGCACGTCCTGACCGATATCGAGGAAAACGACGGTATACCCCGTGTCCTGGCAGTAGGGGTACTCACCCTCGGCGGCGATGTCCTGGTTCTGAAGCAGCTGGTCGAGGATGCGGCGGCCGAGCGGCGACTCCTCGCGGTCCCGGGCATTTCGCATCAGCTCCACCATCTCGGGCGGCACCGTGTAGCAGATCTCCATGCACAGCTCGCGCACAACGCGGCTGATCTCCCCCGCATGAACTTCTCTCGGCTCGCTCATCACCAACATTCTAGGGTCGCGACCGAAGACCTCCGGGGAGGCAGCTTTCCCTCACCTCGCCGGGATGTCAGACTGCCCGGGAAGTTCCCCAAGAGCACCTTGCACAAGGGGCCAGCAATCTGAAAGGGAGGCGAGCGTCATGAACGACACTCAAGGAGCAAAGCCCGGCTTCACCGCCGCGGCGGTAGCCGGGGTTGGGGCGGCCTTAGCCCTGATCGGCACCTTCCTCGCGTGGGCCACGGTATCCGTTGATCTCTCAGAACTGGGAGGTCAGTCCCTCAGTCAAGAAGTCAGCGGGTGGGATACCTCCGACGGGAAGATAACGCTCGTCGCTGCGATCCTGATGCTGGTCGGTGCGATCGGACTCGTAGCGGCCAGATCAAAGGGAGGCCGTCGCGGGCTCGGAATCCTAATCGTTATCGGTGCCCTTGGCGCCGGCGGCATCGGAATCTTTCATGCCATCGACATCAAAGCCAACGTGACCGAGGAGATTCTTAGTCAAGCGGGAACTGCGCTCTCTCAGCTGCCCGAAGACGTCAGGCAACAGTTCGAAGATGCTATTGACGTGAGTCTCGGTCTCGGAATCTTCATCCTAATCGCTGGAGGGGTTATCGGCCTTATCGGCGGGATCATGGGCATCGGCTCGGCCGGCAAAATGAGTGACGAAACTGCAGCACCGGCTGCGCCCGGAGGAAGCGGGTGGGCACCCAGCGGCGAGCCCCCGGCGGGCGGGACAACTCCTCCTCCGTCGCCACCTCCCCCCGCCACGCCACCGCCCCCCGCAACGCCACCGGCTCCCCCGCCGGGCGGAGCACCCAGCGGTTAGAACTTGACCGAGGCCGACCAAGCGACGCTCCGGCTGCGGGCGGCCGGATTTCTGATCTCGGTCCTGGGCGGTTTTCTCGTTGCCCTCGGGTCGCTGTTGCCTTGGGCGGAAGTCGACTTCGGCGGCATCGCGACGACCGTCGGCATCGATCTCGGCGACGGACTGATCACGCTCGTTGCCGGGGCCGTGATGGTGATCTCGGTCCTGGCGATGCGGGTCGGGAAGACGGGTCGCGCCCGCCGCGGCCTCGGAGTCGTCGTTATCGCCGGTGGGCTGGCAGCGGTGTCCATCGGCGTCGGAACGCTTCTCGCCAACAAGGATAAGTTCGCCCTTCCCGCGGTCGAGGTGAAACTCGAGCAGGTTGCTCAACAAACCGGACTGCCGCTCGAACGACTCAAGGAGCAACTAGCCGAGCAGTTGGAAGTCATCGAGGTCCAACCCGGCATCTACGTGGTCATCGCCGGAGGCGCGATCGGCATCATCGGCGGACTGCTGAGCATGAAGTGGGCTTCACGCTGGAAGGGCTCGGAACCCGCCGGCTAGCGGGGACCAGATCTTTTCAAAGTTTCTTTAGATCCTCGCACTTCGCGCGGATCTCCTCAGCCGCTGCACGCAGCCGTTCAAGTTCCTCCTCGCTCAGGTCGAGCTCGACTATCTCCTCCACGCCGTTTCTCCCTAAGCGGGCGGGGACGCCCACGTAGACGTCCTTTATCCCGTACTCGCCCGTGCACCAGGCGCACACCGGGAGAATCTCTTTTGTGTCTCCGGCTATCGCGTTGACCATGCGCGCGATCGCTGCAGAGGGCGCGTAGTATGCGCTTCCTTTCTTGAGCAGGCCGACGATCTCCGCGCCCGCGTCGCGTGTCCGCGCGTAGAGCCGCTCCAGGGTCTCCCGGTCGGCCAGCTCGTGAAGGGGCTTGCCGCCGACGGTCGCGTGCCGCGGGAGGGGAACCATAGCTTCACCGTGAGAGCCGAGCGTCATAGCCTCGACCGAAGAGGGTGACACGCCCAGTTCCTCGGCCACGTGATGCCGCAGACGCGAGGAGTCGAGCACCCCCGCCATCCCCATCACCCGCCTCTTCGGGAAACCCGAGACCTCAGCGGCCAGGAAAGTCATCTCGTCGAGGGGGTTCGTCACGACGATGAGGACTGCCTGCGGCGAACCCTGTACCACCTTTTCGACGACATCTTTCACTATCGCGGCGTTTTTCCCGAGGAGGTCCATGCGGCTCATGCCCGGCTTTCGCGGCAGCCCCGCCGTGATCACGACGATGTCCGATCCCTTAGTCTCCGAGTAGTCGTTGGTCCCGATGATGTTCGGCTCGAATCCTTCGACGGGGGCCGAATGCCGAAGATCGAGGGCTATTCCCTGAGGCAGTCCCTCGACGACGTCGATTAGGACGACCTCGTCGGCCAAGCCTTTCTGCACGACTCGCATGGCAGTGGTCGCTCCCACGAATCCCGCTCCCACGATCGTTACCTTCACTTCAAGCCGCCTCCGAGAGTCTTGCGATCACCGCGTCCGCTACGCCTGAGGTTCCAACCGCCGTCGGATCGTCCCGAGCCGGCTTCATGTCGTAGGTGACCGCTTTCCCCGCGCGGATCACCGCGGCGATGGCACCCTCCAGGCGGTCCGCCGCATCGGTTTCGTCGAGATGGCGAAGCATCAGCACACCCGACAGCATCATCGCCATCGGATTCATGCGGTTCTGTCCGGCGTACTTCGGGGCGCTTCCGTGGGTTGCCTCGAACACCGCGACATCGTCACCGATGTTTCCCCCGGGCGCGACCCCCAGCCCCCCTATCAAGCCCGCGCACAGGTCGGAGATGATGTCGCCGTACAAGTTCGGAAGCACCAGCACGTCGTACTCCTCCGGGCGCTGCACCAGTTGCATCGCCAGGTTGTCCACGATCCTGTCGTCGAACTCTATGTCCGGATACTCGGCGGCGACTTCCTTGGCCGTGGCCAGAAACAGCCCGTCCGAATACTTCATGATGTTCGCTTTGTGCACTGCCGTAACCCGCTTTCGGCCGTATTGCCGGGCGTAGTCGAACGCGAAACTGACGATGCGCCTCGATCCCGTGGCCGAGATGGCCTTTATCGAGATGCCGGCATCGTCGCGAATCCTCTTGCCGCCGAGTTCCTCGATGAATGCCGCGAGCTTTCGGGCCTCTGCGGTGCCGCTCTCGAACTCGATCCCCGCGTAGAGATCCTCCTGGTTCTCACGAACGATCACCACGTCTACGTCCTCGTACCGGGAGCGCACGCCCGGATAGATCTTGCACGGCCTTAGGCAAGCGAAGAGGTCCAGCTCCTGTCGAAGGGCGACGTTCACACTTCTGAAACCCGTTCCGACGGGAGTCGTGATCGGGCCCTTGATCGCGACGCGGTTTGAACGGATGGAGTCGAGGACGGGCGGCGGAAGGGGTGTTCCGTACTCCTCCATCACGGCTTCGCCGGCTTCTTGGACATCCCACTCGAAAACGACTCCTGTCGCTTCCAAGACACGGCGGGTGGCCTCCGAGAGTTCGGGGCCTACCCCGTCGCCGGGTATGAGAGTCACTCGGTGAGTCACGGTCTTCCTTCCCCCCGCGGCTATTCTCCCAGCCGTGCCGCTGTGGTGAAATGAATGTAAGAGGAGGGAAAACCGTGACCGAGAAGGGCCTTGCGGACGTGATCGCCGCGCAGACGGCCCTTTCGGACATCGACGGGCAACGCGGGCGGCTCTGGTACGCGGGCTACGACATCAACGACCTCGTTGAGAACTCCTCCTTCGAGGAAGTCTCCTTCCTCCTGCACAACCTGCGCCTGCCGACTCAGGTCGAGCTCAAGGAGCTGACCGACTTCCTGGATTCCGAGCGGCACATCTCGAAGTTTCGCCAGGAGCTGCTGATCACGCTCGCGGAGAAATCGTCGCCCATGTCGATGCTTCGAACCAGCGTCTCGGCGGCGTCCGCATTCGACCCCGATGGATGGGACACCACCCCCGAGGGTATGTACAGGAAAGCCATGCGGCTAATCGCGACCGCGCCCACGCTGATCGCCACATATCAACGGTTTCGAACCGGCTTCGGCATCATGCGGCTTCGTCCGGACCTGACACACGGGGCCAATTTCCTTTGGCTTCTGACCGGACATGAGCCGGACCCTGTCGAGGCGCGCATCATGGACGCCACGATGATCCTGTACGCGGATCACACCATGAACGCTTCCACCTTCACCGCGCGCGTCATCGCGTCGACGCTTTCGGATATTTTCTCGGCGGTCACCGGGGCGATAGCCGCACTCAAGGGGCCGCTGCACGGCGGCGCCAACGAGCAGTCGATGAAGATGCTCGAGGAGGTCGGCGAACCCTCGAAGGCGGCTGCCTTCGTGAAGGATCGGCTTGCGAAACATGAGCTGATCATGGGTTTCGGCCATCGCGTGTACAAGACGGAGGATCCGCGCGCCACTCACCTGCGTCGCTTCTCGAACGAACTCGGCGAGTTGCGAGGGGACACGCGGTGGTTCGACATCTCCTACGCGATCGAGCAGGCCGTGATGGACGAGAAGGGTCTCTACCCCAATGTGGACTTCTACGCGGCAAGCGTCTATCACTATCTGGGGATCCCTACAGATCTCATGACACCGGTCTTCGCGATGGCCCGGATGGCCGGATGGACGGCTCACGTGCGGGAGCAATACGGGGACAACCGGATCATCCGTCCGGACTCCGAATACATCGGCCCGCGCGATCAGCGCTACGTACCTTTGGAGGAACGCGAATGAAGGTTTCGGAGATCATGACGGGCGCAGCAGTTACGGACCGGCCTCAGGACACGATCGCCGAGGCCGCCCGCAAGATGTGGGAGCAGCAGACCGGCTCGCTGCTCGTTACCGACGGGGACAAGCTCGTCGGGATAATCACCGAACGCGACATCCTTCGGGCGGTGGGAACGGGGATGGAACTGGGATCAAAGGTTTTGGACGTTATGGCAACCGAGCTGATCACGATCCACGCCGGCGCGACGCTCCGGGAAGCGGCCGCCCTCATGACCGAGAAGTGGATCCGCCACTTGCCGGTTCTCGAGGACGACAAGCTCGTCGGAGTCGTCTCGCAGCGCGACCTGGCGGGGGTTCTGGCCGGTGCGTTGAACGAGCCCGAGGCACTCGAGCAACTCGTGGAGGCGAGCCAGCTTGCCCGCGAGCGCCGCCTGAAGCGCATCGAAGCCGGCGCCTGGGATTAGGCGAGGACGGGCCGGGGGAAGAGGCCCGCTCCGTCGACGACCCTGCGAACCGGCTCCTCTTTCCCGAGTGCCATGACGTGGACGCCCGCGATGCCCTTGATCGCACGGATGCCATTCAGCACTTCGACGGTGATGCCCACGCCGACGTTCTCCTCCTCGTCGGGACCGGCCTCCTCGAGGGCGTGAAGCATGCGGTCCGGAACTGAGACGCCGGGCAACTTATCGTTCATCCATCGTGCGTTTCTGAGACTTCGAAGCGGCGCAGTGCCGACCAGGATCGAAGCCCTCTCGAACACCCCATTCCTCCCGACCGTCTCCGCCCACGCAGCCAACGCCTCGACGTCGTAGACGATCTGGGTCTGAACGAAGCGAGCTCCCGCATCGAGCTTTACCTCGAGGCGCGAGACTTCGTAGCCCGCGATGAGCGGGTTGTCGGCGACGCCTACGAAGAACCGCGGCGGCTCCTCGATCTCACCGCCTCCGGGTGTGCGTCCCTCCTCGCGCAACTCGGAAGCCATCCGGACCGCTTCGGGGACACCGATATCGCGAACCTCCTTCGCTCCGGGCTCTTCGCCGAGTGACATCGGGTCGCCCGACAGCAAGAGGAGGTTGCGCGCTCCCACGGCCCAGCCTCCGAGCAAATCCGAGGTGATCGCCAGCCTGTTCCGGTCGCGCACGGTGAGCTGCATGATCGGCTCGACCCCGGCACCGGCCACGAAGGCAGCCGCGGCAACCGGGGAGATGTGTGCCGTCCCGAGTGGATTGTCGCCCACGTTCAGCGCGTCCACGTATCCGAGCTGGCGGCGCGCCGATGCAGCGATGCTTTCGCCTTCCGCCGAACGACGCCCGCCTATCTCGCCTGTGACGGCGAAGCGCCCCGATTCGAGTAGTCGTTCGATCCGGCTGCTAGTCAACGACCGGACTGCATCTCGGCCGCCGAGACGGTGTTGACGAGAAGCATCGCCACGGTCATCGGGCCGACGCCGCCGGGAACGGGAGTGATGGCGCCAGCTACCTCCACTACGCCCTCGAAGTCCACGTCGCCCACTAGCCCATCCGGGTCACGGTTGATACCGACGTCGATTATCGTCGCCCCCGGCTTGACCATATCCTTCGTGATCGTCCTGGCCTTACCGGTCGCGGCGATCAGGATGTCTGCATTCCTCGTATGCGCGCCGACATCCTTCGTGCGGGTGTGGCAAAGCGTGACGGTGGCGTTCCCCCGGTCGGAGCGCTGGGCGAGCATGATCGAAAGCGGCATGCCGACCAGATCTCCGCGTCCGACGATGACCACCTCGGACCCTTGAATCTGAATCCCGGAACGAACGAGCAACTCCACGATTCCATAAGGAGTGGCCGGGTAAAACACGGCGTGTCCTCTGGCGAGCATTCCGACATTGGTCGCATTCAACCCATCCACGTCCTTGGAAGGGTCTATCGCGCACTGAACGTTGAACTCGGAGATGTGATCGGGCACCGGCAACTGGACGATGATGCCGCTGATCTTCGGATCGGCGTTCAGGCGATCGACCGTCTCGAGTACCCGTTCCTCCGACGCACTCGCCGGAAGGTCGACCTGTTCCGAATAGATGCCGACGTCCTGACATGCCTTGTGCTTCGTACCAACGTAGATCTTGGAGGCCGGGTCGTCCCCCACTATCACTGCGGCCAGGCCGGGGGTGATTCCCTCTCCCGCCAGGTCTTTGACGCGCGCGGCAACCTCCTCGCGGATGTCGGCGGAGACGGCCTTACCGTCGATGATCTTCGCAGCCACTGCGGCAAATCCTATCGGCTAGTGGCGGAAGTGGCGCCGGCCCGTCACGACAACGGCCATGTCGTAGGACTCCGCCGCCCTCAGCACCTCTTCGTCCCGAACCGAACCCCCCGGGTGGATCACGGCGGTGACTCCGGCCTCGGCCGCGACCTCGAGCGCGTCGGGGAACGGAAAGAACGCGTCGCTCGCCATGACCGCGCCCTTCGCACGCTCGCCGGCCTTCCGAACCGCGAGAACCGATGAGTCCACACGAGACATCTGGCCCGCCCCGATCCCAACCGTCGCCGAATCCTTCGCGAAAACGATTGCGTTCGACTTTGTTCGCGCAGCAACCTTCCATGCGAATAGCAGGTCACGCCGCTCCTCGTCGGTGGGTTTTCGCTTCGACGCAACGGTCATCGCGTCCCATGCCTCGTCCACGGTGTCGCGGTCCTGCACGAGCGAACCTCCGGCAAGTACCCGGAGATCCAGACCCCCGGCCCGCTGCAGAGGAGCCTGCACCAGGCGAAGGTTCTCGCGCTCGGCGAACGTGGCGCTCGCCCCTTCGTCGAACCCCGGCGCGACGATCGCTTCTGTGAAGACCTCCGCCATAGCGGCCGCGGCGTCCGGCCCTACCTCCCGGTTAAACGCGACGATCCCTCCGAAGGCAGAGACCGTGTCCGATTCGAACGCTCGCGTGAAGGCGGCCGCCATGTGGTCTCCGACGGCCACGCCGCAGGGGTTGTTGTGCTTCACGATCACCACCGCACCTTCGTCGAAGTCTGCCGCCAGCGAGTAGGCCGCCTCAACGTCGAGCCAGTTGTTGAACGACATGTCTTTTCCCTGAAGAACGCGCGCGCCGCCGAGGACTCCCTGCCCCTCCGCCTCCCTGTAGAGCGCGCCGCGCTGGTGCGGGTTCTCGCCGTAACGAAGATCGGCCTGCTTCTCATAAGCAATAGCTACGAAAGGCGGCAGGTCTTCTTCAGCTCGTGACGCGAACCAGGTGGCGACGGCGGCGTCATAAGCAGCAGTGTGCGTGTAAGCCTCTCCGGCCAGGATTCTTCGCGTATCGGCGGCCAGACCGCCCTTCTCCCGGATCTCGGCGAGCACGTCGTCGTATCGCTCGGGGCGCACTACGACGCCGACCGACGCGTGATTCTTCGCGGCGGCCCGCACCATCGCAGGTCCGCCGATGTCGATGTTTTCGACAACGGTTTCGGGATCCGCGCCGGACTCGACGGTCTCGCGGAATGGATAGAGATTCACCACCACGAGATCGAACGGCTCGATGCCGCGGGCCGCAAGTTGCTCTAGGTGTTCGGAGTTCCCCCGATCCGCGAGTATTCCCGCGTGGATCACCGGATGAAGTGTCTTTACGCGTCCTCCGAGCATCTCGGGAAACCCGGTCACTTCCTCCACCGGCGTTACCGCGATTCCTTCGTCTGCGAGCGATCTGGCCGTTCCGCCGGACGAGACGATCGACACACCGGACTCGGCCAGGCCCTTGGCGAACGGACCCAGCCCCGTCTTGTCCGAGACGGACACGAGCGCGCGGCGAACAGGACGAATTTCGCTCACGAGGCGGCCTCGCCGAGCTTGAGCCTGCCTTCCACGAGAGCCTGAAGCGTCATCGGATACAGGCGGTGCTCAACCGAATGAACCCGGGCCTCGAGCGATTCCCAGTCGTCGCCGGGGAGCACCGGTACCTCCTCCTGCGCAACGATCGGGCCGTGATCGACTTGCTCATCGACGAAGTGAATCGTCACGCCGGTCTTTTCCACCCCAGCTCTAAGCGCGTCACCCACGCTGTGCGCCCCGGGGAAAGCCGGAAGTAACGACGGATGGATATTCAGCATCCTTCCCCGGAAGGCCTTCACGAACTCAGGTCCCAGGATCCGCATGAATCCCGCGAGCGCGACGTAATCGATGTCCCTGGCTTCCAGCAGTGAAAGAAGCGCGCGGTCGTAACGCTCGCGGTTCCCGTGAGTGGCCGGATCGACGAACACGGCTTCGATTGCTTTCGCACGAGCGCGCTCCAGCGCACCGGAGTCCTTGACGTCGGAAACGGTGAGGACGACCCACGGCCCGGTCACTTCATCCTCCATGAGCGCCCCCAGGTTCGTTCCCGCTCCTGATGCCAGAACCGCGACTCGAGCACTCACGCGCGCACACTAATAGATAAGGGCGTGCGGCGGTCAACGGCCGCGTAAGCTTGGCCTATGGCTGCCGAGAACGCCGGAGGCGGGTCTTGCGAACTGCACCCGGACCAGCCGGCCGTCGGCACTTGCGAGACTTGCGGTCGGCCGGTGTGTCTAGATTGCGCGGTGCCGGTGCGCGGCCGGGTTCTCGGCCCCGAGTGCCTGTCGGCGATCCTCGGCCCCGATGCCCCGCCGCCCGACGCCTCGCCCGCACGCCGGAAACCAAGTCTCGTTCTTTCAGGCGCCGGGTTCGTGTTGGCGCTAGCGGCGACGATCCTGCCGTGGAGCCGCTTCGGGCTCGGATCGGGGCCGTTCGGCGCCTGGGGCTGGACCCTTCGATGGTCCCTCCTGTCGGCTTGTGCATCCGCGGTCGGGCTCGCTCTCTGGTTGTTTCTCAATGCCGTTCGGCTGCACCCGTCTCGCAGGGCGGCATCGGTGTTTCGCGTGCTGGCGGCCCTCACTGTTGCCGGGGCGATCCTTTCCCTGGTGAACCCTCCCCCGTTTGTGACACCCGCCGCAGGTCCATGGGCCGCAATCGCGGCCGGGTTGCTGGCTTTCGCGGGCACCTTCAAGACCAGGCCCGTGCTCGCCGAGCATTCGGCCCAAGCTCTGCGTAGTTGACTGCGCCCCCCTAAGGGCTTTAAATCCGGGCGGGGAAGAAAGGAGCGGGGGATGGAAGGTTCGGGCGGTTCTCAGGGCTTCAATATGGACCGGCTTTCGACTGGAGCCAAGATCGTTGGCGTATCAGCAATCGTTTTCTTGGTGTGGACGTTTTTGCCGTTTTGGTATTCCTGGGACAGAGGGCCATTTGGTGGCAAACAAGGCGTCAGCGGCTTCACATTTCCGATATTCATCTCATGGTTCCTGGCAATCGTAGCACTGGTGGGGGTTGGTCTCACCGCAATGGGAACACAGATGAAGATGCAGATGAAGCCCGGCACGGTGCAGCTCATCATTGCCGGAGTTGCTGCTGTTTTCACAATCTTGGGACTCGTGCTCAAGCCAAGTCTCGGGGCCCTCGGGATTAGTGTCTCCGCGGGAATAAGCTGGGGCCTGTTCGTCGGCATCGCGATAACGCTCGTCTGGGCGTACGGCGCCTACATGTGGCACAGCGAGCCGGGAGGCTCGAGCGCCGGCGGCATGGGCACAGGTGGAGGAATGAGCGCGTAGTCTTCACTACCTGAGAGCCCGGGCCCAGGCCCGGGCTTTCTTGTTTTCCCCGGCGGCAGTTACCCTCGTGGCATGGATGAAAAGGATCGCGAGGAAGAAGCCAAGCGGATCGTCGTCCGGAAGCAACGCGCGGCTCAGGAGAGCAGACGGCCCCGCCTGCTTCCCCGAAGGAAACCGCAGGTCGATAAAAGCGCGGCGACCCCGCCCCCTTCGCGCCCGGCGGTGGCGCCGGTAAGCAAGCCCTCGTCCGCACCGACCCCTGCTGCGCCCGAAGCGCGCGCGCCAAGTACACCTTCGCGGTATCCGGCGAGCGTCGTTTGCACGATCGTCGGCGGGGCGATCTGCGCCTTCGGGCCGCTGTTTCCATGGTGGCAGGAGTCTCTCGGCGACATCCAAACTTTGGATCCCTCGAGTTTCGGTGGATTGCAGGCGTGGCCGGGGCTCGTCGCCGAGGCGCTGGGTGTACTCATTCTGGTTCTTGGAATCCTTCTATTCGGCGCTCCCGAGAAACGCAAACAGCTGAACGTAGGCTCGGGCGTGATGGCGGCAGGAGGAGGCTGCGCCGCACTTGCTCTCTTCGCGATCGTGGGAAGCAAGAACCTGTTCAGCGGGGAAGTAATAGGCGTCAGGCCTCTTCCGTTCGTCTACCTAACCCTGGTCGGCGGATTGCTGGCGGCCGTCGGCGGATACTTGCTCATGCGCGAGGCGCAGCGGGGCTAGTCTCACGCCTCCGGCATCGGAGGAGGAACAGGAGGCGAATTCGAAGGGCTCGCCGGCGCAGACATGGAAACGGCAGGCTCCGAAGCCTCCATCTTTCCCCCGATCAAAGCTCCGAGGACACCTCCGGCCACGCCCCACAACAAAGCGAAGAGCATCCCGTTCACGAGTTCCGGCCCGATCGAAGCCGACCCCCCGGCCACCATCGCCGCCTGTCCCGACGCACTGACGCTGATTCCGGCGAGAACGGCCGCTATCCCGACAAGGATCGAGAAGGCGACGCCGGTTGCCGCGCCGAGGGCCGCCGCCTCCTTCCGCTCGCGGGCACGGCGTCCCACCCATCTCCCCGCCCACACGGTTGCCAAGAGAGGAACCAACAGGAAAAGGAAGTACCCCGCCGGAGCCCGGCCGAGGGACGGCAAGTCGGCACCGGGGATCAGACCGGCTGCCGGAGTTTCGCCACCCTCCTGACCCGGGAAATGCTGATAGCAAAGGAAATCGATTGTTACGAGGCCCGCGTCCACCGAGTCGCAGGCGCCCATCGCGGGGACGAGGGCCCAAACCGCCTCGTTGGGAAGAAACAGCACGTTGTGCACGAGCAACACGAAGCCGCCGTCTTCGCCGAAGGCGGAAACGCCGGGAAACGCGACTTGCCGGTCGTCCGACCTTACGGCCGAAACCACCAGCAATGCGACAACGGACAGGACGAGTCCGGCCATCAACATCCTCCATGCGCCGACGATGACGGTGATGCCGCGGCGCCAGGTCGTTCCCTTCGCCTCCAATTCCTCCTTCGCGGACATGACCCCTCCCGCGAATCCCGCGACGCCGGCGATCAACAGTGGCCAAAGAAACGCCCCTATGTAGGAAGCGCGCACGGATCCCTGCTCGAAGCGAATCGGGGAGACCCCTAGAACGATCGCCACCGCCAAGGAGAGCAGCGCGTAGGCCGGCGCCACCTTCATGCCGTGAACCCCGCGCGCCAGGGCATCACCGCCCACCTCTTTCGCCACGGCCTTTCCGCCTCGATACATCGAGTGCGCCAGCAAGGCGGTGACCGCGAGGAGGGCGAAACTCATCGAGGCCGCAATGCTCTGTCCGAGGAAAGAGAGATCGAGCGTGATCCCCGCATGATGAAACGCCGAGACATAAAGGGCACCCGCCTTGACGACCGTGCCGATCTCGACGCCGGATCTCTCCGGGACGGAGTAATAGCTGAGGAAAGCGAGCGCCTGTCCCAGGAGCACCATGATGATAAAGACGATCGCCGCCCAATTGGTGGCAAGCTGCCAGCCGCCGCTCAGCGGGCTCGTCCTCGGCTCGGCCGGCGCCTTCGCGGCGGCCTGGAAGGGCTGCTCGGCCGTAGCCGTCATGTCTCGGCCGCACGTCCCACAGTGAGTCGTTCCATCCGGATTGTCGGCGCCGCAGTGCGGGCAATTCATGACGAGGCTCCTTCCACGAGCTCGGCTACCTCCGTCGGCGTCTTTCCGACCTTCACGCCGACCGCTTCGAACGCGTCCGCCTTCGCCTGTGCCCCGCCGCTCGACCCGGTCACGATCGCTCCGGCATGCCCCATCCTCTTCCCCGGCGGCGCCGTGAACCCCGCGATGTACGCGACGACTGGCTTGGAGACGTTCCCGGGAATGTACTCCGCGGCGCGCTCCTCCGCATCTCCGCCTATCTCGCCGATCAATACGATCAGTTCCGTCTCTGGATCTGTCTCGAACAATCGCAACGAGCCGATGAAGTCGAGCCCTTGTACCGGATCACCGCCGATACCCACACAAGTCGACTGTCCGATACCCCGCTGGGTCAGTTCGTGAACCACCTGATACGTGAGAGTTCCCGAGCGCGAGACGAGTCCTGCCCGCCCGGGAAGACATATCTCCCCGGGGATGATCCCTACGTTGGCCTTCCCCGGGGAAATGAGACCCGGGCAGTTCGGGCCGACCAACAGTGTCTCCTTCCTCCGGAGGTACGCGTGATCCCTCGCCATGTCGGCGATGGGAACGCCCTCCGTGATGCAAACGGCCAGCCTCACCGATGAGTCGGCAGCCTCGAGGACGGCGTCGGCGGCGAATCGCGCGGGGACGAAGATCAAGGACGTGTTGGCGTCCGTTGCCTCGACAGCATCCGTGACCGTGTCGAATACGGGAATTCCCTCGACGTCGTGTCCCGCCTTGCCCGGAGTAACCCCGGCTACGACCTTCGTTCCGTATTCGCGGTTGCGAAGGGAATGGAACGAGCCTTCCTTGCCCGTGAGGCCTTGAACCACGACCGCCGTCGTCTCATCGACGAGGATCGCCATCAGGCCGCTTCCTTTGCCAGCCGCGCCGCCAGCTCGGCGGCTTCCAGCATCGTGGCGGCCGGCACGATGCGCTCGTGATTGGCTTCGGCCAGGATGCGGCGGCCTTCTTCGGCGTTGGTGCCGTCGAGCCGGACGACCAGCGGCACTCGGGCATCGATGCGACCGAGCGCCTCGAGGATCCCTTCAGCCACGACGTCGCAACGCGTGATGCCGCCGAAGATGTTGATCAGGACCGAGCGAACCGACGGATTGGAAAGGATCACTTCCAGCGAGGTCGCCATCATCTCCGCGCTGGCTCCGCCACCGATATCCAGGAAGTTCGCGGCGCGCCCTCCGGCCTGCTGCACGAGGTCGAGGGTCGACATGACGAGCCCGGCTCCGTTGCCGATAATGCCGACCTCGCCGTCGAGCGCCACGTATTGCAGGCCGAGCTTCTTGGCACGCGCCTCTATCGGGTCAACAGGGTGCGCGTCGGCGAAAGGTGCCAGATCCGGATGCCGGAAGAGGGCGTTGTCGTCGATCGTTACCTTTGCGTCCAGGGCCACGACGACGCCCCCGGCCAGCAGCGATAGAGGGTTTATCTCGACGAGCGTCGCGTCGTTCTCGACGAGTGTCTGCCACATCCTCGTCAGGACGTCGCCGGCGCCTTCGCGCGCCGCGACGGGCAGGTGCCCGGCCAGCCGCCTGACTTGATAGGACTTAAGACCGAGCAGCGGATCTATGTGGACTCTTCGAAGAGCGTCCGGATGCTCTTGCGCAACGGTCTCGATATCCACCCCCCCCTCGTTGGAGACGATCCCGAGGTACTTCCCGGCGCTGCGATCCAGCGTGATCGCGACGTAGAACTGCACGTCGATGTCGACGAGGCGCTCGACCAGTACGCGAGTGACCGGTGTTCCGCGGAAACCCTTCGCAAACATCTCCTCCGCCGCGGATTGCGCTTCCTCCGGCGAATGGACGAGCGCGATCCCGCCGGCCTTTCCTCGCCCCCCGATCTGAACCTGCGCCTTGACCGCAACCTTGCCTCCGAGCCGCTCAGCGATCTCGCGCGCCTCCTCGCCGCCGGCAGCTACGAACCCCTCCACGAGTGGAATGCCGCTCTTCGCGAACAGCTCTTTGCCCTGATGCTCGAAGAGGTCCATCAGCCGGCCCGCCGGCCGGCGGCCAAACGTTCACGAAGCCAATCCACGATCTCCGAGGTAGTCGAGCCGGGCGTGAAGATCCTCTCCACACCGCTCTGCTCTAGAGCCGAGATGTCTTCCCTCGGAATAATGCCGCCTCCGAACACGACGACATCGTCGGCGCCGCGCGCAGAGAGCAACTCAACGACGCGCGGAAAAAGCGTCATGTGCGCGCCGGAATGGCACGAGAGCCCGACGACATCCGCGTCCTCTTCGATGGCGGCTTCAACGATCTGCTCCGGTGTCTGGTGCAGGCCCGTGTAGATGACCTCGAACCCCGCGTCGCGCAAGGCGCGGGCGACTACCTTGGCGCCCCGGTCGTGACCGTCGAGCCCCGGTTTCGCGACGATTACGCGGTGTTTGTCGGGCATGCGCGGAACTATATCCGCCGCCGCGTGGGCGGCGCGGGTCGCGCTCCTATACTCGTGACGATGTCCAAACGCATCAGATTTCGGCCTCCCGGACTAAAGCCGACCACGAAGATCGGCCCGCTCGGCCCTTTCCGGGGAAGGCTCGGCTTGGCGTGGGTGATCGCTCCCCTGGTAGCCGGTCTGCTGATCCTCACGGCCGGCTGGCTGCTCCTGTTCCGATAGTAGTCAGGCGCGTCTTAGCGGGGCATAGGCGAGGATCAACTGTTTTTCACCGATGTCTTCGAACTGGATGCGGGCCTGCGCATCGGTCCCGCTGCCGGACACCGACAACACGACGCCTTCGCCCCATTTGTCGTGCACGACCGTGTCGCCGGGGCCGACCGAGACCGGATCCCGGGGCGCAACCGACGTAGCAGACTTCTTTCCGTCCTCTTCGATCACACGAAGAAGGCCCGCGGGGATCTCCGAGAGGAACCTCGAGGGAGGGTTGTAGTTGGTTCCGCCGAAAAGCGTGCGGCTCCACGCATGGCACAGATACAGCCTTTCCCGGGCACGGGTGATGCCCACGTACGCAAGCCTCCGCTCCTCTTCCAGCTCACCGGTGTCACCCATGGAGCGGTAGTGGGGGAAGATGCCATCCTCCAGGCCGACGATGAACACAACGGGGAATTCGAGGCCCTTCGCGTTGTGAAGAGTCATCAGCGTCACGGTTGAAGCGGCTTGGTCGTACTCGTCCTGCTCGGTCACGAGCGCGACCTGCTCCAGAAACTCCGCCAGTCCGCCTTCCCCGTCACGAGATTCGAACTCCGCTGCGACGCCGACCAGCTCCTTGATGTTCTCGATGCGCCCTTCGGCGTCAACGGTGCGCTCCGCTTCCAGTTCGGCGATGTAACCGGATTCGTTCCCGGCGGCCTCGACCATGCGGAACGGGCTCGTTCCGTCGGCAAGCAGACCGGCAAGGCGGTCCATGACTTGCACGAAGGTGAAAACAGCTCCTTTCGCCCGCGGCGAAAGCACATCGATTTCCTCGACGCGGCGGGCCGCCTCGAGGAACGGCACCTCCTCCTGGGCGGCGAAGGACTCCAAAGCCGCAACGGTCTGATCGCCGATCCCCCTCTTCGGCATGTTGACGACGCGACGGGCCGACACCGCGTCTTGCGGGTTCACCAGCAGTCGCAGGTACGCGAGGATGTCTTTCACTTCGCGCCGGGCGTAGAAGCGAACGCCTCCAACGACTCGGTAAGGCACCCCGGCTTTCATGAAGATGTCCTCCAGGACTCGCGACTGGGCATTCGTTCGGTAGAAGACCGCGACGTCGGAGTACCGGTGGCCTTCCGCCTCTATCAGCCGCTCGACCTCTCCCGCGACGAAGGCGGCTTCCTCGTGCTCGTTGTCGGCCCTGTACCGAACGGCCAGCTCGCCGCCGGGCTCCTGCGTCCAGAGGCTCTTCGGTTTGCGCTGAACGTTGTGTTCGATCAACGCATTCGCCACGCCCAGGATGCTTTGGGTCGAGCGGTAGTTCTGCTCCATGAGAAACACGGCCGCATCCGGATGGTCGCGCTCGAAGTCGAGAAGATTCTGAATCGTTGCGCCTCGCCACGAGTAGACACCTTGATCCGCGTCACCCACCACGCAGATGTTGTGGTGCTTGGAGGAAAGCATGTTCACCAAGTGATACTGGGCGCGATTCGTATCTTGGTACTCGTCGATTAGCACGTACCGGAAACGCTCCTGATAATGCTCGAGCACCTCTGGGTGCTCGCGGAACAGCCGGACGGTTTCCGAGATCAAATCATCGAAGTCGAGCGCCCCGGCAGATCGAAGCAGCCGCTCGTAGACGGCGTAGACGTCGGCGACTGTCTTCTCGTAGAAGTTGGACGCGTCACGCGCGAATTCCGATGCCGAGACCAGGTTGTCTTTCGCCCGGCCTATGGCGGCAGCCATTGCCCGCGGCGGGAAGCGTTTCGGATCGACGTTGAGATCCCGCAAGGCAAGGACGATCAGCCTCTCCGTGTCGCCGTCGTCGTAGATGGAGAAGGAGGACGGCATGCCGAGATGGTCGTGCTCCCGGCGCAGGATCCTCGCGCAAGCCGAGTGAAAGGTAAGGATCCACATCCCTCTGGTCACGGGGCCTCCGAGAAGCCCTTCTACGCGCTCGGCCATCTCCTTCGCAGCCTTGTTGGTGAAGGTGATCGCGAGCACCGACCCGGTCGGGACGCCCTTTTCCCTGATGAGGTAGGCGATCCTGTGCGTGAGGGCCCTTGTCTTGCCCGAGCCGGCCCCGGCGACGATGAGCACGGGCCCCTCGGTGTGGAGCACGGCCTCACGCTGGACGGGGTTCAGCGCATCCAGCAGTAAGGGATCCGTGCTCACGCGCCGATTGTAGGTGGACGAGGGCCTAATGAGCCTACAAACGCCCCCGAGGAGGGCAAAAAGTGCAGGTCAGAGGCTATTTGTCACGGATGTCACAAGAACATTGCAACTCCGCAGGGTTGACGCTACCCTATGCAGGACATTGAGTTGGAAACCGACGCACGGAAGGGGTCACGTATGAAGCGGTTCGGGATCGCCTTGGTACTGGCGACAGCATTGGGCATGTGGGCGGCAGCGCCCGCAATGGCGCAATACGGTGAGGATCCGACGGCAGGGGTCGGAGACTCGAACCCATCCCCAGGTGAGACTACGACTGTTTTCGGCGCGAACTGGTGTCCGGGTTCGACGGTGGACATCCTTTTCGACGGCCACAAGATCGGAACGGGGCAGGTTGACTCCGAAGGTAACTTCTCCGAGCCGGTCACCATTCCTGCGAACGCGTCCCCTGGTCACCACACGATTACGGTGGTTGGACTGGACTTCGCGTGTGAGAACGTCAGGTCGGTCAACATCGGGATATTCGTCAGCGGCGGTGCCGGTGCCGGAGGCGCGGGACTCGCGTTCACCGGTGCGAACATCTCCGTCGGTGCTGTGATCCTCGCAGCGCTCGTCATCGTCGGCCTCGCCGCCATCACGGCGGGTCGCCGCCGGAAGGCCACGGCGGAGAAGTAAGCGACGGCATCTGTTAAGACAGAGTCCGACTCAAGAGGTGTAGCCAAGAAGCCCGCGCTCGACGCGGGCTTCTTGCTTCGTACCTTCGGCAGGCTATGCATCATCGCGGCGTCGGTTCTGGCCGGTTACCTCCTTTGGGTCCTATGGGGCACCGGTCTGATCACCGCCCGTGCCCAGGACGATCTCCGTCAGGACTTCGCGCCGAGGCTCGAGAATCCCCAGCTTCCTCCTGAAGGCGAGCCGGTCCGGCTCTCCGGTGATGCGATTGCCCAGATAATCATTCCGCGCATGGAACTTGACGCGATCGTCGTGAAGGGAACTGGGACCCAGGACCTCATCAAGGGGCCCGGCCTTTATCCGGACTCAGCACTACCATGGGAGCCTCATGGAAGAGTCGCGATCGCCGGGCACCGCACAACCTACGGAGCTCCCTTCTGGGACCTGGACAAGCTCAGGGAAGGGGATTTGATACAGCTCGCAACGGAGTACGGCACCTTCGACTACCACGTTGTTCGAAGCGAGATCGTGCAGCCCACCGCCACTCAAGTTCTCGATCAAACCGAGCGGCCGACACTCGTCCTCACGACTTGCAACCCGCGTTTCTCGGCGGCGCAACGCCTGATCGTCATCGCCGATCGGGAATGAGGGCTGCGGAGCGGACAAGACCAACCCGCGTACAGAGGAATCGCCGGCGATGGGGACTGTATGCGTTCGTGGCGGTTCCGGTCCTCGTCTTGCTCGCTTTGATTTCGCTGATTCCGGCGCTGTCCGCCGCCCGCGCAATGGAGGAAGGCAAGTCCGCGCTAACCAAGGCCCAGGCGTTCTTGGAGTCCGGCCAACTCGGGAAGGCGCAGGCCGAGTTCAACCGCGCCCGGGATCAGTTCGACCGAGCTTCGGGTCATTCCGGCGATGTCCTGATACATCTTCAGAGCCTCGTTCCGTACGCCGGCCGTACCGCGGACACGCTGCGCGGTCTCTCCGACATCGGCGTCAACGTCTCACAGGCCGGCGCCGACCTGTCGTCTGGGATCGCCGAGCTTCCCGACGGATTCGATTCGCTGGCCCCGGCGAAGGGGAGGATCCAGGTCGGCGCACTCGAGCAGCTTGCCCCGTCGGTCGCCTCGGCGAGGCAGTTGTTGGAACGGGCTCAGCGGACCGCCACGGGTCTTCCCAAGTCCTGGGTCTTTCCTCTGGTGAAGGATGCCACAGCCCTCGTGCGCGAAAAACTGGACACCGCCCTACCGGCGATAAGGTCGGCGGATGCGCTGCTCGAATCGCTTCCGGAGTTCGCAGGGCAGAACCGGCCGAGGCGTTACTTCGTCGCCGCCCAGAACCCTGCTGAGCTGCGCGGCACCGGCGGCCTAATCGGCCTTTACTCGATCCTAACGATCAACAAAGGCATCATGCATCTCGACACATTCGAATCGATCCAGGAACTGCCCCAGCGACCGGCCGCCAAGCCGCCCGACAACCTAGGCGTTCCAACTCTCTTTGGTCCGGGAGTCGCCGGTTACTGGTCGGACGCGAACACCATGGCTTCGCCCGCGATCGCCGGGAGCCTGCTCGAGACCCTTTACGAGCGCACTCAAGGGGTTCGTTTAGATGGAACAATCTTCATCGATCCTCAAGCCCTGACCTATATGATTGATGCAACCGGACCCGTCCCCTCACCGGAACTCGGAACGACCCTAACAAGCCGTAGCGTGGTTCCCTTCGTGACCAACAAAGCCTACTTCCGTTTCAAGGATACTGACGAACGGAAAGAGGCGTTGGGTATCGCAGCCAACGACGTTTGGAAAACTTTCCTACGCGAGGCGCCGCCGGCGGCTGCTCTTCGGGCGCTAACCGAGGCCGTTTCCAACCGGCACATAATCATTCACGCCGTTGACCCTCAGCTCCAATATGCATTCGAAACCGCGGGCGCAACGGGTGACCTCGAAGCAAAGGGCGACTTCCTCGGCAGTATTGTGAACAACTTCGCCGGCAACAAAGTCGACTTTTACATGCGGCGAAGCATTGAGTATGATGTTTCCCTGGAACCGAACGGGTTCGCAAGCGCTAATGCAACTCTAACGTTCAAGAACGAGGCCCCGGCACACGCCCCACCTGGGTACGCTCTTGGCCCATTTGAAGGGGAGTCGCACGAACATCTCCATCTGAGTCCAGGCGACAACCACTCGTTGGTCGTCCTGTACTCCCCGGCAGGTACCCAGGTCAAAAGCGTGAGGGAGAACGGCAAGCCATCCTTCGTGCAGCCAGAGAATGAATCCGACCTCCGGCTTTTTGGGTCATACATAACCGTGAATGCGCAGACTTCTAAACGCCTTCAGTACGCCCTCACGCTTCCAGAAGTTTGGCGTGGCAGCAACGCCGCGGGCGATTACACGTTGCGAATTCAGGGACAACCTACGATAAGGCCGACGCTTGCCAAAGTCACTCTTCGAGCGCCTCCTGGTATGCATTTCACGGAACAGCCTGAGGCTTCCGAGGTTCTTATCGATGGGTCCACCGCCACATGGACGGGTGAGGTCGGAGGCGGCGTGGACCTCAACCTTCATTTCGAGCGCGGATTCTGGGGCCGGACTTGGACTCAGATCACGGACTGCTTTTCCAAGCCTCTAATCCGCTTGTAACCTTCATTTCTTTGTAGCTGTCGCGCCTCTGGAAGCCTATCCATACGAAACTATGTGTTCGCCGCTGGTAGCGTCTATGACGATGTGCCACGTATCTTAGAGGATCGTCTAAATTGACCTCGAAGGCCGGTTGCTCACTCCCACTCGATAGTCGCCGGGGGCTTCGAGGAGATGTCGTACGCGACACGGTTGACCCCGGGAACCTCGGCGATGATTCGCGCGGAGATGCGCTCGAGGACGTCGTGGGGCAGCCTTGCCCAGTCGGCCGTCATCGCGTCCTCGCTCGTGACCGCCCTCAGGATCACCGGGTACTGATAGGTCCGGCCGTCTCCCATCACGCCGACCGACTTGACGGACAAAAGCACGGCGAACGCCTGCCAGATTTCCCGGGAGAGGCCCTCGCGTTCGATCTCTTCTTGAACGATTCGGTCGGCGGCGCGCACGATGCCGAGCCTTTCAGCCGTGACCTCCCCGACTATCCTCACCGCCAGCCCCGGACCGGGGAACGGCTGGCGCCACACGATCTCCTCGGGAAGCCCAAGCTCCGCCCCAACCAGGCGCACCTCGTCCTTGAAGAGGTCCCGCAGCGGCTCGATCAGCTCGAAGTCCATTTCCTCGGGCAGTCCGCCCACGTTGTGATGGCTCTTGATCCTGGCCGCGGTCCCCGAGCCCGACTCGATGACGTCCGGGTACAGCGTGCCCTGAACCAGAAAGCGGGCCCCGGTGTGCTCGCGCGCGACCTCCTCGAACACTCGGATGAATTCCTCCCCGATCGCCAGCCGCTTCGCCTCAGGCTCGGTTGCGCCCGCAAGCTTCGCCAGGAACCGATCCGCGGCCTTCGCGTGAACGAGTGGAACCCTGAAGTGGCGGCCGAATGTCTCCTCCACTTGTTCGGGCTCGCCCTCGCGCAGCAACCCCGTATCCACGAAGACGCAAGTCAGCCGGTCGCCGACCGCCTTGTGAACGAGCAGTGCGGCTACGGCGGAATCGACGCCGCCGGAGAGCGCACACAGCACTTCTGAGTCACCGGCCTGTTCCCTGATCCTCGCGACCGAGCGCTCGATCACGTTCGCCGGTGTCCAGTCGGGCATGAGCCCGCACGCTTCGTAAAGGAAGCGCTTGAGTATGTCGAGACCTCGGGGCGTGTGCGACACCTCCGGGTGGAACTGCAGCCCGAACAGCCCGCGTTCCCTGTCCTCCATTGCAGCTACGGGGGTCGATTCCGTAGACGCCGTGACCCTGAATCCTTCGGGCGCTTTCACCACGGCGTCCGCATGGCTCATCCAGACGGTCTCGGGCGAGGACAAGCCGGCGAGCAGCACGCCCGGGTCGGACACGGTAAGCGCCGTGCCTCCGAACTCGCGCAACCCGGTCGCACGCACCTCTCCTCCCAATTCCCGCGCCATCAGCTGCTGCCCGTAGCACAGGCCGAGAACGGGCACGCCCAATTCGAATAGGCGCCGGTCGATCCCGGGCGCGCCTTCCTCATAGACAGAAGCCGGGCCTCCGGAGAGCACGATTCCCGCCGGGCGTTTTGCGGTGAGTCGATCGACGGGCATATCAAACGAAACGATCTCGGAATACACATGACACTCGCGGATTCGCCGGGCGATGAGCTGCGCGTACTGCGCCCCGAAGTCAACGACCAGGACCGGGCGCTGGTCCGTTTCGCTCAAGCCATCCCCACGCCCTGAGCCTTCTGGTAACCCTTCCCCTCGGACTTGATCGCCGGGGCGACTACCAGCTCCGCCTTCTGGAACTCCTTCACGTTGCCGTATCCGGTAGTGGCCATCGAGGTTCGCAGAGCCCCGAAGAGATTGAGAGTCCCATCGTTTTCGTGGGCCGGCCCGACGAGGATCTCCTTCAACGAGGCCGCGCGCTTTGTCGCAACCCGAGCCCCCCTGGGCAGTTCCGGGTGGAATGTCGCCATGCCCCAGTGGTATCCGCGTCCGGGCGCCTCGTATGCGCGGGTGAGAGGCGACCCGATCATGACCGCGTCGGCACCGCAGGCGATAGCCTTCGCGATGTCGCCGCCCGTTCGCATGCCTCCGTCTGCGATCACATGGACGTAGCGGCCCGTCTCGTGCTGGTGCTCGCGCCGCGCCGCCGCGGCGTCGGCTATAGCCGTCGCCTGGGGGACCCCAACTCCAATGACACCACGAGTCGTACACGCGGCGCCGGGACCAACGCCGACGAGCACCCCGACCGCACCGGTTCGCATCAGGTGGAGCGCGGTAGCGAAGGATGCACAACCACCGACTATGACGGGAATGTCGAAGCCGGCGATGAACTCCTTGAGGTTCAGTGGCTCCGTTCGAGTGGAGACGTGTTCCGCGGACACAACCGTTCCCTGGATCACGAGGATGTCGAGTTCGGCCTCGAGAACGATCGGCGCGTAGCGCGCAACCCTCTGAGGAGTGATCGAAGCAGCGGCCACGACACCTCCTTCTTTTATTTCGCGAATGCGCCGGCCGATCAGTTCTTCTTTGATCGGCTCCTTGTAGATCTCCTGCATCCGGCGCGTGGCTTTTTCGTCGGGGAGCGCCCCGATCTCATCGAGGACGGGCTCGGGATCCTCGTAGCGGGTCTGAAGGCCCTCTAGATTGAGGACGGCCAGCCCGCCGAGCTTGCCAACCTCGATGGCCGTGGCCGGAGACACCGCGGCGTCCATCGCGGAGGCCGCCATCGGTAGTTCGAATGTGTACGCGTCGATCTCCCAGGCGATATCCACGTCGTCGGGGTCGCGAGTTCGCCTCGATGGAACGATCGAGACCTCGTCGAATCCGTATGCCCTGCGCCCGGTTTTTCCCGCCCCTATCTCGACTTCCATATGCCTCCCCTAAACGCAAGACGCCCGCCCGTTACGGGCAGGCGTCCAAGTCTCATGGAAAAAAGGTACCAGGCGACCCGGCGTAAGGCTATGACCTGTTCCTAAACCTCCTTGGCTACGTGGCCGGTCTCCGTGAGCCGCAGGTCGGTCAGACCGGAGTGCACACGATCGCCGTCGATGCGAACGTCGGCGTCGTCCAGATAGCCGAGCTTCGACAGTGTTTCAAGCACTTTGGCCAGCGAATCCTCGGGCGACTCCACCATCGTGTCGAGCACGAGTTCGGGATTCTCCGGCCGCTCGTAGGGATCGTCCACGCCGGTGAAGTTCTTGATCTCGCCTGCCAGAGCCTTCTTGTAGAGGCCCTTCGGGTCGCGGTTTTTCGCGAGCTCATCGATCGTCGCGTGGACGTAGACCTCGACGAAGTCGCCGATCATCTTGCGGCACTCGTCGCGGGTCTGCTTGTAGGGAGATATTGGGCAGCAGATCGTTGCGACGCCGTTACGCGTTAGAAGCTGCGCCACGTACCCGATGCGAAGGATGTTCGTGTCGCGATCCTCCTTGCTGAAACCCAGGCCCTTCGAGAGGTTCTTTCGGACTTCGTCGCCATCGAGGATCTCGGTGTTCAGGCCACGAGCCTTGAGCTCGTGATAGAGCATCTCCGCGACGGTCGACTTCCCGGCGCCGGACAATCCCGTGAACCATATTGTGAAGCCGCGTTGCTCGTTGCTCAAAGAAAACTCCTCCCCACGACGCCTTCCGGCGGTTCGATGTCGTACATCCTCATTACCGTCGGGCCAACGTCGACCAGACGGAGCCCTTCAGTCCTGCCCTTCGGCTGCCCCGGAGCGCCGCTCATGACGAAGATACCCGTCCTGTCGTGGTTCGCGCCGTCGGGCCCCGTGTCGTTCTCATATGTGAACACGTCAGGATTGCCCACGGATCCTACCGAACGCCAGGCCAGGTCCCCGAAGTACACGATCAAGTCCGGTGCGACGCCTTCGACCTCGGGATAGACGTCCTCGGGCTTGAAGACCCGGGTTCCGAGCGGCTGCCCGTCGGGCCCGAGGGCCGCCTCCAGTTTCGCGGCGAGCTCGTCCCTGGTGGCTTCGTAGTCGGAGTCCTCGACAACGCCTTGAGGCTCGCGCCCCTTCACGTTCAGGAACAGGCGGCCGTAGTAACCGCCGTCGCCCCAAGCGACGGTGCGACCCCAATCGATCGGCGCCTTGGCGATCGGCATGGGCTCGCTCAGCTGCTCGCTCATCGCGAGGTAACCCTCCCGGATCAGCCAGTCGTTGAAGCAAATGCCCCCGATCATGGGCCGGGCGCCGTGGTCGGACATAAGGATCGTGACGGCGTCCTGAGGGATCAATTCGATCAGCGTTCCGACTTCCTTGTCCAACATCCGGTAGTACTCCTGAAATGCGGTCTGGAACCTGTTCCCCTCTTCGAACTTCGGATGAGCGGGGTCGAAGAACTGCCAGAAGACGTGGTGCAACCGGTCCGTGCCCATTTCGACCAGCATGAAGAAGTCCCAGGGCTTGTTCTGAATCAGCCGCCGCGCCACCTTGAACCTAGCCTCGGTCATCTTGTACAGCTGGTCCAACACGAAGTCGAAGCCTTGCTCCCGGAAATTGGGGATGTCAAAGATGTAACCGCCGGGGCCCACTTCCTCCTCGACCTCCGCCTGGAGCTCGGCAGGGTACGTGTAAGCCTTTGCGGAGGGCGGCGTCAGGAAACACGAAACCCTCCATCCTTCGACCGGCGTCGGCGGATAGCCGGGAGGCACGCCGATCAAAAGCGACTTCTTCCCCTTCCGGCCCAGAAGATCCCACACCGCCGGCTCGTGCAGGGCGTCGGCCGTGGCTATCGACAAACCGTCATAGGTGTTGTCCTTTCGGTTGCGAAACCCATAGATCCCGAGCTGGCCGGGGGTCTTCCCAGTCATCGAACAAGCCCAGGCGGGGACGGTGATAGGAGGTGTGATGCTCGCCAGATCGCCGTGCATGCTGTTCGACATCAGGGCCGAGATGTTCGGAATGTCGTCCTTCAGATCGCGGAACAGGAGCTGCGGCGTTCCACAATCGAGCCCGATGATCGCGACTCGCGGATCTCCAGTCATGGCTTCCCCAGGGGCTTCTCACGAATACGGAGCCCGGCCGGTGTGGCCGCGCTCCGCTCGAGGCGGCCGTATTTTACCCGCTGGAAGCAGACGCGGACGCGCGTAGAATCGCACGTCGTGGGCCTACTTCGGCGGATCCTGTATCTGGAAGCTGCTATATGGGTCGTCGCCGGCGTAGCGCTCGCAGCAGTCCCGGAATCACTCATGAACCTTCTGGATCAGGCCGCGTATCCGGAGCACGCATGGTTGCGCGTAGCAGGTATCCAAGCGATCACGCTGGCGATGCTCATGGTCCTCGTCGCGCAGAAGATCGACGATCACTGGTGGTGGTCGTGGGCGTTCGTGTTCGGCACGGGTGCTCTCGCCACTTTCTTCTTATTCAAGGCCGCGTTCGGGATCGGATCCGGCGCTTCATCCGGCGCTCCGTCTTGGGCCATCGGGACGGTGTCGGCACTCCTTACCGCCGCCCTGCTGGCCGGACTTGGGCGGGCCGGTCGCGAGAACCCAATGACGTGAGGCGCTAGAGCGAAACGGCTAATCCGCGTACGAGTAGCCGCCCAAGAAGTCGAACTGCGCAATTTCACCCTCGACGCGCGAAACGACTTCCGGCGTCCAATCCGCCTCGGACCGCGTCCGGCTCGGGGCATCGAAGACCACTTTTGCCGCATCGAGGAGGTAGTCGTCGGAGGCCCCCACTCCGAGCCATGCACACAGATCAGACAAGTGACGGGCGGGATCACCGACGAAGCTCTCGTGGCGCAAGGTATATAGCTCGGACTCCCCCAATTTTGATCTGACTTGGCCCAGTTCCCCGCAGAGGGTCAGGTACTGTTCGGTTGCTGCTTCCAAGGAAATCGCGAGTCGCCTGGACATCGTGCTGATGTTGTCGAAAGGATTCCGCACAACGTGGATAACGCGAAGGTCAGGCCCAAGCTCAATTCTGGCTCTCTCTAGAAGTAGCGGATCTCTCTGCAGCCGATGGATGCTTCGTGGACCTTTCTTCGCGCCGATTACCCGAAGCGTACGCACACGCCCTTGCCATTGCCCCAAAACCGAGAAATCGTATCCGGTTCGACCGAACCGTTCCTCCTTCCGGAGGATTGCGCCGTAGATCAGGGGCATGGGGATCCCCGCCCTGACGAACCTCACGATGTTCAGCTCCCGCGACATCACAACCTCGGGATGAGCGTCGAGGAGTGCAGCGACGGTGCTGTGACCGGACCGGCCGTGGCCTATGAACATGCAATAGGTCTCAACGTCCCGGAAGGCGTTTCGGTTCCACCAGGCCGTCCCCGCCACTTTCGGCAAGAAGAGGGGTTTTCGCAGGGACCTGACTAGCGGCAAGCCCGTTTCGCCTTAGTGCATGTGGCCGCCTGCAGCGGCCGCCGCGGCGTCCTCGTCCTCCTCTTCGGGCTTCTCGACGACCGCGCTCTCCGCAGTCGTGATGATCGCTGCTATCGAGGCGGCGTTCTGAAGCGCCGAGCGGGTGACCTTCGCGGGGTCGATGATCCCGGCTTTGACCATGTCCACCCACTCACCCGTCGAGGCATCGAAACCGAGGCCGTCGCCCTCTGAGCGGATGCGCTGAACGATCACCGCGCCCTCGTGCCCGGCATTCTGGGCGATCAATCGAGCAGGCTCGGAAAGCGAATCGCGAACGATCTTCGCCCCGGTCGCTTCGTCGCCCTCGAGGTCGATCTTGTCCAGCGCGGACTCGGCACGGATAAGTGCCACGCCCCCGCCGGAGACTATTCCCTCCTCGATCGCTGCCCGCGTTGCCGACAGCGCGTCCTCGATCCTGTGCTTCTTCTCCTTCAACTCCACCTCGGTGGCCGCACCTACTTTGATTACGGCGACGCCACCGGAGAGCTTCGCCAGCCTCTCCTGGAGTTTTTCCTTGTCCCAGTCGGAATCGGTCTTGTCGATCTCGGCCTTGATCTGTGAGATCCGGCCCTTGATCTCCTTCTGGTCGCCCTGTCCCTCGACGATCGTCGTGGTGTCCTTCGTGACGACGACCTTGCGCGCGCGCCCGAGCAAGTCGAGCGTGACGTTCTCGAGCTTGAGACCAACTTCCTCCGAGATGACCTGACCACCGGCAAGGATGGCGATGTCCTGAAGCATCGCCTTGCGCCTGTCGCCGAACCCGGGCGCCTTTACGGCAATAGCATTGAACGTTCCCCGGATCTTGTTGACGACGAGCGTGGCAAGAGCCTCGCCCTCCACGTCTTCCGCGATGAGGACGAGCGGTTTGCCCGACTGCATGACCTTCTCGAGCATCGGAAGCAGTTCCTGGACGCTCGAGATCTTCTTGTTGATGAGAGCGACGTAGGGATCCTCCAAGACCGCCTCCATCCTCTCCTGATCGGTAACGAAGTACGGCGAGATGTACCCCTTGTCGAACTGCATGCCTTCGACGAACTCGAGCTCCATCCCGAACGTGTTGGACTCCTCGACCGTCACGACTCCGTCCTTGCCGACCTTGTCGAGCGCCTCGGCGATCTCCTTCCCGATGTCCGGGTCGGCTGCGGAAATGCCTGCGACCTGAGCGATCTCGTCCTTCGTCTCCACGTCCTTGGCCTGATTCATGACCGCCTCGACGGCCGTTTCAACCGCGGCCTCGATCCCCCGCTTGAGGGCCATCGGGTTGGCGCCGGCAGCCACGTTCTTCATGCCGCGCTTGACCATGGTCCGCGCCAGAACCGTAGCCGTGGTGGTTCCGTCGCCGGCCACGTCGTTGGTCTTCGTGGCTACTTCCTTGGCGAGCTGCGCTCCCATGTTCTCCCACGGGTCTTCCAGCTCGACCTCTTTGGCGATCGTTACCCCGTCGTTGGTGATCGTGGGGGCTCCCCACTTCTTGTCCAAGACGACGTTGTGTCCTTTGGGCCCGAGCGTTATCGATACGGTGTCGGCGAGCTTGTCGACCCCCGCTTCGAGAGCACGCCGGGCGTCCTCGGAAAACTTCAGCAACTTTGCAGGCATTCGGTTCCTCCTACTTGTTTACGACTGCGAGCACGTCGCGTCCTGAGAGGACGAGGTACTCCTCGCCTTCCACCTTGACTTCCGTGCCGCCGTATTTCGAATAGATCACCTTGTCGCCGACCTTCACGTCGAGCGGCACGCGAGCTCCGTCCTCGAAACGGCCGGGGCCGGCTGCGACGACCTTGCCTTCCTGCGGCTTCTCCTTCGCCGTGTCCGGAATCACGATCCCCGACGAGGTGGTCTCCTCCTCCTCGGTGGGCTTGACGATGATCCGGTCCTCGAGCGGCTCCAGGCTGAACTTGGCCATCCCCATTCCTCCTTCGTTGTTAGCACTCGTCCTTCGTGAGTGCTAACAGCATATCGAGCGAACTGCGAGGCAGTCAATCCCGCCGGGCGGCGGGCCGCCCTCTCAGGACTCCCTGATGAAGAGGACCGTTTCCTTGAGGCCGTCCTCCAGGTGCGTCCAGGGGTGCCAGCCCAGACTCTCGCTGGCGAGCTTGGAATCGAGCGCGATCCTGCGCGGCTCCCCCGGGGGCAGCGGCCCCTTCTCGGGCTTGCCGGGAAACCCGACGATCTCCGCCAGCATCTTGAACAGCCCGCTCACCGAGGTTTCGAGACCGGTCCCGATGTTCACGAGCTTTCCCGGCGCTCGCTCGAGCGCAAGGGCGAACGCATGCACGACGTCGTCCACGAAAACGTAGTCGCGGGTCTGGTTGCCGTCCCCGAAGATCGTCGGCGTGTCCCCGGCCAGCATGGTGTCGATGAAGATCGAGACGACGCCCGCTTCCCCCTTCGGATCCTGTCTCGGGCCGTACACGTTCCCCAGCGCAAGGGAGGTGAAGTCGACCCCGTGGTATCGCTGATAGAAGCGCAGATAGTCGTCGGCGACCTTCTTGCTGATTCCGTAGGGGGAGAGCGGCCGGGAGCCCGGCGCCTGCGTCTCTTTCACCGGGACTTTCCGCGGCTCGCCGTAGATCGTTCCGCCCGAGGACGCGAAGACCACCTTGTCCACACCCGTTTTTGCGGAGGCCTCCAGCACATTGAGCAGGCCGATCACGTTGACATCGGCGTCCCGCGCAGGATCGGCCACGGAGGGCCGCACGCCAGAATTGGCGGCGAGGTGCATGACCACGTCGGGCCGATGACGTTCGAACAATTGAAGGACGTCGGCGCAGATATCCGTGTTGAAAAAAGTGAAGTCCTTCCCGTACCCACGTGCTTCGGCAAGGTTGGCTATTCGCCCCGTGGATAAGTCATCGACCGCGATTACGCGGTGTCCTTCGGCGAGAAGCCGGTCGCAAACATGCGAACCGATGAAGCCGGCCGCGCCGGTGACAAGGACGGTGCTCATAAAGCCAGTGCCAGGCCGGGATCGGCTCGCACTTCCAACGATGACCGTTCGCCTCCGGCCAGCCGGGATGAGCCCGCGCACGCAATCATCGCAGCATTGTCGGTGCAAAGGCCGGGGGATGGAAACAGGACGCGAATACCGGCTTCCTCGCCGGCGGCCTGCATGCGATCCCTGAGGCGCGAATTCGCCACAACTCCTCCGCCCAGCAAGATCGTTGCCACGCCCTTCTCGCGCGACGCATCAAGAGTCTTGGAGACTTGCACGTCGACGACGGCCTCCTGGAAGGAGGCGGCCAGGTCGGGAAGGTCGGGCGCCCGGCCGGCCGCGCTCTCCGCCCTCACGTGGCGTATTACCGCGGTCTTGAGCCCCGAGAGAGAGAAGTCGTAGTTACCCGATCCGGCGAGGGCGCGGGGGAAACTCACGGCGGCCGGATCACCCTCCTGCGCGAGCCTGTCCAGCTCCGGACCTCCGGGGAACCCGAGGCCGAGGAACCTCGCGATCTTGTCGAACGCTTCGCCGGCCGCGTCGTCGAGCGTCTGGCCGAGAACCTCGTACCGGTGTTCCGCCGGCATGTACACGAGCATCGTGTGCCCCCCCGAAACGATCAGGCACACGTAGGGCGGTTCCGGAGGCCCATGCTCGAGGAAGTTCGCGTAGACGTGACCTTCCAGGTGGTTCACCGCTATCAGCGGTTTGCCCGTCGCAAGCGCAACGGACTTTGCCGCTGCAATCCCCACCAGGAGAGCACCTATCAGGCCCGGACCGGCGGTAACCGACACTCCGTCCAGGTCCCCGAAGCCGGCACTTGCCTCCTCCAGCGCCTGCTCCATCAGCGGACTCAGCCTCTCCAGGTGCGCGCGAGAAGCCAGCTCGGGCACCACTCCACCGAAACGCTCGTGCACCTCGATCTGGTTGGACACGACATTCGAACGGATCGCGTAGGTGTCCTCCAGGACTGCGACGGCGGTTTCGTCACAGGAAGTCTCGATTCCAAGGACCTTCACGCGCCGACTCCGCTCACCCCGCGGGCCGGACGCCGCCCGGCATGCCGCCGACGATCTGCTCGAGACGCGCGCGGTACTCCGGCGTCTGAACGTCGTCGACCCACATGATCAGCGCGTCCTCGCCGATCTCCTGATAGTAGTTCTTGCGAACGCCCACGGGCCTGAAACCAAACCGCTCGTAGAGCCGCTGTGCGCCCCAGTTCGACACGCGAACCTCTAAGGACACGGCGTTGGCCTCCATGTTGACGGCATACATGAACAACTCGTACATCAGGCGAGATCCAACCTTCAATCGCTGCTGACGCGGGTCGACCGCGATCGTGGTGATGTGCGCCTCTTCGCCGTATGAAACGACACCGGCGTACCCGATGACGTCCCGGCCCAGTTTCGCGACTAGATAAGCGCGGCTCTGCTCATCCGACATCTCGGATATGAACAGGTTTGGACTCCACGGCCGGGGATAGACTTCGCGCTCTATCGCCATCACCCGCTTCAGGTGACGGCGCTTCATGCGCGCAATCTCAAGCCTGGCCGGCTCCCGCTCTTCGATCCCAGTTGAGCTCCGCATCCGACTTCCTCAAGTAGAGCGGCATCACATCGAAAACGCGGTCGAACTCTTCCCGTTCGAATCTAGGAACGGAGAGCTCCACCAGTGCCCCCGCGTGCGGGTGCGCGAACGCCGGCGAGGCGAACTCGACCCTTCCGCCGAGCTTCTCGATCTCTCGACGGTACAACATCGCTCCGTCTCCCACGAGCAGGACATCCTCTGCGTGAGCGTCGAGCTCGGCCAGGAGCCGGTCGGGCGAGCCGACTTCGAACTCGCCCTGGCGCGCGACCCCACCGGGGACCGCCCGGTAGAGGCAGAAGAAGACCTCCGACCTTTTTGCGTCGATCACGGCGGCGATGAGCCGCCGCGTGAAGCGGACCGAGAAGGCCAAGACGTCCAGCGATGCCAGCCCGACGATCGGGACGCCGAGAACCTGCGCCAGAGTCTTCCCCGTCTCGATCCCCACCCGCAATCCCGTGAACAGGCCGGGGCCGATGCCGACGGCCACCCCGCCCGCGGAAGAGATAGACGTCTTGGTCCACTTGAGAAGGTGCTCCAGGGCCGGCGTGAGAGCTTCGTGATGCGTCCTGCCGCCGGCGATCGCCGTCGAGGCGATCACCCGATCCTCTCTTCCTATCGCAACGGAGGTTTGGGGAGTGGACGTCTCTATTCCGATGACGATCAAAGCCCCTCCAGCCGTTTACGCCGAGCGTCCCACGAAGGTCCATGGGGCGTCACGCGAACGAGCCGCTCCTCATCGTCATCTCGTGGTCGCGTCAACTCGATCTCGAGGTAATCGTCCGGCAAGAGCGCCTCGACCGCATCGCCCCATTCGACGAAGGTCACTGCGTCGGAGCCCACCATCTCCTCGAATCCCAGATCGATGACCTCCTGAAGGCGTTCGAGCCGATAGACGTCCACGTGGAAGACCGGCAGGCGTCCCTCGTACTCGCGGACGAGCGTGAAAGTGGGTGATGTGACCGGAGCTGCTATACCCAGGGCCGCGGCGGCGCCCTGGACGAAGGTCGTCTTGCCCGCGCCGAGGTCTCCAGTGAGGATAACGACGTCTCCGGCCTCGAGTAGATTCGCGACGGCGGCGGCCAAGGCGCGAGTTTCCTCCGCCGTCGCCGCGGGGCGTTCGATCGCCATTAAAAGAGGCCGAGCTGCTCCTCCACACGGACCGGCTCCTCCCCGAGCATCGATTTCACCGCTTGGAAGTCCTCCTTGAGCGCCGACATCTGAGAGGATGCACCGCCTCCGCCGTGAAGGATCGCCGCCGGGTGAAAGGTCGGCATGACGGTCCGGCCTCTCCAAGAGAACCGCTGGCCCCGGACGCGGCTGATCGACACCTGCTTCTCCAGAACGAAACGCGTGGCGAAGTTACCGAGTGTGACGATGATTCGTGGGTCTATCAGGTCAATCTGCTCGGTGAGCCACGGGGTGCATGCCTCGATCTCGTCGGGCAAGGGATCCCGGTTTCCCGGCGGCCGGCACTTGATTACGTTCGCGATGTAAACCTGGTCGCGAGTAAGACCGATCTCCCCGAGCAAGGTCGTAAGCAGCTGGCCGGCCGCCCCGACGAACGGCTCTCCCTGCTTGTCCTCGTGGAATCCCGGCCCTTCCCCGATGAACATGAGGCTCGCCGACGGATCACCAACGCCGTAGACGACCTGGGTACGTCCCTGTGAAAGGTTGCATTTGGTGCACGACGACGCCTCTAGTGCGGCTTCCTCGAGCGTCCTCATTCGGTCCTCGCCTCCCCCGCGGCCGGTGCTCCCGGCACTCCCTCGGCCGACCTGATCGCCCGGCGAATCGCCTGCGCCGAGGCCTCTTCGGCCATCTCCCGAATCAATGCCTGAGGGACTTCGGTCTCGCCGGTCGCGAGGGAGAAGACGGTGTCCCCGTCCCAGATTGTATGCGCGGGCTCGACTGCTTTGGAGATGCCGTCGTGGCCTGCGCCGGCCAGGCCGAAGGCCCCCTCCCGGTCGAGCACTGCATTCGCGGCGACGACGCCGATGGTCGTATTAGTTCCCGGCCAGGGCGGTTCCACGCCCTCCTCCTCTTCGGGACCGGGAATCGGGCCGGCCAGCTCGGCTCCCCGCTCGTCGAGGATCCGGCCGTAAGCGTTGACCGCGAAAATCGCGCCGACGATCGATTCCCCATCGGCGACCGAGGCCGTGCCGATGCCTCCCTTCACCGCCCGGGACACCCCATCGATCTTGGCGACGGTGGCGCCGGTGCCGGCCCCGGCGTTTCCTTCGTCGAAATCCTTACCCGCGGCCAGGCAAGCTGCGTACCCGGCATCCGGATCCGGACGCGCGCTCGGGTCACCGAGGAAGAGATCGAACAACACCGCTGCCGGGACGATCGGAACCCGCGCGACGCCGGTCTCGAACCCCTCCCCTTGCTCCTCCAGGTAACGGACGACCCCGTCGGCCGCAGCGAGGCCGAACGCGCTCCCGCCGGTGAGCAGGAAAGCGTTCACGTGAGTGACCAACATCCCCGGGCGCAGGAGGTCGGTCTCTCTTGTGCCCGGCGCCCCGCCGCGCACCTCACCGGAGCCGACCGATTCGGCCGGGCACAACACGACCGTGCACCCGGTCAGCCGTTCTCGGTCCGTGAATTGCCCGACCCGGACTCCGGGAACGTCCGTTATCACCCGGCGTACTGACGCGGAACCCTGGCGGAGATTCCGCACAACAACTCGTAGCTGATCGTTCCGGCGAGCCCGGCGAGTTCGTCGGAGGTGATCTCCTCGTCGCCCTGGCGGCCGATGAGCACCGCTTCCTCGCCCGGTTCTATCGCCTCGTCGCCGCAGTCGACCAACATTTGATCCATCGTGACGGTCCCGGCCGAACGACGCCGGCGGCCCCGGATGAGGACCTCGGCCTTGTTCGAGAGCGAACGGGGATAGCCATCCGCATAGCCCACAGGAATCGTAGCGATGGTGGTGTCGTGTTCCAGGCGATAGGTGTGACCGTAGGAAATCGCGGCGCCCGCCGGCACCCGTTTCGTCATCGTAACGGCGGTTCGCCAGGAGAGGGCCGGGCGAAGGCCGTTTCGCTCCGCAAGGTCCGGAGCCGGCCCGAGCCCATAGATTCCGAGGCCCGAGCGAACCATGTCGAAATGGCTCTCCGGGTACATGAGGGTTGCGGCGGTGTTCGCCGCGTGGACGATCCCGACCTCCTCCTCTTGAGTCAGGGCTCCGAGAATCTCGTCGAAACGTTTCAACTGCCGCCGAGTAGTCTCCTCATCCTCTTCCGCCCGGGCGAAGTGGGTCCACAACCCGCCGATTTGCAAGCCCGCCTCACGAACTCGCCCGATGATCTCGGCAACATCCCAGGGCGGGTAGACGCCGACACGGTGCATGCCGGTGTCGATCTTGACGTGAACGGCGGGAGGTGGGTCGAGCCCTCGCGCGGCGTCCGATAGCGCGTTGAGACCGTCGACCGTGTAGAGCGCGGGAGTAAGCCGCGCCTCGAGCGCCTCGCGTTCCGATCCCCGCGGGAATTCCGAAAGGCAAAGGATGGGAGCTTCGATGCCTGCTTCTCGGAGACGTATCCCCTCTTCGACGAGCGCGACGCCCAGCCCGGTCGCGCCGGCGGCAAGCGCCGCAAGCGAGACCTCCTCTTCGCCGTGACCGTATGCGTTCGCCTTGACCACCGCTAGGAGGTCCACACCGTCGGGCTTGATCGCGCCGACGTTGTGTCGAATAGCCTCGAGATCAACCTCGGCGACCGTCGGCCGGAAAGGTGTCACGACGAGAGCACCTCTAGGACGGCGGCGGGGATTCGCTCCGCCAGGTCGCCCGCGGTGGTCCCCTCCCCCGAGTCGGCCGCGGCAAGCGACCCCGCCAGGCCGTGGACGAACGCACCGGCAGCGGCCGCACCCGGGGCGGGGAGTCCCCGGGCGAGCAAGGCGGCTATCGCACCGGTTAGTACGTCTCCCGAACCGGCGGTGGCAAGCGCCGAATTCCCGGTGGGATTGATGCGAACCTCGCCGCCCAACGAGCCGATCAGGGTGCGGGTTCCCTTCAGCAATACGGTCGCCTGAACCGTACCGGCGAGCTCGCGCACCGCCTCAACCCGGCGAAGCTCGATCGACTCCCGGGGAATTCCGGACAGACGCGCGAACTCGCCGTCGTGGGGCGTCAATACGAGGTCGGGCGCGCCCCTGTCGGCCAGCTCGCCCGCACGCCCCTCGAACGCGTTGAGGCCGTCTGCGTCGAGCACAAGCGCCTTCGGAACGGCCGCCGCCACGCCGCGGGCGAACTCCGCAGTCTCGCCATTCCTCGACAGCCCGGGACCGAGCGCGAACGCGTCGAACTCCCCCATTCGGTCCCAGACGATCTTGAAGGCATCGGCGGCGACCGTGCCTTCCGGAGTCTCGGGCAGCGGCAGGTAGGTTGCTTCCGTCACACGTTCCTGAATAACGGGAATGATGCCCTCGGGAGCCGCGATCGTCACCAATCCGGCACCGGTCCGAAACGCGGCCTCGGCGACGAGGCACACTGCGCCGGTCATGTCCCTCGATCCGCCGATCACCATCACGACGCCCGTCGCGCGCTTGTTTGTGTCGGGCTCTCGGACCGGAAGGATCATCGAGACGTCACTAGTTTCCACCAAGAGAAGATCGCTGACGACCATGTCCGGCGGGATACCTATGTCCGCCACCTCGACGATTCCGGCGAATTCGGTGCCGGGGAAAAGGATGACCCCCGGCTTCGCCGTGCCGAGGCTCACGGTAACGTCCGCCCGAACGGCGTCGCCGGCCACCATCGCGGACTCGCCGTCGACGCCCGAGGGAATGTCCACGGCAACCACGGGGGTTCCGGACGAGTTCAAAGCCCCGATTGCCGAAGCGTACATTCCATCGGGGACGCCGTGGAACCCCGTCCCGAAGATCGCGTCGATCGCAACGTCGGCCCGCCCGAGCTCACGATCGGCGGCCGTCTCAGAGAACGGCCGGACTCGATCCGTCTCCTTCAGGAGCCTTTCATGATTCGTAACTGCGGGTTCGCGCATCGATGATGGATTCTCGAGGAGCAGCGTCGTCGTCCTCATGCCCTCTCGCTCCAGCAGCCGCGCGGCGACCATGCCGTCGCCGCCATTGTTGCCTTTCCCGCACAAGACGACCGCGCGACGCCCGTACGCACCTCCGGTTGCGGTAACGCACGCCTCGGCCACCGCGCGCCCGGCGTTCTCCATCAGGGACTCCGTCGTTATTCCGCGCGCCCCGGCTGCGGCATCGAGTTCCGCGCTCTGCTTCGGCGTGAGGATCGGCTTCAACGTCCCACCCCTACCGCGAACGCCATGGCCATCGTTCGCTCATGGGAGAAAGAGATCAGGAAGCGCTCGATTCCTAAGGCCTCGGCGCGCTTCTTCGCGTTTCCTGAGAGGAGGATCGCCGGCTCGCCGCTCGGTGCACGGGTGATGCTGATGTCCTGCCACTTCTTACCCATGTATCCGCCGAGGGCCTTGATCACGGCCTCCCGCGCCGCGAACCGGCCGGCGTAGGACTCGGCCGGACGGGCACGCGTCTCGCAATAGGCAACTTCCTCGGGAGTGAACACCCGACGCGGCATGGTCACGTGCCTGGCGAGCGCCCGCTCCATCCGGCCGATGTCGCATACATCCACGCCTATCGACACCACGCTCACATCCCAAGACTAATGCGCCGAGCCACGTCGGCGCCTCCACAGCCAGACGCCGACAAGGGCGATCCCCGCAAGCGCCACGATCGGAACTGCCCACGTTTTCGCGGACGCCGGCTCCTCCTTCGGAGGTGATCCGGCAAGTGGATGGCGGAGATCGGCGGCTTTTGATAACGCCTCCGGATCGATCTGAGAGCACAGGCTCGACTGCCAACCATCCTCCTCGCCATAAAGGGCCAATCCGAGGCGATCTCCCTCGTTGGCGCTGATGCCACACGAGGAAGTTGAGCTGGAAGTCTCAACCTCGACCATCTCACTTAGCTCTCCCTTGGCTACTCCCTCGACGCGAAAGGTGAGAGTCGCTTGATCCCCCGGGCCGATGATTCCTGTTGTCAAAGGCGCGTCGCGACCGATCAAAGTCCCAACGAAAGCGGCATCGGAGTCTTGGATCAGACGCTGCGCTCCGACCGGTGCGCAGGAGCACGCATAGGCGGACCGGGCCGGCAACCAGGCGACGGCCGGAACGATGAAGAAAAGCAGTAACGTCCGTCGCATCGGAACCTCCTTCCGACGCTATTCGACGGTTACGGACTTCGCCAGGTTCCTCGGTTGGTCCACATCGCAACCGCGTTCGATCGCGATGTAGTACGCGAGAAGCTGCAACGGCACCGCCACCGTCACGGGAGAAAACAGCTCGGGTGTCTCCGGCACGAAAAGCACCTCTTGCGCGAACTCCTTGATCCGCTCGTCGCCTTCGGTAGCGACCGCGATGACGTCGGCGCCGCGCGCACGCACTTCCTTGATGTTCGAAAGGATCTTCGGGTAGACGTGGCATTCGGTGGCGACCGCAACGACCGGCATGCCGGGTTCGACGAGGGCGATCGGCCCGTGCTTGAGCTCGCCGGCCGGATAACCCTCCGCATGGATGTAGGAGATCTCCTTCAGCTTGAGCGCGCCCTCCAGCGCGGCCGGGTAACCGGTGTGCCGGCCGATGAACAGGAAATCCCGGGCGCTCGCGTACTTCTTCGCCAGTTCCCTTATCTGTTTCTTCAGCCGGAAAGTGCGATCGACCTTGCGAGGCAGCTCGTGCATCCGCTCGAGCGTGTCCTCGACCTCCGTCGGGAACATCGAGCCACGCACCTGGGCTAGGTAGAGAGCGACCAGGTCGAGGGCGACCATCTGGGTCGCGAAGGTCTTCGTTGCGGCCACGCCGATCTCCGGTCCTGCGTGCGTGTAGAAGACGCCGTCGGCCTCGCGTGCGATCGAGGACCCGACGGTATTCGTGATCGCGATCACCTGGGACTGCTGGCGGGAGGCGTGCCGGGCCGCCTCCAGCGTGTCGATCGTCTCGCCCGACTGCGACACGGCGAGCGTCAGGGTGTTCGCGTCGAGAACGGGGTCGCGATACCTGAACTCGGAGGCGATCTCGATCTCGACGGGAAGCCTCGTCCAGTGCTCGATCGCGTACTTCGCGACGAGACCGGCATGATAGGCCGTCCCGCACGCGACTATGAAGACCTTGTCCACCTCGCGAAGCGCATCCTCCGACAGGCGAAGCTCGTCGAGGACGAGCTGTTCCGCGGCGTCCGTGCGCCCGACGAGCGTGTCTCGGATCGCGTGCGGCTGCTCGTGGATCTCCTTGACCATGAAGTGGTCGAATCCGCCCTTCTCGGCACGAGACGCGTCCCAATCGATCTCCATCGGCTCGGGATAGACGGGATTCCCATCGAAGTCGCTGAACGCGACGCCCGAGCGGTTCGCGTCCACGATCCACCCCTCCTCGACTGCAATGACCGACTTAGTGCGGTCCAGCACGGCCGGGATGTCGGAGGCCAGGATGGTCTCCCCATCACCGATGCCGACGACGAGCGGTGACGCGACCTTCGCACCGACGATCCGGTTGGGTTCGTCGAGCGAAAGCGCGACCACAGCGTACGCCCCCTCGAGCTCGCGAACCGTCGCGCGGAGCGCTTCGGCCAGGTCGTCCTCGTACTTCTCCTCCACGAGATGGGCTATGCACTCGGTGTCCGTGTCCGACTTCAGCTTGTGGCCCTCCTTCTCCAGGAGGGTTCGAAGCTCAGAGAAGTTCTCGATGATGCCGTTGTGAACGACGGCGATCCTTCCGGTGCAATCAAGATGAGGGTGCGCGTTGGCGTCGGTCGGTTCCCCGTGGGTCGCCCATCGCGTGTGGCCCATCCCCACGGTCCCAGAGGTGTTCGCCTCGCCGTCCAGGGCGTCCTCGAGCCGGCCGAGCTTCCCGGCCTGCTTGACGACGGTCAGCTCCCCGTTCAGCAGCGCAACTCCGGCCGAGTCGTATCCGCGGTACTCGAGCCGATGAAGGCCTTCGAGGATGATGGGGAGTGCCTCGTCAGACCCTATGTATCCGACGATGCCGCACATGGCCGAACGAGGGTACCAGCGGTGAACCTTGCGGAAAAGGGCCTATTCCAGACTGCGTTTTACCTGGTCGGCAAGGGTTTTCGCGTGCCCGGAAGCCTCCTCGTCGGTCTCCGCCTCCACCATGACACGCACGAGAGGCTCCGTGCCCGACCCCCTGACGAGCACTCGTCCGCGATCCCCGAGATCCCGTTCGGCGGAGCGCACCGCCGCCCAGACCTCGTCGGCCTCATGAAGGCCGTCGCGGTCGGCCACTCGGACGTTTTCGATCACCTGGGGGAACTTACGCATGGCCGATCCGAGATCCGCTATCGACGAACCGGAGCGAACGGAGAGCGAGAGGAATTCGATCGCCGTAAGGATCCCGTCGCCGGTGGTAGCCCGGTCTCCGAAGATGATGTGTCCCGATTGCTCACCGCCGAGTATCGCTCCGGTCTTGAGCATCTCCTCGAGGACGTACCTGTCGCCGACCGGCGCTTCGACCATTTCAATGCCGGCCTCCTCCATGCTCCTTCGGAAGCCGAGGTTTGCCATGACCGTCGTGACGACCGTGTTTCCCCGGAGCCGTCCACTCTCCTTGAACGCCAGCGCGCAAGCGGCCAGGACCTGGTCCCCGTCCACGATCGCTCCTCGCGAATCCGTGAACATGGCGCGGTCGGCGTCGCCGTCGTGAGCGACCCCTGCGTCCGCACCAAGCCGGACGACGGCCTCCCCGGCGATCTCGGGATGCAGCGCTCCCCCGCCTTCGTTGATGTTCGAGCCGTCCGGCCGGTCGTTCAGTGTGTGAACCTCGGCCCCGAGCCGGCGAAGAGCTTCGGGCGCCGTCTCGCTCGCGGCCCCGTTCGCGCAATCGACGACGATCTTCAATCCCGTCAGATCCGCGCCCGCCTCCGCCAGATGACCGAGATAGCGCTCGTTGCCGTCGGTGAGCGGGCGGGCTTCGCCCCCGTTCGCGGTGGGACTCGCCTCGAGGAGCGATTCGATTCTCTCCTCGAGATCGTCGGCGAGCTTGTAGCCGCCTTCGCCGAAGAACTTCACCCCGTTGTACTCGGGCGGATTGTGCGAGGCGGAGATCACTACTCCGGCCGAGGCACCGAGATCGGTCGTCAGATAAGCCACGGCCGGCGTCGTCTGGACCCCCGCAAGGAGCGCGTCGCCTCCGGCGGACCGGATCCCGCCGGCGATCGCATCCTCGAGCATCTTTCCCGAGGCCCTCGTGTCACGTCCGATGACGAAGTCCGGGCGGACCCCGTCCCCTCGGGCGAGCGCCATGACTGCCGCCCGTCCGAGCGAGAACGCCACGGCCTCGGTGAGGTCCTTGCCGACCACGCCGCGTACCCCGTCCGTGCCGAAGAGCCGTCGCACCGGCGCAGGGTACACCCCCGCCGGGCCGAGCCGGAACCGCGGCCCGATGCAAGAATCGGGGTATGGAGGGCGAACTCTCGGGCGACCTGGCGATTGTGCTTACTACGCAGTCGATCACGGAGGGCTACGCGGCTAAGGGCCTCCTGGAGTCCGAGGGGATCCCCGTGTTCGTGAAGGGCGAGGGGGAAGGGCCCTACAGGATGGGACCGGTTTTCCTCATGGTGCCGGCCGAGCTGGAAGTCCAAGCCCGGCTGATCCTAGATGCTGCCGAGACCTCTTCTTAGTCCTTCTCGGCCCTCGATCGCACCCAAAGGAAGGCTGTGATTGCCAGCGATCCGACCCAGACGGCGAACGCGATCGCCTGAATTGCGTTAACGGTGGCAAGCATCTGGATTTCCGACCGCTCCCGGGTGAGGCCCGTGAAGGCGCGAACCTCGAGGTACTCAGACAAACCGGAAACGGCTACCCATACGAGCAAGGCCACGATGAAGAACCATCCGAGAGTCGGGAACCACCTCGAGAGCGATCGCGACGAAAGGCGCTCCATCTTTCCGAACTGCTCGAGGGCCGCGTCGCTTCCTTCATCGCTCGTGTCAAAGGTAGCCACGGGCTCCGCCGCGCTGAACCGGTCCCACACACCGACGATGTTTCCCCGAGACGCCACCAGGTAGCGCCTCCCGGTTCTGATGACTTCGACGCCTTCAGGACCTCCTGGGGCACCTGCCGCCGAGGGAAGCACCGATCCGCAGTGGCGGCACTTGAGGGCGCGATCCTGAACTTCCTCCCCGCATAAGGGGCAGCGTCTCATTCGGCTATCGCTTCGAGAACTGAGGCGCCTTGCGCGCCTTCTTCAGCCCGTACTTGCGGCGTTCCTTCTCACGGGCGTCCCGGGTAAGCATCCCCTCGGCCTTGAGCACCGCACGGAGGGTGGGATCCATCTCGATCAGCGCGCGGGCGATGCTGTGCCTCAGCGCGCCGGCCTGGCCGGCCACGCCACCGCCGGTGATGTGAGCGACGACATCCACTTCCTTTTCCTTACCGACGATACGAAGCGGCGCCATGACGATCATGCGGTGCGCGCGGGTCGCGAAGTAACTCTCCAGAGGACGGCCGTTAAGCTCGAATACGCCGGTTCCCTGGGTGAGCCGCACGCGGGCAACGGCTTCCTTACGCCGTCCCGTTGCGCTAACCAATGCTTCGGCCAAGGCCTACTCCTTCTTCTTTCGCCTGGTCGTCCTCTTCTTCGCCGCCGAAGTGCGCTTTGCGGTCGCCCGCTTGGCCGTGCGTTTGGCGGCCGGCTTTGCCGCCGCTTTGGCCGTGGTCCGTTTCGAAGTCGTTCGCTTCGCGGGCGGCTTCCTTTTCGGTGTCTCCTTCTTCCGAGGCTCCGGGACCGGGGGCGGTTCCGGCAGCCCGGTCCACGCGGGCCTCTCCCCTACTTTCAATGGAACCGGCTTCTGGGCTTCGTGGGGATGCTCGGCGTCCTCGTACACGGTGAGTTTGGCGAACATCGAGCGTCCGAGCGAGGATTTCGGAAGCATGCCTTTCACGGCCTTCTCGACGACGTAGGCGGGTCTCTCACGCATGAGGCGCGCGTAGTCCGTTTCCTTGAGGCCTCCCGGGTAACCGGAGTGACGGTAGTCGATCTTCTTCGCTTCCTTTTCGCCGGACAAACGGATCTTCCGCGCATTGATCACGACTACGTGATCACCGGTGTCGGCATGAGGGGCGTAGATCGGCTTGTGCTTTCCACGAAGGACCTGCGCGACCTCCGAGGCCAGACGGCCGAGAACCGCACCGTCTGCGTCAACGACGTACCAGCGGCGCTCGATGTCCTTCGGCTTCGGAGCGTAGGTTCTCATCAGAAAAAAGGCGGCCCGCCAGGGCCAGCAGGCCATGCTACCTGGGCAAACATGATCTCGTCAAAGCTGAGGGGGGTCTATAGACACGGGCTGGCGAAATGCAACACACGAGGGGGGACGGCTACTCCGCAGGTTTGGCCGACGCAAAGTCAGGAGCCCCGTTCGAGACGACCGAGCTGAGGTCGCACCCCTGAACGTGCTCAGGCCAAGGTTTCCCACGGGCCCACTCCCTGCTTGACCCGCTTCAGGTTGGCAGAATCCCTGGACCGCGTTCCCATCCACACGCGTCTAGGGTTGGTTCTTGGCCTCGGGTTCGATGCGGTCTATGTAGACGCGAGCTCCCTTCTCCGTAAGAGCCCCCTCTACAGCCGCTAGTACGGCCAACCCGTTTGCCTTGCCCGGAAAACTTGTAGGTCTGGTGGCGAGTACCCTGCCCGCCGCGTCCACGTAGTCAAGCATCCAGACATCCTTGGCCCGTCCGAAGAGCGTTCGCCCAAGAGTGGCCCTATAGAGACGAACGGCCGTTATCATCTCTTCCTCCGGCCTCGCTTGTTCTTCTTGACCCACCTCGACACCCATATCCGTGAACTCGATTGTCGCTCCGCGGTCCAATTCTTCCGCCATATCCGGGAACCTGCTAGCCAGGGCACTGCCAAGCAGTCGGAATATTGCTATCTGGGCGATTTCATAGCCGGGCATCGGAAAAGGTGTTTCTTGCTGTGGATCTATCTCGAGATCTTCAACTATGCGCGTCTGCCAAGCGCAGCCAGCAAGAAGTGCCGACTCCTGATCCGCGACAGCGGCGTCGTCCAACCAGCGGAGCACATAGTCCGTGCTGGCTTCACCGGAAAAGGTCCCGGTTGAGGCCTTCTCCTCGAATTGTCGTTGAAGGTCGCGGAGAAGCGGTTCTATCAGCTCAAGATGAACCTGGGATGCCGGGGTTGCGTCTGCCGGCTTCTCTCTCCACGACATAGACGCGTCACCTCTTGATCGGGAAGCGTAACCCAACGACTATTCGACGGCTAACCGAACTTAGGTCGAATCCCGCCAGCCGCCCGCAGTCTGTAAGCAGGCCGTTCAGTAAGCCTCTTCTCACTCAGGGGTCGTTCTTGGGCTCGTCAAACGAGCGAGCACGCCACGCCAATCACCTATCCGAGCCTGGAGGCGAGACGGTGGCCTGCAATTGGGCCAGTTGCACCCGAAGGCCCGCCCCCTAGGTGTGCAACGCCAACCCCTGACGGGATCACTCGAGAGTCTGGCGGGATAACGAAGCCAATAACGGTGCGCGCCACACTTCAAACAGTCTTCATAAATGTATTCCCCGACACAGTGCAGGGAATTGGCAGACGTTCTGGGCGTTCCAGGTGATGTGGTTCGAGGGGTCCTAGGTGAGCTGATACTTGAGGGTCTTGCCGCATCTGCTGCGCCACAATTTGGCACCGGTCCGGAGGACGGCGCTTGTCGAATCACCGGGTGATGGACTCCGCGAATTGGCTGCACAACCCGCCATCCGAAGAAAGCGCGAGGTTGATCTTCGTCGAAGATGTCGACTCGTTTGCTGATGTTCAGCAGGTCAGTCCGGACCAGGTCGCGCCCTACTGGACATGGGAATGCTGAGAGTGCCCGGGGAAACGGTGAAAGAGATCTTTAGCAAGATCTTGGGAGATTGTCGACGGAGTTGCCGGATTGCGCCGCTGGATGATCGGGTGGATTGTCGACAGGCGACGTGGAGCCGCGTGAGCACGCCGCTACGCGTGTCGATGGCACGAAGTCTGAGCACAACACTCGCAAGTCCTACTTGTGGAGTTCGTGCCGTATGTCAGCATCTACCTCGAACCAGCCACCGCCATCGCGGATCGATTCCACGAGGGCCTCGACCGCCTCTCGATCACCTCTATTGGTAAGTATCAGCAGCCTGATCAGATCGAGCGTGCGTACGACAACGATGTGATCTTCCGAAGCCCGCCTCACGACATCGGGGTGGATTTCTGAATCCCTATTGGCGAGCACCGGTCCTCGCCAATAGGTGTTCGCTATGAGAACGGCCGGGAAGTCACTTGGTAGGCCTTTCTCCTTCCTGTGTGTGTCTAGCTGCCCCACATCTTGGCGCGAGATATTTGATGTCTCCGCGGCTTTTACCTCTCCGATCGCCCAATCGCGCCCTTCTGTTTCGCCCCCTGCTTCGACAAGGCATAAGTCCTCTTTGTTGCCGGGCACATGGCGGGCGGGGATCTCCAGTTCCTTCTCTAGGAATCGGACAACTTCCAGCTCAAGCTGCTCGCCCGTGAGGTAAAGGATGCGTTTGCGTCTCCTACTCTCCTCAAGAGCCGCCGTTGCTTCAACTATTTCCTTCTCTGCCTCGGCGATCCTTTTGCGCGCGCCTTGTTCGTCGCCGAGGTCGAGCTCATCGAGGTATGGGGGGAACTCGTCCAATTCGACGTTGAGCCATTCCGCAGCTGCTTCCTCATTTGCTACGAACAGAGGAAGCACCAGGATATCGGCATCCTGTCGTCGAAATCTCACCGCGACAGATCCCCCGATCTCACCCTCTGGGGTCCGTAGCTTGCCAAGAACGCTCCACCCGTCGGGTTTCACGCCGGGAAAAGAGACGGATCCATAGGCCATGTGATCGCGGAACCGTCCACCTAACTCGCGGATCGCAGGCTCAACCTCCCAGGGGCCGCCGTGATTCACATTGATACCGAGGCGCTGCACAAGCCAGGAGCCGCTTACGGTTCCCTGCCCTTGCTGAACCTCCTTGCTAAGAAACAAAGCGATTCGCACTCCGCGCCCAATCGCGTTCGAAATCCAAAGCTTCAGTTCATCAGCCATAGGTTGATCGTTGGTGCACGCATCGAGAAGTATCCCAACACGATCGGCCTCCGGGAGCTTCATGTTTTGCTCGATTGCGTGACTCTCCCACTGATCGGTTCCATGGGAGCCCTCCCTCGTAAAGCCCACTAGAATCGACTTCACCGCGTAGACAGAGTGTCAACCCGAAACCCCACCAGTGAGAGATCGGGAGGCCTCATTAGGGCTCGGGACTGCTCCAACAACGCCAAGGCAAGCGCTTCCTCACCCTCGTGACCGATCAAAACACCGAAACACCACCCCGCCTCCGAGACGGTCCCGGCGAGATGAACTCGGTTTCTTGCTTCCATTGCCTGCAGCCGGACGTCAAGGTCTGGCTGGTCGGCCTTAGTCGTTCAATTTCGGGTCGGCCCATGCGTTCAGCATATCGGGCAGGAACTTGTTTACCGGGCTAATCTTTCTGGTCTCGCCTGAATGGATATGGCCACTGGAGGAACGGCCGGTGGACGGCGGGTCGGATAGTCCCCGATCGTGGTCCTGTGGGAAAGGCTTATGGGAGGAGCAAGAATTGCAGTTGCTCGAGCGCTGCGGCTGTTGGTGGTTGTCCCCGTCATAGGTCTGTATGTCGCAGGAGTGATCGCCTACTTCAACAACTTCAACGGAGTCTTCAAGCTCGCTGGCCTCATTCCTGGTTCGGTTCTCCTCCTGCCGCTGATTGGGCGCGGCGAGATAGCGGGTGTGCCTGTCCACAGCTACTATTGGTGGTTCTGGGCGCTCGTAGTGTTATCCCTCTACTACTTGTCTGTCTGGCTTCATCCAGAGATCCTCGTGCGAGACTCTGCAGCTCAGGGCCAGGCACCTCCACGATGGGCATGGAAGAGGCTCGAACACTTGGCCAAGACCGAATGGGGAAAAGGTATCTGCTATTCGTGCGGCGCAGAACTCGGGCAGGGTGCGGCCCTCTGCGATCAGTGCGGCGCCCCAGCTCCGGGTGCTGGCCCAGACTAGTTCGTGTACTCCGGACGCTCGCGGACAATACTTCGAGTGTCTCCCCCAGGGGGGCTTGAGTTCGCGCGGGGGGGTAGGCAGTTGTCCATACCCAGGAAAGGGGCCACGATTGGGACGGAGAGTATTGACACTGCGACGAAAGGTGGGACCTAGCAATGAGCGCGCTGCAAGGAAGGATGCGGAAAGCGAGTCTGGCCGCGGGCCTGATTGTTGCCGCAACAAGCTCATGCGGGTCAGTACCGCAATCGTCCAGGGAGATGCCGCCGGCAGCAGAGGCCACTCCTTTGCAAGAGGGCAGATTCCGATTATTGTGACAAGGACTGCCTGTTGGGTAGGTTTCGAACTGATCCACTTGAAGCTCGGCTCCACCACTCTCTCCTCTCCGATGCCAGTTTTGACATTTTAACCTTTCGGAGTTATCATCTTAAAGAAATGTCAAAAGGTAAAGATCAATCGCCTGTTGAGGGTGCCATTTTCGCCCACCTAAAAAGGCATCCAGTCGTCTCTTCTGGAGACATCGCCTCTGCCCTGGGACTCACCCGCCAAGCAGCTCACTATCACTTCATCAAGTTAATCCGGCAAGGCCGGCTCGAAAGAATCGGAGCCGGCCGAGGCTCGCGCTATCGTCTCCCAAAGCTCGCTGCCTTCGACAAGGTCTACTCTCTGTCTGGACTGCAAGAGGACAGAGCGTGGCAGGTGATTCTTGCAGCCGTACCAGCAATCGCGCAGGCGCGCGTCAACGTTCGCTCAATCCTTTCTCACACTTTCACTGAGATGTTGAACAACGCGATTGATCACTCAAGCGGATCCACCGCCCATCTGACTCTTCACACGGACGACCGGAGAGCCACCTTCGAGATTGTCGATAATGGGGTTGGCGTGTTCCGCCACGTTCGACAGAAGTTGCACCTTCGCAGTGATCTGGAGGCGATCCAGGAACTCACTAAGGGAAAGCGGACGACAGATCCTGCACGACACACTGGCGAAGGGATTTTCTTCACGTCACGTCTCGTCGACCAATTTGTCTTGGATAGTCGAGGGCTGCGTTGGACAGTGGATAACGAAAGAAACGACCAAGCGATCGCAGACGTTGCAAAGACCGACGGAACCAGAGTCGAATGCCAGATCGATTTCGACAGTCCGCGAAAGATGACTGATGTCTTTGCCGAGTTCACTAGCGCGGACGCTCGAGAATTCTCGGCGTCGGAGGTAACAATACGGCTCTTCGAGCTTCCGGGGGAATTTGTGTCGCGTTCTGAGGCAAAACGCGTAGCCTCTGGTCTAGACCGCTTCCGCACAGTCACAATAGACTTCTCCGGCTTGAATGAAGCCGGCCAAGGATTCGTTGATGAATTGTTCCGCGTATGGGCTAAGGCGCACCCGGAGACGCAACTACTTCCCATCAACATGTCACCCGCTGTGACATTCATGGTTAAGCGAGGTCTAGCGACAGAGTCTTAATGCTGACTATCCAGAGGGCCGAGATACTCTAGCCTCTGTAACATGCCGGCGATCAAGAATCCGGAGCCGGCGCTTGAAGACGACGTCGTCGCGCTCCGGCCTTTCACGCTGATGGACGTTCCGCGCGTAACCCAGGCGTGCCAGGATCCCGAGATTCCTCGCTGGACGGCTCGCATCCCTAGTCCCTATCGGGAATCGGACGCCCGAGACTGGATCGTGTCGCAGGCGAATGACCTGCGGCAAGGCACCGAGATCTCGTTGGCAATTACCGACCCTTCCACCGGCTCCCTGGACGGATCGGTCGGACTGAGCAGCATCGAGACCTCCAACGGCACCGCCGAGATCGGCTACTGGGTCGCCGCATGGGCCAGAAGGCAGGGAAAGGCGACCAATAGCGTGCAGCTTCTGTCCGGGTGGGGTCTCGAGGAGCTAGGACTGCGGCGCATCATTCTAGTGACGAAGCCGGACAACGAAGCGTCTGCGGGTGTCGCACGCAGGGCCGGGTACCGATTCGAAGAGGAAGATGGTGCTTATCCGGTCCGCGGCGAGCTCTGGCATGTCCTGAAATTCGTCTTGGAGCGTTAGCCGTAGTAGACGCGCTCGAGCGTCAGGCCGCCCGCGGGCGCTATGTGCCACGCCGCCGACCGATCCTTGGCTCGAAGAATTCTCGCCATGTCGGACGGCTTAAGCCTGCCTTCCCCTACAGCAACGAGCGTCCCCACAAGGCTGCGGACCATCTGATGTGCGAACGCGTTCGCGCGCACGGCGATCTCAACGCGGTCACCGCGGCGCGATATCGAAAGGCGCTCTAGACGGCGAACCGTTCCCCTGCCGTCGGCCGGCGCGCGCGCGAACGACGCGAAGTCGTGACGGCCGAGGAGCCGCTTGGCCGCGGCACGCATCGGCGTCAGCGCGAGTTCCTTCGGCCGGTGCCAAACGAACCGCGCCGAGAAGGGATCGGCTACCGGACCGAGGTCGATCCGGTAGCGATACTCACGGGCCACGGCACTTCGACGAGCGTCGAACCCTTCGGGTGCCGGGGCCGCGCGGAGAACGACCACCTCCGGGCCGAGCATCGAGTTGATAGCGGCGGCGATTTTCGCCGGATCCAAACCCGCCGCGAACGACACCACTTGGCCTCGCGCATGGACGCCGGTATCCGTCCGCCCGGCGACGGATAATTTCGGCGCGGACCCCAGGATTTGCGTCAGCACATCCGAGATCTCACCCTCGACGGTGCGCTGTCGCGGTTGAACGGCCCACCCGTGAAAACCGGTCCCGTCGTACGCGAGATCGAGTCTGACAATTGACACGGATCGAGTCTATTCGGAGTTGAAATGAGGGCTGACGAACCGCGGGACCTCAGCGGTACGAGGCCTTACTCCTCCTCGGGAACCAGCTCGATCCGAGCCATGGGTGCGCCGTCGCCCTTGCGGTTCCCGCGCTTCAGGATTCGCGTGTACCCGCCGGCGCGTTCCGCGTAACGCGGACCGATCTCCGAGAACAGCTTGTGAACGACCTCCCGGTCGGGGATCACCTTCAGGACTTCGCGCCTCGCGGCGACGTCGCCCTTCTTGGCGAAGGTGATCAGCTTCTCGGCGTGCGGGCGCAAGGCCTTCGCCTTCGCAACCGTCGTGTTCAAGCGCTCATGCGTGAACAACGACGCCGCGAGCCCGCCCAGCATCAAGCGCTCATGTGCCGGGCCGGACCCCAGGCGATGCCCCTTACGCGGTCGTGCCACTACGCCTCCTTGAGCGAGAGGCCCAATTCCTCGAGCTTGCCCTTCACCTCGTCGATCGACTTCTGTCCGAAGTTGCGGATCTCGACCAGCTCGGGCTCGGTCTTCTCGACCAGCTCGCCGACCGAGTTGATCCCCTCGCGCTTCAGACAGTTGTAGGAGCGAACCGACAAGTTCAGGTCCTCGATCGTGATGCCGTAGTCGCTCGGAACCGACTCGTCCTCGGCCGGGCCTATCGAGACTCCGGGCGCCTCGGCCATTTCGGCGAACAGCTGGATCAGCTCGTAGAGCGTGCTTCCCGCCGACGCAAGCGCCTCGCGCGGTGTCACCGAACCGTCGGTCTCCACGTCGAGGATGAGCTTGTCACGGTCCGTCATCTGCTCGACCCGGGTGTTCTCGACCGAATAGGAGACCTTCCTGACCGGCGAGAAGATCGAGTCGATCGGGATCACGCCGATCGGATCGCGAGCCTTCTTGTTCTTCTCCGCGGAGCGGTACCCGACGCCTCGCTCGACCACCAGCTCCATCTCGAGAGACGCTGCCTTGCCCAGCGTCGCTATGTGATGACCGGTATTCAAGACCTCGATCCCGGCCGGAGGGGAGATGTCGCTCGCCGTCACGTCGGAAGGACCCTTCGCCTTCAGATATACGGTGGCCGGCTCGTCGAGGTCCGAGCGGACCACGACCTCCTTGAGGTTGAGGATGATGTCGGTGACGTCTTCCGTCACCTTCGGGATCGTCGCGAACTCGTGCAGCACGCCTTCGATGCGCACCGAGGAGATCGCCGCTCCGGGGATGGACGAAAGCAGTGTCCTTCGGAGCGTGTTTCCCAGCGTGTACCCGAACCCCGGTTCCAGTGGTTCGATGATGAAGTTGGAGCGCGTCTCGTTGACGCCCTCCTCTTGGATCTGCGGTCGCGTGACTGTGAACAACTCTTACCTCCTCCGGCGGGGGATCATCCACTCCTCCCCGCCCTATGTTCCTATCGCCTCGACCAAGGCGAAGGTGTTAAACCCGGCGACGCTTTCTCGGCCGGCAGCCGTTGTGCGGAACCGGCGTCACATCTTGGATCCCGACTATCTCGAGGCCCGTCGCCGCAAGCGAGCGGATCGCCGTCTCCCTGCCGGAGCCGGGTCCCTTGACGAACACATCCACCTTCTGGAGTCCGTGCTCTTGAGCCTTCCGGGCCGCCGCCTCCGCCGCGAGCTGAGCCGCGAACGGCGTCGACTTCCGCGAACCCTTGAACCCGACGTTCCCGGCGCTCGCCCAGGACAAGGTGTTGCCCTGAGGATCGGTGATCGTGACGATCGTGTTGTTGAACGTCGATTTGATGTGCGCGTGACCGTGGGAGACGTTCTTCTTCTCCTTCTTTCGCGCTTTCTTCTGCTTCGGCTTCGCCACTTACTTGGTCGCCGCCTTCCTCTTTACGCCTACGGTCTTCTTAGGTCCCTTTCGAGTGCGCGCGTTCGTGTGCGTTCGCTGGCCGCGGACGGGCAACCCGCGGCGGTGCCTTATTCCCTGGTACGCGCCGATCTCTATCTTCCTCTTGATGTCCTGCGCGACGTCGCGCCGCAGGTCTCCTTCGACCTTCAGGTTGCGATCGATGAACTCGCGGATTCGAACGATCTCCTCCTCCGCGAGGTCGCGCACCTTCGTGTCGCCGTTCACCCTGGCTCCTTCACAGATCTGCAGCGCCCTGGTGATGCCTACTCCGTATATGTAGCGAAGGGCGACATCGACGCGTTTGTCTCGCGGAAGATCGACCCCTGCGATTCGTGCCAACCTGTTCCCCTATCCTTGCCGCTGCTTGTGCCGCGGGTTCGGGCAAATAACGATGATCCGTCCGCGCCGCCGCACGACCTTGCAGCGGTCACACATCTTCTTCACCGACGGACGAACCTTCACTTCAGGCTCCTATTTGTACCTGTACACGACCCGCCCTCGGGAAAGGTCGTATGGCGAGAGCTCCACCAAGACCCGGTCTCCGGGCAGGATCTTTATGTAGTTCATCCGCATCTTCCCCGAGATGTGAGCGAGGACCTTGTGGCCGTTGTCCAACTCGACGCGAAACATGGCATTAGGAAGCGGTTCTGTAACCGTTCCTTCAACCTCGATAGCGTCTTTCTTCGCCACAGGGAATCCTCAGAACACCGGACGGGCACTTCCGCGGACGCGCTTCAACCAGCCCTCGGGCCGGAAGCGAAAGTATAAGGGCAGGCGACCGTTCCCGTCCACCGGAGCGGTGCATTTCCGCAGGTCAGCGACGTTGTGTCAGGACGTCAGGCCCCTCCTCCGTCACGGCGATCGTGTGCTCGAAATGGGCGGACAAGGATCCGTCGGCGGTGACCACCGTCCAGCCGTCCTGGAGCTGCCGGGTGCGCCAGTCCCCAAGATTGACCATCGGTTCGATGGCGATCACCAGTCCCGCTTTGATCTCGGGGCCGCGCCCGGGCGGCCCGTAGTTCGGAACGGGTGGATCCTCGTGCAGGCTTCGGCCGATCCCGTGTCCCACGTACTCGCGAACGACCGAGAACCCGGCACCCGTCGCGACCTGTTCGACGGCATGCGCGATGTCCGAGAGGTGCCTTTCGGCGCGCACTTGTCCGATACCGGCCTCGAGAGCCTCCTCGGTCACGCGGACGAGCTTCTCGGCCTCCGACGAGGGAGGTTCACCTACGAACACCGTTACCGCCGCGTCGGCGTGATAGCCGTCGACGATCGCTCCGAAGTCGAGCGAGAGGAGGTCCCCGGAGGAAAGCCTTCTGTCGTCGCCCGGTATGCCGTGGACTATCTCCTCGTTCACCGATGTGCAGAGCGACGCCGGGAACCCTTTGTAACCGAGGAACGAGGGCGTCGCGCCGCGCTTTCGAATCTCCTCTTCGGCAACCCGGTCGAGATCGCGCGTCGTGGCCCCGGGGCGAACCGAGGCAGTCACGGCCTCGATAGTCGCCGCAACGACCTCACCGGCATCGCGCATCTTCCCGATCTCCTCCGGCGACTTGTAGATGATCAAGTGTGAGCCGCCTCGATTGCTCGCTCCAAGACCTCGTCGACGGTCCCGTCGGCATCGATCTTCCGCAGGAGCCCTTTCTCGCCGAAGTAATCCGACAGGCGGCCGGCCTCTTCGTGATAAACGTCGAGGCGACGGCGAACCGTCTCCTCCTCGTCGTCCGACCGTTGGATCAACTTGCCGCCACAGACATCGCAGATCCCTTCCTCTTGCGGCGGCTTTAGGTCGAGGTTGTAGGTGCGCTGGCAATCGCCGCAGATCCGCCGGGCGGCGAGCCGCTTGACCAAAACTTCGTCGTCCACATTGAAGTTGAGGACGGCGGAGAGGGGAGTCTCCCTTTCCTCCAAGGCTTCGCCCAATGCCCGCGCCTGCGGGAGGGTTCGCGGAAAGCCGTCGAGAATGAACCCGTTTTCCGTATCCGGCTCGGCCAGGCGGCCGACTACCATCCAGACGACAACGTCGTCGGGAACCAGTTCGCCGCGTTCCATGTAGTCCTTCGCCTGCACGCCGAGCGCCGTCCCCCGGCTCAGGTGCGTCCGGAAGATGTCGCCGGTCGAGATGAGGGGCACGCCGTAGCGCTCGGCCAGGGGATGGCCTTGGGTCCCCTTGCCGGCCCCCGGCGGCCCGAGGAGGACGAGTCTCACTCGCCCCTCACGCCGGTTTCTTGAGGAAACCCTCGTAGTGCCGCATGAGCAGCTGCGATTCCAGCTGCTTCATGGTCTCGAGGGCCACGCCGACGGTGATCAGGATCGAGGTGCCACCGAACGGGAACTGCTGGATCACCCAGAAAGCCAGAAAGATCGAAGGGATCAGCGCGATCGCCGCCAGGAAGAGCGAGCCGGGCAGCGTGATACGCACGAGGATGTCGTTCAGATACTTGGCCGTGGGCGCTCCGGGGCGGATACCGGGTATGAAACCCCCGTACTTGCGGATGTTGTCGGCCGTCTCCGTTGGGTTGAACGCGATCGCCGTGTAGAAGTAGGCGAAGAACACGACGAGCACGCCGTAAGTGAGCATGTAAACGATGCTTCGCTGGTTCGCGAAGTACTTATCGACGAAATCCTGCAGCCCAGGCGAGTTGATCGTGCTGGCGATCAGCGAAGGGAAATAAAGAACGGACGAAGCGAAGATGATGGGGATCACTCCGGACTGGTTCACCTTCAACGGTATGTAGGTGCTCTGTCCGGCGGTCATCTTCCTCCCGACCACGCGCTTGGCGTACTGCACCGGGATCCTGCGTTGTCCCTGCTCGATGAACACGACCGCGACGATGATCAGGACGCCGATGCCAACGATGACGCCGAACTTGGCGGCGCCGGCCTGACGCAGGATCGCGAGACCCTCCGAGGGGAGCGTGGAGATGACGCTCGCGAAGATGAGGATCGACATGCCGTTGCCGATCCCGCGCTGGGTGATCAGCTCGCCCATCCACATGATGAGCGCGGTGCCGGCGGTGAAAGTGAGGACGATCAGCGCGACCTTTGGCGGCGTGAACGTTCCCGGCGGGAAGATGTCGGGCAAACCCTGCTGGCCCGAGTGGAACAGGAACGCGAATCCTGTCGATTGCAGCACCGCAAGTGTGACCGTCATGTAGCGAGTCCACTGCGTGATCTTCTTCTGGCCGGCTTCGCCCTCTTTTCGCCACCGCTCGAGCTTGGGAATGACCGCAGTCAGCAACTGCATGATGATCGAACTGGTGATGTAAGGCATGATGCCGAGCGCGAACACCGCCATGTTCGTGAGCGCCCCGCCCGAAAACAGGTTGATGAACTGCAGGAAACCCTGGGCACCCTGACGTTCGAACTCTCTCTGCAAAATGCTGATGTCGACGACCGGCACGGGCAGGTGAGCACCGAACCGATAGACGGCGATGATGAACAGCGTGAACAGGATCTTGTTGCGAAGATCCGGAAGCTTAAATGCGTTGACGAAAGCTTTGAGCACGTCGGCTCCGATTCTAACCCGGCGGCGGAACGATCTCGGCCCGGCCGCCGGCGCCCTCGATCTTCGCCTTGGCAGCCTCCGAGAACGCTTGCGCCCGAACGATTATCGCGCGGTCCAGCTCGCCCTTGGCGAGCACCTTTACAGGTAGTCCCTTGCGAACCAGGCCTTTTTCGAGCATCGTCGCGGGGTCGGCCTCGTCCTTGAACGCCTTGGCAAGCCTGTCGAGGTTGACGGTCGCCCATTCCCGGCGATTCCGGTTGGTGAAGCCCTTGAGCTTGGGCACACGCCGGGCGAGCGGCATCTGCCCACCCTCGAAGCCGAGCTTGGTCTTGCCGCGCGCCTTCAGGCCCTTGGTCCCTCGTCCGGCCGTCTTGCCCTGGCCGGCGGCGCGGCCGCGGCCGACGCGCTTTCGCTTCGTCTTAGCACCCTCGGCAGGTTTTAGGTGATGAAGCTTCACGCGTCCACCTCCTCGACACTCACGAGGTGGCCAACCTTAGCAATCATCCCGCGGATCTCGGGGCGGTCGTCCTTCACGACCGATTCCCTGATCCGATGAAGCCCGAGTGCGCGAACCGTGGCCCGCTGTTCCTTCGGCCGGTCGATCAGGCTCCGGACTTGCGTGACCTTAAGTTTCTTGGCCACCGCTGCCCTCCTCGCCCCAATCGGCGGCGCGCTTCGCTTGAGCGTTCGCTTCGGCGGCCGCGACGGCATCGAGCATCGGACGCGGCGCGACCTGGTTGATGTCTCGGCCCCGGAGGCGGGCGATATCTGCCGGACGCTTCAAGGACTTCAGCCCCGCAACCGCTGCATGCACGATGTTCAAGGGATTTCCCGAGCCGAGCGACTTCGAGAGGATGTCCTTTATCCCGACGCACTCGACGACCGCCCTGACCGGTCCGCCGGCGATAACGCCGGTCCCGGGGGCGGCCGGCTTCAGAAGAACGACGCCGGCACCATCCTCACCCGTCACCTTGTGCGGAATCGTCGTTCCCATCATGGGAACGCTGAACATGTTCTTCTTGGCTTCCTCCACGCCCTTCGCGATGGCGGCAGGCACTTCCTTGGCCTTTCCGTAGCCGACCCCAACCCGGCCCGCTCCGTCGCCGACGACGACGAGCGCAGCGAACGAGAAGCGCCGCCCGCCCTTCACGACCTTGGCGACGCGGTTGATCGAGACGACGCGCTCCTCGTAGGGGCTCTTCTGGTCGCCGCCGTCGTAGCGCCTCATAGGGTTAGTCCCCCCTTGCGAGCCCCTTCGGCCAGCGCTGCAACGCGGCCGTGGTACAGGCGTCCGCCGCGGTCGAAGATCGCCCGGCCTATGCCAGCCTCCGAAGCGCGCTTGGCGAGCACGGTGCCGACCGCCTTCGCCCTTTCCTTCTTGTCGCCCTTCGCCTTCGCCTCGGTGTCGGACGCGTGCACGAGTGTGCGAGCGACAGTGTCGTCCACCAGCTGCGCGTAGATGTGCCGGTTCGAGCGGTACACCACCAGGCGCGGACAATCGGCCGTTCCGCTCACGCGCTTTCGCACACGACGATGGCGTTTGAGACGGGAAGCGCGCTTGACCTTCGCGTCCATCACGCGACCACCGCCTTCGCGGCCTTGCCGGCCTTCTTTCGAACGTACTCGCCCTCGTAGCGAATACCCTTCCCTTTGTAGGGCTCGGGCTTCCTCACCTTTCGTATCTCCGCTGCGATCTCGCCGACGGCTTCCTTGTCGTTGCCATTGACCACGATCCGGTTCGGCGCCGGGACCTCGAACTCGATTCCCTCGGGCTGCGAAAACACAACCGGGTGCGAATACCCGACGGCGAGCTCCAGGTCCTTCCCCTTCAGTACTGCCCGATACCCGACACCTACGATCTCCAGGCGCTTCTCGTAACCCTTCGTCACGCCCTCGACCATGTTGGCAAGCAGCGTTCTCGAGAGTCCGTGCAGGCTCCGGTGAAAATCCTCGTCGCTCGGTCGCTTCACCCTTACGACGTCACCGTCCTTCTCGATGCGCATGTCCTTGTGGAACTCGCGCCGGAGCGAACCTCGTGGGCCTTTCACGGTCACCGTGGACCCCGAGATGTCGATCTCGACACCGCTGGGGATCTCGACGGGTTTCATCCCGATCCGGCTCATCCGCTCTCACCGCGCCTGGCCTCACCAGACATGTGCAAGCACCTCGCCGCCTACTCCCTTGCGGACGGCGTCACGATCCGTCATCACGCCGTGCGAGGTCGACACGATGGCGACCCCAAGTCCGCCGAGCACCCGGGTCATCTCCCCCCGTTTCGCGTAGACGCGACGGCCGGGCTTCGACACGCGCTCCAGACCCGAGATGGTTCGCTCGCGGTCCTTCCCGTACTTCAGGCGCACGCGTAACCCGCGAGGCTCGTCCTCGCCGGCCTTGCCGAACGACTCGATGTAGCCCTCTTGCTCGAGTATCCGAAGGACTGCCTCGATCTTGCCCGACGCCGGCACGACCAACTCCTCCTTGAAAGACATGTTGGCGTTCCGGATTCGCGTGAGAAGATCCGCGATCGGGTCGGTAACGTTGGTCGATAGCTTCACCACGAGGCTTTCGTCACCCCCGGCAACTCCCCGGTGTGGGCCAGCTCCCGGAAACAGATCCGGCAAAGCAGGAACTTGCGGAACACTGCTCGCCGCCGCCCGCATCGTGAGCATCGCGTGTAAGCCCGGACGCCGAACTTCGGATTCCTCTGTTGCTTTTCGATCAAAGCCTTCTTCGCCATGTTCCTCCCGTCAGCTCGCCGCCGCCGCGGCGGCTTCCTGCAGCGGCGTGCCCAGGGCACGAAGCAGCGCTTCGCCGTCCTCGTCCCGTCGGGCAGAGGTAACGATCGTTATGTCCATCCCTCTCACCTGCGCCACCTTGTCGTAATCGATCTCGGGGAAGATCAATTGCTCGGTTACTCCGATCGTGTAATTGCCGCGCCCGTCGAAGGCGGACAAAGGAAGCCCGCGGAAGTCGCGAATCCTTGGGAGCGCAATCGAAAGGAGCCTATCGAGAAACTCCCACATGCGATCGCCGCGCAGCGTAACCTTCGCGCCGATTGCCTGGCCCTCCCTGAGCTTGAAGCCTGCGATCGACTTGCGCGCGCGGGTGATCCTGGCCTTTTGCCCCGTGATTACCTCGAGATCGGCAAGGGCCGCATCGAGCAGCTTGCCGTCCTTGATCGCGTCGCCGACCCCCATGTTGACGACGATCTTCTCCAGGCCGGGAACGGCCATGATGTTGCCGTATCCCTTCTCCTGGAGGAGGCGTGCCCGAAGCTCCTCGCGGTAGCGGAGCTTGAGCCGGGGTACGGGGTGTCCGGAGTCGCTCAAAGCTCGGCCCCGCACCTTCGGCAAATGCGCACCTTTACTTCGCCCTCGATCTGAAACCCGATCCTCGTCGGACGCCCGCACGACTTGCACACGATCTGGACGTTCGAAATGTCGATGAATTGTTCCTTGTCGATGATGCCGCCTTGCTGATTCTGGCGAGTCGGGCGCGTGTGCCTTTTGGATCTCGCCGCGCCCTCGACCTGTACCTTGCCCTTCTTGGGCAGAACACTCACCACGCGACCAACGTGGCCGCGATCCTTGCCGGCAATGACCATCACCTGATCGTCTTTCTTGATCCCGGCCACTACAGCACCTCCGGAGCCAGGGAGATGATCTTCATGAATCGTCTCTCGCGAAGCTCTCGTGCCACGGGGCCGAAGATGCGAGTCCCGCGAGGGTTCCTTGCGTCGGTGAGCAAAACCACGGCGTTGTCGTCGAACCTTATGTAGGAGCCGTCGGGGCGGCGCCTCTCCTTCGCGGTGCGGACGACAACCGCTTTCACTACCTCGCCCTTCTTCACTCCGGTACCCGGCAGGGCGTCCTTGACCGAGCCGACGATCACGTCTCCGATTCCCGCGTAACGCCTGCCCGACCCTCCGAGAACGCGGATACAGAGCACCTCTCGCGCACCTGTGTTGTCGGCAACCCTCACGCGGCTCTCCTGCTGTATCACTTGGCGCGCTCCAATACCTCGACAACACGCCACCGCTTGGTCTTCGACCTGCGCCGGGTCTCCATCAAGCGAACGGTGTCGCCGACGTGCGCGTCGTTGGCCTCGTCGTGTGCCGCAAGCTTGGACGATCGCCGGATCGTCTTTCCATAGGTCGGATGTCGCATCGCGTGCTCGACGCGCACCAGAACCGTCTTGTCCATCCCGTCGGACACGACCACGCCGGTACGAACCTTCCGTTCGCCGCGTTCGCTCATTCAGCCGGCTCCTCGAGCTTCTCCAAAGCCTGCTCGCCGGGTTCTTCCGCAGACTCGGGCACGGAGGTGTCGATCATGTCCTTCAGCGAATCGCCCTTCTTCTTCCCGCTGGCCTGATCCTCACGCGAGCGCTCCAGCGAGTCCGCGTCTGCGCGCGCGATCCTCTCCTCGAGATCGGTCTCGAGGTGCCGGTGCCGCAGCACGGTGAGGATTCTCGCGATGTCGTGGCGAACCTCTTTGACCCGCATCGGATTGTCGAGCTGCCCGGTGGCAAGCTGGAAACGAAGGTTGAACAACTCCTCCTTGAATTGCTCGAGCCTTTCGAACAGCTCTTCGTCCGGGAGGTCACGGACCTCGCCGACTTTCGCCATCAGTCGACCCCCCCGACGCGCATGATGAACTTGGTCTTGATCGGCAGCTTGTGTGCGGCGCGCAGCATGGCTTCGCGCGCAACCTCTTCGGTAACACCCGACAGCTCGAACATCACCCGTCCGGGCTTGACCACGGCTACCCAGCCTTCCGGTGTGCCCTTTCCCGAGCCCATGCGGGTCTCGGCCGGCTTCTTCGTGTAGGGCTTGTCGGGGAAGATGTTGATCCAGACCTTGCCGCCTCGGCGGATGTGGCGCGTTATCGCGACCCTGGCGGCCTCGATCTGGCGGGCCGTTATCCAAGCCGGCTCGAGAGCGAGCAAGCCATAGTCGCCGAAGTGAACCTCCGTGCCGCCCTTTGCGAGGCCGCGTCTGCGCCCGCGGTGCTGCTTGCGGTGTTTGACCTTCTTCGGCGCAAGCATCAAGCCTTCTCCTCGGGCTTGTCTTCCTTGGGCTTGTCTTCCTTGGGCTTGTCTTCAACAGGCTCGGCCGGCTTCTCGGCGTCTTTGGAGGATTCCGCATCCGCGGGCTCCCCGGATTCGCCGGCCTCGGAGGACTCCGCGGCGTCGGCGGCGTCGGCAGACGGTTCGGCGTCGGTGGCGGCGGCCGCATCGCCCTCGGCGATCGGCTCGGCCACGGTTAGCGGTTCGGCCTCGGCGGCAGGCTCGATCTCCTTCTCGTCGGTGATCAGCGCGCCCGTGGATGCCCCCGTGGGGCCGTGAACCGGCAAGCCGGCCAGTGCTCGTGCGCGCGCCCTTTCCGTCTCCAGTTCCGCAACCGGGATCTCGTCGCCGTGATAGACCCATACCTTCACGCCGATCTGCCCGAAGGTCGTCTTCGCTTCAGCCGTGCCGTAGTCGATCTTCGCCCGGAGGGTGTGCAACGGAACACGTCCCTCTCGATACCACTCACGCCGCGACATCTCGGTTCCTCCGAGGCGTCCGCCGCACTGCACGCGAACGCCCAGCGCCCCCGCGCGCATCGCAGTTTGCACGGCGCGGCGCATCGCCCGCCGGAACGACACCCGCCCGGCAAGCTGTTCGGCGACGCCCTGAGCCAGGAGGGTCGCGTCGGTCTCGGGCCGCGACTCGCTCGCGGCCTGGTTCATGTCCTCGACTTTCACGTCGACGCGTTTGTTCGTGATTCGCTCGACGTCCTTTCGGATCTGGTCTACCTCCGCGCCCTTGCGGCCGATCACGATTCCGGGACGCGCGGTCCGAATGAACACCCAAACCTGGTCGCCCTTACGTTCGATGTCGATGCTGGAGATGCCGGCGCGCGACAAACGCCTCTTGATGTGCTTTCGGATCAGCACATCCTCGCGAAGCGCCTCCGCGTAGTCCTTGCCGGCGTACCAGTTGGACTTCCAGGGGTAGATGACCCCCAAGCGGAACCCGTACGGGTTGACCTTATGCCCCAACTTGTTCGTCTCCTATCGACTCGACCACCACAGTGATGTGCGCCGTTCGTTTTCTGATCGCGCTCGCTCTGCCGTAGGCCCGCGGACGCCAGCGCTTCAGCGTCGGCCCTTCGTCGACCCAAGCGGACTTGACGACGAGGTTCTCCGGGATGACGCCCGGCGTTTGCTCGGCATTCGAGATCGCGGAGTTGAGCAGCCGGGAGACCGGCTCCGAAGCGCCGAGCTGCGAGAAGCGAAGAATCCTCCTCGCCTCCTCCACATGCTGGCCGCGGATGAGGTCGATGGCCCGCCTCGCCTTGTTCGGCGAGATCCTGGCGTATCTCATGCTGGCTTTGGCTTCCATGACTCCTCTACTTCAGGGTCGTGCTTCGCTCGGTATGCGTGCCGTGCGCGCGGAAGATGCGCGTCGGGGCGAATTCGCCGAGCTTGTGCCCGACCATCGCCTCCGTGATGTAGATGGGGACGTGCTTCTTCCCGTCGTGAACGGCGATCGTGTGGCCGACCATCTCCGGCACGATCGTGGAACGCCTGGACCACGTCTTGATGACGCCCTTGTCTCCACGGCCGCCGGCTTCCTGCACCTTTTTCATTAGATGCTCGTCGACGAACGGGCCCTTCTTGATCGAACGCGCCATCTACTTCGCTCCCCTTCGCTTCCCGCGCCGGCGCACGATGTACTTGCTCGACGCTTTCTTCTTGTTTCTCGTGCGACCTTCAGGCTTGCCCCAAGGAGATACGGGATGCCGGCCTCCGGAGGACTTGCCTTCCCCGCCACCGAGCGGATGGTCCACCGGGTTCATGGCAACGCCTCGCACCGTCGGCCTCTTGCCGAGCCACCTGTTCCGGCCGGCCTTGCCGAGCTGGATCAGCTCGTGCTCCGGATTACCAACTGCGCCGACCGTCCCCCGGCACTGCGACAGGATCTGGCGCATCTCACCCGAGGGAAGCCGAAGGGTCGCGTAGCGGCCTTCCTTGGCGACCAGCTGGACCGACGCTCCTGCGGATCTCGCCATCTTCGCTCCGCCGCCGGGCTTCAGTTCGATCGCGTGGATGACCGTGCCGACGGGGATGTTTCGCAGCGGCAGCGCGTTGCCGGGGCGAATGTCCGAGCCCTCGCCCGACATGAGCCGGTCCCCCACGGACACTCCTTGCGGCGCAAGGATGTAGCGCTTCTCGCCGTCCGCGTAGTGAAGCAGCGCGATGCGCGCGCTCCGGTTCGGGTCGTATTCGATGTGAGCGACCTTCGCCGGAATCCCGTCCTTGTTCCGCCGGAAATCGACCTTCCGGAAGCGGCGCTTGTTGCCGCCTCCTTGATGACGGGTCGTGACGCGTCCCTGGTTGTTCCTTCCGGCGCGCTTCCGGCCTTTCTCGACGAGTTTCTTCTCGGGGCGCCCCCTGGTTATCTCCTCGAACCCGGAAACGCTGGCGCCGCGCCTTCCCGGAGTTCGCGGCTTGTACTTTCGAATCGCCATGGCTACTTCGCCTCGAAGATCTCGATGGAATCGCCTTCCGCAAGGGTGACGATGGCCCTCTTTTGATCGGGCCTGCTGCCGACCGTGAAGCGACGGCGCTTGACCTTCCCGCGGCGGATCATGGTGTTGATGCCGGTCACCCGCACGTTCCACAGCGCTTGTACCGCCTCTTTGATCTCGGTCTTGTTCGCGTCGGGGTGGACCAGGAACGCGTACCGGTTCTGCTCGAGCCCGGCGTACGACTTCTCGGAAACGATCGGGCGGATGATCACGTCGCGAGGGGTCTTCATTCGGATTCCTCCTGCGGCTCCCGGCCCTCCACCAGATCGAGCGCGGATTTCGTGAACACGATCCGGTCCGCGGCGATCACCTCGTACACCGAAAGACTCGCCGCGTATGCCACGCGCACAAAGGGGAGATTGCGGAACGAGCGCTCGACAACGTCCCGCGGCTCGTGCAGAACGAAGAGAACGCGCCCGTCCAGCTCGAGCGCCTCGATGACCTCGAGCGCCTTCTTCGTCTTCGGCTCGTCGAAATCGAGGGCATCGACGACCGCCAGCTTCTCGCCGGAAAGGGCATCCGAAAGCGCGGAACGAAGAGCTGCTCGCTTCATCTTGCGGTTGACTCGCATCGAATGATCTCGCGGTTGCGGACCATGGGCAACGCCACCACCCGCCCAAATGGGCGAGCGAATCGAACCGTGACGCGCGCGTCCGGTTCCCTTCTGGCGCCACGGCTTGCGGCCGCCGCCGCGAACCTCCCCGCGTGTCTTCGTCGAGTGTGTGCCCCGCCGAACCGCAGCCATGCCGGCAACCACCACCTGGTGCATCAGCGGAACACTCACAGTCGCCTCGAATAGCTCGGAGGAAAGCTCCTGCTTGCCGAGCTTCTTGCCCGACTGGTCGAAGACCTGAATGTCGGCCATCAGCTCGCCTTCTTCGCTTTTACTGTTGAGCGGATCATCACCAGGCTGCCGGTCGGCCCGGGTACGGCGCCCCTTAGCAGCAGCAGGTTCCGCTCGGGATCCGATTGGACGACCTCTAGGTTGAGAACCGACACGCGCTCGTTACCCATCTGTCCCGCCATGCGCACGCCGCGGAACACGCGCGACGGGGTGGCACAGGCGCCTATGGCGCCGGGCGAGCGGTGCTTCTTCTCCGTTCCGTGACTCGCGCCGAGTCCGTGGAACCCGTGGCGCTTCATCACGCCGGCGAATCCCTTCCCCTTGGACACGCCGACCACATCGGTTCGCTCACCGGGCTGGAAGATCTCCACCTTGATCTCCTGGCCGGGCTGATAGCTCGACGCATCGTCGGTTCGAAGTTCCACGACGTGGCGGCCGGGACTCGAGCCGTGCTTTTCGAAGTGACCCTGGAGGGGCTTGGACAAACGCCCTTCCTTGACCTCGCCGAAGACCAGCTGAACCGCCTCGTAACCGTCGCTCTCCGAGGTTTTCACCTGGCCGACGAAGCACGGCCCGGCCTTGATCACCGTCACCGGGACGGCGCGATCGTCCGTGAAGATCTGGGTCATCCCCAGTTTCTCGCCGAGAATTCCCTTGACGTCTGCCATCACAGCTTGATCTCGATGTCCACGCCGGAGGACAGGTTCAGTCTTTGAAGCTCCTGCACGGTCTTCGACGAGGCGTCCACGATGTCGATCAACCGCTTGTGGGTGAGCATCTGGAAATGCTCACGGGAGTCCTTGTCCTTATGAGGCGAGCGAATGACCGTGTAGATGGAACGCTCGGTGGGAAGCGGCACCGGGCCCACGACCTTCGCGCCGGTCCGGGTCACGTGTTCCACGATGTCCCGGGCCGCCGCATCGAGCATGCGGTGGTCGTAGGCCCTTAGCTTGATCCTTATCTTCGGTGCCGCCAACACTCCTCCTAAGTAAGGATCTTGGTCACTCGGCCGGCGCCGACGGTTCGCCCACCCTCACGG
>JBBDHU010000003.1:293206-409848 GCA_040880705.1 Actinomycetota bacterium | reverse complement strand
CCGTGCTAGGCGGGGAGCCAGCGGTGCCCTGTACCCGCAATCCGCTTCAGCGGGGCTGAATTCCCGCCCGCGGCCCGGGCGGCCCGTTGCAGCCCCCGGTCGGAGGCGCTGATGGTCGGGTCCCGCGCGACGCCAACCTGCGAACCCCGTCAGGTCCGGAAGGAAGCAGCGGTAAGCGGGCAATGGCGGGTGCCGCGGGGAAACCTGGCCGGAGCCGAAGATCGGGTAGGCGCGCGAGCCATCCGTGGTCAACGGCGGGTGCACGGTCTTTTTCGCCTAACGGTCTTCCCCCTGACATGATGGGCGGGTAGTGGCCGAGGAATATCAGTCTCTCTACCGGAAGTACCGGCCCCAGGTGCCCGAGGACGTGCTGGGACAGGAGCACGTCGTGAGGGCCCTTGTCGGGGCCGTGCAGGAAGGGCGGCTCGCTCACGCGTTCCTTTTCTGCGGCCCGCGCGGGACCGGCAAGACATCGACCGCCCGGATCCTCGCCAAGATGGTCAACTGCGAGAAGGGCCCGACCGCGGAGCCGTGCGGAGAGTGTGAGCAGTGCATCCGCATCCGCGAGGGAACCCATCTCGATGTCGTAGAGATCGACGCCGCGTCGCACGGCGGTGTGGACGACGCGCGCGAGCTTCGCGAGCGAGCCCCGACAGCCCCGGCGGTCGGCCGCGAGAAGGTGTACATCATCGACGAGGCGCAACGGCTTTCCCGCGAAGCGTTCGATGCCCTTCTGAAAGTATTCGAGGAGCCTCCGCCGGCCGTTCGATTCATTCTTGCGACCACCGAGCCGCACAAGATGCCGGCGACAATCATCGGGCGGTGTCAAAGGTTCGATTTCCGCCGCGTCCCGGCCGAGGTGCTGGCCGCGCACCTTGTGGGAGTTGCTTCGAAGGAAGGGATCACCCTTGCGGGGCCGACGGCGGAGGCCATTGCCCGGCACTCGGAAGGCTCGGTGCGTGACGCGCTTTCCTTGATGGACCAGGCCGCCCTGCTCGGTGGGGGCCAGATCGAGGATGAGGTGCTCGAGGCGCTGCTTGGCGCACCGCCGTCCGAGGTTCAGTCTTCACTGGCCGATGCGCTCGCCGTCGCCGATGCGCGGGCGGTTTTCGGGATCGTGAACGGCCTCGTGCAGGAGGGCCGCGACCTTAGACACGTCACTGCCGACACGCTTGAACATTTCCGCAACCTCTTGCTGGCGAACACGGCGCCGGGCGACGCCGGCCTGGTGGATGTGACTCCGGACGAGTACGAACGGATTCGGACTCAAGCCGCGAAGTTCTCGCCGGCCGAGATCTCGCGAGTGATCGCGCTGTTGCTGGACGCGCAAGCGGACATGCGGTGGACAACCTCGCCGCGCCTGACCTTGGAGCTTGCGCTGATCCGCGCGACCTTGCCCGACACGGACCCGAACCCGGCCGGACTGGTGTCGAGAATCGAACGCCTGGAAAGACTGTCCGGCATCGAACCATCTGAGGGTCGGCCGGCTGCACGGGATGAGGTCGAACGGAGCGCGGGGAGGGCGTCGGAGCCGGCCGCCGTCGAGGCGGAACATGCGGACTCCGGTCCGCGCGTTGTGACCGAGCAGCCCGAGGCGTCCCCCGACCTCAGCGCTACGGCGCCTGTGTCAGGGGCGAATATCAACATCGACACGATCCGCAAATCCTGGCCCGACGTGGTGGCGCGGCTGCGCGACGCTCGCCAGATGATCCTGGCGACGAACCTGGAGTCCGTTACTCCGATGTCGTTCGACGGCGATACGCTCGAGCTGGTGTTTCCTCCGGACCGAAAGTTCGGCGTCACGAAGGTGGAGAGCCGCCAGGATGACCTCAAGGCCGTCCTTCAAGAGGTGTTCGGCATTTCCCCGAAGATCAAGTGTGAGACCCGAGAGGCCGTGGCTTCCGACGTGACCGAGGAGGCACCGTTGTCCGAGGAGGAAGCACTGGCGAGGGTTCAGGCGGAGCTGAAGGCCCGAGTCGCAACCGACCGCGAGGCCTGATGTACGAAGGGCCCATTCAGGACCTGATCGACGAGCTGGCCCGCCTTCCAGGAATCGGACCGAAGTCCGCCCAGCGACTCGCGTTCTACCTCTTAAAGACTCCGCCCGACGAAGCCAAGGCGCTGGCGGCGGCGATAGTTCGTGCCAAAGAGCGCGTTTCGTTCTGCCGCGAATGCGGCAACGTCGCCGAGGGCGAGCTATGCCGCGTCTGCAAGGACCCTTCGCGCGACCCGACACTGATCTGCGTGGTCGAGGAACCGAAGGACGCCGCGACGGTGGAAAAGGCCGGGGTCATCAAGGGCCGGTACCACATCCTCGGAGGCGCGATCTCACCGCTCGACGGAGTGGGGCCTGAAGATCTCCGCGTTCGCGAACTCGAGGAACGGGTGAAGAAAGACGGCGTCAAGGAAGTGATCATCGCGACGAACCCCAATCTGGAGGGCAATGCCACCGCGATGTACGTTGCCGGCGTGCTGAAGCCGTTCGGCATCCGCGTGTCTCGCCTCGCCAGCGGCCTGCCGGTGGGGGGAGACCTCGAATACGCCGACGAGATAACCCTTGGCCAGGCGCTCGAGGGAAGAAGGGACATGTGAACCCGAGGAGGATCGCCGCACGTGCCGCGTTCGCGGCCGCCGGAATCCACCTGGTCACCTCCACCGTTTCGCTCACGATCGCGAAGGGTTTGCCGGCCGGCGACGAATCCTTGCCGCGTCGAATCGAATTCGTCCGCGAGCACTTGTTCCTCTGGCGATTGACCTGGTTGCTTTGGGCGACGGCCGCGGTCTCGCTTCTTGCGCTCTATGTGTCGCTCTATCGTCTGTGGAAGGACAACGCACCGGTAGCGGCCGGGCTGGCTCTCGTACTTGCCGCGGCGGGATTCGGCCCCGATCTCGTTGCCGGCGGAATATTCATCGGCGTTCTTCCGGGCCTTGGTGCAGCCGACTATTCGGTTGTCGAGACCGTGACACTTGCGCTCACGGGCTATGCGGCGAACGGTCTCTACACTGCCGCGGGAATCCTCTTGACTTGGGCCGGCCGCAAGGTACTTCCGCCTTCGCTCGTCGGGCTCGCTGCCTTGGTCTGGCTCGCCGGGCTCTGGCTGTCGGTCGCCACCATCTCGCATGCACCTTTGGGCCAGCTGGTCAGCACTGCTTTGGTAATGGGGCTGTTCATTCTGTGGTCGGCGCTTCTTGGTCTCTGGTTGGAGCGCGGCCGGGACCGCACGCCGGCTTAGCTGACTTCGACAACTGCCTCCATAGTGTGCGCCTCGAATCGCTCGATGAATTCCTTGATCTTCACGACGCGTTCCTTGAATCCGTCGGTCCCGCGCCACGCGGCGATCGCCTCCTTGCTCTCCCACGGCCCGAGGCTCCGGAAGAGTTGAGGGTTGCCCTCGTCGCGAAGAAGGGATGCCCAAGTGACGCCCCTGACGTTCTCCTGAGTCCAAAGCGCAAGGTCTTCCCAGGCTGCGACGAATTCGTCCTCGCGTCCTTCCTTCACGAACCAGTCTCCTGATGTGTACAGCTGTCCCATTACGCCTCCTTCAACGGGACATCATGACCCTGGTGCTACGCTGAATAGAACCCGCGTAGGAGAGACTCGTGCCTGTTGTAGTGCAGAAATACGGTGGAACGTCCGTCGCCGACACCGACCGGATCCGCGAGGTCGCGAACCGCGTCGTTCGCGCCAAGGAAGGCGGTTACGACGTCGTCGTCGTGGTCTCCGCCATGGGTGACACCACGGACGAATTGCTGGCCATGGCGCATGACATGACGCCTCTGCCGAACGCGCGGGAGCTGGACCTGTTGCTTACGGCCGGCGAGCGAATCGCGATGTCGTTGCTGTCGATCGCGATCAACTCGCTGGGTGCGCGCGCCGCTTCCTACACAGGGTCGCAGGCCGGGATCATCACCGACACCGACCACGGCCGGGCGAAGATCGTCGACGTTCGCCCCGGGAGGATCAGGGAAGCTCTGGATGGAGGGAGCGCCGTTATCGTTGCCGGGTTTCAGGGCGTTTCGACTTCAGCCGACGTCACCACCCTCGGCCGGGGTGGCTCGGACACGACGGCCGTCGCACTCGCCGCCGCCCTTGGCGCCGAGTTCTGCGAGATCTATACAGACGTCGACGGTATCTACAGCGCCGATCCGAGGATGGTTCCCGGTGCCCGAAAGCTCGATCTCGTCACCTACGAGGAGATGCTCGAACTCGCCGCGTGCGGCGCCAAGGTCCTCCAGCTTCGTTCCGTGGAGTACGCTCGAAGGAACGGTGTCCCGCTGCACGTTCGATCCTCGCTGACTGAGGAAGCGGGGACTTGGGTCAGAGAGGACAATGAGGCCATGGAGCAGGCGCTGATCTCCGGCGTTGCCCACGATGAGGGCGAGGCCAAGGTCACGATAGAGGACGTGCCAGACAGGCCCGGCGTCGCGGCCACGATCTTCAAGTCGATCGCCGGCGAGGGCGTAAACGTCGACATGATCGTGCAGAACGTCTCCAGGGACGGCCAGACCGACCTTTCGTTCACCGCGCCGAAATCCGACCTCTCGCGCTTGGCGAATCTGATGGAGAGCCTGGTCAAGGACGTGGGCGCAGACGGGTATACGGTGGACGACGGAATCGCCAAGCTCTCCTTGGTAGGCGCGGGGATGAAGAGCCACCCGGGCGTGGCTGCCGACATGTTCGACGCGCTCGCGGGCGAGGGGATAAACATAGAGATGATCTCCACTTCCTCGATTCGCATCTCCTGTGTCATTCGTTCGTCGGACGTGGAACGCGCGGTGCGTGCCGTTCACACCAGGTTCGGACTGGACGGGAGCGGATCGTGATCAAGTGTCCGGTGTGCGGGCGGGAGAGTCCCGAGGGCTCGAAGTTCTGCAACATCTGCGGGCAGTCTCTTGCCGGTTTGCAGCCTTCCGAGCCGGCGCCGGAGGAGTCGCGTGCGGAAGTGCCGGAGGAGCAAGATGGGACCGAGGAAGTCGCGGCCGCGCCGGCGAAGGCGTCGTCCGCGATCCCGGCCCTTCTGGGGTTCGGGCTGATCGCTCTGGTCGCCATCGGAGTTGTCGTGTATTCGCAACTTCAGCCGACGACTTGCGCGGACCAGTTCGAATCCGATCGATTCGGGTATTGCGTCACGGTTCCCCAAGGGTGGGACGCAGGCGAGGCTTCGGTCGGGCAGACCCCGGTTGATTCGTTCGCCGTGAAGGAGGGAGCGGCGACGGTCGTGGTCATCGCGATCGATCTGGCCGAACAAACCAGTCTCACCCAGTTCGCCGAGGATGCCCGGCAGAACGACGAAGCCCAAGGACTTCAGCCGAGCGGGATGAAGCCGCTGCAACTGGACGGAGAGCCGGCGCAGGCATGGGGCATCACCACCACGAGCCCCAACGGACAGGAGTACAAGCTCGTTCAGGTCGTCACCGTCAGAAACGATGTGGGCTGGACCATCTCCTTGAGCGACTCGGCCGAGGCGTTTGATTCGCACGAAAGGCCGTTCCGCGAGATGCTCGCTTCCTGGCAGTTCCAGTAGGCGCCTTCTGCAGCGCCACTCGCCGGGCGAAGCCCGGCTCGTGGGCGCCTAGTCGCTAGGATGGATTGACCATGCGCGTAGCCGTCGTAGGAGCCACGGGTGCCGTCGGACGGGAGATGCTCCGGATCCTCGAGGAGCGGGATTTCCCGGTTGACGAGCTGCTCCCGCTTGCCTCCGTTCGCTCGGAGGGAAATAAGGTCCCCTTCCGTGGCGGGCAGGTTCCCGTTCGCGAGCTGACCCACGAGGGGCTCGCCTCGGCAGAGCTGGCGCTGTTTTCGGCCGGCGCGGAAGTGTCGAAAGAGTTCGTTCCGAAAGCTGCCGCGTCCGGCGTCATCTGCATCGACAATTCGTCGGCGTTCCGGATGGATCCGGACGTTCCGTTGTCGATTCCCGAGATCAACCCGGAGGCGTTGCAGGGTTCGCCCAAGATCGTGTCGGTTCCGAACTGCACGGCGATCACCGCCTTGATGCCGGTCGGGCCGCTCCATCACGCGGCGGGGCTGCGCTCGCTGGTGCTTTCGTCATATCAATCGGTATCGGGCGCAGGATGGAAGGCCGTTCGCGAGCTTGTCGAACAGGTGGACAAGATGCACGGGATGGAGGACGAGCTGGGTCATCCCGACGCCGCCTCGATGCCCGTGGGCGATGTGATGGGTAAGACGATCGCGTACAACGTCGTGGCCAAGATCGGGGACTTCGAGGAAGGTGGCTATACGGGCGAGGAGGCCAAGATGATGGCCGAGCCGGCGAAGATCCTCGGGATACCGGACCTCCAGGCTGCCGCGACTTCGGTACGCGTCCCGGTCGCCGTCGGGCACGCCGTTTCGATCATGGCGTCTTTCTCGCGAGCGATCACGCCGCAGCAGGCGCGCGACGCGCTCTCGTCGGCGCCGGGGGTCGAGCTCCGTGACGATCCCGGCCGGGGGATCTACCCGAGCCCATTAGAGGCTGCCGGTCTTGACGATGTGCTGGTCGGGCGAGTCAGGCAAGGCCCGGACGAGAACACACTGTTGCTCTTCTCGTGTTGCGACAACCTGAGGAAGGGTGCGGCGCTCAACGCCGTACAAATCGCCGAGCACCTGCTCGGGTAATTAGGGGTTGTCTACCGGACGGTAGACGTTCATAATCTACCGCGTGGTAGAGACGGCGGCCCCTATTTCCGAGCGCCTCGCAGGCAAAAGTGTGCTCGTCACGGGCGCGACGGGCTTCCTAGGCCAGGCGCTCCTCGAGCGCTTGCTATTCGACTGCCCCGAGACGAATCCCGTGCTGCTGGTTCGCCCTCAGTGGGATACCGGGGGGCGCGAGCGAGTCGCGGACCTCCTGAAGCGGCCTGCGTTCGAGCGCCTGCGGGAGCGCGAAGGCGAAGACGGAATTCAGCGAATCCTCGAAAGGATCGCGGTCATCGAGGGCGACTTCACCGGAGAGATACCGCCGCTCCCGTCCGACCTCGATCTCATCGTGCATTGCGGAGCCACCGTGTCCTTCGACCCGCCGATCGACGAGGGGTTTCGCACGAACGTTCTCGGAACCGAGCGCTTGTACAGCGCGGTGCGCGAGGCGGGTGGTCATCCGCACATCGTCCACACCTCCACCGCGTACGTGGCCGGCATGACCAAGGGCGTGATTCCCGAGGGGCCTCTCAAGCACAAGATCGATTGGCGTGCCGAGATGGATTTCGCGGTCGCCGCGCGCGGACAGGCGGAAACCTCATCCCGGCGTCCCGAGTTGCTCGACTCGTTCATGGCGAAGGCCAAGCGCGAACACAGCCGCGCGGGCCCACAGGCCGTCGCGTCCGACGCGGAGCAGCGCCGCCGCGACTGGGTCACTAAGCGTTTGGTCGAATACGGCCGGGCTCGCGCGCAGACGATGGGATGGCCCGACCTCTACACCTTCACCAAAGCGCTCGGTGAGCGCTGCGCGGAGCAGCTTGCCGCGGATGGCGGTCTGCCGCTCTCGATAGTCCGGCCGTCGATCATCGAGAGCGCGTATGGCGTGCCGTTCCCGGGATGGATCGAGGGATTCAAGATGGCCGAGCCGGTGATCCTCGCGTACGGGCGCGGGACGATCCCGGAGTTCCCGGGGATTCCCGAGGGCATTCTGGACGTCATCCCTGTGGACTTCGTCGTGTCGGCGATGCTCGCGGTGGCGGCGTCGGGGCCGCCGGAGAAGACGGCTTACTACCACGTGAGTTCCGGCGAGCGAAACCCACTTCCGTTCCGGGACATGTACGAGCACGTTCGCGAATACTTCCAGCGGGATCCCCTTCCGCAGCGAAACCGCGGCGCGATCCGAGTGCCCGAATGGAAGTTCCCCGGGGTCCTGCGCGTGGAACGGATGCTTCGAACCGGTGAACGTTTGGTGGATGTCGCGGACAAAGCGGTGCAGCACCTGCCGCGAACGAAGAAGGTTCGCGATCTCGCGTCGAAGATTGATCGCGACCGCGGGAAACTCGAATTCCTTCGCCGATACGCCGATCTCTACGGCGCATACACCGAGGCGGAGGTCATCTACACCGACGAACGCACGCTCGGGTTGTTCCAATCGCTGGCGCCGGCCGATCGCGAGAGGTTCGCGTTCGACTCCGCGGCCATCGACTGGCGCTATTACTGGCAGGACGTGCACTGCCCTGCGGTGACGAAATCCCTTCGTGCGTCGGTGAAGCAGCATGCGGTGCCGCGCGTCAAGATCCCTGCCGACTCCGAGGGAGTCCTGGCCGCTTTCGACATGGAGGGAACGATTCTCGCGTCGAATGTCGTCGAGACCTACCTGTGGATCCGTTTGCACGATCTTCCGTACGAGGACTGGCCCGAACAGATGGCGTCCGTGGCCGCGAAGGCACCGGGCTACCTCATTCAGGATCAGCGCGACCGGGGAGAGTTCCTCCGGACCTTCTATCGCCGCTACGAAGGCGCGGATGTCGAAAACGTGAAGCGCCTGGTGCAAGACTTCGGCGCGGAGCTCATGCTTCAGCGCTGCTCCTCGCAGGCGATCCGCCGTGTGCGCAAGCACAGGGCGGCCGGGCACAGGACGATCCTGATTACCGCAGCGCTGGATGTGTTCGCGGAGCCGCTCCGGCCTTTGTTCGACGAGATCATCGCTGCCGAGCTAGGCGCGGAGGACGGCCGCTACACCGGCTACTTAAAGTCCCCTCCGCTGGTGGGCGAGGCGCGAGCCGCGTGGCTTCGCCGGTACGCCGAGGCCGAAGGCGCCAACCTGAAGCGCTCGTATTGCTATGCCGACAGTCACTCGGACCTGCCGCTTCTTCGCGCCGTCGGCAACCCCGTTGTAGTGAATCCCGATGTCGCGCTTTTCCGCGTTGCGAAGCGCAGGCGCTGGCCGGTCGAGGAATGGGACCTGGCGGGCGTCACCGAGCGTTCCTGGGTTCCGGAGATGGTCCGATGACCGAGATGCTCGAGCTTTACCGATCGGTTTCGCGCTACATGACCGCGCGAGTCGTGGGAACCCGGCTACCGGGGCTCCTCGCAGGACCCCTTGCTCCCATTCGCCTGGTCAATCGCGACGAGCCGAAGCCGCCGGCCGAGGGCTGGGGGCGGGTGAAGCCTCGGCTCGCCGGGATCTGCGGATCCGACCTGGCTATGCTTTCCGGCAAGTCGTCTTTCTATTTCTCACCGCTTGTTTCGATGCCGTTCGTTCCGGGACACGAGGTCGTCGGCGAGTTGCTCGACGATGTGGACGGTCTTCACGCCGGAACTCGCGTGGTCCTGGATCCGGTGCTCGCCTGCGCGGCGCGCGGCCTGGAACCGTGTCCCTCGTGTGCCGAAGGCGCAACCGGCCGGTGCGACCGGGTGACCGTCGGCCACGTCTCGGCCGGCTTGCAAACGGGCTATTGCGCGGACACCGGCGGAGGATGGAGCGCCCGGATGGTCGCGCACCGCTCGCAGCTCCACCCGATTCCGGACCGTGTAACCGATACCAAGGCGGTGCTCGTGGAACCCCTGGCTTGCGCCATCCATGCGGCCTTGCGCGCGCGGCCGGCAACCGGCGAGTCGGCGCTGGTGATCGGCGCCGGAACGATCGGGATCCTGACCGTGCTGGCACTCAAGGAATTCACGCAGGTTAAGCACGTCACCGTGGTGGCCAAACATTCGCGGCAGCGGGAGCTGGCACGCGGTTACGGCGCGGACGAGGTCGTATCCACGGACGAGGCCGTCACTTCGGTTAGGCGCTCCACCCGCGCGATGCGCCTCAACCCAGAGCGCGGGATGTCGTTCCTGCTCGGCGGCGTCGACGTCGCGTTCGAATGCGTCGGCTCTCGCGCATCGCTCGATCTCGCCCTGAGGACCACTCGTGCCGGGGGCAGGGTCGTCCTTTCAGGGATCCCTGCCGAAGGCGCGGATCTCACCCCCGTGTGGTTTCGCGAGCTACAGGTGATGGGCGCATATACGAGCGGCACCGAGGAAATCAACGGTGATCGCATCCGTACCTTCGATCTCGCGGTCGCCTTGGCCGCCGACGCACCCATCGACGGCATTGTCGGCGCGACGTACCCCCTTGCCCGCTGGCGGGAGGCGCTTGACCACGCCTTGGCGGCCGGGCGGCTCGGAACCGCCAAGGTCGCGTTCGACCCAACAGGAGGATGAAATGACGAGACCGGGGTTCGTACTGGAAGTCGACGAGAGGACGCCGCCGCTGCTGGTGCACCGCGGCGAGGGGTTTGGCCTGCAGAAGTTCCCGCTTGGAACGCAGGTGGTCTACCCGCCCGACTCCCTGCCTCCCATCAAGGATGTGAACGCGGCGATCCGCCGTGCGTTGCTCGAGCCGAGAGACTCGGAACCGCTGCCCGACCTCATGAAGGCGGGCATGAAACTCACGATCGCGTTCGACGACATCTCACTTCCGCTTCCGCCCATGCGAACGCCGGACATCCGCGGGAGGGTGATCGAGCAAGTCCTGGAGATCGCCGCACAAAAGGGCGTCGAGGACGTGCAGTTGATCGTAGCGAACTCGCTCCACAGGCGAATGACACCGGCCGAGATCAAGCGTGCCGTCGGCGAGCGCGTGTACCGCTCATTCTGGCCCGAGGCGCTCGGCAATCACGACGCCGAGGACCCGCAGAACCTCCTTCATATCGGCGTGACCGACAAGGGCGAGGACGTCGAGATTAACAAGCGCGCGGCCGAATCCGACCTGCTCGTGTACGTGAACATCAACCTGGTTGCGATGGACGGCGGTCACAAGTCGGTCCCGGTCGGGCTGGCTTCGTACAAGAGCCTCAAGCATCACCACAACGTGGACACGATGCTTCACTCGAATTCCTACATGGATCCGCGCGAGGGCCGAAGTGCCATCCACGACTCATGCGCCCGGATGGGCAAGCTCCTCGCCGAGCACCTAAAGATCTTCACGATCGAGACGACGCTGAACAACGACACGTTCCCGAAGCAACTGGGGTTTCTGAACAAGCGAGAGTGGGAGTGGTCGATACGCGACCAAGCGACTTACCTGGCTGCGAAGAAGACCAACGACATGGCGCCGGAGCGCATCCGCCACGAGTTCTATCAGCGGATCGTGGCCGACTACGGGGTCACAGGCATCACTGCCGGTGAGACCGAGGCCGTGCACGAGGTGACCATCGAGAACCTTCACCGCCAGCAGCTGACGGAGGTGGACGGCCAGGCGGACGTGATGGTCGTGGGGCTTCCCTACATCAGCCCCTACAACGTGAATTCGATCATGAATCCGATCCTCGTCCAGTGCCTCGGTCTCGGATATTTCTTCAACATGTATCGCAACCAGCCGATGGTTCGCCCCGGCGGCGCGATGATCCTGTTCCATCCCGTGCCGTGGGAGTTTCATCAGGTGCACCATCCGAGTTATGTGGACTTCTTCGAAGAGGTGCTCGCCGACACGACGAGCCCGGCGGAGATCGAGAAGAAATACGAAGAGCAGTACGCGACCGACCCATGGTATATCCACCTATACAGGAACTCGTACGCGTACCACGGCGTTCACCCCTTCTACATGTGGTACTGGGGCGCGCACGCGATGGACTATCTCGGCGACGTGATATTCGTAGGCGCAGATCGCCGGGCGGTTTCCCGCATGGGGTTCCGTTCGGCGTCGAGTTTCGCCGACGCCTTGGAGATGGCGGGTGAGACCGTTGGGCGCAGCCCGAGGATCTCCTACCTGCACTCGCCGCCCCTGACGATGGCGGAGGTTCGCTGATGGGCGAGTTCCTCGACGAGCTTGCGACGGTTGCCCGTGGGTGGCGGTGGACCCGCCGTCCTCTCACACCTCGCTCGGCCGAGCGATTCGCCCCCGAACCCGAAGACTCCGTTTTCCCGACCGCCTGGACACGAACGCCGGCCGCGCGCGCGGTTCGGAACGCGATCCACAAATACGCGCTCAAACCACTGATATGGAACGAAACGGCACCCAAGGTCTCCGGCCTGGACAACCTGGAGCGGGTTGAAGGGCCGGTGATGTTCTTCAGCAACCACTCGTCGCATCTGGACGCGTCGCTGATCCTTTGTTCGCTGCCTCCGGAGTGGCGCGAGAAGACGGCCGTCGGCGCGGCCGCCGACTATTTCTTCGATGCATGGTGGAAGTCGGCGGGGACCTCGCTCGTCTACAACGCGTTCCCGATCGAGCGGAGCAGCCGAAGGAGTGTGACTGATGCCGCGCGCGAGCTGGTGGGCCAGGGCTACAGCCTCGTCGTCTTCCCCGAGGGAACGCGCTCGCCCGACGGCTGGATGCAGCGCTTCCGCCTGGGGGCTTCCCGGCTGTGTATCGATCTTCAGATCCCGGCCGTGCCGATCGGAATCCGCGGCGCGTACTCCGCCATGCCCCGGGGCAGCACATGGCCTTTGCGTGGCCGCTTGCCGGTCTCGGTTCGTTTCGGAACGGCCATAGTTCCGGAACCGAATGAGGACCATCGCTCGTTCTCGAAGAGACTCACGCAAGGTGTCTCGAGTCTTATCGACGAGGATCGCACGACCTGGTGGGAGGCGATGCAGCGGGCCGTTCGCGGTGAGACCCGGCCGGCGTCGGGACCCGCGGGGCCGAAGTGGAGGCGCGTGTGGGAGGCTTCGCGTCCGATCGCCGCCCGGCGCCCGCGGAGGGCTTGGAGGTGACGCGAAAAGGCGGGGAGGTCAGGCAGAGGAAGCTCCTCGAGGAAGCCATCAAGCAGTTCGGCAAGAGCGGGTACGAGGGAACGAGCCTCGAAGCGGTGGCGTCGAAGGTCGGTGTGCGCAAACAGACGCTTCTTTATTACTTTCCGACGAAAGAGGCGTTGCTCGAGGCGGCGGTTCAGGAGGTCAGTGCCCGGGTCGCGGTCAAGCTGAACGACGCACTTCAGCAAACGAAGTCGAACAAGGCCGTCGCGGTGATCCGGGCCGTCTTCAGACTGGCCGAGGAATGGCCGGAGTTTCCGCAATTCATCCGTGAGGCCGGCCGGCTTGGTCCCGACATCGTGGAGCGGTTCGCCGGGACTCTGGAACCCCTCAGGTTGCGGGCGATAGGTGCGTTATCCGACGCGATGGATTCCGGGCAGATTCGAAGGCAGGACCCGGCGCTTCTTCTCTTCACGCTCTACACGGCCGTGATCGGCTCGATCACCGAGGCCGGTGTGCTTCGCGCGGTTGTCGGCGAGGACAAAGGCCGCACGACCTTGAAGCGCCGCGAACGAGAGGTGATCTCGTTCGTGCGCAGCGCCCTGCAGGCGCCGCAGGCTGAGGAGAAGGGGAAACGCAGAGCCTGATCTTGGCCTAGCTGTAGTACTCGACGACCATGCGCTCCTCGACCTCGACCGGAAGAGGAATCTCCCCTCGGTCCGGAGACCGCGAGAGCGTGCCCTGAGCCTGGTCCTTGTTCCTGTACATGTAGGGGGGAGGGTCGGGAGTGAGTTCGAGCGCCTCGCGGACCCCGACGAACGAGCGTGCCTTGGGCGAAACCTCGACCGTCTGCTCCGGCTTGACCTGGGCACTCGGGATGTCCACGCGCTTGCCGTCCACAAGGACGTGCCCGTGGGAAACGAGCTGGCGGGCTTGCCTCAGCGACAGCGCGAACCCAAGCCGTAGCACGACCGTGTCCAGCCTGGTCTCCAGCTGGCGGATGAGCTCCTCACCGGTAACGCCACGCGACCGGGAAGCCCGGTCGTAGTACGAGCGCATCTGGCGTTCTCCCACTCCATAGATCGCGCGCAGCTTCTGCTTCTCGAGCAGCCGCATCTGGTATTCGGTCAGGCGCTTTCGGCCCCGTCCGTGCTGCCCCGTGGGATAGGGGCGCTTGTTGGCGGGGCAGTTCGGGCGGCCGCAGAGAGCGGCGCCTACGCGGCGGCACATGCGATGACGGGGGCCGAATTTCTGCATTGGAGAAAGGTTACCGGTTCCGAGTCTGGACAGACGGCCTGGACGCTAGCCCGGCCGGGCGGCGCCCACGTACACCCCGCCGTAGTAGCCCCCGAAGACCGAATCGACCCCGACGGGCTTTCCTTCCGTGAATGCGTGGATCATTTGGTTTCCGCCTATGTAGAGGCCAACGTGGTGAATGGGGTTGTAGAAGAAGACGAGATCTCCAGGCTGCAGATCGGATTTGGACACGTGTGGAAGCGAAGCGTACTGCGCCGAGGAGGAGTGCGGTAAGGAAACTCCTGCATGGGCCCAGGCCCACATCGTCAAGCCGGAGCAATCGAAGCCGCTGGGGCTCGCCCCTCCCCACTGGTAGGAGGAACCGATGGCTGATTGCGCGGCCGCGATGACGGCACTGACTCCCCCGTTGACGGATGGGTTGCCGTACCCACCACCGCCGGAACTTGTGGATGTCGTGGCCGGTGCTGCCGCGGCCTGGCGCTCGGCCTCCCGCGCCGCCTCGAGAGCGTTCTGATATTCGATCTCGTAGCGCTCGACCAGCTGCTCCTGAGCGGCGATGGCTTGTTTCACGTCCGCCGTCCGCTGGCTGAGTGCTTCGATGGCCTCGGCTTGCTCCTGCTTCGCGGCAGCGAAGTCGTCGGCCGCCCACTGTGCGCGTTGACCGGTGATCTCGGCTCGTGTCGCTAGGTCTTCATCGTTCTCGGCCGCGCGGCTGATGAACTCCAGCCGGTAGGAGAAGTCCGCAAACGACTCCGCGCCGAGGACCGCGTTCAGCTCCGACCCGACCCCGCCCTTGTATGCAACGGCGGCTCGTTCGCCTAGTTGTTGCTTGGCGTCATCAAAGGCGCTGCCCGCATCGTCGACTTCGGTCTGCGCTTGCTCGAGGTGTTGCTGTGCCTCGGCCAGTTTCACTTTTGCTTGGTTGTACTGCTCGACGAGCAGGGAAAGATTTGCGTTCATCCCGTGGAGCTGTGCCCTGGCTTGATCGAGTTGCGCACGGCTGGGTTCGGCCGAACTGGGTACCGATAGGTTGCTCAAAGCGACGATAAGCATCGTCGCGCCGAGAGCGCGGCCCGCCCTCGAGATCCTCGTCGGCTTCCCCATAAGAGTCTGATTCCCCACAAAAAAAGACTGCCAAGTGGTGGCAGTCGAGATGAGGCTACTCGCACGCTTGGGGTGCGTCAACGAGAAAGACCGTCAATTGCGTGAACCCGCTGGTCAGAGGCCCTTTCGAAAAGTGTCGAGAAGTTGTCCGGCGGCCGTTTCACCACCCGCGATGCAGTCCGGTACTCCGAGGCCCCGATAGGAGGCCCCCGCAAGCTTGATACGGGAGGGAAGGGCTGCTTCGGCGGCCGAAACGCGCTCCCTGTGGCCGGGGGAGTAGATGGGAAGCGCCTCGGACCAGCGCCGGACCAAAACCCCTTCCGGGTTTGTGTTGGCTTCGACGGCGGCCCCAACCTCCGAGGAGACGCGTTCGCCCAGCGCGTCGTCTGGCATCTCGAGGAACTCCGGGGCGGTGACCGTCGCCCGCATCCAAGGGCCGGGCCATTCGTTGTGAGGCCACTTAGCCGATAGCCAAGTGCATGCGGCCGTTGCCAGGTTTTCCTCGGGTGCGACGAGGTAGCCCGATCCATCTAGCCTTCGCCCGACGGCGCCGGGCGCGTATTGCAGAAGGACGATGGCTGAGGAGTGATACCGAATGCCTTGCAAGGGAGTCACGGCTTGCGGGGCGACTCCCTGCAACAGACCCGCGGCGCCCGGGGCAGGGACGGCCAGCAAGACGGCGTCGGCTTCCTGAGTGCGTTCGTTTGTCTCGACTGCGAAGCCGGAGGAGCTGCGACGGAGGGAATTCACCGTCGTGCTCGTTCGGACCTCTCCGGCCTCGCCGGCGAGCGCCTCGGCGATCCTCGTCATGCCGCCGCGAACCGCAAGAAAAGGCGGCCCCGCGCTGCGGCGAGGCCGCCTCGCCATCGCCATCACCAGGCTTCGTGAATCGGCGAACTGCGGAAACGCCTCGCGCATACTTACCTCTGCGGCGTCGACCCCGAACACTCCCGTGATCAGAGGGGCAACCAACCGAGAAGCGACCTTCGGGCCTAGGCGCTTGCGAGCAACCTCTTCTACGGTCGGATCTCCTCGGCGCGACCGGGGGATGATCGGTTCCAATCCGGCGCGGACCGCGGCGATCGGCCCGATTATTCCGTCGCCCACGGATCGAACCAAGGGTGCGATGCCGGTCGGGACCCCCATCGCTAGGCCCGCCGGCAGCGGGCGGAGCCGGCCTCGCAGAAGCAAGTAGGTTCGTTTGGCGGCCGGGCCCGGCGCGACTAGGTCCTCGCCGAGGCCGAGTTCCCGCACGAGGCCGGCCCCCCTGGGTTTGGTTGCGAGGATTGAATCCGGACCCCACTCCACGGTCGTTCCCTCAATCGTCTCGGTGAGGATCTTTCCTCCGACGCGTGAAGATGACTCGCAGAGGATGACCTGCAGATCGAGGTTGAGCCGGCGGGCCTCGGTGAGGGCGGCCCGCGCACCCGCGAGGCCGGCGACACCGCCGCCGACCACCGCTAGCCTCATTCTGTAAACCTAACGCGGCGCCCTGCCGCCCGGCGAAGCCGGACGCCCGGCGCCGCTGGTCTCCCTAAACCTAACGCGGCGGCTCTCCACCCGGGTAAAGCCCGGCTTCGAGCCGCCTCGCTCATGTCGGGACGGCGGGATTTGAACCCGCGACCTCAGCGTCCCGAACGCTGCGCGCTACCAAACTGCGCCACGTCCCGTGTGATCGTTCAGTCTAGCGTCCCGCTACTCTGTCGATTCGCGAAGGAGGTCGAATGTCTCTTATGTCCTATCTGCGCTTCGTCCTTGCGGAGGGGGCCGACCGGGAGTCCTTTGAAGAGGATCTCCGCACGATGTTGGAACGCGCCACCTCCCAACCGGGTTTCCAATGGGCTGAGATTGGGAGAGACCCGTGGGACGACAGGAGATTCGTCGTCGTGTCGGAGTGGGACGACGTTGAAAACGTTCGGGCTTGGGAACACCACCCGGAGCATGAGGCCGTGATTGATCGCTGGGAAACGCAGTACGAGGAGGAACTGATCCACCGCCGATTCGTACCGTGGATCAGGCCCGAAGCGTAGCCTTCGCCGGCTGGGCTTTTGGCGTTCTTGGAATCCCTTCGCGGGTGTGCTTCCATGCTGCGAAACCTGGGAAAGGGGCGGGGCATGGCAGAACGTCAGTGGGAGCGGGTAGCAGCGATGTCGGGTGTAGCTTTCGTCGTTACCGTTGTGATGAGCCTGGCGTTAACGGGCCCACCGCCTACTTTCGACAAGCCGATAGAGGAGATCGCGTCCTATTACGATCAACATCGCAGCGGCATCGCCTACGGGGGCTATCTGAACGGCCTCGCGATCATATTCGGGCTCTGGTTTCTCGGCAGCCTGCGCTCCTTCCTCAGACGCGCGGAAGGTGATACGGGAAGGATTTCGGCAGTGGTTTTCGGGGCGGGGATCCTCGCGGGTGCGATGGCTCTTGCCGGAAGTTTGTTCAACAGCGTTGTGGCGCTCGACTTCTCCGTTGACAGCAGCCCTGAGATAGTGCGCGCCCTTTACTCGCTCTCGAGTTTGTCGTTCAGCTTCTTCTGGTTCCCGATAACCGTGTTGGCGGCCGGCACGAGTGTCGTCGCTGCACGCTCCAAGGCGTTCCCGGACTGGTTTGTCTGGGCCGGCGTGCTGGGAACGGCGCTGTTCCTCGTTGCGGGATCCTCCGTACACATCGATGGAGGCATCTTCGGGCCTGCGGGCGCGATGACCTTCATCTCACTCATCGTTTTCCTTCTTTGGTTCGGAGGTGCGAGCGTTCTCCTTTACGGGAAGCTCGCGAAAGAGTAGCGGCCGCTCTGAACACAGAAACAAGAATGCCCACCCCGCGAAGGGGTCTGACCATTGCGGCGGCGTCCGGCGTGGCCTTCGGCGTCGTGCTCGCCGCGCGGACGATCATCATTCCTTCGCCACCTCCCCTTTCGGAAGGCGAGGAAGCCCTCGCGGCCTACTTTGCCGACAATCGGACCCTGGTGCTCGCCGCCGGCTACCTGACCGGCTTCATCGTTGCGTTCGGTACCTGGTTTGCGGCGGGCCTGAGGCGCCGGTTGCGCTCGGGAGGCGATGGCTTGGCCGGGGACGTGGCCTTCGGCTCGTGGGTCGTGATCGGCGCGATCGCCTTGGTGCGCTTCGCGTTCGGCTCGACCGTCGCCTTCATCCCTGAGTACGACCTAGGGGTCCTGACGTTCGCAGGAACCGCGAATGCGATCATGCTCTCGTTCCTTTGGTTCGCTTACGCGTTGCTTGTGTTCGCGACCGCTTATGCCGCGTGGCATTCGAAGGTGTTTCCCCTGTGGCACACGTTCGCAAGCTCGCTGGTGGTGATCTTCTACCTGGTGGCGGCGAGCGGCGTGATGGTGCGAACCGGCAGCCTGGCGCCCAACGGCTCCGTTGCCACGGCGGGTATCTGGGTGACTGCAGCCTGGACGGGAATCACCGGTCTCTTGCTTCTCACCCGGCCGAGGATCGATCTGGACGAGTAGAGGGACGAATCTCCAGAAGCGTCGCCTCCGGAGGACAGAGGAACCGAAACGGCGCGTACTTGCTGGTTCCAAGGCCTGGCGACACATGCAAGAGGCCGTTCCCCATCCTGATCAACCCTTTGGACATGGAACGCGGAAGCATGCAGTTGTTCACCAGCGCGCCTATCCACGGCAACCTCACTTGCCCGCCGTGGGTGTGACCGGCGACCACTAGGTCGTAGCCGAGCGCGACCAACTCGGGCGCGGGATCCGGCGAATGAACGATCGCGAGGCCGAGCCGGTCCGGCGAACGGCGGCCGGCGGAACGGAGGTCCGGCCGGTGGATGTGCGGATCGTCGATGCCCGCAATCTCGACTCCGAAACCATTCATCGAGATTTCTGCGCGCGCGTTGGCCAAATGAACCCAGCCGCCGGCTTCGAGGTGGTCCACGAGTTCCCACGCGCGGCCGACGGTTGCCTTGCGGCCGCGCCGCGGGCCGAAGAAGTAGCGGAAGTAGTTGAGCGGACGGGGCACGAAGTAGTCGTTCGAGCCGAGCACGAAGTAGGAGGCCGTGAGGCCGCGCACGGGACGCAGCGCCGCTACGGCCGTCTCGACTGCCTCCGGCTCGCCCAATAGGTCGCCGGTGATGACTGCGATGTCCGCCTTCGGAAGGTTCGAGAGGAAATCGATCTTCTTCTTGTCATTCCGGACGAAGTGAAGGTCGGAGAGGTGAAGGATGTCGAGGGGTTCGTGTTGGCCGGCGGGTAGGATGTTCAGGCGGTAGCGAACGAGGCGATACCAGCTGCGTTCGATGAAGACTCCGTAGGCAATGCAGAGCACCGCGACGAGTACGAGAATCAAAGCGATCCAAACGAACACGGAGCGGATTGTAGTGGGCGAGCTACGAGAGCGAATCGGCGACGAGACGAACAGCGCCCTGAAAGCCGGGGAAAAGACGAAAGTCTCGGCCCTGCGCCTGTTGTCGGCCGCCGTGAAGAACCGAGAGGTGGAGGTTCAGCACGAGTTGGACGATGAGGAAGTTCGCGAGATCGCCACGCGGGAAGCGAAGAAGCGCAAGGAGGCGATCGATGCCTACGAGAAGGGCGGCCGTCCCGAGCTCGTGGAGAAGGAGGCCGCGCAACTGGAAGCGATCGCCGGATACCTCCCGGAGCAGCTCTCGGATGAGGAACTCGACGCCCTCATAGATGAAGCCGTCACGTCCGCGGGCGCCACCTCGATCCAGGAGATGGGCAAGGTCATGGGATTGGTGATGGGCAAAGCCAAGGGCAAAGCGGACGGAAAAGTGGTCCAGGAGAAAGTGAAGGCACGACTCGCGGGCTAGTTCTTCGCCTTGTTCCCGACGACCAGCGTGACGGTTTCTGCTTCCTGTAGCTTCTCCCCGGCCTCGGGGATCTGCGACAGCACGATGCGGTTCTTGTCGTCCTGTGTGACCTTTTCGTAGCTTAGCTCTACACCGAAACCGGCCTCGTCCAGGACCGACCGAGCCTCGTATTTGATCATCCCGGTGACATCGGGCACCCGCGAGGTCGCCCCCGCGCCGCTGACGTCGAGCCGAATGGTGCTGCCGGTGTCCGCCCTTTCACCGGGCCCCGGGCTCTGTTCGACCACCGTGCCCTCGAGTTCCTTCGAGTCGACTTCGTTGACGGATACCCTGAACCCGTCGTGCTCGAGGATTCGCTCGGCATCCTCGACGAGCCTCCCGACGACGTCCTCGACCTTCTCCCGCGACTCGAGCTTCCCGGCTTTCTCGAAGCCCTCGATGGGCACGTCCCGGAGAACGTCGAGCATGTAGTCGTGCCAGATGGGTGCGGCCACAGTGCCGCCGTACTGGCCTTCCATCGGGACCCGCCCCTCGGGGTGTCCCACCCAGACGGCGGTCGTGTACTGCGGCACGAATCCGACGAACCAAAGATCCGCGGAATCCTGTGAGGTCCCGGTCTTGCCGGCGACGTCGCGGCCGATCGCGGCCGCCGTTCCCGTCCCGCCCTGGACAACGCCTTCAAGCATCTCCGTAACCGTTCGCGCGATGTCGGGCTTGATGACCTCGTCGCAATGCTTCTTGGGGTTGTGGGTGTAGTACCTCGGCTGGCCCGGGGCGGAGATCCGATCGACGATGAAGGGATCGCAGTGCTCGCCGTCGTTGGCGAGAGTCTGGAAGCCCGACGCCATGTCCAGTGGGGAGGTCTCCTCGGAGCCGAGGGTCAGCGAAGGGACGTCCAGCATGGGCGTAGTGATCCCCATGTCCTCCGCGACCTTCACGACCTTCTCGGGTCCGACGTCGAGGATCAGCTGCGCGAACACGACATTGACCGAGCCCGCGGTGGCCGCTCGGAGGTCGATGTTGCCGCCGCTGGAGAACGGTTCCGCGTTGGAAACGCAATGGCACTGGTTGTCCCACTTCGAGATGTGGATCGGCGACGATGAGGAATAGGTGTCGCTCGGCGAGATCCCGTTCTCGAAAGCCGCCACAAGCGTGAAGGGTTTGAAGGCCGACCCGGGCTGGCGGACTCCCTCCCAGTGGCCGTCGACGTTGGCGGCGGCGGCCAGGTTTTGCTCGTCCTTCTCGTAGTTCTGCCCGGACATCATGGTTCTGATCGCGCCGGTTTTGTTCTCGACAGTGACTATGGCCGCTTGCGGGCCGTTGGAAGCAGGCAGAGCCCGGCTGGCGGCATCCTGCGCGTATGCCTGGAGCTTCGGATCGTACGTAGTCGTGATCTTGAAACCGCCCTCTCCGAGCGAGTGCCGCCGCTGGAACTCAGTCGTGCCGAGGACCTTGTCGAACTCGTGGTTGTCGAGATCGAGCATTTCCCGGGTCGCGTAAGACACGATGAACGGCTGGGTTTCCTCCCTTGTGTTGCGCTCGACCCTTAACAATTGATCGATCTTCGTCTTCCGCGCGTTTCTCGCCTGTTGCTCGCTTATCCATTCGAGCTCGAGCATCCTTGCCAGGACGTCGTTGCGCCTCTCCAGGGCCTCTTTGCGGTCGTGTATCGGGTCGTACTCCTCCGGCGCGCGGATCATCCCCGCCAGTAGCGAGGCCTCAGGCAAGCGAAGCTTGCTGGCCGGTTTCTTGAAGTAGAACTGGGACGCGGTCTCGATCCCGTACACGCCGTTCGCCAGATAGATCTGGTTCAGGTAAAGCTCGAGGATCTTGTCCTTGTCGCCTTGGTAGTAGTCCTCGACCCTGGCGGCCAGGACCGCCTCCTGGAACTTCCTTTCGACGGTCGTCGCGTCGCTTCCGATCACGGCGTTCTTGACCAGCTGCTGCGTGATCGTTGAGCCGCCCTGCGTCACCCGTCCGGCCGCTACGTTCGCGATGAGCGCGCGCATGATCGCCGCGCTGTCGACGGCGCCGTGCTCGTAGAAGTCGTCGTCCTCGATCGCGAGCACGGCCTCTTGTGTTACTTCGCTGACGTTCTCCAGCTTCACGTTTGTCCGATTCTCGCCCGAGTCGACGGTCGCGAGGAGAGTCTTGCCGTCGGCCGCATAGATCCTGGACGTCTGCGGGAACGTGATCCGCCTGAAGGTCGCGTTGATCTGCTGGATCCTGCCCTCGACCTGATTGCTGGCCGAGCGCAGGATCATCGCGATTGGAAGGAGGGTCACGGCGACGAGGACGGCGGCGGCGCCGATGACTAACACGAAGAGAACGAGCCGAAGCGGCGCGCTCACCAAGGGGTGCAATCCCGCTCTGCGGGAAGGTGGTTTGGATATGGATGTCATACGTTTGTGGCCCGCCGAAAGGATACCCTGGGGGCCCCGATTTGCGCCCCGGGTACCATTGCGCGATGCGCCGCCTGATCCCTGTACTCGTCGCGGTCTCGCTTTGGCCCGGAGCTGCCCAGGGGCAGACGCGGGAGACGGTCGAGGTAGTCAAGGTCGACGGCGTGATCGATCAACCGATGGCCGACTACCTCGTGGGCAGCCTCGATCAGGCCGAAAGGGACGGTGCCACCGTCGTCATACAGCTCGACTCCCCGGGGACGATTGGAGTGTCCGCCGTAGGGCTTGCGGACCGCATTCATGACGCGACCGTTCCAGTCGTAGTTTGGGTCGGGCCACCCGGATCCCGTGCCGCCGGAGCGGGCGTGCTGTTCCTCTATGCATCCTCGCTGGCCGTCACCTCGCCCGGCTCGGGAATAGGCCCGCTGCGGCCTCTCGACCTCGCTCACGAACCTGAGGGGCTGGAACTGGACTCCGGCATAAGGGGACGAATCGAAACTTGGGGGGAAGAGCATGCGCGCGGCACCTTCTTCCTGAACGACGATGGAGTGCTCTCGGCTCAGCGGGCTCTGGACGAGAGCGTCGTGGAGGCGCCGGGTCAGGGTGTCCAGGATTCAGCGGCGGTCTCCGTGCCGGATCTCCTCGAGAAGATCGATGGGTTGACGGTCTCCACCTCGGAAGGGGATGTGACCCTCGCAACCGCGTCGTCGGAGACCCCCGAGGAAGGTCCCGGGGCGCTGGTTCGGTACCACGACCTCGGACCCTGGCGCCGGATCCTGCACGCCGTGACTTCACCGACCGCCATCTACGTGCTGCTCGTTCTCGGCGGCGCCGGGCTTGCCTTCGAGCTCACTCAGCGAGGATTCGGATTCTCTGGAATCAGCGGAGCGCTCGCGATCGCGTTGGCCGCATACGGGATGGCCGTGGTCCCCCCCTGGTGGCCGGGTCTGGCGATGCTCGTCGGAGGGATCTTGCTGATGTCGGCCGACGTCTTGGTCCGCCGGCTCGGGGTCATGACCTACGCCGGTTTGGCTGCGTTCGCCGCGGGGTCCTTCACCTTCTACAAGGATGCGTCCGCCGGCATCGACATCTCGCCTTGGCTGATCGGTGGAGCCATCGCCGCGAGCTTCCTCTACTACGGCTTCGGGCTCACGGTTGCCGTCCAGTCGAAGGACCGGCTCGCGTCCACGCAGCGGGGCCTTGTGGGGCTCGTGGGAGAAGCTCGGGGGCGGCTGGACCCGGAGGGAGCCGTCCACGTGAAGGGAGCCCTTTGGCGGGCTCGCTCGGACAACGGGCCGATCCAGCCCGGCACCAAGGTCCGAATCAGGGGAGTGGACGGGCTCGTGCTTCAGGTTGAGCCCGAGGAGGAGGACTAGCTCCCCAGAGTCGCCGTTTCTTGCTTTTTCGTTGCGTCCCAACCCACCGGGCTGCCTGCGGCGAACTACGGCTGAGGAGGCCGGCCACGCGGCTAAGTGCCTGGGCCGGGCGACGGATGGAACACAACTGGGGCTGGCGCCATGAGGCGGAGTGCCGGGGGGCGGACACTACCTTCTTCTTCGCGCCTCACTATTTCGAGCGCCGGGCCGACAAGAATGCCCGGGAAGCGAAGGCGAAGATCCTTTGCGATCGCTGCGCAGTGCGAGACGAGTGCCTCGAGTTCGCGATGTCAACGGACGAGCAGCACGGGATATGGGGCGGCTTGAACGAGATGGAACGCCGCGCATTGGTACGGCGTCGCCGGGGGGAAAGCGCGGCGCAGGCCGGATAGCGTTTCTGCCAGAATCCGGCGATGGGAGCCGACGAGCGTCTCGCGGAACTCGGACTGGAACTGCCGCCGCTGCCCAAACCGCTTGCTTCGTACGTGCCTGTGGTCGTATCGGGAAGCTTGGCCTTCGTTTCCGGTCAGGTTCCCCTGGTCGACGGGGTAATGGTGCATCCGGGCGAGGTCGGAAGCGAGGTCGGCACGGAAGAGGCGGCGGAGGCGGCGCGCAGGTGTGCCCTTCAAGCGCTCTCCGCCCTGCAATCTGAACTGGGTTCCCTGGATTCGGTGACGCGGATCGTGCGTCTAGACGTCTATGTGGCGTCCGCGCCCGGGTTCATCGAGCAGCCGGCGGTGGCCAACGGAGCGAGCGATCTACTGGTCGAAGTCTTCGGCGATGCCGGGAAGCACGTTCGAGCTGCAGTCGGTGTGAAAGAGCTCCCGCTCGATGCGCCGGTGGAGGTCGTTCTGACGGCTGAGATCGGCTAGCTCTGCCTCGGCATACGCAGGTCGCCCTCTCGGCGGGTGACTCCCTTTCGGTCGAAGTACTCGAGGAGCGGGAGCGCGTACTTTCTGCTGGTGGCGAGCCGCTCGCGGAACGCGCTCACCGTGATTCCCTGAGGCTCCGACTCGACGAGCTTCCTGGCCCTATCGACAAACTCGGGGGTCATTACGATGTCCGCCGACACCTTGACGAGGGATTCGTCCGAGACCGCCACCTCGATCAGCTCACGGGAGAAGCCGTGCCGCTCCACGAGTTCCGGAACGGTAGGAGGGGTCCCGTCGCTTTCTGCCACGGCTCGAATGAGCCGTTCAACGTCCTCGCCTCCCACGGGGGAGGAGTGGGATGCCGTGCGCACGGTCGAACCTGCCCGCGCCATCATGCCGTTCGACTCGAGTTTTGAGAGCAGTGCATCGATGAGATCGGAGTCCGCCGGCACGCGATTGCGGGCCAGCGAGTCGGAGACGGCCGCGCGCAGTAGCGTCAGGTCGGCTCCGTGCTTGAGCGGATGCTCGCGATGAAACTGTTCGAGGGCGGCCTCGACTTCATGCTCGGTTCGCGCCAGCAATGCTTCGCCGATCCACCAATTCCCTGCTTGCACCGCGTCCGGAATGTCGCGGGTCGTCCGGCCCGCAAGGACCGAAAGCGAGCTCGAGTGCACCGCCCCTCTCTCCTTGAGGAGAAGAGCGGGAAGATCTGCCCGGGTAGACGACTCCCTGGCCCGAAGTCTCTTCGCCGCGTCCGGTCCCGGGCGCAGACGAGGTTCCGCGTCCAAAACCCTTCCACCGGCTACAGTTCGCTGCCGCCCGGAGTCGCGAAGCACGAAGAGGTCGAATACATCCAAGGGAAGCGGCGCCGCCAGCCGGATTCGCGCGAAGCGCTTATCCCCGGCCCGGTCGTTCGAATCGTAGAAACGGACTTGCGCATCCCGTTCGGCCGTTCCCGCATACAGCTTGAACGCGCCGCGCTCCGTAAGCGTTTTCACGCCTCGGATGGGATCGACGACGCTATCGATACGGTCGGTTGCTCGTCGTTGCCCCACTCTCGCCAGTGCGTCACCGCGTCCGATGTCTTCTCGTTCGATGCCGGACAGATTGACTGCGACTCGCGAAACCGATTGCGCGCGACCGATCTCCCGTTTGTGCGTCTGCAACCCGCGAATTCGCGCCCTCGCGCCGGACGGGAGCAGCTCGATTGCGTCGCCCACACTCAGATAGCCGTCCGTGAGCGTGCCGGTTACGACCGTTCCCGATCCCTTGACCGAAAAGACCCTGTCGACAAAGAGCCGCGGACGGTCCTGAGAGTCCGGTGCCAACGGTGCGGAGGAGATCAGTTGATCGAGGGCCGTGCTCAGTTCGTCCAGCCCTTCACCGGTTTCGTTGGAACAGGCGACGATCGTCGAGTTCTCGAGCGCGGTTCCGGCCAGCCGTTCGCGGATCTCCTTTTCGCGAGAGTCCAGCGTCGTTCCATCGGCGAGGTCGCTCTTGGTCAGGGCGAATACGGCGTCCCGTACTCCCAGGACGCGAATGATCTCGAAGTGCTCCTCGGATTGCGGCATCCAGCCCTCGTCGGACGCAACGACGAACAGCACGAGTTGCACCGGCCCGACCCCGGCCAGCATGTTCCGCACGAATTTCTCGTGGCCGGGTACGTCCACGAATCCGATCTCGCGCCCCGACGGCAAAGTGCACCAAGCGAAGCCCAGGTCGATGGTTAGTCCTCGCCGCTTCTCCTCCTCGAAACGGTCGGGATCCATACCCGTGAGCCGCAAAATCAGAGAGGACTTGCCGTGATCGACGTGACCTGCCGTGGCGACAACCTGGATTTGTGCCGAGCCGTTCATGTCAGTCGTTCTCTTCGCGCCCGTCGCTCTCCATCGCGTAGGTGATCGCGCGCGCCAGGCGCTCGAAGTCGGCCGGATCAACCGTTCGAAGATCGAACACGGCCGCGCCCTCCTCGACCTTGCAGAACACCGGGGGCCTGCCGTTCCTCAGGTGCGCGGCGAAACGATCTGGCGTCTTCGTCTCCAGCCGGACGGCGAACGATGGCAACGCGAATCCGGGAAGGGATCCGCCCCCGACTGCGGCCTCGGAGGCCACGACCGTGGCTCCCTCGAGGTCTCCGTCCAGCGCCTTCGCCAGTTGTTCGGCCGAGTGTTTCACCTCCGACGCCGGAGCACGAAGCATCCGCCAGGTCGGAAGCTCGAATTGCCGGCCTTGCGAGTAGGCGGCCAGCACGGAGCCGAGCGCCGAAATCTGCATTTTGTCCACGCGAACCGCGCGCGCTATCGGGTGTTTGCGAAGCCGTTCCACCAGGTCGGCCCGGCCCGCCACGATTCCCGCCTGTGGGCCGCCGAGCAGCTTGTCGCCTGAGAAGCAGACCAGGTCTGCGCCCTGCCGAAGCGACTCGATCGCAGCCGGCTCCTCCGCGGGGATACCGTTGAACCGATCGAGAAGTCCGGAACCGAGGTCGTATAGAAAGGGAATCCCCTTCTTGCGAGCCAGCGTGGAGAGTTCCGACACCGGCGGCGCTTGGGCAAATCCGACCACTCGGTAGTTGCTCGGATGCACCTTGAGGATCAGGCCCGTTCGGCCGGATAGCGCCGAGCGGTAGTCGGCGATCTTGGTCCGATTCGTCGTTCCCACTTCGAGCAGCTTTGCCCCCGAAGCCGCCATGATCTCAGGGAGCCGGAAGTCGCCCCCGATCTCGATCAGCTCACCTCGCGAGACGAGGACCTCCTTCCGCTTGGCGAGCGCAGCGAGCGCTAGGAGCAGGGACGCCGCGTTGTTGTTGACGATGAGGGCGGCCTCGGCGCCGGTGAGGGCGGTGACCAGCATTTCCGCCCGTGCCGTTCTGCCGCGGCGTGTCCCGGTCTCGCGATCGATCTCCAGGTCCGAATACCCCCGTGCGGCCTTTGCGACGGAGGCAACCGCCTCCTCGGGAAGCGGTGCCCGGCCGAGACCCGTGTGAAGGACGACACCCGTTGCGTTGATGGCCGGCGTCAGACCGAATGTCACCGTGGCCGCCCGCCCGATGGCGCGAGCGAGGAGCGCTTCCTCGCCCGGTGGTTCGACTCCTCGGGTTGCCGCCTCTCGGGCGGTGTCCAGCACCTCTTTGACGGCAGCCCTGATCAGAGGCCGCCCGAACTCCTCGGCCGCTTTCTTCGCCGGAAGCGTTCGCAACAACGCATCGACGGAGGGGATTCGACGGCGTCGCTCCTGCGTGCCCATCGCAGGAAGCCTACTTGGCTTTCTCCGGAGGCGGAGTTATTCGAACAGCCGCGCGTGTACCACGCTCCGCCGGGTCCGTTGTAGCTGACCGACTCGCTCCAGAGGACGTGGTTCCTTCCGGTCGAGTCGAGGTCCATCCCGAAGTAGTCACCGTAGGGGAACGCGTATTCGGCAGCCGACTTATATGCCGCTCCGGAGTCGACGTTCGAGATGTCCACGTCCGCGCTCCAGGACGACCCACCGTTGATCGTGCGGTTGTAATAGGTGTTGTAGGCAACCGTGCTGCCGTTTCGGTCGTCCTGCCACGCAACACGGAAGTCGTTCGAACCGGGGCCGGCGACTATCTGTGGGAAGTTGCTGTCGCCTAGTGTGCTGACCGTTATTGGCGCTCCAGGTCGTTCCGTCCGTGGAGGTCCTCATGAATAGTGACTTAGGAGCATCATTCGCGGTGTTCTTGGCGTAGAGAAGCGCGAGCTTGCCCGAGGCATCGACGTCGATGTCGGCCTGAGCCGCCAGAAAACCGGTGGAACATCCTGCGTCGGTACGGGCGGGGACTTCTACAATCCGCTCCCCGAGTTCATTACCGCCGAGGGCCAGCCCGAGTACCAGGACGCGGGGTCGACGGACTGCCGGTAGCATCCGGATATGAATTCCCTGAGCGGAAGCCGGAGGTGGCCGGCGATACTGCTGGCGACCGCCCTTCTTCTTTCGATTCCGGTCCCCGACGAGCCGGCGGGCGCTCAGGTCTCGCAGCCCGACATCGTGCTGATCCTCAGCGACGACCAGCGTTTCGACACGCTTTCGGCCATGCCGACCGTTCAAAACGAGCTCGTCGAAAAGGGCATGACTTTCGAAAACGGTTTCGTCGTCAACCCGGTCTGTTGCCCTTCCCGCGCCAGCATTCTGACGGGCCTCTACTCTCACTCAACCGGGGTCTACAAAAACCACAGGCCTCACGGTGGATGGCTTGCTTTGCAGGACTCCTCGACGATCGCCACCTCCCTGGATGACGCGGGGTACCGGACGGGGCTCGTGGGGCGGTACCTGAACGGCTATCCGTTGGTGCCTCCCTACGTACCCCCGGGCTGGGACCGCTGGGTCGCAAAGCAGGGACAGGATTACTTCGGATACAACCTGAGCATCGACGGCCAGGTCGAACACCACGGCTTCGACTCCGACGACTACGTCACCGACGTCCTTGCATCCCACGCGGTGGACTTCGTGAACTCGACGCCGCCCGATGAGCCGCTGTTCCTCCACTTTTCGCCCAACGCGCCGCACAAACCTGCGATCCCGGCCCCGCGCCACGATGGGGCCTTCAATGATCTCGAGTGGCTCCGTCCACCGAGCTTCGACGAGAGGAACGTCGGCGACAAACCGGAGTTCATCCAACAGTTGCCGCGCATCAGCGGAAAGGAACGAAGAAGGATCGGGAAGTTCCGTCGCAACCAATTCGAATCGTTGCTCGCGCTCGACGAGGGCGTCGGCGACATTCTTACCGCCCTCGAGGATGCGGGTCGCCTCGACAACACGCTCGTGGTGTATTCATCCGACAACGGCCTCGAATGGGGGGAGCACCGGTGGAACAGGAAGGAATTGGCGTACAACGAATCGATTCGCGTCCCATTCGTGGCGAGGTACGACTCGCTCGTCTCCGGGGCAGAGACGGACGACCACCTTGTCTTGAACATAGACCTGGCGCCCACCTTCTCCGAGCTTGCCGGCGTCTCGCCACCGATCGCGGCGGAGGGCGAGAGCTTCGTCGATCTGCTTCAGGGTGTCGACGTGGCGGACTGGCGAGACAGCTTTCTCATAGAGAACATGTCGAAGGCGCATCCGACTTTCTGTGCGGTTCGCTGGGTGGACCGGCTCTACGTCCTCTATGACACGGGCGAAGAGGAGTTGTACGACCTGGTGGCCGACCCCTACGAGATGAAGAACCGTGCGGATTCGCGGGGGATGCGCAGCGAGCTGAAGGCCTCCCGGCAACGCGTGAGGGAACTGTGTCGTCCACGACCTCCCGGATTCCGCTTCTGATCCGGCGACGGGTGCCCCTGGTCGACTGGGCCCTCCGTCGGGGAGAATAGAGCCGCATGGGCACCGAGGAGCGCGCAACCATCTCTTCGCAGGCGGACGCTTGGATGGTCCGAGGTGGCGGCATCGACGTGATCGTCGAGCAGGAGGGCCGCCTGGAGACCGAGGAGATGATCCTCAACATCGGGCCGCAGCACCCCTCGACGCACGGGGTGCTCCGCGTGGTGTTGGAGTTGGACGGCGAGAAGATCATCAAGGCCGAGCCCGTGATCGGCTACATGCACAGGGCCGCCGAGAAACTCTCCGAGTACCGCGACGCCCGTCAGGTCCTCGTTCTGATGAACCGTCACGACTGGCTCTCGGCATTCAACAACGAGCTCGGCTGGGTGATTGCAGTCGAGCGTCTTGCGGGGATTGAGGTCCCCGAGCGGGCCCAGTGGATCCGAACGATGCTCGCCGAGTGGAACCGCCTGCTGAACCATCTGATGTTCACCGGGTCGTTCCCGCTCGAACTCGGCGCGATGTCACCGATGTTCTATGCGTTTCGCGAGCGCGAGATGATTCAAGACCTGATGGAATCGGCGACCGGCGCCCGGATGCACCACTCCTTCGTTCGCGTCGGCGGGTTGAAGGACGATCTGCCACGCGGGTTCCTCAAGCAATCGGCCGATGTACTGGAGTGGATCCGAAAGAAGCTTCGCGATTTCGAGAACTTGATCCTCGGAAACGAGATCATCCACGCGCGGACGAAGGGGATCGGCGTGCTGCCGGCGGATATGGCGGTCTCTTACGGGGCCAGTGGCCCCGTCCTGCAGGCGAGCGGAGTGGCTCTGGATCCGCGCAAGGACGAGCCGTACGAGAAGTACGGCGAAGTGGAATTCGCCGTCCCGGTGGCCGAGAACGGCGATTGTTACGACCGGCTGTGGGTCCTGGTCGCGCGGATGTGGGAGTCTTGCAAGATCATCGAGCAATGCATGGAGAAGCTCCCTGCAGGCCAGTACATCGCTCCGAAGCTCCCCAAAACCGTCAAGCCCGAAGGAGAGATCTACCTCCGAACTGAGAATCCGCTCGGCCTGATGGGCTACTACCTGGTTGGTGACGGCAAGGCGGAGCCCTACAGGCTCAAGATGCGAACGGCTTCGTTCTCCAACGTCTCCGTGATCCCGGCGATGCTCCCAGGCCAACTCGTGCCGGATCTGATCGCGATACTCGGGTCGATCTTCTTCGTAGTCGGCGACGTCGACCGATAGCAGCCGCGCCGCCTTGGATCTGAGCAGGCGCGTTCGCCCGGCCGGGGGATGGCGTTACGTACCGGCGGTCCCGTTGGCGATCGTGTTCATCGCGCCGTTGGTGCTCATGCTGTCGGGATCATTGCGAGAAACTGGGCTGCCGCCCCCGACGACGGTGGACCTTGTGCCTTCGCCTCCGGCGTTCGAAAACTACGCGGAGGCGATCGATCTGGCGGCGCTCTCCCGCGCCTCATTGAACAGTCTCGTCGTTTCAGGAGTTGCCGTCCCGTTGTCGGTGGTTTTCGGATCCTGGGCTGGGTTCGCGATCGCAAGGTTGCCCCGCGGTCGAGCGAAAGTGGTCGTCATCGTTTCGGTGGTGGCCCTGATGGTTCCCGCGACGGCGATGTTGGTCGGCCGGTTCGCCCTATTTCGCCTCCTCGGAGTCACCGATACCTATGTTCCGCTCGTCGCACCTGCTTTGATCGGATTCTCTCCGCTGTACGTTCTTCTTTTCGCTTGGGCTTTCAAAAGGCTCCCCCCGGAGCTTTTCGACGTTGCTCGGCTCGAGGGGCTTTCGCCGCTTGGCACCTGGTGGCGCGTGGGCCTTCCGTTGGTGCGAACGGCGGCACTTGCCGTAGCCGGCCTGGTATTCGTTCTTTCTTGGAACGATTTCATCGGCCCATTGGTGTATCTGTCTGATCAAAGGCTGTACACGTTGCCGTTGGCGCTGAGGTCGCTCTCGACTGTACCGGCGCCCGACGCGCCCCTTATGCTCGCCGGAGCAGTAATGGCGACGGCCCCGGTGGTCGTCGTCTTTGTCTTCGTACAGCGCTGGCTTCTAGGGACGGCGCTCCCCGGAGGAAGACATTGAGAATGATGCGAGTTCTGCGTGTCGCGCTGATCGGAGTGGTGGTAGCCGGCGTGATGTCGGCTTGCGGTGCGTCCGCCACGGGAGGCCGCACTTCGATCGACGTCATGGTTGCGGGTGACCCCGAGGAGATCGAGGCTTACGGCCAAGTCGTCGAGGGGTTCGAAGAAGCACAGGGGGCCGTGGGCGTGAACCTCATAGAGATCGCCGACCGCGACGAGATGATCACCAAACTTGCGACCTCTTTCGCGGGGGGCTCTCCTCCCGACGTGTTCCTCATGAACTACCGATACGTCGGCCAGTTCTTCGCGAAGGACTCCCTCGAGCCGGTCGCGCCGTATTTGGCGAAATCGGATCAACTCTCGGGGGACGAATTCTATCCGGAGGCTTTGGCTGCCTTCCGTTTCGATGGGGAGGTCGTTTGTCTGCCGCAGAACGTTGCCACACTCGTCGTCTACTACAACGAGGATCTGTTCTCCGCGGCCGGGCTGGAACCGCCCCGTGAAGAGTGGACCTGGGACGAGATGGTCGATGCGGCCCGGGCAATCACTGTAGACCAGGATGGAGACGGCAAAACAGACGTCTACGGCCTGGGGGTGGACCCGGACATCATTCGACTTGCCCCCTTCGTCTGGTCGAACGGCGGGGAGCTCGTGGACAGCGAGACCGAGCCGACTCGGCTTGCGCTGACGTCGCCTCCCGCCGCGCAGGCGATGCAAGCCTTCTTCGATTTGCGCCGCGTCGCGAAAGTCGTCCCCACCGACGTCGAGGCGGAGTCCGAAGATTTCGAATCGAGGTTCCTCAACGGGCGGCTCGGAATGATCATGGAGTCGCGGAAGGTGGTCCCCGGATTCCGGACCATAACCGACTTCGGTTGGGATGTGGCGCCGCTGCCCGTCTTCAAGAAGCCGGCCACGATCCTTCATTCCGACGCCTACTGCATGACCAAGGCGTCCGAGCACAAGGATGAGGCTTGGGCGTTTCTGGAATTCGCGCTCGGGCCGGAAGGGCAGCGCATCGCGGTCGCGACCGGACGCACTATCCCTTCGCTAAAGGCTGTGGCCGAGTCTCCGGCATTCCTGGGCTCCGACGAGGAGCCGCAGAACGAGCAGGTCTTCCTGGACAACATTCCCTTTATCCGCCGCGTCCCGCACATCTCGACCTGGCCTGAGATCGAGGATGCGACGCACGGTCTTTTGGAGGAGGGGTTCTACCTGGGCTCGGGAGCCGAGGAGATCTCTCACGAGGTTGTACGAGTGACCAGGCCGCTGTTCGAACGGGCGGAGGACTAGCTACGAGCCTCTCGTTCAGCGGGGTCCACATGCGTTTCGGGGATGTGGATGCGCTGCGTGGGTTTGACCTCGAAGTACCCGCGGGGAAACTGACCACTCTCGTCGGGCCGTCAGGGTGCGGCAAGACGTCTGCCCTGCGGGTCGCGGCAGGGCTGGAACGGCCGGACGCCGGCACCGTGTCCATCGCCGGCCGCGAGGTAACAACCGTCGCACCCGCCGCTCGCAACGTGGCGATGGTCTTCCAGAACTACGCGTTGTTCCCGCATTTGTCAGTGGCCGAGAACATCGGTTTCGGCCTTTCGGTAAGGCGCGTCAAAAAGGAAGAGATCTCAAAGCGAGTGTTCCGGGCAGCGACGCTGGTTGGATGCGAAGCGCAACTGAGGCGGTTGCCACGAGAGCTTTCGGGCGGCGAGCAGCAGCGCGTGGCTCTCGCGCGCGCTCTAGCTCGCGATCCCGATGTCTTCCTGTTGGATGAGCCACTGTCTAACCTCGACGCGCAGCTGCGCGAGGCAATGCGGGTGGAGATTCTCAGGATCCAAAGCGAGGTCGAGGGCACGATGCTCTACGTGACGCACGACCAGTTCGAGGCGCTGACGCTTGGCGAGCGCGTGGTGGTCATGCGGGACGGAACCGTGGCGCAGCAGGGGGACCCCGAGGAGATTTACAACAAGCCGGCAGACCTGTTCGTCGCAACCTTCATCGGGAGCCCGGCGATGAACGTCTTGCGGGGCAGGGTCGCGGACGGCGACGTCGTGGCCGCGGGGGTACGCATACCGCTGCCCACCGGGGTTGCGATCGGCCCGGGGTCCAGCGGGATCGTCGACATCGGAATCAGACCCGAACATTTGAGGATCGCCCCTCACGAGGGGATCACGGCACGGGTCGAGTCGGTCCAAGTTGCCGGAAGCGAGAACCACCTGACCGTGTCGATCGGGGAAGAACGATTGGTCTCGCGGGTTCCGCAGGGTGTGCGTCCGTCGCCAGGAGACGAGATCCGCTTACTAATCGATCCCGGGCACATCCATTTGTTCGATTCGGCGACCGGGTTGCGGCTTGGGGGAGGGGGCTAGGCGGGTTGAACGCCGTGAGGACTCGTCGCCGCGATCGTGAGCGCCGCGGGATGGCGTTGATGCTGGCGCCTTATCTCTTGGGGGTCGCGTTTCTTGTGGTACTCCCCGCCTTGGCGACTTTTGCCCTTTCTCTTTTCGATGCCGACCTTGTGCAGGCTCCGGAATTCCGGGGCGCAGGGAATTTCCGCGAACTGTACGGCGACAACATCTTCCGCTTCGCTCTCAGGAACTCGTTGCTCTTCGCAGCGTGGTCGGTGCCGCTGCGAGTTCTCGGTGCCTTCGGCCTCGGGATGCTGCTGCACAAGCGTTTCCGAGGGTCGGGGGCGTTGCGTACATCGGTGTTTCTCCCGACTGTCGTCCCCGATGTGGCGTACGCGCTCGTCTGGCTCTGGATCCTGAATCCGATCTATGGTCCGCTCAACCTCGTCCTCGGAGGCGTGGGTCTGGGCGAGCCGGCTTGGCTATCGCGGCCGGGGCCGGCGCAAGCCGCGGTCGTGATGATGAGCGTCTTCCAGATAGGTGAAGGGTTCCTGATCGCCTTGGCGGCGAGGCTGATGGTCCCGCGAGAACTCGAGGAACTTGCCGCCATCGAAGGTGCCCGCGCTTGGCAGACTTTTCGAAGGCTAGTCCTTCCGCTGATGGTGCCGGCGCTTCTTCTGATGCTCTTGCGAGACACTATCTTCGCGTTCCAGGCGAGCTTCGTACCCGCGCTGATCGTTACGGAAGGAGGCCCGCCGCCCTACTCGACGACCTACTTACCGCTGTTCGTTTATCGAAACGCGTTCGAGTACTTGAGGTACGGCTACGCCTCGGCCGCGACCGTTGTGATGCTGGTTGTCACCGCCGCAATAGTCTGGCTGCAATACGACATCGTTTGGAGATGGCGAAAGGGGCTGCTCGTCTCCTAGAAGGGCTCTTCCCCGATGCGGATCGCCCCCCGCATCCCTTGATCGGCGTGATAGCGGCAGAAGAATGTGTAAGTGCCCGGCTTGCCGGTGTTCACCAGCGAGATCGTTTGTTCGAACGCCTTCAGTTCCTTGTCTATGCCGAGTCCCGGCGCCGTGAATGTGTGTTTGGCGCGGGTGTCGTTTCCCAGTTCCAGAAGGATCTGAAAACGCGGCGGAGCTATCACGACCGTAGGCTCGTAGTAGAAGAGTCCCGTTTCGATCTCGGCCTCGAAGTCTTTAGCGATGTAGAGGTCGATCTCACCTCGGAAATTGGCGGTCTTGCCATCCAGGGTGATTGTGCGCAGGGGCCCCTCGCTCGGCGTCGGAGCGGCTCCGCCCGACGGTCGCGTCACGGTCACGACCACCGCGGCGACAACGGCCAACGCGGCGAGATCCGCAACGAGCCACCCGACGCGTGGAATCTTCACGCGTCCCTACTTGCCGATGTTGTACCAGGTGTTCCCTGGACCGTCGTAGTACGGCGCTTCGCCCCAGACGGCGATGGTCTCGCCGTCGTTGGTCACTCCGATGTCACCGTAGTCGCCGTAGAAGAAGCCGAATCCCTCGTCGGATTGGTACTTCTCGCCGGTCCCGTCGGATATGTCCGTCGGCCCAGACCAGGTTGCTCCTCCGTCGGTCGAGCGGCTGTACCAGATGTTCCAGTGTTCCTGCGAGCCGTCCTGGTCGGCCGCCCACATCGCGCGGAAGTCGGCATTTCCGGTGCCGGCAAGGGAGGGAAACGCGGCAATGGCATCCCCGGCCGGGGAGATCGCGCGCGCCTCGCTCCAGTTCGTCCCGCCATCGGTTGAGGTTCGCACCCAGATCTGCTCCCCTCCGTGCGGCGTGCGTCCGCCGTTGTAGATGAGGACGAGATTTCCCTGTTCGTCCGCTGCGATCGAGCCCTGGGATCCGTACTGTGCTTTCGGACATCCTTTGGCCTGGCAGATGGGCGGCGAGGCAACGCGGTCGACCTCGATCTGCTCCCAGGTCTTCCCTTCATCCTGGGATCGGATGACGTAGACGACGATGGGACGCTTGTGCGCCTTCGCGTTATAGGGACAGCACCCGTAAACGGTAGACAGGGTCGCGATCGAGTTATCGGGAAGGACAACACCAGACTCGTGGAAGTAATAGCCGTCGTTGCCGGGATTCGTCTTCACCGGTTTAGACCAAGTCTCACCCCCGTCGTTCGAGGAGGAGAAGTAGCTGTCCCTCTTGTTGAAGCCGATGTAGACGTCGTCCCCGGCTGGGCTCACCGTTAGCCAGGGATGATCTCCCCACGGGAGCTTGCCGATGATGCTGACCGGTTTGGTCCACGTCTCTCCATGATCGGCTGACCGTGCGAACCATATGTCGAACCCCGTCGTCAGCCAGGTTGCGTAGACGTTCCCGCTGCCGTCGGTCCGAATCTGCGGGTCGGCCTGCCATTGCTCGCCTTTGCACTTGCATAGGAAATCGACCGGATCCCAGGTTTGCCCATTGTCCGTTGACCGGCGCATGACTATCGGCTGCGGACAATCCTTGCAGGCGTGCGGGCCGCCGTATTCGGTTGTGAGCATGTAGATGTAAGGGGCGCTGGGATCGGTCGCAACCGCGGGTTCCCAGTCGTTTCGGTTGGAGAAGAGCGCGGCTCCGCTCCATCCCGAATCCGTTTCCGTCGTCGTTTCCGACCCGTTGCCATCGGATGCCGGCGTCTGACTGCAAGAGGCGGCCACTACAGCGAGTAGTCCACCGATTGTGGCCAAACGCCGCATCCTCATGGTGACGAGGAGTGTAGGGAAGGATGCTCGTTGGCGCCAGACAATGTGTGACTCTCGGTCAAACCTCGCGGTTGTACCAAGTGCCGCCCGGGCCGTAATAATTGAATCCCTCACCCCATACGACGAAGGTTTCTCCCGAACTGGTGATCGCGAGGTCCTGATAGTCGCCGTAGTCGGCGTCGAATCCGCCCGCATCCTTGTACCCTGCGCCGCCGCGCGCGTCGGAGATGCGAAGTGGACCGCTCCAGGTCACGCCACCGTCGGTTGAACGTTTGTACCAGGTGTTCCAATTCTTGTTTCCTTTTCGGTCGTCCTGGAAGGTCAGCCGGAACTCGCCGTCGGCAGGGCTTACGACCGCCGGGAACGAGGCGACGATGCCGCGGCGATTGGGCGAAACGGCGATGCGCCCGCTCCAGGTCGCGCCTCCGTCGGACGACCTCCTTGTGAAGATGAACTGGCGCCCCCTGGGTTTGTTGGCCCCCGTGTAAGCGACAAGCAAGTCTCCGTCCGCGTCGCCCGCCAGTGAAGCCTGGCCTCCGTAGTGATCGAACGGACACCCACGCGTGTTGCAACTCGGTTGCTCTTGGACGGTATCGAGGAAGGTCGTTTGCCACGACGATCCCCCGTCGCCGGATCGGGTTGCGACCACGCTGATGGGTCCCGTGAACGACTGGGCGTAGTTCTGCTGGGTGAAGGTGACGTCCCCGTCGGATGCGACGAAGCCGCCGTTCACGTAGTGGAAGCGATTATTGGTGTTTGTTTGCTCGGGGTCACTCCACGTCTGACCGAAATCGTGCGATGAGACCACATAACTGTCGCTGTGGTTGAAGAGAATGTACACATCCTGTCCGCTCGGGCCGACGGCTATCCACGGCTTATCACCCCAATTGAGCGGGCCGCTCACGTTGACCGGCGGTGTCCATGTCTGTCCGTTATCAGTCGAGCGGCTGAACACGACGGGGTTGTTGTTAAGCCAAGTCGCGTAGAGATCGCCGTCGGCGTCTGATCGGATGACGGGATCGTACTGGCCGTTTGTTCCGGGGCAGGCGCAGATGAACCCGACGGGACCGAACGCTTGTCCTCCGTTGCTTGATGTGCGCAGGACGATGTACGGGAGAGGGCAGTTTCCGCACGCACCTGCGCCGCTGTAGCGCGTGGTGGCCATGTGCACATAGAGGGAGGAGGGATCGGCTGCCACCGATGGTTCCCAGTCGTTTCCGCCACCGAACGGCTTCTCGCCGGCCCAGCCCGGTGCCGGCGCGCGAACCATTGGGGTCGTCAAAGGTGCGCGGCCGGTTCTCTGGATTCGTTCCTCGTCTTCGCTCTTTTCGGACTCGCGGGATCGTGACCCGTCGATAGCCGGCGTCGATGGTCCCAGCTGGAATGCCGCCAGCAGCATGACCAGCGCGATGATCGTGGCCGCTCTTCGTGTCAGAAGCATCGTCTTCTTTCGGGAGGCGTCTTCAAACTTATGTATCGGCGCCCGGATTATCCGGTTGAGGTTGCAGCCACTCGGGTGAGGGCAGGCCGGGCGTCGCCAGCACGATCCAGAGTAGTCCCCCGAGGCCGGCCGGGTCGACGAGAAGGTTGGCCTCGTTTCGGCCCCCCCATGCTTTGACCGCGGCCATGCCCGACCCATCTTGAAGCAATCCCGCCTGCAGGTCGCGTTCGCCTCTTGACCATTCGGCGAATCCGAGCTTTACGAGAGCCTCGCTCTGCCGGACCGGGCCGAAGACTTGAAGCTTCCACTCTCTCGCTCGGTCCGCAAGGGCGCGGAAGTCCACGCCCGCCGTTATGTCCGTCGAGCCTGGATCGGCGAGCACCTCTTCAACCAGCCTTTGTTTTCGGTAACCGTGAGTGTCACGAGACTCTCCGGTAGCAGAACCGTAGTCGATCAGGAGCGCGTACCCGTTTCGCATCACGTTCGCGAGGTTGTCCACGAAGCCGAGAGCTTCGAGTGAGACCGCTACCTCCTCCCCAGGTGCCAATGGTGGCGTCTGCGCCGCCACCTCGTCCCGGCACGGGATCTCGACCTCGGCGAGCCGCCCGGCGACGACTCCGACGCCGACCTCCACCAGGCCCTCACTGCGCGCCCTTACTCGGTGGAACGGGAGGTTGTCGAGCAACTCGTTTGCAACGATCGCGTCCGCGGGTTCGAGCTCTGTGGTCGCCCGAATGCCTCGCCGTCCGATCTCCTCGCGTGCTCCGGCGCTTCGTTCCACCGTCGTGTATTCGATCGGCAGCGGCGAGGCGTCGAGAATCAGGCTCGCCAGCGTGCCGTCGCCCGCGCCGGCCTCGAGCACCTTGAAAGGCGCGGGCCTTTCGAGCCTTTCCCAGAAGGACTCGAGAGCACCCGCGACGAGGCGGCCGAACACGGGATGGACGTGAGGGCTCGTAATGAAATGGCCGCTCTCGCCGATCGGGGGCGATTCGTAGAAGCCGCCCTGCCCGTAGAGGGCCAGCTCCATGAACTCGGCGAAGCTTATCGCGCCTCGTGCCTCGATCTCGCTGCGAATCTGGTCCTCGAGCCGCGTCTTCATCATCTGTCGGCAGTATCCGACATGAGCGGCTCCTGCGAGAATCCCTTGCATGGAGCCCAGGCTGGCGGCAACCGTGGTCCCGGCACGTGACGGGCCTCGCGGTGTGGAGGTGCTCGTCATGAGGCGCGCGCCGAAACACCGGTTCCTGCCGGGTTTCGTGGTATTTCCGGGCGGCGCCGTGGACCCGGCAGACGGCCGGCTGGCGGAAAGGTGGTTCGGGACGCCGGACCAAGCCTCACGCGCATGCGGCATTCGCGAGTTGATCGAAGAAGCCGGCCTCGTGTTGACCGCAAACGGCCTTGCCCCCGCGCCGCCGCGCGCCTTGGATGTTGTGGATGTGTCGCCGCCGCGAGTAGAGGACATGCCGGAAATCTGCCACTGGATCGCGCCCGAGATAGTGCCGGTCCGCTTCGATGCGCGGTTCTACGCGGTTGCCGCACCCGGCGGGCTCGAACCCAGGCCCGACGGTGAGGAGGCGGAGCGCGCCTGGTGGGCGAGGCCGTTCGATCTACTCGAATCGAATGCGTCGGGGGGCGTATCGCTTTACTGGCCGACCATGAAGATCGTCGAAGGGCTTGCTACATGCGCGGCTGTTGAAGAGGTCCTCGAGTTGCAGGTCGCGCCGGTAGAGCCCGAAGTCCAGATCGTCTAGTGCTTCGCATCCTGCGGGTCCTGGCGCCTAATCCCGGTGTCTACACGCTCGAGGGGACCAACTCCTGGGTGGTCGGGCGGCAACCTGCGCTGATCATCGATCCGGGACCCGACGATCCCTCACACCTGCGTTCGCTAAGGCTCGAAGCTGGCGAGGTATCGGCGATCCTGTTGACGCACGATCATTCCGATCATGCCGAAGGCGCGGCGGCGCTCTCCATCGTCACCGGTGCGCCCGTTCACGCGTTCGCTGGGGGAAACGGACGCGAATCCCTCATCGACGGGCAGACTTTCGAGCCCGGGGGTGGGCGCGTTATGGCCCTTCACACTCCCGGCCACACGAAGGACCATGTCGTTCTCTCGAGCCCCTCCGTCGGGGCGCTTTTCACCGGCGACGCGGTGCTCGGCCGCGGAACGAGTGTTATCGATCCACCGGAGGGCGATCTCGTTTCGTACCTTCGGTCGCTGGAGCGGATGAAGGAGTTGGAACCGCGGATCATCTACCCGGGTCACGGCCCCGCGGTGTTCGACGCGATGGCCAAACTGAACGAATACGTCGAGCACCGCGCGGAGCGTGAGGAGCAGGTCGTTGCGGCATTGACCTCCGGTCTCTCGACGATCGACGAGATGGTTGCCGCGATTTACGCGGACCACCCGCGGGATGCCTGGCCGCTCGCAACCCGATCGGTTCTGGCGAACATGCAGAAGCTTGAGAAGGAGGGCCGCGTTGTACGTTCGAAGAAAGGCGGTCTCGAGCGCTACGAGGCAATAGAACCGCGCGAGTGCGAGCGCTGCGGGCGCCCGGCGCTCGGTCGCGCGCCGCTCTGCGGCCGGTGCAGTCTGATTGCGCTGCAAGAGGGGCCGGCGAGCTAACCACGGGCCTGCTCCGAAAGCGCATGAGGATCGAGTATCTCCGGGCGGCCTGCGCGCATCCTTAGCCAGCCACGCGACGAGAAGTCGGACAGCGTCCGATTCACGGTTTCGCGCGAACATCCCACGATCATTGCCAGTTCCTCCTGAGATGCGTTGAGTCTGGCTCGCGCAACCAGCTTCTTCGCGATTCGGGCACGAGTGTCGAGCAGCATCAGGTCGCGAATGTCGTCCGTGGCACTGCTGAGGCGCCGGACCAGGGCCTTTGCCATCGGATCGTTGCTTCGAAGCTCAACGACGGTTGTTTCTTCCGAAGCCCGTGCACCTGCAGAATGACGGCCATCGGGAGGCGCCTCTCCGAATGCCTCGCCGGGGCCGATCGTCCCCACTATTCGCTCGCGGCCGTCGCTCGTGACGGCGGTCAGTGTGACTAAGCCGGACACAACAACGAGCAAGTCCGACGCGGCGTCACCCTGCGCGAATATCGTCTCGCCCGGCGCATAGAAACGCTTTGCCTCCGCGGCTCCGGTCACGAGTCGCAGGCTAGCGCGGGGTACTGACATACTTGCCGCCATGCGAGTGGAGTTCTACCGGCCGGACGATTCGCAGAAAGTGGTTGCCGTTGCCCGTTGGGACGGGCGTGAAGCGGTGATCGATGGCGCCGACGACGAATCGACGGGTGCGGCCGTTGCCCGGATCTTCAAACCGACTCCGGTGGTGGTAGACGACCCCTCGCTGAGGACTCTAGGTGTACACGGTGAGTCGATGCTGCAGCCGGGAAGCCTCAAGTGGTTCCGGGAGGCGGCCTGGACGCGTGCACCGAAGTCCGGGCTTGCAGTGCGCTTCGTTCCCGAGGTGGGACCCGAGCGCGGCTACGACCCGGCCGCGCAATACAGGGACTTCGACGAGGTCATCGAGCTGTTAGAGAAGCCGGAGGGTCAGACGTAGCGTCGGGGATCCAGAAGCTCGTCGATCTGCTCCTCGCCGACGAGCCCGGATTCGCGGACGACTTCTTTGAGCGTGCGGCCGGTTCGAAACGCTTCGACGACCAGTTCGGCGGCTCTCTCATAGCCGATCACGGGATCGAGCGCGGTCGCGATGCCGAGCGAGGCTTCTGCGAATTCGCGGCACCGCTCGACGTCGGCCTCGATGCCTTTTACACACAGCTCGGTGAAGCCCTCGACGGCACGGTGGAGCATGCCGAGACCCTTGAGCAGCTCGTCCGCGATCACCGGAGTCATAACGTTCATGTCTAGTTGGCCCGCGCCGGCGGCGAGCGCGACCGTGTGTTCGGCTCCCGAAACGCGCATGCAAACCATGTTCATCACCTCGGCGATGGAGGGATTTATCTTTCCGGGCATCATCGAGGAGCCCGGTTGCACTGCTGGCAGCGAGATTTCGGCGAGTCCGGCGCGCGGACCCATCGAGAGCATCCGCAAGTCGTTCGCGATCTGACCGAGCGCGAGAGACAGCGTCTTCAGCGCTCCGGCGAATTCGGCGAAGTCGCCGAGATTGCGAACCGCCTCCACGAGATCCTCGGCGCTTTCCAGGTCGAGTTCGGTTATCGCTCGCAGTTGTTTCACAACCTCTTCCCGATAGCCGGGGGCTGTGCCGAATCCCGTCCCGACCGCGGTGCCTCCGAGGGGAATGCGATGGAGCCGTTTCTCAGCCGCGAACAAGGGATCGGCGGCGCGGATCACCATGTTCGCGTAGGCCGCGAATTCGTGACCGAGCGTGATCGGCACTGCGTCCTGAAGGTGCGTCCTGCCGGACTTCACGATTCCCTGAAACTCCTCGGCGCGCATGTTGAGCGCGCCCACCAAATTGTCCAGTTGGAAGAGCAAGCCCGAACGCAGGTTTGTGAGGATCGCGATGCGCATGGCCGTCGGGAAGACGTCGTTCGACGACTGCCCCATGTTGACGTGATCGTTCGGGTGGACGCGCTCGTAGGTGCCCTTCGGCTCGCCGAGCAGTTCCCCTGCGCGGTTGGCGATCACCTCGTTGACGTTCATGTGGATCGAGGTCCCCGCGCCGGCGCTGTATGCGTCGACCACGAATTGATCGGCGAAGCCGCCTTCGACGATTTCCTGCGCCGCGCGCTCTATCACCTCGCCGATCTCGTCGGAGAGTGCGCCGACGGCGACGTTCGCACGAGCGGCCGCGAGCTTGATCTGTGCGATCGCGCGAATCAAGAGGGGGTGCTGCCTCTGTCTGGAGATGTGGAAGTTCCGGACGGCGCGGGCGGTCTCGGCGCCGTAGTAGGCGTCGTCGGGAACCTCTACCTCCCCGAGTGCGTCCCTCTCGACTCGCATGGGTCCATTGTGGCCTACCCGTGAATCACTTGCCGACGAAGGCCTTACCTGCGTCGCAGAACGGCAGGAAGTCGCACCACTTGCAAAACGCGCCGGGAGTCGGGTCGAATTTCCCGCCGGCGATGCCACTCAGCGCCTCGACCACCCGAGAGCGGATCTCCTCGCGGCCATCGGCTGCGCGCGAAACCTCCGTAGGCTCCCCTAGATACAAATAGGTAAGCGTCAGTTCCTCCGCCTTCTTGCGCCACACTTCCATACAAGCCAGCGCGTACACATCGAGTTGCAGCCACGAAAGAGGGTCGTCCTTCGGAACACGGCCTGTTTTGTAGTCGACGATCTCCCAGGGCCCTTCCGCCTCGCCGTAGATCGCGTCGATTCGGCCTCCGATCACGAACCCGTCGAGGTTCAACAGGAAGGCTCGCTCCGCGAACAAGGGGACTCGACCCGCGAAACGGCTCTCGCGAAACGATTCCTTGAGCTTTTCCACCTTCCCTGGCTCGCCGGCAAGCTCCTCGTCGGTCAGGTCCGGCGTCTCGTCGAGATCGATCAGCGTGGACTGGCCGGTTGCCTGGCTTTCGATCCACGCGTGTACCTCGGTGCCGATCCGGGCCGCCGGACCTGAGAACGTGGGCAGCGGCCTGACGACCTTCCAGTAGAACTTCTTCGGGCACTCGAGGTAGTCGCGGATCGTGCTTGCCGAAGCCGTAGTGGGGGCGCGAACCCCCGGGTCGGCCTCGCGTTCGCGTTCAATGAGGTGTGCGGCCAGCGTTTGCCGTTCCGAGGTGAGATGTTCGAACGCGCCTCGCTCCTCCTCGGGGAGCGTTTGTACTAGTTCGGGCTGAAGTCCCCCGAGTCCGGCCGAATCCGCGGCCGCGCGGCGCCATCCGCCGGCAAACAGCGGATCCGGTTCGTTCTGTAGCGCCGGTCCCGGCCAGTCGCGAACGAAGCGCTCCCGATAGCCGAGCAGCGGGTTCTCGTCACCCGGTTCGTCGGGCCCGCGCTCGGCGGTTGCCCTGCCGGTCTCGTCGGCCCAATCCGCAAGCTCGTCGAAGAACAGGCTCGGCTTTTTAGGGAACATGCCGTCCCCGTACCAGTGCGCGCCCGAGACGAATAGCCGCTGCTTGGCCCTGGTCAGACCCACGTAGCAAGTACGGCGTTCCTCGATGAATTCCTGTTCCTTGAGTTCTTCCTTGAATGCCTTCAGCACTCCTTTGAAGGCGGGCAGGATGGCCGCGTCGCCGCGAAGCTCGAAATCCATCGACTTGCCTCGCTCGGCCGGGTTGTGCTGGATCGTCGGATCGGGCAGCAGTTTGTCCGCGAATCCCGGCACGAAAACCGTGGCGAATTCGAGGCCCTTGGCGACGTGAATCGTCATCACCTTCACCGAGTCGTCGTCGCTGGGCTGAACCGGCGACCATTCGGGACGTTCGGACTGTTCGACGGTCTCCACGTAGTCGAGGAATGCGCGCAGCGTGAGTTCCCCGTCGATCGGTGAGAACGCGTGTACCTCGTCGATGAATGCGGCGAGGTTTCTCTTGGTGGCGGCGGCGACTTCCGGATCCGGCGAGGCGTCGAGCTCGGTCAGCAGTCCCGAACGACGGATCACCTCGGCGAGGAATTCCCCTACGGGCTTCCTGGCCTTGTCGCGAAGCATCTCGAGTTCGGTTCGAAACTCCTCCAGCCGGGCGCGGCCCTCCTCGGACAATCCCTCAACCTCGGGGAGGTGCTCGAGCGCCTCGGCGAACAGGAACGGGTGGCTCTCACCTTCGTCCTCGTCTCGGAGCGTGTAGTTCTTGTCCTTCGCCCACGCGGCGACGCGCGCGAGGTCCTTGAACCCAACTCGATAACGAGGCCCGAGCAGGATCCTTGCAAGTGACACGCCGGCGAACGGGTCGGCAACCGCGCGCGCGTAGGCGAGCACCTCGACGACCTCGGGTAGGCTCAGCAACCCGGCGAGTCCGACGATCTCGACCGGGATTCCGTGCTCCGCGAACGCTTCCTGAAGGGGAACGAACAGCCGGCTCTTGCGGCAAAGCACGGCGAAGGTCGCCCAAGGCGTATCGTCCCCGTGCAGCTCGAGGATCCGCTCGGCGATCCAGTTCGCTTCGTCCCACTCGCTCGCGTGGCGCACCATAGCGACGGCGCCCTCGCCGTTTGAATCCCACGGAACGAGCCTCTTGTCGGGGTCGGGCCTCTGCGCTGCGGGCAGTGGTTCGATTATGCGATCCGCGGCGGCCAAGATCCGCGCGCCCGACCGGAAGTTCGTGTACAGAGGGAGCTTGGCGGCAGGCTCGCCGTTCGCTCGAGGGAACTGCCGGGGGAACTCGAGCAGGTTGTAGAGGCTCGCGCCACGCCACGCGTAGATGTTCTGATCGGGGTCGCCAACCGCCGTGACGGGGAAGCCGCCGCCGAAGACCTCTTCGATCAGCCTCGCCTGGGTGACGTTCGTGTCCTGGTATTCATCCAATAGGACGGTCTCGAAACGCGATCTGTATTCCTCTCCGACCTGCGGGAACTTCTCGACGACGTCGAGTGCAAGCGAGATCTGATCGCCGAAATCGATTACACCTTTCTCGCGTTTGAGCTCCTCGAAGAGCTTGACGGCGCGCGCCAACTCGATTCGTTCCAGTGACGCGTTGTAGGCGCGGTCGCTTCTGTGGGCCTTTAGCGCCTGAAGCCGCTCCTCGTTGAACGAGATGATTTCGTCGGGCGACACGCGGTGGTTCGCCGCCTGGTCGGCCAACGACAGGATGTTGTCGATGAGGGACGGCTGCCATTCGGATCTCGCGAACTCGAATGCCATCTTGTCGAGCACGCGCGCGGCTAGTTCGGTGCGCTGCGCAGGCGACAGGATACGCCGGTCGGGCTCGATCCCGGCAAGCAAGCCGTGTCTCTCTAGTATTTGTTCGGCGAAGCCGTGGTAGTTCAACACTTCCGGCTCCTCGCCTTCGGGGAGGTCAACCCCGCTTAGCGCGTGCCGGATCTTCAGGGTTAAGTGCTCGGTCGCCTTGTTCGTAAAGGTCAGGCAGAGCACATTTCCCGGCAAGACTCCTTGGTGGCCCGCATCGATCCGGCCCAGAGCGGCCAGCGCCAGGTATACGACACGGGCCGCCATGACCGACGTCTTCCCCGAACCGGCCCCGGCGACGATCACGAACGGTTCGGCCGGCGCGGAGATGGCTGCCCATTGTTCGGGAGTCGGGTCGCCGTTCATTACTCGGCGGATCTCCTCGGGGTAAGTGCTCACGATCCCTCCGCCGGCTTCGCCGGGAAAAGCTCTGCGCCTTCCGGCCAGAGCGGGCAAAGCGGTTTGAACGAGCAGAACCGGCAGGCCGCTTCGGGGTCGGCCCGATAAACGCCCGATTCGTTGAGTTCGCGGAGCTTGCCTATGAGTTCGGACAAGCGGGTTTCGACCATCTCCTCGTATCCCTCGAGCCCGCGAGCCGTGAGCTGGAAGCCCTTCCTCTCGAGCTCGCTCGTTCGCCAGTTCCCTCTCAGGAAAGAGAGTTCAACCCCGCGCACCGGACGGTATTGCTCCAGCTCCTCGGCGCGCTGGACCGCCAGGTAATAGATCCCGAGCTGGAGATTGTCCTCCGCGGGCGGGGCATTGTCGGGTTTGCCGGTCTTGAAGTCGGTGATGCGGTTTCCGCCGGAGAGGATCGGACCAATTCGGTCTATGAACCCGGTGACGGTAGCGTCGTCGTGTTCGAATTCGAATCGAATCTCGCTGCCGACGGCAGGGATCTCGCCGTACGCGCCAACCCAGTTCGGGATCATCGTTTGGGTGACGCGGCGGCGAAACGCCTCCGAGACCGCGAACGACGGGAACCACTCCTGGCGCCAGCGTTTCTCGATCTCCTCGACCAGGGCTTGTTCGTTGCGCTCGATCTTTCCGGATTCACTCTCCTCGATGAGTTTGTGGACGAGGTGGCCGACCTGCGCGTGATAGCCGGAACGTGCGTCGAGGCCAAGCTCCTCTCCCAGCACATACTGGAGTTCGCAGTTGTCGAGAGTGTCGAGCCGCGAGTAGGAGGTACGGATTCCGTCGGGATGCAACGTTCCGCCGGGATCCGTCCAATCGCGCTGGAACCACCACCGGGCCGGGTCGATGCCCAGGGCGATCAAGCCTTGAAGGGCGGCGAGGCGTACTGCTTGGGACGCCTCGAGGTCGGCCAAAGAGCGGCGCCATTCGGCGGCCGCCTCGGCGACACTGAGCGGCTCGCCTTCGACGGCGAGCGTCGCCTGGTTCCACGCCGCCCCGGCCTCGTCCACGAAACGCGAGCGTGCCGTCAGAGCGGGATCGTCGTGAGCGTCGCTCGAGGTGAAGAGAACCCGCCGGCGGGCGCGGTTCACGACGAGGTTAAAGAGCCTGCGTTCGTCCTCGAGCCGGAAACGGTTTCGTTCCGATTGGGAGACGCGGCGCTCGAGCGTTGCGAGATCGAACATCGGCTCGGGTCGCGACAAGCTTGGGAAGTTTCCCTCGACCGCGCCGGCAACGATCACGGTGTCGAATTCCTCTCCAGCCGCTCCGTGCGCGGTCAGTACGCGCACCGACGCTTGCTGCCCGCCGCCGGGTTCGCCAAAGCCGGGACCCTCCTCTCCCGCTTCGATGAGGCCAAGGAATGCGTCCACGGATTGATCGCTTGAATCGCCGGTTCGAGAGATGGCGTCCGATAGCGACAAAACGGCATCCAAGCCGCGGCGAGCATCGGCAGAAACCTCGGTTTCCGCAACGAGCCTTTCGGAGTAGGGCAGCTCCCTCCACAACAGCCGGAAGGTGTCGAGCGCCGACCGGTGGGCCAATGGCTCGGCGCGCACGAGCACCGATCTAAGGGTTTCGAGGCCCTCTCGCTCCCGGTCGCTCAGCCCGTCCTCCCGGTCGATCGCCGCAGCCTTGTCCCCGCCGGAAGCGCTGGCCGCCCTCGCGAGACCGCGGGCTGCGGCCGGAGTCAATCGGGCCAGCTCCGATGTGAGGAGAGGCTCGATCAGGGTGTCGCGTTCATCGGGCCTGACGAGCCAGCGAAACGCGAGGATGAACGGGACGGTCGCCGGTTCGGCCAGCAGCGACAGTCCGCTCTCCGGCGTCGCTCTTGGGATGCCGCCGTCGTCGAGTGCCCGAAGCAAACCGCCGAGGTGAGTTCCCTTCCTTCGAACGACGACTGCTAGGTCGCCCCAAGGCACGCCGTCCTCGACGTGGATCCGGCGGAGCTCGCGCGCGATCGCCGAGTACTCCTCTGATGTGTGCGACGTGAACCAGGCTTCCGCGGTTCGCTCCGGCGAACGGTGCTGTTCGTCGAGTTCGATTCGCTCGGCGCCGGGAACGCGTTCCTCGAACCTGCGAATGGGGATGTCGGTCGTTCCCTGAAACGAGAAGACGTGGGCTCCTTGGTAACCGGCGACCACCAGGGACCCGGCCCCCAATCCGGTAAGCAGTGCCTCCGCGGCAAGGGTCGCGTCCTGGTAGTCGTCGGCGAGCACCTCGTCGAACAGGGGCTCGCCTTTGGGGGCGGCGACCGCCGCTTGCCACACGAGCCCCGCGAAATCGACGGCCTTCAGGTCGCCGAGAACGTCCAAGTACCTCCTGTAGAAGTCCGCCAGTTCGCTCCAGCCGGAGAGCCCTTCCGCCTTGGCCTGTTGGGCGATGCGCTCCGGTTCGAGCATCGACTCCTGCGCCCGAAACAGGAACTGGCGCACCTCGTCGGCGAACCCTCGAAGGCCGAGCATCGATCCGTAGGCGGGCCATTGCTCGGCGCTCTCTCCCGCGAGAAGTTCCCGGACCTTCGAAAACTGATCGGCCGCTCCCACGATCGCCGGGGGCTCCTGGTAGCCGAGGGCATCGAACCGCGCCTCGAGCACGTGGCGCGCCAAGCCGTGAACGGTCAGGACCCGCAGATCGGGAAGCGACGCGTGAAGACGGTCGAGCAGCGCGGCGCGGGTCTCGGCGCGGGCCTGCCGCGAGCGAACGACCAAGACGACCCGCTCGGGATCCGCTCCGCCTTCGATCAGACGCGCGAAGCGCTCCCGGAGGGCCTCCGTCTTGCCGGTTCCGGCCGGCCCGGTGACGAGGAGAGCTCCCCGCTGATGAGCGAGGACACGTTCCTGATTCTGGTCGGGCTCGAGGGGCACGAGCACATGCTATCCCCGAGGTACGACACGAAGGAACGGTCTATCGAGCCCTTGCGGATGCCCAGCGGGCGATCTCGTCCGGACCGATCGAGCCGACCAATTCCCCGTCGCGAAGGACCAAGGCGGCGCCACCTCCTGTGAGGTGCTGAATCACGTTGAGCAACGGCGCGTCGGCCGTCACGGTCTTCACGCCGTCGAGGGGCAACATGGCGTCTCGGACCGGCTTGAGCGGATCGTGTTGTCCGACCCGGCTCGCGGAATCCCAGTTCACGACGCCGACCAGGCGGCTGTTCTCTACCACCGGAAACATCAGCGTCTCGTTTCCTCGAAGGTAGCGGTCGAGGGCCTCCGAGAGCGTAACGTCGGCGGGGATCGCCATCGGAGGAGGGGACATGGCGTCGGCGGCCACGCCGTCGGCCAGCACCGCCCGGACGGCATCCCCGCGCTCCGACGAGCGCGCTGCCTGGAACAGGAAGAACCCGATGTATGCCAGCCAGATCCCGGACAGAAGGTTGTCGTCGCGAGTGAACTCGAGCACTCCGAGACCTATCAAAACGGCCCCAACGATCATTCCTCCCCAGCTCGCGACCTTAGTGGCCAGGGCGCGGTTGCCGGTCGCGCCCCAAACGATCGATCTGAGGAGCCGGCCGCCGTCCAGCGGGTAGCCGGGGATCAGGTTGAAAACAGCAAGCGTGAGGTTCAGCCATCCGATGTAGCCGAAGGTTCCCGCAAGCGGACGTCCGAGAAAACCCCCACCTTGAGCGATCAACCAGCAGAGGCCCCCGACTGCCAGGCTTGTCCCGGGCCCGACGACGGCCACCAGGAACTCGGTCTTCGGACCCTTCGATTCCACGTTCGCGCTCGTCATTCCCCCGAACAGGAAAAGCGTGATGCTCTCGACCTGAATGTTGTTCGCGCGCGCCATCTCGGCGTGGGCCATCTCGTGAAGAAGAATCGAGCCGAAGAACAGCCCCGCGCCGAGCACCGCCAGACCGAGGGCAAAGGAGCTGTCGATCGCGTAGACATTTTCGAACTGGTTCCAGAAGCTGAAGGTGATGAGCAACGCGATGAAGACCCACGACCCGTCCACTCGAACGGGCACACCACGCAGCGAGAAGATTCGCCAGGAGCTCCCGAACATGCTCTGCGAGCCTACCGCGCCCGCTGCCGAAGGTGTTGCGCGAGGTATTCGATGGGGTGAAGGGCTTCTCGCCCGGTCAGATCGCGGATCTGCGTTCTACATGAGGTTCCCGGCGCAACCACGGCGGCGTCGCCGGCGGCCCGAATCGCGGGAGCCAGCGCCCCCTCGCCCATGGCTACCGACATCTCGTAGTGCTCCGCCTCGTAACCGAACGCCCCTGCCATGCCGCAGCAGCCGGCGTCCAGCACCTTGACGGAGGCTCCCGGGACCCGTGCCAGGGCCGCCTCGGTCGAGTCGGTTCCCCAAAGCGCTTTCTGATGACAATGGGGGTGCAGAAGCACGCGCTCGTCGGACGGCTCGAGCCAGAGGGACGAGAAATCAACGACGTAGTCCTCGGCGGGGAAGGAAGCATCGGCAACCGCGGCGACGGCTTCATCCTTTGGAAGCATATGAGGCCAGTCATCCGTGACCATCGACAAGCAGGAGGGTTCGAGGAAAAGGATCCGGGTCCCTTGGTCGGCGTACTTTCGAAGCCTGCGTGATGCGCGTTGCGCTCGGTCGCGTGCTGCCTCGACGAAGCCCTGCGAGAGCATCGCTCGGCCGCAACATCCGGCGTCCGGAGCTCCGACGATCTCCGCTGCCGCATGGAGCAGGTCCGAGAGCGCCGTTCCGATCCACGGTTCCTGGAACTCGGTGAAACAATCCGGGAAAATCACGACCGTCGGTTCCTTGGTGTCCTGCACGCCGGAGCTGAAGGGCTTTGAGAAGCGAGGCGGCCTCCTTTGGCCGGCGAATCCCCTGCGCACCATCCAGTTCCGCGCGAGGGCCGTCCGTGACAGCGGATTGGTCAGCCAGCGGTATTTGGACGCGCGGGCGGACATTCGCCGCAGGTCGGCGACCATCTTCGCGCGCGGGGGCGAGCCTTCGGCGCGCCGCACGCGCCAGAGCCAGTCGGTCTTGAGACGAGCCATGTCGACGCCTACGGGGCATTCGCTCTTGCACGCCTTGCAGCCAATGCAAAGGTCCATGACCTCCTTCATCTCGGGTGCGGTTAGCGACTCGGGGGGCAGGTCGCCGGTCATTACGGAACGAAGGGCGTTCGCGCGCGCGCGCGTCGTGTGACGCTCCTCGCGCGTAACCATGGCGGGCGGGCACATCGTTCCCGAGAGTTTCTTGCACGCTCCGGCGCCGAAGCAGAGCTCGGCCTCAGCCGCCATTTCCTTCGGTGACGTGAATAGTGGCGACTCCGGCGCCTGTACTCGATAGGTCTCCCCGTACCGCAGGTTCGCCGTCATTGGTTCCGGATCGACGATCTTGCCCGGGTTGAGAATGCCCCCGGGGTCGAACGCTCGCTTGACCGCGCCGAACTCCGCAAGCAATTCCAGGCCGAAATAGCGCTCCAGCCAGGGGCTCTTGGACAACCCGTTGCCGTGTTCTCCCGATATCGCCCCGTTGAAATCGCGGACGACGTCGACGATCTCCCTTGCCATTCGCTCCATATTCGAAACGCCGTCCGCCGTTCTGAGATCGAACAGTGGGTGCATGTGAAGACATCCGACCGATACGTGGCCCCACATCAGCGTTCTCGTGTCGTATCTCTGGACGATTGACTTGATCAACCGGACGTAGGGGGCGAGCCGGTCCGCTGCGACGGCCGTGTCCTCCACGAAGGAGGGGACGGTCCCGGGTTCCCCGAACGCCATCGCCGCTCCGAGGGCTCGCTCCCTTATGCGCCAAGCCACGCGCTGTTCGCGAGGATCCTCGAGGCGAACCATCCGCGTGGCGCCCTCTTCGGGCAATGCTTCCAGTGCCTCCCGCGCGCGGCCGTTCGTGCCTTGGAATTCGACGAATAAGTAGGCCTCGGCTTCGGGATCGACCAGCACGGCCGCGTCCTCGTGCCCCGCCGTCATCGCGCCGCGGTCGAGCAACTCGATGGCGGAGGGGTCTCTCTCCAAAAAGTTCGGAACCGAATAAAGAGCGTCCTCGAGCTTCGTGAACGAGAGCACCCCCAATGCGCGCTCGGAGGGGCGACGGTCTAGCTGTACGCCGAGCCGAGAGAACACGCCGAGCGTTCCTTCCGAACCGGCCAGGAATCTGGCCAGGTTCGGTTGGTCCTTGCATAGCTCGTCCAGCCCGTAGCCGTCTACGTGCCGAAGGATCTGCGGATACCGTTCCGCCACAAGCGGTCTGGCGCGATCGCGGATGGCCTCCAACTCGGCCGCCAGCTCATTCTTTCTTTCCTCCCTGAGGCCTGAGATCCCCGAGGCAATGGAACCATCGGTCTGGCCGAAGATTCCCCGCGATCCGTCATCCATCACCATCTCGGCCCACGCGAGCCGATCGCGCGTCATCCCGTACACGATCGACCGGGGCCCTGCGGCGTTGTTCCCGACCATTCCTCCGATCGTGGCGCGGTTTGCCGTCGCCGTGTCAGGCCCGAACGTGAGTCCGCGCTTTGCGGCTGCTATGTCCAGGTGGCGTTGCACCGTTCCGCAGGAAACCGTCGCGGCACGGGCTTCCGGAACGATCTCGATCCCCTCGAGATGGAATGTGTCGATGTGGAGCCCGCGACCGACGGCCTGGCCTGCGAGGCTCGTGCCGGCACCGCGGGGGGTGACCGGGATGCCGAGCGCTTTGCACGACTCGGTCGCTGCCTGGAGGTCGCGGATGGAGCGCGCCACGAGCACGGCGTCGGGAACGATCTTGTAGTTCGACGCGTCTGTCGCGTAGAGGGCCCGGGTTACACCGTCGGTGTGGATACTGCCTTCGACCTCGTTGCGGAGGGCGTCGGCCAGCGCTCGTCCGGGCTCGGTGTGCGCTTGCACGGGGCCGAGCCTACTAAGGCGGAAGCAGCCGCGTGTCCCCCTTTGGTCCGATCAACCCGGCCCGGAGGCGTCCGATAACTAAAGGGCGATGCCGATGATGGAGGTACGGCCTGAGAAGCGGCCGCCGCTGACGCCCCTAAAGGCCGCGGAGGCTGCCTGGGCGGGGTTCCTGCTCTTCGGTGTGACGGGAATCGTTGCGGTGTACGGCACTCGCTACGCCTTCCTCTTTGCGTCGTGGGCCTTCATTCTCGTTCTGGTGACCGTGCCCTTGGCCATGTGGATCGCCGCACATTTCATGGCCCGGCGCGCGAGTTTCACGATCGGCTGGATCGCCGGGCTGATCCTCAGCGCGATCTTCTCGAAGGGCGCCCCCTTCTACGGGGCGGCCGACGAATTCGTCGCGGAGGCCGATATCGGGCCGGCGATCAACTTCACTCTGGTTGCCATCACCCTCGGGGTTCTTCTGGCGCTTGCCGGAGGGTTCGACTTGGTTCGCGGAAAAGCGAAGCGAGATCTCTCGGCCGTGCCCGACGAGGAGTCGGCGACGGAGTCCTCGGAGTCCCGCGAGTCGGCCTAGTCGCTACTCACCCAGTACGAGCTGCCCAAGCTGGCGCGCATTCTGCACCGCGTAATCCCGGTAGCAGTTGTTCATCAAGACGTGGGTTTCGCGGGTCTCCTCCGCCAGCTGCGTGACTCTTGGCGCCCATTCCTGAAGCTCCTTCTCCTCGTATAGATAGCGGAACCGGTCGGAGGCCGTGTCGGATTTACCCTCCCAGGCCTCGGAGTTCCGCCCGTGGAAACGAACCATCGAGAGGTCGCCGGCCGTGGCGGCGGCGACGGGAGGCACGCTCGATTCGAATCCCTGGGGCATGTCCACACACACGAGCGGCAGGTTCTGCTCCTGCAGGAATGAGATCGTCTCCTCCTGGTTCCGTTCGGAGAGCCAGCTTCTGTGGCGGAACTCGACCGCGATTCGAAAGTCCTGCAGCCTTTCCTTCGCCTCAACTATGTAGTCGTGGCTCTGGCGCCCGATCACGAACCACTGAGGGAACTGGAAAAGGACGGCTCCGAGCTTGCCGGCAGAGTGAAGGGGCATAAGGGCATCATGGAATCGCTGCCACACCTCGTCGACCACCTTCGCCGGCAGTTGCTCGCGGTAGAGGTTTCGTTTCCGCTTCAGGTCGTCCGGGATTGCTTCGCGAAGGTCCGCGTAGATCGAATCGAGCCTGGTCGGATGGTTCGTAAGGAGCGAATAGGCCTTTATGTTGAACGTGAAGTCTTTCGGCGTGCGCTCGATCCATAGGACCGAGTTCCGCTCGTTGGGAGGGAAGTAGTACGTAGAGTCGACCTCGACCAGCGGGAACTGGGAGGTGTAATAGCGCAATCTGGTCTCGGCCGACTTGGCCTCGGGCGGGTAGAAATTCCCTTCCTTCACCAGTGTCGGGTCGGTCCAGCTGGAAGTGCCGATTAAGATCGTGCCCACTAAAGGCATGGTAGACGTGGTTTGGCTATTCTCGTGGGAACCATTCCCGTTCAATAGGAGATCCAATGAGAGGCATTAGGAAGTTCGTGCTGGTCGCCCTCGTTTCTTCGGCGCAGCTGGCGGTGCAGGCCCCCCTGCCGCCGGCGCAAGCAACCTTCCCGGGTACGAACGGGAAGATTGCTTACACGTCGTTTTTCGATGGAAGGCCGCAGATCTATACGACGCACCCCAATCTGATGGGAAAGACGCGCCTGACGAATCCGCCGCCGATCAACTTCGCCCCTTCCTGGAATAGGTTCGCCGACCGCATATATTTTGCGACCGGACCACCGAACGGCACGAGCAATATCTACTCGATGGACCCCGACGGGCATCTGCGAACGCAGATCACCAACGCACAACCACGCAGCTACATTGAGCCCGCGATCTCTCCGGACGGGACGAAGATCGTGGCGGTTGGGATCCGGACTAATGGAGGGCAAGACCTGTATCTGATGAATGCGAACGGGACGGGGGTAACCCAGCTAACCGCCACGGCTGCGCTCGAGAACGATCCGTCTTTCTCGCCGGTCGACGGGCTTTCAGTCACCTTCGCCCGAGAGACCCTGCGTGGCCGGGGATTCATCATGACGCAAGGGGTTTCGGGGTCGCCGACCAAACGGCTGACTCCGAAGGACGGGAACGCTTACGAACCCTCGTACGACCCGACACAGATGATGATCGCCTACTCGAAGGAAACCGGTAACCACGGCGAGACGCAGCGAATCTTCCGGATCAACACGGACGGGACGGGCAACACCAGAGTCACCAACTCTCCTGCGGGGGAGATCTGGTTCGCGCCTTCATGGTCTCCCGATACCCTGCGGATCGCCGCGATCAGGCTGGGCGAGGGTTCACACGTAAACAGGATCGTCGCGATGGATGTCGATGGAACGAACCGCGTTCGAGTGACGCCCGACACCGTCGATCCCATCGACACCGACTGGGGAGTCGGCTAAAGCACTATCCGGTGGGTACCGGCCTTGGCGTCTTCGGTGGTTTCGGGTGGCAAAGTTCCAAGGTTCGTCTGCGCATTTGGTCGCGGATCTGGCGCATGGCCGGGTCGTTGATCAGGTTTTCCAGCTCATCCGGATCCCTCTGCAGGTCATAAAGCTCGTCCGTTCCGTATGAATAGTCCACGTACTTGTAGCGCTGCCCTCGCACGCCGCAGAAGGTTGGAGGGTCTGAGTTACGCCCCGGCGACCAATGCTCGAGCAGGAAATCCTTTCGCCAAGGTGCCTTCGAGTTCTCGAAAAGCCGGACCAAGCTGTCTCCTTCTGCCTCAGGTGCCGGGACGCCGGCCAGTTCCGCGATCGTCGGGGCGAGATCCACGTTCACAACGATGTGGTCGTCGGTTCGCGGGCCCTCGATCAGGGGGTCGTACCTGACGATCAACGGCACGCGGATGGCTTCCTCGTACGCGACGCCCTTGCCCATCAGTCTGTGCTCGCCCCACATGTATCCGTTGTCGGAGGTGAAGATGATCAGCGTGTTATCCAGGCGCCCGGTCTCGGCCAATGCATCTACGATCCGGCCGACCCCGCGATCCATCGACTGCAGCGTTCGCAGTTGGTTCACGCGAAACTCCTGGATGTAGTTCTCCGAGGGCCCGTGTAACTGGGGGTAGTCCTTGAGCCACTGCGGTTTGTCGGAGATGTCCTCTTCGTTGTAGCTCGGAGGGAACCAGCGTGGAATGGTGGCGAACTCGTTTCGGTCCTGATACTCGGGATCGGCCGGACCGTGGGGCACCGGAGGCGTGAAATAGACGAACACGGGATCCTTCGTTCCCTTAATGAACGAGACGGCCTGATCCGCCAGAACTCTCGTCGAATAGTCCTCGGGGTCGCGTCCGAAGTGTCGGACCGTCCCGTCGAAGTTCATGTCGTAGTTGTAGTAGATGCCGTTGGCGATCGTGGAGATCCATTTGTCCCACCCGAGGGGGATGAAGCCCTTTCCGCCTGCGGTCTTGTAGCCGTTCAAGTACTTGCCGAACAGCCCGGTGTCGAAGTCCTCGTCGAGCCAAGTGGCAAGCGTCGACGCCTCGTAAAAGTTCGGAAATCCGCCGTACCGCCCGGCATTCGCGTATACGCCGGTCGAATGCGAATACTGGCCGGTGAGGATCGTTGCGCGGCTAGGGCAGCAGATCGGGTTCGTTACGAATGCATTCGCGAAGGTAATCCCGTGCTTCCCGAGCTTCTCCTGCACGATCGGCATTCGAGACATCGTGTCGAAACGCTGATCGTCGGTGACTATCAGCACGACGTCGGGCGGACGGGCACGTTCGAAGGGGTTGCCCGTGCTCGCTTCCCGGTCGGCGAAGACGGGCAGGGCGAGGACGACGGCTCCGGCGATCACGGCGACGGCGCCGGCGACTGCTCCGGCGAGCTTCGCGGTGCGCGCGAAGTCCGCAGCTTGACGGGGCTTAGGCGCGTGACCGGGTGGGCGGGAACTCACTGAGACATTCTCCCCTCTGGCCCGGCTAAAACGCCGGTGTTTCGAAGGTGTCTCCGGCTTTGTATGTGCCGAGGAGGTCTCCGTTGCGCCTGACGCCGACCTCACGCAGTCCGTGCACCGTCCACTTGTCGCCGTCTCCGGCGATCGCGGTGTCCTCGTCGAGTGTGATGAGCGTTACACCCTCCGGGACGCGGTTGAGGAATACGCTGGTGAGGCCGGGGATGTAGTGCTCGAGCATGTTCCAGTGCGGTCCGAATGTGACCCCCGGGAACACCTTGAGGCCGGGCGTGGCGAGCGCCTTGTCCCAGTCCTGCTCTTCCAGCGTGTCCGGGGCGATCTCACCCATGATGCATGCGCCGGCGCTGCAGCCGGAAAGGGACGCGCCGGCGTCCACGGCTTCCATCACGGCTTTCCAGAAAGGCGTGTCGCGTAGCGTGTCGGCCAAGTACTTCGGGTTTCCCCCGGAGAAGTAGATGAGGCTGGCATCCTCGATTTGTGCGATGTGGTCGTCGCTGTGGGCGTCTGCTCGCGACTTGAGGGCCGAGACACGCGCGGGGACTTCCATGCCCTCGTAGTGATCCAATCCCTTTTGACCCCAGTTGTGGAAGACGTCATCGCCTTCGGGCGCGCTCGCCGTCGGCAGGATTAGAACGCTGCCGTTCCCTGTGCGTGCGCGGTCGATCGCGAGACGGTCGATTTCCACCGACCAGGGTTCGAACTCGCCCGAGCCGAAGATAGACAGCGTCCTGTGTTCGCTCATGGCGCAAAGGATAAAGGGGTATCGTCGGTTTCGGCGGAGCCCGGAGGTGAGTGTGACCAACCTTGGGGATTCAATGGAGGAAGAGCGCTCGTTCGACACCCTCGGGCTCAAGCCCGGCGATCGAGTGCTGGATGTCGGCTGCGGTGACGGCTCCGATGCGCTGGAGCTGGCGAGGCGTGTTGGCTGGGACGGCACCGTCGTCGGGATCGACACGAATGAGGCGGTGATCGAAGCGGCACGCGACGGTGCCGCCGGCGAGGCTCTACCTGTGCAGTTCCAGGTCGCGGATGCTTACGCGCTGGCGTTCGACGATCAGGACTTCAACGCCGTCCGAGCCGACCGAGTGTTTCTCGAAATCGAACGCCCGGACGAGGCATTGGCCGAGTTGGCCCGGGTGCTGAAACACGGCGGGACGCTCTATTTGCGAGATCCGGACATACAGACATTGTTGATCGATGCCCCGGATGCCCCGGTCGAGGTGACTCGAACGATTGCGGAGGCCTGGTCGGATGGGTTCGCGAACGGCTGGATCGGGCGTCAGCTCCCGAGGCGACTTCGGGACCAGGGCATGGAGAGCATCGTTTACGCGCCGCGAACGTTGGTCCTGCGGACACTGGACGAGGCCGAAGCGATGTTCGGGATCGGGCCGGCTTTGAGGGCGGCGACGGTCTCCGGTGCGGTGTCCGATGCCGACGGGGATGCGTGGTTAGCGGCGCTGAGATACGCGGACGAGCAGAACCGTTTCACTTTCAGCCTGACGTTCTTCGAGTGCTTCGGGTCGAAGAGCTAGGGCCTTTCGACCGGCTGGCGGTGCTAGCTGCTCCGGCATACGATTCATCGGCTTTGCACAGGAAGTCCGGTCAGGCGGTGAGATTTTGAGCAGCCGCCGGACCTGCACAAAAACCAGGGTCAATCCCGAACTCCCGGATCGCCTGGCCCACGACCACGATGTTGTGGCAAAGGACCTTCGCCAGGACCTCGTTCATCATTCCGACTTCGCTTTTGCTCAGGACCGCATCCCCGAACTTGGCCTTGATCATGGCGAAGGTGGTCTCGACATTCGACCGCTTGTGGTAGTGGGCGAGCCACTCGTCGCGGTTGAGGGCGAACTGGTGATACATCCGGTCCCACGCAGAATCCGTGGGGTTGCTGACAGGCCTGATATTGGACCGGAAGGGGATAAACGGGGTCGCTCCCGCCTGCTCGACAAGCGCGACATTGCGCTTTCCGAGGTAGGCCTTGTCGGCGGAAACCTCCCGCATCTCGAAGTTGCCAGCGGTGGCGGTAAGCAAGTCGGGGAAGTGGGCCGAGTCCGCATCCTGCCACTTGCTGACTTCGGCGGCGGTCACGATGTTGGACTGAACTCCGACCATCAGATGCGCCTTGATCCATTCGCGGCGCGTGACCTCGACGCGCTCCGCTCCATGCTTTCGCTCGAACCACCGGGCGAAGCGGCTAGTCGAGAACCCCGACGAGTCCACGGCAAAGTCCGATTCCACAGCGCGAAGCGGCAGGCTCGCGGTGGAGATCAGGTCCTTCAGGACCGGGGTCAGCCGCTCGCTACTCATGTAGTTGCTGACCGAGTTGAAGTGGGGGGCCTTGCTGATCAATCCGCTTTCCTCCGCACCGCGCAGGTCCGTGGAAAAACGGCGCGACGAGAACCGCGAAAACACCTTGTACGCGGTGGCGAAAGCCATGTCCGACAGCGGGAGCCGCGGGCGGCCGCGTTTTTGCTCCGGTTCCTCGACACCTCGACACAGGTCCCCGAGCAGGCGCATAAAATCGTCTTTCTCGCTGACGGCGGCCGCGTTGTACGACGACCACTCTTGCGAGTAGGTGATCCGAGTCGTCTGCTCAACAGGACCGTGCGGAGTCTCCTGTTCCATCGTGATCAGGACCGCCCACAAGTGCTTGCATCGGATGTTGAGTTCTTGGTGGTCGGGGCACGAACATGTATCGGCGAACGGGTTGACCCGATAGCGCCGAAAGTTCTGCGGGGTCTGGCTCCTGACGAACCACGCCTGCACTCCCTCGGTGATCCTGCTGCCCGACTCCACGATCTGAAGCCCTCGCTGCATCCTCGCGTCCATTTGTCCCCCTTCGGTATGTACCTAATACGTATATACCTAGGGGTAGGGAGTGTCAACCTCCAAGGGATATACTTGACCGGATATACCCGTAAGTGGGATACTGTTCGAGTATGCCGAGGATCAAGGTGGACGGATTCCAGTGTGCCCGCTGCGGGCACAAGTGGGCACCCCGCGTGCTCGGCGCGAAGCCGCCAGTCGTCTGTCCGAAGTGCAAGAGTCCGTACTGGGACAAGCCTAGGAGCACCAAAAAGCGCTGAGGGAGTTTGCAAAGCGCGGCTACAGGTATGTAGTCTCCGACGCGAGCCAGATGCCGACCCCCCAGGGCCAGATGACCTTTTTGAGCTTGCCTGTTTTTCAACTCTCGACATGGGGTACCTCCCGTGTCCTGAGAGCCCCCGGCAGGATTCGAACCTGCAACCTTCCCTTAGGCGAAGGGTTGCTCGTTCCGTCGAGCTGCGGGGGCAGTGCGAGGGTTGGTGGGGGTGGTCGGTCTCGATCCGACATGTCCCGGTTAACAGCCGGGTGCTCTGCGCCTTTGAGCTACACCCCCGAGACCTCGCAGGTGAGCGAAGGCGGTCAGGAGACTCGTCTAGAAAGCTCCTGACCGCCTGCTCACCAAAGGGGGACTCCGCCCGCGGGCAGCGGGAAAGTCAGCGGGGAAGTAGAAGTCGCGGAGAATCTCCACGCAAATCACCCCTCTACTTGGAAGACCCGGTCGGGGCTTTTCCACTACGCCGGGTCTTCCTCTATTCGAGGAATCCGATGGTTCTATGTCGGGCTGGCGAGCTAGCGCCGGTTGGCCGCCTAGGCAGGGCCCACGGAGCCCGTGTGGGGAAGGTCAGTCATAAGCGGGAAGACGTTGCGCGGAACATAGCATGGCCCCTGGACAGCCCGGGCACGGTTAATTGTGACAACCCCGGGTTTTGTCACTCTTTTTCGGGAGTAGGCGCAGAAAATCCTGGGATGGCAGGGTCAGTTTGACTGACAGGGAGGCCCTGCTAGCAGCGAAGCTTGACCCTGGAATTGCCGAGGCCGTGCTCGCCCTTCGGCGGGAGGGGGTCGAGACATTCGAATCTTGCGAGGGCGGCAAGGGGCACGCCTACCCAGAGCCTACGATTCGATTCCATGGAACGAGCTCGGCAGGCTGGCACGCGCTGTCCGTCGCGCTAACCCATCGGTTGCCCGTGCTCGCGGTCGCCCGCGTCTGGGATATGGAGGGCTCGGAGCCCGCGGGGCCTTACTGGGAACTGAGGCTACGCCTCACTAGTCCATCCTCTTGCAACTGCCGCACCGAGGCCAAGCGTTCGTCCCCCATTGGAAATTCTGGGGAAGAATTTGCTGACCGTTAGGGCAGTCACTGTAGTCGTGATGCACGTCCGGGTCAGTCTCGTCGGTCGAGTGATACGGAGCAGATGGAATCGCCACTCTGTACCTCCTTTCCTCTTCCACAAGACGCTAGTCCCCCCCAGTGACATAGGACAACTAGAGAAGCGTCTAGGGCGGCTTCCGATTGAGGTCAGTCTGAATCTGGATCGCCTACGGCTCTTCCCTGACCCAGGTGCCCTTCTTCTCGAAGGACTGTCCCGAATTGAAATCGTGGGACTGCTTCCAGCCCTCGTACCGATGCTTCTCGCCGCAGTCTGGGCAGGTCCAGCGCTGGCTGGGCGGCGGTTCCTCCGGTGGCTGGCAGTCGTGCCGTTCCTTTTCCATGACCCCACTCTAGGGGAGGCGAGCACCTGGGGAGAAACCCCAGAGTGCCGGTGTTTCTTGTGCAGAAACTCGCTTTTATGTGCAGCGAAGGGTTCTAGTGCAAAGCCACGATTCATCCCCCAATTGGGGGATGCCAAGATCGGATTGACCGGCTGATGCGGGAACGATGAAACTTCGTGCTAGGACGGGGGGGAGCTAAGTGTCGGCCGTGACGAGCGAGGCAGAGTTCGGGGTTGCAGTTCCCCCCAGCGAGCCCGAGCCACTCAGGTTCCGCGTGATCGCGTGGTCACTGACCGGGATCACACTGGGGATCTTCATCGTCGGCTTCGAAGCAGGCCACGTGCGCGAGCAACTCTCGTGGGAACTCTTGGCATGGATCGGGTTGGGTGCACTCGTCAACCTTTTTCCCGTTGAGGCGGGGCAATTCAAGGTGGACATGGACCTCCCTATCTTCCTAGCGGCAGGCTTCATCTATGGCCCGATCTTGGGTGGCCTCCTGATTTTCGTCAGCGCCTTCGATCTTCGCGAATTCCGCAAGGAGATTTCCATAACGCACGCACTGGTGAATCGGGCTCAGCTCGCTCTTAGTGTCATGGCAGGCGCCACAGTGTTCGCCCTGGCGGGAGGAAGAGTTGGTAGCTGGCCCTGGATTGCAGGTGCTGGGTTTCTCGCATTGATGGCAGACACATCAGTCAACTTTTTGTCGGTCTCGATCATGGCCTCGCTGACCACGGGACGCTCGCTCGTTAGTTCGTTGGGAGATTTGACATTCGGTGAGCCTCGCGAATTTGCCATCGAATACGCGATCTATGGCTTCGCGGGCTTGTTGCTAGCAGAACTCTATATACGAATCGGTTCGTGGAGCTTGCTTGCCTTCTCCGTGCCGATCTACTTGGCGAGGGAGGCGCTTGAACGGAGGAGGAGGCTGATCGAGGCAGACAGGGCTCTCCGTGTCGGACGTGAGGCCCTTTCTCAAGCAACTGAGAGAATCGCCGAGGAGCGTAAGGACGAGAGACTACGAATCGCAGCGTCTCTTCATGATGATGTCCTGCAGAGTCTCCATTACCTGACCCTTCATGCGCAGGTTGTTCGAGAGGATCTTAGAGGGGGTCGGTTGCTTCAGCTAGATCAGGATGTTCCAGCACTTGTGGAGGCTGCCCAAGAGACAGCTGTTCTAGCAAGGGCTGTGATTCGGGACTTGCGGGAGTCGCAGCTTGGGCGAGCTGGCCTCGGGCAAGCGTTGTCGATCATGATAGAAGAGACGCGGGAGACATCGATATCATCAATTGAGTCGCGAATTGATGCAGTCGAATCGAGCCCAGCGCAGCAGCTAGTGCTGTTTCAAGTTGCCCGCGAGGCGCTGAGGAACGCAGTCGAGCACGCTGGCGCCTCCGTGATAAGCGTCGAACTCAAGCTGGTGGATGACGTGTCGGTGCTAACCATTGCCGACAATGGATGTGGTTTTGACCCATCCGCTGTTGATTCGAACTCCCATTTTGGGCTTCTACTGATGGGGGAGAGAGTTGAGGCTCTTGGGGGCAACATTTCGGTGAGTTCCTCTCTTGGGGAGGGGACTCGAATTGAATGCCGATTGGCCTAGCCTGCCAAGCAGAAAGGGCGCCGGTTGGCGCCCTTTTGCTCTCTAAACATATGGTGCGGAGTGTCGCGAAGGCCTACGCCTTCCAGCGTGCTCCACCAGCGATCGCAAGTGCGAAGAGAGAGATCGCCCCCGCTGCCAGTCTCTTGATCAAGTGCATCATGGTCCCCCCTCCTTTCGGCCTAGGTCGAACGTCCGATCTGGGCATCCCCCAAATGGGGGGTGCAAGGTAGCACGCTGGACTGTGGCTCCACAAGCACCGTGCCTGCAGGCAGGGAATTGCGCGCTGTCGAGAAAATTGCAGGTCACAGGCCTAGAATCGTGAGAAACGGGGCAGGGGCCGTCGGAGGGTAAGAGGCGTGCAAGAGAGTCGAATTCCCTTGAGTTTGAAGGCTTACGAACTCCTCGTAATCCTGCCCACGATTGCGTGGCTTGCCTACACGATCGCCACGGGGGAAGAACTTCTCTCCCTCGACATGCTCCTATGGGTCGCGGTTGTGGCTGTTGTCGAGTTACTGCCCGTTCCTTCATGGCGCGGACTCAGTGTCAGCGTTGCCTTCCCTTTGCTCGTCGCAATCGCGATCCTCCATAGCCCTGCTGCTGCGGGCGTTATCGCGCTTATGGGGTCCTTCGACCCCCGGGAACTTAAGCGGGAAGTGCGGCCACTCCGAGCGGTTTTCAATCGCTCACAAAGTGCCCTCTCCGTTATCGCCGGGAGTGCGGTCTTCCATGCGTTAGCCTCGGTCGATTCACCCCCCGCTGCCCTCGTTCCTGCCGCGATGGCCTGTGCCGTGACTGATTATGTGATCAACATTTCACTCGTTGCGGCGGCAACAAGCATTCGACTAAGCGTCAGTCCGTGGACGGTGTTGCGACAGATGCACATCGGAGGGCTCTGGGAGTTCGTTGCCAATTACCTGGCCCTTGGGTTCCTTGGAACTGTCCTCGCTCGGTTCTATGTAGATGTGGGGTTTTGGTCCGTAGCGATCTTCCTCATCCCGCTCATATTTGCGCGGCAGATGTTTTTCCGGTCTCGAGCCCTGGAGGAAGCGCACAGGGAACTCAAGGATCGCGAAGCCGTCATGCGCGCCCTATCGAATCGTATGGCAGAAGAGCGCCAGGACGAGCGGTCGCGAATCGCGGCCTACCTTCACGACGACCTAGCGCAGCTTCTCTTCAAGCTCTCCCTTCAAGTCGACATCGCAGCGCGTCATCTCGACGAAGGCGATGTGAACGCGGTCCGGCAAACGCTCGACGAGGTAAAGCAGACGAAATCAAAAACATCCGACCGGATCAGAGCCCTCGTTCGCGACCTTCATCGGTCGCCGCTCGGGCGCGCTGGGCTAGGCGAAGCCATTCAGAGTTTCGTCAACGAAGTGGGCGATGGGGCCGAGGCCACCTTCGACATTGACGTGGCGGATCTCTCCCTGCCGCCGGCGATACAGCTCCTCACCTATCAGATCGCCCGCGAGGCGATCATGAACTCACTTAAGTATGCGGAGGCTGACAAGATCGCTGTCTCATTCGGGGAACGCGAGGAAGGGATCGAATTGTCCGTCATCGACGACGGCGTTGGGTTCGATGCCGAGGCCGGAGAGCCGGAGGGTCACTACGGGCTGACGATGATGCGCGAGCGAGCGCTGGTTGCCGGCGCAACTTTCGATCTCGCCAGTTCGAGAGGAAAAGGTACCGGCGTCACGGTTCGCTTCCCGCGCTCCTGGCTCCAGGCCGCCGCGCAGCCGCCCGAGGAGCCGAAGGAGGAGGTTCATGTTCAGACCGAATCTCAGACTGAGCCGGGGAGAGTGATTCCGGCCGGGGGGCCTGCGGTTTCCGCCGAAGATCCGCCCCTCCTCGCATAGCCGCAACGACGAGCCAGGCGATCCCCGAGTAGGCAACGAGATCGCCGGCGCTCAGGACCTCGCCAAACGGCTTGGGAATCGGAATGACGTCCGCCAACGGCAGGAGCAAGTCTCCATCTTCGGCCAGTTTGTGCTTGGCTGGTTCGCGTCCTTCAAGCTCCGAAATCCCGGCCGCCTGGCCGGAGGCCTCCAACGCATCGTCGGTTACGGGCATCGCCCCGTTTAGGCCGATCACCAGCGCGTTCATTGCGACTCCCACCAGGATCATCGAGAAACCGGCCAGCCTAAGGTTCGCCCAAGCGACCACGATCAGCAGCCCATAGGAAGCTATGAGCGTGGCGAATCCAGCCCCGTTCCAGCGATCGGGAATCGGAAAGAACTGGAGTATGAGCCCGGCGATCGCCAGCCACCACCACCGGATACGTACGGCCTCCAACCTCCGGAGCCGCCCACCGGTCAACAGGCCGGCCAAGAGAGCCCCGAGGACGAAGAGAAGGAGGATCATGCGGACGCCTCGATTCTCGTGTGCTCGCGGGTTCGAGTCCAGGAGCGAACGCGAAACGCCCCGGTTGGGGCCGGGGCGTTTCAAGGAGGGGTCCGTATGGAGGCTTGGAGGGTGGGTGCCTCTTTTTTGTTATCCCCAGTATCGGGCCGGGTTCTCAAGCCAGGGTCGTGCGCAACATCAAGGTTGGGTCAAGACGGAGCTCTAGATGCCGATTGACTACGCAGGGGGCGCCGCCTACTTTGCCCTCGGGGGTCAGATGACCGAACACGAGTCTCAGGGCGAAGCGGACCCGTCCCAGACACAAGAAGGGACTGGGTCTCGCGATCCTGGGCCGCCCGCACCCACGCCCCCGCCGGTTCCACCTCCGCCCGAACCACCGCCTGCCCCCGAGCCTCCACCCATACCGAGTCCGCCACCCGCCCCGACTCCGCCTCCGGTGCCCGAGCCGCCCCCTTCACCCGAGCCCCCTTTGGCCGCCGGCGATGCCGCTCCTGCCGAAGCCGAGGAAGCGGTGCCTCCGCCCTCGAAGACTTGGACGCCCGAACCCGCGGAAAAGCCCACGGTTCCCATGGTCGGCGTTGAGGAGAAGGCGCCGGCGAAGCCCGAACCGGTTGCCGACAGCTTCAGCTTCACCCCGTCGGGCGGCGCGAGCTCGGCGGGAATGTTCGAGGGCAGGAATCGAATCATCATTGCGATCGTCCTGGTCCTCGTGCTGGCGGTCGTCGCCTTCTTCCTTTTCTCCGGCGGAAGCAAAGGCCAGGCTCTAGCGCTCGAGTTCCAGCAAGGCAAGACCTACAACTACCGGATCAGCATGACGATGAATGCGCAAATCAAGGGCGCCCTGCTCCCGGCCGACCAGGGGTCGGTGACGATTCGAATGGGCGCGGACGCATCTATAGAGGTCATCTCCGTCGACGCCGAGGGGGCGGCGACCGTGAAGGTGTCCATCGAAAACGTCAGTTTCCAAACGAACCCGCCGATCCCCGACACGGGAGAAGTACCCGAGTCCCTCGAGCAAACGATTCGCATCGGCCCGGACGGAAAGATCTTGGACGGCGGTTTCGGTTTGTCGTCGGTCGGCGGTACCGGCGCTTCGGTTCCGGGCTGGGACAGCTCGTTCTTCCCGGTTCTTCCCGAGGGCGTTGCGGCCCCGGGCGACTCGTGGACCGAGACCCTCTCGACGCCTTTCATCGGCGGCGAAACTATCGAGACGGAGACGAGGAACACCCTCTTGAACTTCGAGCAGGGCGAGTCGGGTCAGGTTGCGGTGATCTCTTCGTCGACTTCCCTGCCGCTCGATGTCAGCGTCACGCTCGAGGAGGTGGCGAAGGCCGCGAACCAGCCGCCCGAGAGCTACGGGGTTCCGGCGGATTTGGACGTGAGTATCGTTTACCAGGGTGAGATGGATGGGAAGACGACCTCGTGGCTGAACATGACGGCCGGCTCGCTGGACAAGACGGTCGGCAAGTTCACTTTCGACGTGGACGTCCGCATCGAGGGTCTTCCGGCGCAGGCGGATCCGGGGACCCTCGGCTTCGTGGGCGACATCCAGATCTCGATGACGGAGATCTGACACAACAACCGGGGCTCTTCGGCCCGGCAAGTGTCTCCTGGCAGGTCCATCGCGAGGTAACCGTCCTCTTCGGAGGAGCCCGGGCGCTGCTGATGCAAGCTGCTCACCCGCTGGTGATCGCCGGGGCGCGCGAGACCGGCTTCTACGAGCGCAATCCTTGGAAACGTCTCGAGCGAACGCTGCAGCTGACCTATGCCATCACCTTCGGCTCTCGTGAAGAAGCCGAGGCAGCCGCCGGGCGGATAAACGACGTCCACCGCCAGGTCCACGGCGTCGACCCGGTGACGGGGTTTCCCTACGATGCGCTGGACCCCGACTTGCTGCTTTGGGTGCACGCGGCCCTGGAGGACTCGGCCCTGCTGTATGAGGAACTAACGGTGGGAAAGCTTGACGAAGCCGGCCGGCAGCGATTCCACGAGGAGGCCATGGTGGGGGCGGAGATGCTGCTTCTTCCTCGTAATCGAATCCCGCCGACCGTGCCGGAGTTGCGTGCCTACATCGACGACGTCGCCGGCTCGGGAATCCTTCAGGTAACGGACGGAGCTCGCCAGGTAGCGGGGATGTTCAGGGATCCGCCGCCTCAGGCGCAGTGGAGGCCCGTGCTCCGCGCCGTTGCTTGGTGGGCCTTCGGCACGCTTCCTCCGCCGATCCGTCGGATGTACGGAGTGAGATGGAACGTGGCCAAACAGGTGGCCTTTCGCGCGACCCTCGCGAAGGTGAAGTATCTGCGTCCGTTGCTTCCGCCGAAGTATCGCTACATCGAGCCTTACGCGCTCGCGGCACGCCGCATGGGGAACGCATGAGCGATATCGAAGGCGTGCTGCTAGACGTCGACGGCGTGTTAGTCCGTTCCTGGCAGGCGATCCCCGGAGCCGTGGACGCGACCGACTGGATGAGGGGCGAGGGCATTCCGTTTCGCTGCGTCACGAACACCACGCAGCTCGGCCGAGCCGGGCTGACCGCGATGCTCCGCGAGGCGGGCTTCGATGTCGTCCCCGAGGAGGTGATCACCGCTTCGGTCGCCACCGGCGCGTACTTGCGCAAGCATCATCCCGGCGCGCGGTGTTTCCTGCTTGCAGGCGACGATGCGAAACCGGACCTGGAGGGGGTCGAGTTCACCGACGGCGAAGCCGAAGTCGTCGTGATGGGCGACGCCGAGGAGGCCTTCAGCTACGAGAACATGAACAAGGCATTTCGAATGCTCATGAATGGAGCGAAGCTCGTGGCCATGCACAAGAACCTCTACTGGAATACCGACGAGGGACTGACCCTCGATGTGGGCGCGTTCGTTGTCGGGCTCGAGGCCGCCTCCGGCGCGGAAGCCGTGGTCGTGGGTAAGCCTTCACCGGACTTCTTTCTTTCGGCGCTCGAGTCGATCGGCCAACCTCCGGGGAAAGTGGCGATGGTCGGCGACGACATCGTTAGCGACGTCCTGGCCGCCGAAGCCGCCGGCATGACCGGCGTACTGGTCAAGACCGGGAAGTTCCGGCCCAAGGACCTGGAACGCGAAATGCGTCCGCGACACGTGATCGATTCGATAGCCGATCTCCCGAAGCTCCTGGCGTAGGCTGGCCCTATCTCCACGGAACGCAATGAGCTCGCCGAGCGAATCTTCACTGGGCTCCCGGACCGGTACGACAGGCTCGCGGAGCTGTTCTCCTTCGGGCAAAACGGCAGGTGGCGCCGTGCGATGGTCTCGCACGTGGCGCACGGGGCGCGAGTTCTGGACGTTGCCACCGGGACCGCGGGGGTAGCGATCGAATTGGTGCGAAGGCGCGCCGCTCGCGTCGTCGGGATCGATCAGGACGAGCGCATGCTCCGGCGCGGCGTCGAAGCGACGAGGGAAGCCCGCGTGGACGCAAGGATCGAGCTTTTGCGCGGCCGCGGAGAGCAGCTGCCTTTCGTTGATGCCTCGTTCGACGCCGTCACATTCACCTACCTGATGCGCTACGTCGATGATCCGGCTTCTACGCTCAAGGAAATGGTTCGGGTGCTTCGTCCCGGCGGGACGATCGCCGCCCTTGAATTCCACGTCCCGGGGAACGCCCTCGCGCGCGCAGCCTGGTGGTTCTACACGAGGCTCCTGTTGCCGGCCGCAGGCAGGGCAGTGTCCGGCGATTGGCACCGCGTTGGGCAGTTCCTCGGACCCAGCATCTCGGACTTCTACCGGGAGTACCCTCTTCCCGACCAGGTAGAGATGTGGCGCGACGCGGGGTTGCAGTACATAGGGTTTCGGAAGATGAGCCTCGGGGGTGGCATCGTCATCTGGGCGGTGAAAGTGTGAGCGAGGCGGCGAGAACCGGCAGTGCGGAGCCCGAGCGGGCGGCATTCTATGCGCTGTCGCCCGGAGGCTGGCGCGACTACTGGAGCCTGCTCCACCCGCCCTACACGCTCTGGCACCTCTCGTACGTGGCGATCGGTGCTGCGCTCGCGCCCTCGTTCAACGGGTTGTACTTGGGCGCGAGCCTGCTGGCGTTCTTCCTCGCAGTCGGCCTGTCGGCACATGCTTTGGACGAGTTGAACGGGCGCCCGTTGAGAACGCGGATCCCGAGCGGAGTGCTGGTTGCGATCGCCGTGGCAGGCCTGGCCGGCGCCGTCGCCCTCGGCGTCGCCGGTGCCGCGCGCGTGTCGCCGTGGCTGCTTGTTTTCATACCTGTGGGTGCGTTCCTCGTTCCCGCATACAACCTCGAATGGTTCGGCGGGCTGTTCCACAACGACACCTGGTTCGCGCTTGCCTGGGGAGCGTTCCCAGCGCTGGTCGGCTACTTCGCCCAGTCTGGGGAGATCGGCGTCCCTGCCGTTGCGGCAGCCGTCGCGTGCGCGCTGTTGTCCGCCGCGCAGCGTCGCCTTTCGACACCGGTTCGAAAGTTGCGTAGGCGAGTCCGAAGCGTCGAAGGTGAGCTGTCGCTTGCCGACGGCTCCACCGAACGGCTTGATGCGAGCGCGCTTCGTGCCGCGCCGGAAGCCGCGCTGAGGATCATGTCGCTCGCCATGGTGGCGATGGCATCGGCGATGGTCGCCGCGCGCATCCTGTGACGGATCGCCGCGCGCCTTCCGAGGGGCGAGTCGCGTCGATGTTCGATCGGATCGTTCCTAGATACGACCTCGTCAACTCGCTTCTGTCGCTCGGGTTGGATTCCGCTTGGCGGCGCAGGGCGGCGCGCAGCGTCGCGGTCCGCCCCCGGGACCGGGTACTCGACCTCGGTTGTGGAACGGGGCGGCTGGCGGAGCTGCTCGCCGGCCGCGCCACGGTGACGGGTCTCGACGTGAGCGAGCGAATGCTCACTGCCGCGCGCGAGCGGCTCGGCGGGAGAGTGGCGCTGGTTCGTGGAAGCGCCTTCAAGCTGCCGTTCGTGGATGCAGCCTTTCGCGCCGCGGTTAGCGGCTTCGTTCTGAGAAACCTGGACGGCCTCCCCGCCGCTTTCGCGGAGCTCGCTCGGGTCATCGAGCCGGGCGGCTCGGTGGCCCTGGTCGACATCACGGGCCCGAGCACTCCTTTTCTCCGCCCGCCTTTCGACGCCTATTTCGGCACCGTGGCGCCTTTGCTCGGGCGCCTAGTCGGCGAGGCGGACGCCTACCGTTACCTGGCCAGATCCTTGAGCCAGCTTCCCGATCCGCCCGAGCTCTGCCGCCTGCTCGAAACCGCCGGTTTCGAAGGCTGCAGAACGGAGCCCTTGACCGGCGGGATGGTCACCCTGTGGACGGCGAAGCGTGCCTAGCCGGGCACGAACACCTGCCTTGCGCGCCTGAGAGGAACTGAAGCATAATCACGCATCGCTGAAGCAGGACTGCAAGTGGAGACAGAGTCGCCGTCGACGGATCTAACCGTCGACCGCGTGAGTAAATCGTTCGGCGACGTCCTCGCCGTCAACGACGTGTCTTTCGAACTCGCGCAAGGCGAGTTCTACTCCCTTCTCGGCCCGTCCGGCTGTGGCAAAACGACCACCTTGCGCCTGATCGCCGGCTTCGAACGCCCGAGCTCCGGGCGCATCCTTCTCCGGGGTGAGGACATCACCGTGTTGCCGCCCAACCACCGCAACGTCAACACGGTCTTCCAGCAATACGCGTTGTTCCCTCATCTGGCCGTCGCGGAGAACGTCGCCTATGGCCTGAAGCAAAAACGCCTGCCCAAAGAAGAAGCGGCGCGCCGTTTGGACGAAGTCCTGGCAACGGTTCGCCTCACGGAACTTCGCGATCGTCACCCCCGACAGCTCTCCGGCGGCCAGCAACAGCGGGTCGCGCTCGCGCGCGCCCTCATCAACGAACCGGCGGTCCTCCTGCTCGACGAGCCCCTCGCCGCATTGGACCTCAAGCTTCGAAAGGCCATGCAGAGCGAACTGAAGAAACTGCAGGAGCGCGTCGGAATTACTTTCCTCTACGTGACGCACGACCAAGAGGAAGCGCTCACGCTTTCCGATCGAATCGCCGTGATGAACAACGGCAGGATCCTCCAGGAGGGGACCTCCCAGGAGATCTACGAGCGGCCTGCATCGAAGTTCGTCGCGGATTTCATCGGCCAAACGAACTTCTTCGAGGGCGAAGTACTCGAGACCGGCGATGCGACGCTCGTGAAAGAGGCCGGCGGTTTCACACTCAGGTGCGCACCGGCACCTTGGGCTGACACCGGAACCTGGGTGACGGTCGCGGTTCGTCCCGAGAACATCGTACCGGCGAACGGACAAAGCGCGGGCAACCGCGTGAGCGGAACCCTTCAGCGAAGGACCTATCTCGGCGACCTCGTGCAGTACCACGTGGTTCTGCCCGGGGGACGGGAGGTGGTTTGCCAGCGGCAAAACGAACGGGAGGACCCGGCGACGGCATGGCAGGTGGGGGGGCAGGCCGATCTCGCGTGGGAACAGGACAGCGCGCTCGTCCTCGCTAACGAGGAAGTCGCGCAGGAGGAGGACCTGCAACTCCTAGGAGAGGTGACGCCGGGGCCGCAAGCCCCGGGGAAGGAGGAAAAATGAGCAAGCGCAGAGAGGGAGATCCCTTCATGCGGGTAAGGATGCCCGCGCGAAGGAGGCCGGCGAAAGGGGTGGACGGGCTCATGCGTGGCCTGGAGTTCTCCCCGTTTTCCCGGCGAGGGTTCCTCAGGGCCGCGATCGTGGCTCCGTCGGCCGCAGTGCTGGCGGCGTGCACCAAGAAGGTAGGGCAGCCGAGCGGAGATACGGGCGGCGGAACTTCGACCGGTCAGCTCGAGGACACCGTGGCCTTCTACAACTGGGCCGCATACCTGAACCCGGCAACCAGAAAAGCGTTCGAGAAGCAGTACGACGTCGACACGACGCTGGACTTCTTCGCATCGAACGAGGAACTGATCAATAAGCTGAAGGCCGGGGCCAAGGGGTATGACCTGATCGCGCCGACGGGTTACGCGGTCGACATCATGCGGAAGGAGAACCTTCTTCTCGAGCTCGACCACAGTCGCATCCCGAACAAGAGCAACGTCGATCCGCGGTTCCTGGATCTTTCCTTCGACCCGGGTAACAGGTTCTCGATGCCGAAGGACTGGGGAACAACGGGATTCGGCTACCTCCAGAAGTACGTGAAGGAGGACATGACGACCTGGGCCGACTTCTTCAAGCTCGCTCCGAAGTACTCGGGTAAGTACACCGTGCTCGATTCGTCTCCCGAGGTCATCGGCGGGGCGCTGAAGATGCTCGGCTACGGCTACAACACGACCAACAAGGAGGAGGTCGACGCGGCGGTCGACGAGCTGATCAAGATCAAGCCTCACATCGGGGCCATCACTTCGTCGAACTACCGGCAGATAATGCAAAGGGGTGACTCCTACGTGGCGCTCGGCTGGAACGGCGACTTCTTCTACGTGGCCGCGAAGCAGCCGTCCGTCAAGTACGTCATTCCAACCGAGGGGACGGAGTACTGGGTCGACACCTGGTCGATCCCGGCTACTGCGCCTCACCCCAACGCCGCGATGGAGTTCATCAACTGGGTGCTCACGCCGGAGAACCAAGCTCGCGAGACCAACTACACCTACTACGCGAGCGCGGTGACGGGTGCCCGGGAGGCGACCGACCCGGCGATCGCGAACGATCCGGCGATCTATCCGGACGAGTCTGTTGTCGATAGCCTCGAGGCGAACGACGGCAACCCGGAGGCATTCAACCTTCGGAACGAGGCCTGGACCAAGTTCAAGTCCGCCTAGGCAACCGGGCCTGAGCGATGGCTGGGCGCGGCGGAAGCGTGCGGGAGCCGCGCGGGTTGATCCTTCCCGCGTGGGCTTACTACCTGCTGTTCTTCGTCGCGCCCATGCTCATCATCATTCCGTACGCGCTGGCGCACCGCGAGGGATTCTTCGACATCACCTTCGGGTTCGACACGGAGAACCTGCGGAAGCTGTGGGACCCGGTATATATCCGCATCTACCGCGACACGCTGATCTACGCTGCGCTTGGAACGGTGGGCTGTCTTCTCATCGGTTACCCCTTCGCATACTGGCTCGGGACGAGAGTCACGAAGCACAAGACGCTCTTGCTCCTTCTCGTCATCGTGCCGTTTTGGACGAGCATCCTCATTCGCACGCAGGCGTGGTCCCTGATCCTCGATCGTTTCGGGATCCTCGGAACCGACACGGCGGTGTTCATCGGCCTGGTCTACGACTACCTGCCGCTGATGATCTTCCCCCTCTATGTGTCGATCGAGCGAATGGATCGCCGGCTGGTCGAAGCCTCGCGGGATCTCGGAGAAAGCGCCTGGGGATCGTTCCGCAAGGTCACAGTTCCAATGACGATGCCGGGAATCATGACCGGCTGCCTGCTCGTGTTCGTCCCTATGACCGGGGAATACGTCGTCCCAACGATCCTCGGCCAGGGTCTGGGCAGATGGTTCGGACCGATCGCGGCCGATCAGTTCCTGTCCGCGCTCAACTACCCATTCGGCGCCGCGATGTCGCTGGTGATGATCGTCTTTCTCATGATCGTCATCTTTCTTTACCTGCGTGCGCTCGGAGGGCGGGCCGAGGAGAACCTGGGGGCGGCCGTATGAGCCAGGCCGTGGCAGCGATCCCGCGGAAGGCGGCGCCTGCGCAGCTCCCGTTCCGCGAGCGGGCTTTCGAGAACCTGCTCCGCGCCGGCGGTGGTTTCATGTACCTCTTGTTGTACGCCCCGATCGTGCTGGTGGTCGTCTACGCGTTCAACCAGTCGCGCGAGGTCGCCGTCTGGCGCGGTTTCGGACTCAGGTGGTGGGGCGATACCTGGGGGGACGAGTCGATTCGCAACGCGTTCGTCCTGTCGCTTTGGACGGCGACGGCGAACGCGTTGCTGGCCACCACACTGGGAACCGCGGCGGCGATCGGGTTGCGGAACGTCGGGAAGCGAACGCGCACGGCGTTCGACGTGTTCATGTACACGACTCTGGTGGTGCCCGAGATCGTGATCGCGATCGGCTCGTTGCTCTTCTTCGCCACCTGGTTGCCCGGATTGATCGGGCCGCCGGCGATCATCCTCACGCACGCGGTCTTCAACACATCCGTCGTCACACTGATCTGCAGGGCCCGCCTGGCCGGCATGGATCGCTCGCTCGAGGAGGCCTCGGCCGACCTGGGGGCTTCGCGCGTGGGAACCTTCCGCCAGGTCACTCTGCCGCAGCTCTATCCGGCGATCGTCGCGGGAATGTTGCTGTCGTTCACCTTCTCGTTCGACGACGTGGTGCTCTCGACGTTCGTCACGGCCGCCGGATCGTCGACGCTTCCATTAGAGGTCTTCTCCGAACTCCGTTTCGGGCTCTCTCCTAAGGCAAATGTGATCGCGGCGACGATGCTCGGGATCACGCTGACTCTGATCGTGACCTCCCAGATTCTGCTCCGCCGCGGCCGGAGTGGAGCGACTCCGATGCTGGAGGTGACGCGATGACCGCTCAGCAGAGCGAAGAGGTCGAGCTCGGCACGCGCATCCGCCAGCTCCGCGAATCGAACGGCAAGTCGCTCAAGACTGTGGCCATCGAGGCCGGCGTCTCACAGAGTTTTCTGTCCCAAGTCGAGCGGGGAGTGGCGAGCCCGTCGGTAGCCTCGCTTCGCGGTATCGCAGAGGCGCTCGGCGAGTCGGTCGCATCGTTCTTCGAAGGACCGGCAAGCGGCGGCGAACTGGTTCGCGTACGGGATCGCAGGCGGCTCGTGCACCCCCAGCGGCATTGGGAGGACGTCCTCCTCACCCCGCCAACCTCCCGTAAGCTGCAGGTGATCCTCTCGACCGTCGAGGCGGGAGCGGGTTCGGGTGAGGAGCCGTACTCCCACGATTCGGACGAGGAATGCGTTGTCGTCCTGAAGGGAAGGATGCACTTCTGGGTCGACGACAAGGACTACGAACTGGATGAGGGGGATTCACTTGTGTTCGAGTCGCGCAGGCCGCACCGCAACATCAATCCGGGTCCGGTAAAGGCCGAAGTGCTCTGGATCATTACCCCCCCGTCGTACTGATGGAAGCCACGGTTCTCGGAGCGTGCGGCGCGGTCGGCCGGGAGGTCTCGCGCGGCCTGGTGGAGTCGGGCATGTTCGAGGCGGTGACGCTCGCCGATCTGCAACAGTCCCGCCTGCGGCCTCTGGCGGCGGAACTGGGAGGCAATGTCGCGACTCATAACGTGCGCGGGTCGGATGTCGAGTCCCTTCGGAAGGCGATCCGCGGGGCCGACCTCGTCGCGAACTGCACCACCTATCAGCTCGGGATTCCGGCCCTGCGCGCCGCGATCGCCGAGAAGGTCACCTACATTGACCTCGGCGGTCTCTACAACACTCCGAAACAGCTGGAGCTGGATTCGCGCGCGAAGCGCGCCGGCGTGCGAGCGGTGATCGGATGCGGAGCTACCCCCGGCCTGACGAACGTCCTCGTGGGCCGGGCCGCCGAGATGCTCGACGAGATTAGATCTGTGGAAATCGCGTTTGCGAGCCATCGGGACTTAGCTCCGTCTCCCGGCATGTTGGACACGCTTCTCGACGAGTTCCGCCCGGGCGTCGAGCGGTTCGTCTGGCGCGACGGTGGCCTGCAGGAGGTCGCGCCCTTCGAGGGAGCGAAGCGAGTGAAATTCGCGCCGCCCGTTGGAACGCAAGAGGTCTACTTCGTTCCCCATTCCGAAACGCACACGCTGCCGAAGTTCCTCGGAGACGGCGTGCGAAGTGTCGCGGTGCGCGGAACCTGGCGGCCGGAGGACATGCAAACGCTCCGGTCGCTGTCGGAACTCGGACTGACGAGCGACCGCCCCATCCAGGTGAACGGCTCGAAGGTTCGTCCCTTGGACGTTCTTCGATCCGTGCTCCTTTCGAACCCGCCCCACCTGGAGGAGGCGCCGTGCGCGTTCTTCCTGGAGGTAGAAGTCGAGGGCGAGAAGGATGGGAAACCCGTGACCGTGCAGCAGCGAACGAGCCACCCGATGGAATGGGGCTCGGACGCGACGGCGAGGATGACTGCCGTTCCGGCTGTGGTAGCCGCAGGGATCCTCGCCGAGAATGACGGAGAGCCAGGAGTGTTCGCCCCGGAAGCCGCGTTCGAACCGAAGGAATTTCTCTCCGAGGTGAAGAAAACCGGCGTCCGGGTCTCGACATCCGCCCCGGGCCCGAGCCGGTAGGCTGGGGTCCGTGGCCCGCGCCAACACGATCGGCGAGCTTCGCGCCGCCGGGTATCCGGATCGAACCGTCAAGGACGAACTTCGCGCGAACCTGCTGGCTCGCCTCGGCAGCGGTGAGGCACTTTTCCCTTCGATAGTCGGGTTCGACGATTCCGTGGTCCCCGGCCTGGAACGCGGGATCCTCGCCGGCCACGACCTGATCCTTCTCGGCGAGCGCGGCCAGGCGAAGACGCGCCTGATCCGCCACCTGGTCGACCTCCTCGACGACGAACTGCCGGTTGTCGAAGGCTGCGAGGTCAACGACCACCCGTACAGGCCGATCTGCGCGCGCTGCCGGGAGCTGGTCGCCGAACGGGGTGAGGACGTCCCGGTATCGTGGATCGGGCGCGACGACCGTTACGCGGAGAAGCTCGCGACGCCGGACATTAGCGTCGCCGACCTGATCGGCGACGTCGATCCGATCAAGGTCGCCGAGGGCCGCTACCTCGCCGACGAGCTGACGATCCATTACGGGCTCATCCCGCGAACCAACCGCGGGATCGTCGCCATCAACGAGCTGCCCGACCTCCCGGAGCGCATCCAGGTGGCGCTGTTCAACATCCTCGAGGAGCGCGACGTGCAGATCCGTGGCTACCGGGTCCGGCTTCCGCTGGACCTGCTCCTGGTCGCAACGGCGAATCCCGAGGACTACACGCACCGCGGGCGGATCGTTTCACCTTTGAAGGACCGATTCGGGACCCAGGTGAGGACTCACTACCCGCGAACTTTCGCCGAGGAGATCGCGATCATGGATCAGGAAGCGCGCCCCGGCGTGGGGGAAGTCCCGGCGCGCGTTCCCAGGTTCCTCAAGGAAGTCATCGCCGCGCTGGCTGCGGAGCTTCGCCGCTCGCCGCACGTGAACCAGCGCTCGGGCGTATCGGTTCGATACTCCATCGGAAACATCGAGACGCTGACTGCGGCGGCCGCCCGCCGGGCGGCGATCGCCGGTGAGGCGGAAGCGGTGCCGAGGCCGTGCGACCTGCAGGCCGCACTTCGCGCGTCGATCGGACGGGTCGAATTCGACACGATCGAAGAGGGACACGAGGAGGAGATCCTCGACCGGGCCCTGAAGAACGCCCTGCTGGAAGTCTTCCGTCACCGGTTGTCGGGATTCGACTTCAAGGGAATCCTCGGGCGTTTCTCCGAAGAGCGATTCGCGGCCGAGACCTCCGATTCGACGCCCGCCGGCGAGTTCCTCCAGCAGTTCGGCAACGTTCCCGGCCTGGCGGCATTGCTGGAGAGGCTCGGGATCCGCGAGGAGAGCCCCGGCCAGGCGGCGTCGGCGCTCGAGTTCGCGCTCGAGGGACTCCATCTTTCGCGCAGGCTGAACAAGAACGACATGGAGTCCGGCGGTTACATCTACGAGGCGCCGCCTCCGGTGGACATCCAATAGCGTGAAGCCCGTTCACCAAGCGATTGGCTACTTCATCGTCGGCGTGTTCGCCATCCTTTGGATCTGGGGACTGTTCGCCCGGATCGTGAAGCGCGGCCCCGGAGTCTGGTTCTGGCGATTGGTCGCGGTTGCGCAGGTCGTGGTCGTCGTGCAGACGCTCGCCGGGTTCGTTCTCCTGATCATGGGCTTCCGTCTTCAGTGGCTGCACTACGCGTACGGGCTGTTCCCTTTGCTCGCTCTGGCGGTCGCGCATGCGTATGCGCGCCAGCGCGAAAACGATCCCTGGGTGCCCTTCGCTTGGGCGGCGTTCTTCTCGTTCGGCCTGACCCTGAGGGCGCTGATGACCGGCCTCGGGATCGGAAATTGACATCGGCCGCCGATATATCTACTCTCGCTATATCGAGTCTCGATATACGCTGGGAGGAGGGGAACCGAGGTGCCGAAGGGCCAGTCGCAGGACCCGTCCGAGTTCCTTCCGCTGCCTACGGCTTCCCTGCACATCCTCCTGGCGCTGAGGGACGGAGAGAAACACGGCTACGCCATCATGAGCGAGACGGAGCAGGTGAGTGGGGGGTCCGTGAAGCTCGGGCCCGGCACGCTCTACGGCTCGATCAAGCGACTGGTGGAAGACGGGCTCATTCAAGAGTCCGCCGCACGGCCGGATCCGAACCTCGACGACCAAAGGCGGCGCTACTACCGGCTCACCGGCCTGGGTGAGCAGGTGCGCGTCGCCGAGGTCGAGCGCCTTAGGGCGCTTGTCGAAATGGCGAGTAGTCGAACCGGGACACGGTTCGTCACTCGCCCCCAGGAGGGATGATGGAAACCACCGATCGATCGCTCGCTCGTCACCAGCGCATCTACCGCAAGCTGTTGCTCGCTTACCCGCGCGCGTTCCGCCAGGTTTACGGGGCGGATATGGTGCAGGTATTCGGCGACCGCTGGCGCGATGCGCGCGAACAAACGGGACGGGGCGGAGGCTTTCGAGTGTGGCTCTCCACTCTCCTGGACTTATTCAAGTCCGCACCCGTCCAACGAATGGAGAAGAAGATGTCCAGAGAAGCCGGAATAGCTGTACTGTTCGCTCTGTTCATGATCACCGCCGTCGCCTTGTTTGCGATGGGCATCGGCGGTCTCGTGATCAACATATCGCTCGGCGCCCTGATCATCGCTGCGATCGCACTCGGCGCGAGCGGCGCCTTTCGCAAAGATCGAGCCCGAAACGCCGTGCCGGCGGGAAAGATCGGCGCGCGTCAGTGGTGGGTCGTTCTGGCCGCCGTCATGGCGGTGGTCGAGATCGTCTTCGTCGTCGGGCAGCTCATCCAGGATCCGAAGATCGAGAACGTGGGCGCGCTCGCAATCGTCGGCACCTTCGGGTTGGTCGCCCTCACGGGGGTCTGGCTGCGCTCGCGGTCAAGGAGCTCCGGAGACTGGATGATCGTCGTCGGGATACTGCCGTTCGCCGGTCTCTTTTGGCTGATCTTCCCGGCGGTGCTCGCCGTGATCGTGATCACTTTCGCGGTGATCGACAGCCTGAAACGGGCTCCCGACCAGACGACGACGGCGCCTGCATAACCAGGGCGGGAGAAGGGCCCGCCCCTGCGGCGGGCCCTTCCGCCTTCGCCGAACACGCGTAGGCTGGGCTCGTGCGCTTTCGCTACTCGCGCTGGGACGGTTCGCAGGACCCGCTCGGGCCCGACATCGGTGCCGAGCAAATGCTCGACGAGATGTCCGAGGAGATCCTGTCGGGGGTCGACGCTCAGAGCGCACTCCAGCGCCTCATGGGCCGCGGGATTGAGGGGCGCTTCAGCGGGATGGACGCGATCCGCGCCAGGCTTCGCCAGGCACGCCGTCAGGAGCAGGAATCGCTCGACCTGCAAGGCCCGCTTCGCGATCTGGAGGAGCGTCTGGACGAGGTTCTCGAAAAAGAACGGACGGCGCTTTCATTCCGCGCCGAGGATGACGCGCGAATGCGGGAACAGTTCCTAGATTCGCTCGCGCCGGACCTGCCGGGGAAGCTCCGCGAACTCCGCGACTACCGATTCGTCGATCCCGAGGCTCAGCGCGGCTTCGACGAGCTGATGGAGTCGTTGAAGCAGCAGATCCTCGACTCGCAATTTCGGAACATGACGCAGGGGATGAAGAACCTTTCGCCGGAGGAGATCGCGCGGTTCAAGGACATGCTCTCCGAGCTGAACTCGATGATCGAGGCGCGTGAGCGTGGCGAGCCTTACGACTTCGAGGGATTCATGGAACGGCACGGCGACTTCTTCCCGGAGAAACCGCGCTCGCTCGACGAGCTTTTAAAACAGATGGCCCGGCGAATGGCGGCGATGAGCCGGTTGATGGCGTCGTTGCCGGAGGAGCAGAGGCAAGAACTGCAGGAGCTCGCTGCGCAGATGATGGAGGATCTCGACTTGCAGTTCGAGGCGGGGCGACTGTCGTCGCATCTGTCGGGCATGTTCCCGGGCATGCCTTGGGACGAGCCGGCGCTCGGAGCCGGCGACGAGGCCATGCCTATGTCGGCGACGGTCGACGCGCTGGAAAGGTTGCATGACTTCGAGGAACTCGAACGGGCCATGAAGGGCGACTACGCGGGCGCGTCGATCGACGACGTGGATGAGGAGGCCCTGCACAGAACGCTCGGCGACGAGGCGGTTGGAGATCTCCGTCGCCTGAAGGAGATCGAACGCGCGCTGGAGAACGCGGGATTGGTCACTCGCCGTCAGGGCCGGTTGGAAGTGACGCCGCGCGGGGCGCGCAAGCTCGGCGAGCGGGCGCTGACAAGGGTGTTCGAGCGTCTGCGCCGTGACCGCGAGGGCGTTCACGAGGCGCGTGAGGCGGGTGGCCAAGCCGAACCGACCGGCGCGACGCGGCCGTGGCAGTTCGGCGACTCCGGCCAGATAGCCGTGCAAAGGAGCGTCTTCAACGCGGTCGTGCGCGAGGGACCTTCGGAGGGGGCGGTCCGGATCGCGCCCGACGACTTGGAACTGGTCGAAGCCGAAACGCGAACCGAGGCCGCAACCGCGCTGTTGTTAGATCTCTCGTTCTCGATGCCTTTGCGCGGGCACTTCGTCCCGGCGAAGCGAATGGCCCTGGCGTTGCACGCCCTGATCGAAGGCCGGTACCCCCATGACACCCTGTACCTGATCGGCTTCTCGAACTACGCGCGCCGGATGGACCCCGCCGACCTTGCGGCGCCCGGGTTCGAGCGCGTCTACGGAACGAACATGCAGCACGCGTTCAATCTGGCCGGGCGGCTGTTGTCGCAGCACCCGCGCGCGACCCGCCAGGTCATCATGGTCACCGACGGTGAGCCGACCGCCCACCTGGAGGGAGAGGACGCGTTCTTCGCGTGGCCGCCGGTTCCCGAGACGGTGCGGCTGACGCTGAAGGAGGCGATGCGTCTCGCGCGGGACGGCGTCACGCTCAACGTCTTCATGCTGGAGGACTCGCCGGGGCTGATTCGATTCATGGAGAGGCTGGCGAAGCTGACGGCCGGGCGCATCTTCCTGATGTCGGGCGAACAAGCTGGCGACTTCGTGCTCCGCGACTACGTCAAACAGCGGGTCGGCTAGGCACCAAGGAGGAACCCGGCACTTCTCACATTACAGAGAATGTGTTAGGTTCCTCTAACCTTACATAAAGGCTGTAATGTCCCAAGTTTCGAGGAAGAATCCTTATCGCCCCGGGGTCGGCACAAGGCCCCTGTACCTGGCCGGACGGCAAGCCGAGATTGGACGGTTCGGCTCCACCCTTCGCGCCGCCCCCGAGATTCCGGCAAATGTCCGGCTGACGGGGCTCAGAGGCGTGGGAAAAACGGTCCTGCTCTCGGAGTTCGAGACATCAGCCCGGGAAATGGGATGGATCCCCGTGGCCGTCGAGGTCGGGCCTCGGCACAATCGGGAGGCGAGCCTCGCGGAGCTGCTGGAAGGACTCAGCAAGGCGGCCGAGCAGTCACTATCCCGGGCGGAGAGGGTTCGGTCAAGGCTCGGCAAGGCGGCGGCCGTACTTGGGAAGGTTGGTGTGACCTATGGTGATGTGACCTTCTCCGTCGATACTTCCTCGGAGGAGGAGGTCGAAGTCGGCGGAACCCTGGCGGGTCTCGCGGAGGCTGCCGCCGGCCAGGGATTGGAAGGTGCAGTCCTGCTGCTCGACGAGGCGCAGGTCTTGCGGGACGAGCGGGCCCGAGAGGGCGAGCACCCTCTCTCCCTTCTTCTCTCCGCGGTGAACGCGGTCCAGAAAACGGGCCGACCGCTCGGCCTTGTCGTATGCGGACTGCCCACGCTCACCGCCAACCTGCTTCACGCGCGGTCCTATTCCGAACGGATGTTCAGGGGGGAGGAGATCGGTCCCCTCGACACGGAGGAGGCCAGGGAAGCCCTCCAGGAGCCCCTTCGGGATTCGGGCATTTCGGCCGACCCGATGCTGGTAGCGAAAGTGCTCGAGTCGGTCGAAGGCTATCCGTACTTCATTCAATTGTGGGGAGCCGAGCTGTGGGACGCGGCGAGAGGGGCGGGCGTGGCCATTCTGACAAGGGACTTGCTCGACGCAGTCGAGCCGGAGATCTATCGAAGACTCGACCTAGACTTCTATGATCCCCGAATTCAGACACTAACACCGGCCGAGCAGGACATTCTGCTGGCGAGCGCAGAGTGTGCGTATCCACCGCTCGTCGTGGCGGACATAAGGAAGCGCACGGAAAAGACTCCCGGCAATGTGAACGTGCTACTCGGGCGCTTGGTGGAGTCCGGCGTGCTCTACCGCGTGAGGAAGGGTCAGTATCGGTTCACTGCGCCGAAGTTCCACGACTATCTCAAGCGGAAGGTTCGTCGCCTGGGAGAGGAGTCTGTCTAGGAACTGGACTCTCGTCCTTCGCCTAGGATCTCGTCGTTGCGTTCGCCCAGGCGGGGTGGGGGCAAACGAACCTCGGGCGATTCGCTGGAGAGTTCGATCGGGTTCGCGACAAGTTTGAGTAGTCGTGTATGGGTCGTCGACCTTCTGGATCAGTGTCGCGTCTCGTAGCGTGCGCCATTTCTTCATCTTCTAGAAAGACCTATCATTGAACGGAGGCAATGCCCGATGTAACCGAAAGAGAACGCAGGTCTAGCGACCTCGAAGGCCTGCTGGGGGACGCGGGCGACGCGTTTCATGAAGCTGCCGAACACTCCTCGACCCCCACCTTTCTTCGAGGGCCGTGGAAGAAACTCGCTGTCGTCGCGGTCGTGCTGCTTGCGCTAGAGACACTCATCATCGTCATGGAGCTTCTCCCCGACCCACCACGTGTGATCCGCCAAGTTGTGGGGGTTTCCGAACCGGGCGGATCGACAGCCGGGGGAGAGATCGCGTTTCCTCGCGAACTTTTCTTACGAATGAATTCGGGGGTGGCCGGCGCGCCTGAGTATCTGCGCATCGACTGGTCGGTCGAGTGCCGACGGGGAACCGAGAATGCCACGGATCAAGGCGTGTTCCTCGAGACGGATCTCAGGGCCAAGCGAAGGATTTGGCCATTGCCGATACCTCTTGACGATCCGGAGCGGTGCTCGATCACCGCTGTTGGGACTCGCGACGGTGCGATACCTCTTTACCTGGAGATCTCGGCGATGGTCAGTGAGGAGTCACTCGCCGGGGCCTAGGACCTCGTCGTTGTGTTCGCCGAGTCGCGGAGGCGGCAAGCGAACCGCGGGCGATTCGCCGGAGAGCTTGATCGGGCTAGCCACTAGCTTGAGCAAGCCGCGGACCGGGTCGTCGACCTCTTGAATTAGCCGCGCGCCCTCGGGCGAAGCGAAAACCTCGTCCAGAGTTCGAACAGGCGCGCACGGAACGCCGGCTTTCTCCAGGAGCCTGAGCCACTCGTCGCGCAGTTTGGTCGCGAAGACCTCCTTCAGTATCGGGATCAGCGTGTCGCGGTTCTTGACCCGGTCGCCGTTCGTCGCGAACCCGGGGTCGGCCGCCAGCTCCGGCCGTCCGATCACCTCGCAGGTTCGCTCGAAGAAGCGATCGTTGCCGGCTGCCAGCACGAACTGCCGATCGGAAGCGTGGAACACTTGATAGGGAACGATGTTCGGGTGCCCGGTTCCCATCGGGCCGGGGACCAGCCCGCCCATCAAGTGGTTGGCGGCCTGGTTCACCAACGCGGCGACGCTCGCATCGAAGAGCGAGATCGATACGCGCTGTCCGCGGCCGGTCGCGTCGCGCGCCCGAAGCTCCGCGAGGATGCCGGTGGACGCGTACAGCCCGGTGATCACGTCGAGCAGCGCGACTCCCACCTTCACCGGATTGCCCTCGCGTTCGCCGGTGATGCTCATGAGACCCGAAACGGCCTGAACGATAATGTCGTATCCGGGCCGCTTGGCGGCTTCCTCGTCATCGCCGAAAGCGGTAAGCGAGCAGTACACGAGTCGCGGGTTCTCGGCGGCGAGCGATTCGTAGTCGAGCCCGAACTTCATCATGAGTCCGGGGCGGAAATTCTCGATCACGACGTCGGCGCGGAGGCAGAGCTTTCGCGCGGCCAGGGCGCCTTCCGCCGAACCGAGATCGAGTTCAACCGATCGCTTGTTGCGATTCAGGCTGAGGAAGTACGCGGCGTCGTCGCCTACGAAGGGCGGACCCCACTGGCGCGTATCGTCGCCTTCGCCCGGGCGTTCGACCTTGATCACGTCCGCCCCGAGATCGCCGAGAACCATCGTTGCCAGCGGGCCTGCGAGCACGCGAGAGAAGTCGACGACACGAACTCCCTCTAATGGCGCGACCTGGGCATGATCCTTCTCGGCCACCGATCCTCCTCAACTGGCGGTTGCAATCTAAAGGGATCACTATTGTCTCGTGAACGAGGAAAGCCTGCGCAGGGCCAATGCGTTCCTTGCAGCTGTAGCTGAACGCGTCCAGCCAGGCCAGGTATTGGAAGCTTCCCCAGCTGAGATTGGCAGTTCGGTTGGGCTTTCCGAGCCTTTGGCTGCCGCCAGAGCAGTTCGAGCCCTCCGCGCCCGCAGGCGCCTGGAGGAGGTCGACGGCGGCAAGTACCGCCTCCTCGATCCCAAGCCCGTCGAGGCCGGAGAGCCCGAGTCGATCCCGCGCCGTCCGCGCCGACGCAAGCAGGCAGGCGGCAAAGGCACGCCGGGCCGCGCCACCTACGCCGACGTCGGTCACGTCGCCATCGAGCGGCTGATCGAACTCGGCCGAGAGCTCGGCACGCTTCGCTCGGCGTCGCGCGAGTCGAAACACGAGGCGAGAGAGGCTCGCCGCGCGAAGGAGGAAGCCGAAAACCAAGCGGCTCAGCTGGCATCGCGAGTCCGCGATCTCGAGGCGAAACTCGAGATGGCCGAGCAGAACCTTCGAACGCTTCTCGCAGCGGCGAAGGGAACCGCTCGCGAGGACACTCCGATGACCAGCACGGAGATGGAAGCGATCCTCGGCATCCTCAAGAGCTCGAAAGACTGAAGATCGGTCCCTACGCCCTGGGACCGGCCGAATCCAGTATCACCGGCGGTCTCGGTTCCTGTGTGAAGTCGAACTCCTGTTGCAGATCGCCGAGTTTCTCAACGGCTTCGCGCACGGTCGGCCGCGAGTCGGGCCGGCTCAAGGTATCGGGATCTAGCCGTTCGCTCCCCAAGAAGCGGTCCTCGATCAGCTTCAAGTACGAATCGAAAGTATGGAGCTGATGATCGATGTAGCCCCGTTTTGCGTACGGACTGATCAGAAGGCCCGGAACTCGGATCCCGTAACCGTTCATGTCGATCCTCGGCGGTTTCACGTGATCGTAGAAGCCACCCCAGTCGTCCCAGGTGACGAAGATCGCGCTGCGCTCCCAAGCCGAGCTTTGCATCACGGAGTTCACGATGTCGGTCACGAACTCTTGACCGTCGGCGATCGAACTATGGCCGGGATGGTCGCTCTCCCCGATCGCCGGCATGATCCATGACACGGACGGGAGCCGGTCTGTCCCGAGCGCGGCAAAGAACTCCGTGTACGGCCTGATGTTCTCCCTCTGGTTGTTGTCCAGCACCGTCCTGAACCCCGGAAGGGGATTCTGGAAGTCCGTGGTGATCTCCTCCAGGCCTCGTTTGTCGCAGCGGATACCTTCGCACTCTCCTCCCGGCGCGATGTAGTAGCTCCAGCTCACGCCGTTCTCGTGAAGCAGGTATGTGATGTCGGTCCACGCATACGGCGTGTCCTCCGGCCCGCGTGGCGTCCGGAGTTTGCTGCCCTCCCCCCCAATGTCCGACCGGCAGCTCATAGGGTCGGTCTGGCTCCTGCAACTCGCCGACCATCCCGACACCAGGTAGAGGTGGGCAGGAAGCGTCCAAGAATCGGTCGGCGCGAACATCCGATCCTGCAGAACGAACTCGTCGGCGTAGGCCCAATAGTTCGGGATCTCGTCGCGCGTGTGATAGCCCATGACCTCGGGCTGCCCCTGCGGCCCGACCCGCAGCCTGCACCCCGGGCCGGATGGATTCACCGCGCACGGATTCTTGTCCTCGTCGTACACGACACGGATGAAGCCGTCCATCTTCCCGCCGTTCACGGCCTCGTCGGAGGCCTTCTTGGTGTGGGGCCCGCCCTCGTCCATGAAGTCGGTGTCGTGGTAGGCGTGCATGCACTTTCCCCCGAAGGCCGGATGCGGAACGCAGATCTTTTCCGGTAGTCCGTCGGCCCCCGGATAGGTCCCGAAATAGTGATCGAACGAACGGTTCTCCATGACGACGAAGATCAAATGGTCGAGTTTGAAGATTCCTCGCTTGTCTGCGGTCACGGCCGGTGTCGAGTCCGAGGATGTGCAGGCGGCGGCGAACACGATCGTAACCACGCAGACCAGGAGAAGGCGTCTCAACCGGGAGAGTCTAACGTCGCGGGTATTCATGCACCCCGTGCTAGTCTGAGGCTAAGGCGGTTTTCCGCCCGTTCCCCCTTTTCGAGAGGTGAAGCTTGGAAACGGCGTCCCGTTCAGTTTGGGAAGGCAAGATCGGCGATGTGCACCTGCGCGTGAACGTGCAGTCCTCGGGCCGGATCGAGGCTCAGTGGCGCAAGGGCAACAACGATCGCCGGGTCGTGGTCAACACGATCGACGAGCTCGAGCGCTCGGTCTTGTTCCAGCTGATGCTGACGGCCGGCCCGGGGGACACGGGGACTCCGGGTGACATCGCCCAAGCGGTGGCGAAGGCGAAGGTCGGTCTTCCGGATCCCGCGAACGCGCCGCGCCCTCCGCGCAAGAAGCGACGCGGCGGGCCTCCGAGGCGCCGCGCCCCCCGGCGCTGGTAACGATCTAGACGCTCGCCGCCGGGGTCCCCGCCTCGGCGTTCACCAAGTGACAAGCCGCAAAATGCCCGGGCCTGATTTCAATAAGCCCCAGATCCTGGCCTTTACACCTAGGCTCCACGCCGGCAGCGGCCGCGCGTCCCGATGCAACTTCCGGGCAGCGCGGGTGAAACCGGCATCCCGGTGGAATTCTCGTCGGGTCCGGCGTCTCGCCCGTGAGGATTTGCGGCTTCATGTGCTTTTCCTCCGGGACTACGGAGAGCAGGGCCTTCGTGTACGGGTGAAGCGGGTTTGTAAGGACCTGCTCGGCGGGGCCAATCTCGACTATTCGGCCGAGGTACATAACCGCAACGCGGTCGGCGATCATCCAAGCCAATCCCAGGTCGTGTGTGACAACTAGCAACGCGAGGCCGAAGTCTTCGCGAAGCTTTAGAAGCAATCGAAGGATCTCGCCGCGAACCGACGCGTCGAGCGCCGAAACCGGCTCGTCGGCGACGATCAGCCGAGGCTCCAAAGCGAGCGCGCCGGCGATGACGACACGCTGCCGCTGCCCGCCGGATACCTCGTGCGGATAAAGCAAGTAGAAGCGCTCCGGCGGCCTGAGACCTGCTCGCGAGAGTGCGGAGGCTACTAGCTTCGCCTCCTCGCCGGGAACTTTGTGGATGCGAAGTCCCTCGGCTACCGATTCGTAGATGGTCTGGCGAGGGTTGAGGGCCGCGGCGGGGTCTTGGAAGACGATCTGAACCTTGCGGCGGTAGTCGCGGAGCCGGCGTGTCCTTCGGCTAATCGGCTCGCCTTCGAAGCGGATCTCACCTTCCTTGGGCCGCTCCAAACCCATGATCGTTCTGGCGAGCGTGGTCTTCCCGCAGCCGGACTCGCCGGCCAGCGCGAGAATCTCACCGGCGCCAAGCGTCAGGTCCACACCGTCTACCGCGCGAGCCTCGGCTGCCTTCCCCGCGAAGAGCCTGCCTCGGCCGGCGAACGAGACCTGCAGGCCGCGTACCTCGAGGAGCGGTTTCGTAGCCACGCCGCTCATCCGCTCATCCGCCCGTTTCTCCGCCGACGCGCGCCGGCTCAACCAGCAGGCATGCCGCGCGGCGTCCTTCGCCTGCCGGATACATCTCCGGCTCGCGCGTCGGGCATTCGTCGAACGCCTCCGGGCACCTGGGGTGGAAGGGACAACCGGACGGGATGTGCTGCGGATCGGGCGGGTCGCCGCCGAGCCCCGCAGGCGCCATCCGGAATTTCCTGTCGCCGATTTCGGGAAACGCGGCTGCAAGCGACTTCGTGTAAGGGTGGACGGGGGAGTTGAAGACATCGGTGGCGGGCCCGGTCTCCATGAATTTGCCCGCGTACATGACTGCGATGCGGTCGCAGACATCGACGAGAACGGAGAGGTCGTGGGTGATGAAAATCATCGCGAGGCCGAGATCGTGTTGCAGGCGGCTGAGCAGCAAGAGCACCTGGGCCTGCACCATCACATCGAGGGCAGTCGTCGGTTCGTCCGCAATCACGAGCTCCGGATCGCATGCGAGGGCCATCGCGATCATGACGCGTTGCTTCTGACCGCCGGACAGCTCGTGCGGATAGTCGCGCGAGCGCCGCGGCGGAAGCCCGACCTGCTCGAATAATTCCGCGACTCGTTTGTCGATGTCGCTGCGTTGCGGATCGTGGATGAGTATTGCCTCTTCCACCTGGTTGCCGACGCGCCGAACGGGGTTCAGCCCGTGCAGCGCTCCCTGGAAGATGATCGAGGCGTCCTTCCACCGAACCGCCCGCAGACGGCCGGCCCTCATCTCGAGCACGTCGTCGCCGTTCAATCGGACCGATCCCCTCACCTCGGTGCCGTCCGGAAGGAGCCGAAGGATGGCGCCGGCGATCGTGGACTTGCCACAGCCGGATTCGCCTGCGAGCCCGAGCACCTCTCCGCGTTCCACGTCGAGGTCCACTCCGCGCACGGCCGGAACGAGGCCCCCGGCAGTGCGGTAGCTCACGTTCAGGTCGCGGACCTCGAGAACGCTCATCGTCGGCGGAGCCTGGGATTCAGGACCTCGTCGAGGGCGTAGCCGCACATCGTGAAACCGAGGACGACGAGAACGATGCACATCCCGGGCGGGAACAGCCACCACCACGCGCCGATGGAGATGGCCCCTGCACTGAAGGCCTGATCGATCATCGACCCCCAGGAGGTATTGGTCGGATCACCTAGGCCGAGCAAGGAGAGGGTCGTCTCCGACAGGATGGCGAGCGCGACCGTCAGAACCGTGTTGGCGAAGATCACCGGAAAGACGTTCGGCAATACGTGGCGCGTCACCAGATGCCAGTTGCCGGCACCGAGCGCCCGCGCTCTCTCCACATACGGCCGTTCTTTCACAGTGAGTGTTTGAGATCGCACCAGCCTTGCGGTGGCTGCCCAGGACGTGATGGCGATCACGGCGATGATGTTGATGAGCGATCGGCCGAGCACCGCCGCCAGCGCGATCGCGAGCGCGATCCAAGGGATCACGAGGAACCAGTTCGTCACCATGTTCAGAGCCGTGTCCGTCTTGCCCCCGTAGTAGCCGGCGGCTATTCCTACGACCGAGCCGACCAGCATGGCGGCGATCGTCGCGAAAAGGCCGACCATGAGCGAGATTCGCGATCCCCAGATCACGAGCGTGAGAACGGGCCGACCGAAGTCGTCGGTGCCGAGAGGGTATTTGAGACTCGGTTTCAGCAGGGGCTGTGCCGTCGCGAGAGACTCGTCGAGCCCCTTTGAGTCGGCAAGAAGCGGAGCGAACACCGCCACGAGAACGAAGACGATCAGGATCCCGAGTCCGATCATCCCCATCGTGCTGCGGCGATAGGTTCGCCAGGCTCGCTCAACGGCCCGGCGCCGCCTGATCCAGGCGATTCGCCGCGGGCTCGCGGGCGGCGCCCCGGGGGGCGGCAGCTCCGCAAGGGCGATGTCATCTCGTGTCGGATCGGGAGGGACGATGCCCAACTCAGCCCTCCCTCACCCGCGGATCGAGATATGTGTAGAGGACGTCCGCGATCAGGTTCGCGAAGATGACCGCTGCGCTCGACAACAGGACAATGGCCTGAATCACGGGAAAGTCGAGCGAATCGATGGCCTCGTAGGTGAGCTGGCCCAGGCCGGGCCACGAAAAGATGCCCTCGATGATGATCGCGCCGCCGAAGATGTACCCGAAGTTGAGCACCACCAGGGTGACGGTTGGAAGAAGGGCGTTCGGTACGGCGTGACGTCGCCGGACGAGCTTGTCACGCAGGCCCTTCGCGCGGGCTGTGGTGATGAAGTCTTCGTTCATGACTTCGATTAGCGACGATCGCATGATGATCGCGTACTCGCCGATGTATCCGAGGGTAAGAGTGACCAATGGAAGCATCAGATGGTTCAGTACGTCGACGATGTGCGCGAATCCCGTTATCCCCGCAGTTGACTCGTATCCCCCGACGGGGAACCACCCGAGCTTCACGGCGAAGATGATCATCAGCATCATGCCGAGCCACCCTTCGGGCATGGAATAAAGGACGAGTGAGCCCCCCAGAGACCCGACGTCGAACTTGCTCCCTCGGCGCCACGCGCCACGTATGCCGACCAGCAGCCCGATGATCGTCATGAGAATGGTCGCGAGGCCTACGAGCAGCACAGTGTTCCAGACTCGGTTTCCGATCTCCTCGGTAACAGGCCGCGAACTCGTGTACGAGATGCCGAAGTTTCCCTTGGCGGTCTCCTTCACATAGATCAGGAACTGCTCGGGAAGTGACTTATCGAGGCCGAACTCGGCCTCGAGCTTTTTGGTGTCCTCCTGAGAGAGCTTCTGACTGCGGGCGATAGATTTCGCGGGGTTCCCGGGCAGGATCCTGAAGAGGAAGAAGTTCAAGACGAGGACGAAGACGAGCGTTACCAGGGCGGCGAGCAGTTTCCGGAGCAAGTACCGCCACCGTCCCACCCCCGGGCTCCGTCCTCGTTTCCGTTACTTCGTTACGCTCTGTCCTCGTCGCTCGAGCGCCGCCGGACGGCCATCACGATCCCGATCACGATCACTACGCCGCCTATGACCGCGACCCACACCATCGGCGGGATGCCGGCTTGCGACTCTGCGGCGGTCTCACCCGCTCCCCCTACGGGCCGGATGTTCATGCTCGAGTAAGGTCCGTACTGGTACCAGATCGGCCCCTGCGGGGAGGGGTTGGGTAGGAATCCGGTCCACCTATCGCTCCTGTAAGCCTGAAGGTCGGCCTGATAGAAGAGGACGACCTCGGGTATCTCCTCGTAGATCATCTGCTGCATCTGCGAGATCAGCTCACGCCGATCCTCTTTGTTCCCGGTTGTCCGCTGCTGTGCGTACAGGTTGTCGTACTCCTTGTTGGAGTAACAGCCGTCGCTCCAAACGTCGCACGATCCCGTAGTGAAGATCGAGAGGATGAAGTCGGGGTCGGGATCCGGTCCCCATCCCCACACATAGGCGTCATAGTCGTGCGCGTACCATGCCGTATAGGCCTGATTCGTCGTAACCGGTTTGATGTCGACGTCGATTCCGATCTGATTGAGCCAACCCTTGATCAGCTTGCCGGAGGAAACGGAATAGGTGTAATCCGTCAGTACAAGGAACTCATACTTGAGGGGGTTTCCTCCGCCGGGCATTTCCCTGACCCCGTCTCCGTCGGCGTCCTCGTAGCCCGCGTCGTCCAGGATCTGGTTCGCCCGGGGAATGTCCCATTCGTATTCGGTTCCCGGTTCGGGTTCGACGTGATAAGGGTTGTTGGGAAGGACGACTGTCGAACCCACACTTCCATGCCCGAACAGCGCACGATCGACCAGATCCTGTTTGTTGATGGCGTGCGCGATCGCCTTGCGCACCTCGAGGTCTTGCAGCGACGGATGGTTGGTCGGATTCTCGCCGTAGTAACCCTTCTGGCTCGGCTTCCAGAGGCCGAAGGCCAGGTTGTAGAAATAAACGGCGTCGGACTCGAACGTGGTTACACCCGGCACTCCCTTCAGTGAGTCCCAAAGAGTCGGGGCGAGGTCCTCGGCGAAGTCGATCTCACCCTTTCGAAGGGCCTGGACCATGGCCTCCTGGTTGTCAAAGATTCGATAGACGATCTCGTCGATATTCGGGGCGCCTCCCCAATAATCCTTATTCGCTTCCAGCCGGATGAACTGCCCTTCCTTCCACTCGACCAGACGGAACGGTCCCGATCCCACCGGAGGGTAGTTCTCGAACTGCTTGGCTTCCTTCAGGGTCTTGAACCGGCCGTTGCCCCAGATGTGCTCCGGAAGTATCGGCACCCATGGCGGCGCCTCGGGGGAAACTGTGGGCTTGTCGGACTTCCAGATCAGGGTGTAGTCGTCGGGTGTTTCGAATTTGGGATCGAATGGAAGATATGTGGCGAACGCGCCGCCGTTCTTGACCGTGAATTTGAGTGAGTCCTTGATGTCGTGCGCGGTCACCGGTTCGCCGTCGCTCCAGGTGGCGTCCTCCCGGATATGGAAGGTCCAGGTCTTGCCGTCGTCGCTCGACTCCCAGGACTCCGCCAGGCCGGGCGCGGCCTCGAGCGTCTCGCGGTCGAAGTTCAGCAACATGTCGTAGATCTGGAAGAAGACCTCGTATTCGGCGGTGCAGCACGCGCCGTACGGACTGAGGCTCTTCATGTCGCTCGTCGTCCCTACGGTGAAGACAACCTTCTCGTCCGCTTCCTGCGCGGAGGCGAAGCCGGAGAATGCCGAACTTGTTACGACGAACGTGATCGCGAGTGCGGTGAGTACGCGGGCCTTCCTGAGCATCAGTAGATTCCTCCTTCGGCCTTACGGCCGGTAGGGCAGCCTGCCTCCAATTGTCTTACGGTTCGCGGAATACTGCCGGATCGCACAAGGTGACTCGAAGTCATGAAACCGCAACATGATCATGAGGGGCTCTCCTGGGCCTCGCCCCTCTGGGGAAGGGGCTTCGAGCGGAGCTCGCGCGCATAGGCCAGCACCTCCTCCACTCCGGCGTCCAGCCAGGCCTTTCCCTTCTCGGCCGTGGCCTTCGTCGGGTCGCCTTGGACGCCTGTCTTGGAAAACGACGACCACCAAGGCATCAGCTTGAGCGGCCCGTCCGTCCAGTCCATCCATGCGTGTTCGCCGGCCGGGTAGGAGCGTTCGTCGACCGCCTTGTCCATCTCGACGGCGTCCGGGTCGATCGCGAGATAGATCGAGGTCTCCAGCTCGCATGCGTGAGCCATGCCTCCGCGGTCCGACTCGCGGTGCTCCTCGATCGATGCCAGGGCCTCGTCGCTCGAAAGGACGAACGCCGCGGCAGCGAGGACGTCGGCGTGGTCGAGCATCACGAGGCGCGCGGCCATCTCGACAAGGTTCTGATTCGACCCGTGGCCATTGTAGAAGAGCATCCTCTTGAAGCCGTGGCGCGCGAGCGATCGGCCGACGTCCGCGCAATAGTTCGTGAAGGTGTCCCAGCCGATCGTGATCGGGCCGGGAAAGTCCATGTGGTGGGGCGAGTAGCCGTGTGGGATCGCCGGAAGTAGCAGGATCTCGCCGACGGCCTGCTCCGCGGCGAGCCGGCAGATCTCGGAGGCGATTCGGACGTCGGCGTCGATCGGCAGGTGCGGCCCGTGGTCCTCGAGCGTTCCGACCGGGATCAGGCAGACTGGATCCTTCGACGCAGCATCGCGGATTCGCGGCCAGGGCAGCCGGCCGTACAGCTCAGCGGACACCGGTCAGGTCCACCTCCTCGTACGGCGTATCACAGGGTGTTCCCGGAGCGACCCACATTCGGCCCTCGTCCACGTCGCACACCATCGAGAACACTACGGCCTCGGCGTCGTCGCCGTCGGCCTCGTCCGCGTGGAGGCAGATCGATTCGGGGGCCCCGGCGTGATCGCGCAGGATGTCCATGATGGCCTCGGGCGTGCCGGGGCGCCGTTCGTCCAGCAGCGTGCGCATCCGGTTGTACCGGGCGAGGCTCCCGTCGCGCGGCTCCGGCGCCATGCCGGCAAGCTCCGGGTCGAGATAGTGGTTCGTATGGGGGCCTTGGCCGTCGAGTTCGGCGGCGCGAGTCGCCGTCGTCTCGATCGTGAAGCAGTCGCCCGAAAAGGCGTACGAATGGCCGTAGCCACCTGCGCGTTCGGCGGGAGTCGCGCGTTGGAGAGCGTCGGCGCGGCCGCTCGATTCCAAGGAGTTGCGGGACACGAAGACGCGAGGGATGCCGACTCGGTCGTCGGAGGCGGTGAGCGACTGGATGCCCTGCGCGCCGCCGTGCGAGTTCATCCCGCAAGCTGCGAGGCAGCAGGCGTATGTCGGCGAGGCGGTCGCGGTGCGCCCTTCCCCGGGCAGTTCGACGATCACCGCGACGTTTCCGGTGTCCCCGTCGAGCCACTGCTCGTTGTGAGCGAGGAACGTCCGGTCGCCGGCGGAGACGGTAAAGGTGGAGCAGTGTTCCGAATGGTGGAACGCGCCCTCCTTTCTCTCGAGGAACAAGGGTGTGTCGCCCACACGCTTGAGGAGAGGCTCCAGTTCCTCGAAGGCATTGACGGCGAATAGCTCCAGCACGGGGACCACGGCCCCCTGCGCCATTCCGTTGATCATGGCCATGTGCTCGGGCGTGTTGGCCTCGGCAACGATCATGAACGGGGTGAGCAGTTCCTGCAGCTGGGCCGAGGAGACGCCGCGCCTCTCGAAGTAGCGGTGGTAGAACTCGATCGAGCGGTTGATCACGGAGTCCAGCCGGCGCCCGATGTGCTTGCCCCTTGTTGCGGCATCGCCTTCGGCGCGAATGATGCGAAGCTCGTTCTTCAAATAGGTCCCCGAATAATCTCTCGCTCTTCGACCGTCCGACGCCCGGGTTATCCGGTCACCCAGGCCGGGACCCGGTGATTATCCGACCCCTCCCATCCGTGCGCAAGAGGTGGGAACTATCCCTTCCAGGGAGGTACAGGCACGGGCTAGGATCGGCTCATGGAAATCGATCCAGTTGAGGAGCGCTGGCGCAGATGGGTCTACTTCATTGAAGGCTTCCTGTTTGGTGCCTGCATATTCGGGCTCGCCGCCCACACCCTCACTAGGGATGGTTGGTCGCTCTGGGGCCTTGATATCGCGGTGTCCATATTTCTCGGAGGCGTCGCGGCCCTGGCCCTTGGAGCCATGGTTGAGTCCATCTTTGATAATTGGGTCCTGAGGCGCCGCCATAAGCTCCGGTCTGGGGAAGGTCGCCATGGAGGGACAGCGGACTAAAGATTTCTCTAAATGCCCTGATAGACCGACAGGAATAGAGTTCCCAGGGCAAGGACGAGGGGGGAAATCCAAGTGCCAAAGAGGAAGCGACCGGATGACGATTTGTATTACATGGATTACCGCACGGAGCACATGGCACAGGGCGACATATTCGAGGACATACCTTTTCTCATGGCGCTGCCAGAACCTCCGCCTGCTGACAATCCCGTTGTACCAGGAACGCGGCCAATCCTGCAGACGCCGTTCTTCATGCATGGTTTTGGCGTATTGATCAGCCACACCAGCGGATTTATGGTGCAGCCCGATGGCACTCGTGGGTACGCCTACCCACAGCGGTCGCTGGCTCCGCTCGTGCCGTTGGCGATGCTGGATGAAAAGGGTCTGCTTACCGACGACCTTGCGCGACTTCTCCGCAAGGAGGACAAACTTCTTCACTACATGTACTTCCCGCCTTGTCCCGGCGCTTTCGATGAGGAGATGGTCGCTTTGCTCTTTCGGCCTGCCCTGGTCCATTCGGAGATCCTTGAGGGACGCAGGAGAAGCCAAATGACGGAAGGTGGTGTTCAGCAACTCCAGGCGAAATTGGTGGAGGTTGCTACAGGGCGATGGCTTGATCCGGCTCAGTTTGAGCCGGCGATGGCTGATCACTGGAATCCGTAGAATCCAGGTCAATCGGTGGGCTCCATACAGCCCCGTCGTCCGCTGAATCAAGTACCAAGGAAGGCTCGTCCTCTCCCTCAACGGGCGGCGCGAGTGAGAAGTAATCGTTGACCAGTCGAGCGATTTCCTGCGAGGGGATTCGCCGGACTCCACTCGGTAGACGGAAGGCGTGAATGTACCCCTTCTCCACCCAGTTTCTGACCGTGCTTGGCGAGACTTCGAGCTGTTTCGCAGCCTGTCCCACAGACAGTAGGTTCGGCATCGCTCCGTCTCTCCCTTCGTCCATCCCGATCGGACTGGCCTCGGAGCATACTCAGCCCTGGAGCCTTTTACAAGTCTTATCGGCTCTCCACTCTTTATTCGTCCTATAACACTTGGAAGTTTAGCCGTTTTGGGAGATTTGACAGTGTTACCGCCCTCTGGTATATTCAGTTCGTGCCTAGAGTAGACCGAAACAACCCGAAGCGGGGGTCCGCCTCCGAATCCCGGTACTCGCTCATGGAGTTCGAGCGGGACTTTCCGGACGATGCCACCTGCCTTGAATGGCTGGTCGGCTTCCTCTACCCGGACGGCATCTTCTGTAAGACTTGCGACAGGGTGACCAGGCACCACCGGGACGCTCGCCGACCGTCCTATTCCTGCCAGTTCTGCGGACGCCATGAGCACCCAATGAAGGGGACGATCTTCGAGAACTCCGCGACCTCGCTCAAGCTCTGGTTCTACGCCATGTACCTCATGGCGAGCACTCGCTGCGGTATCTCCGCGAAACAATTGGAGCGCGAGCTTGGGGTCACCTACAAGACGGCCTGGCGCATGTTCCACAAACTGCGGACGCTGCTTGCCCAAGATGGCGGGATGTTCGAGGGAACCGTGGAGGCCGACGAAACCTACATGGGCGGGGCGTCCAAGTGGAAGCACGTCGGGCAGGGGTCCGGGCGCAACTGGGCCAAGGACAAGACCGTTGTTTTCGGGATGGCCCAGCGCGGGATCGAGGGACAGTCCGGGAAGGTCAAGGCTCGGATCGTTCCGAGCACCCGCAAGCAGACTTTGCTCTGGCGTACGCAAAGGAACGTCCGCAAGGGTTCCACGATCTTTACCGACGAGAACCCTTCCTACACGGGGCTGCACGGCATGGGGTACGACCATGGTTGGATCAACCACCGCCAGCGCGTCTACGTCCACGGGGACGTTCACACCAACACGATTGAGGGCTTCTTTTCGCTCATCAAGCGTGGGATAAGTGGCGTGTACCACGGGGTCGGGGACGACTACTTGCAGACCTACTTGGATGAGTACGTTTTCAGGTACAACCACCGCGACAATCCACGCGGGATGATGGCGGCGATGCTGGGGAGGATCGCTAAGGTTTCTTCTTCGGAGGCTTAGCGGCTCTCCGAAGGCTCTCCAACCACTCGCGCTTGTCGGGGACCGGAATCTCCAAGCCCTCCTTGGTTTTCTGCTTGGGTTCGCCCTTGCGTGCCAGGGAGGGCTCCTTCTCGTTGCTTTGCTTCTTGCCCATAGTTTCTCCATTCTACTGCGCATGGGCTTCCACCCCGGCTTGCAAAGCGCTGAGAGGAAGATCGGTCGGGCGCGGGAACACATCATAGCCCTGGAGGCTGAGCAGGATAAGTTCGGGGACAAACACCCCTATCCACTGACGACTCGGTTCAAGGACCACGACCAACCTAATATCTCGGCCATCGTTGTTGAGTCGATGGAGCAGCCTCCTGAGGTCATGGGCCTGATCCTTGGAGACGCTCTCGGTAACCTGCGGGGTGCGCTCGACCACGTCGCTTGGCAGTTGGCAAAGCGTGGTACGAAACTCAACCTCACGCCCGAACAGGAGTCGAAGGTAGGGTTTCCGATCTACGACTCGGAATCGAAGTTCAGCAGTGCCCTGGATACCTACATTCCCGGCATCCGCCCGGAACATGAGGCAGTTGTCCGGCACGCTCAGCCGTACCAGCGAGGGGAACTCGCGGTAGACCACCCTCTTGCCGTCTTGCAGCGGCTCTCGAATGACGACAAGCACCGGCTCACCCACACGGTCTTGTGGACCCCCATGAACCTTGACTTCGGGGTAGACATCTGCCCGGACGGCTGTGTCGTTAATGGATTCACCGATGGTCCCGATCTCGGCAAGGAACTCAAGGTCGATGCAGTTCTCAAGTATCTCCATATGGTCGATAAGCGAGCGTGTGACGGTATGGAGGTGAAGGCCAAGGGCACCCTCTCGATATCCCTTGGCGATGGAAGCTGGGTCCATGAGGTGGTCCGCCAAATCGAGCGGATGGTTTCGGACGTACTTGCGGAGACCAGCCGAGTGCTCTAGAGCATTAGCCCAGTTCAGTCAGCCCCACCGGCCTCTCGGGGTACCTCCCTGGAAGGGATAGTTCCCCAAGAGGTCTCACACCAGCAGGCAGGCGGCCCGGTGATTCTCCGTTCGCGCCTCCTTGGGAATGTGGAGGAGCGGGTCCTCGACCTTGCAGCGCTCCTCTGCCATCGGGCACCTCGGGTGAAAGCGGCACCCGCTGGGGATTCGAACGGCGTCCGGGGTTTCGCCTTGAAGGATCTGCGGCGTCCGCCGGTCCCGGGGATCCCGGGGCGGCACGACCGACAGCAGAGCCTTCGTATAGGGGTGTTGCGGGTTGTCGATGACTTCCCGAGCCGGCCCTTCCTCGACGATTCGCCCGAGATACATCACCGCGATGCGGTCGGCGTAGTGCGCTGCAGTCGAAAGGTCGTGGGTAATCATCAGGATGCCGAGGCCGCTTTTGCGCAGCCCGTCGAGAAGCGACAGGACGCCGGCTCGCACGGAAACGTCGAGCATCGAGACCGGTTCGTCGGCAACCAGCAGTGTCGGGTCCAACACGAGGCTTGCCGCGACGGCTACTCTTTGCCGCTGGCCGCCCGACAGCTCGTGGGGGTAACGTCCGGCGTACAACTCGGGCGGAGTGAGTCCGGCACGAGTGAGTGCGTCGGCGATCCTTCGGTCTCTCTCCTCATGCGTCCCCTTGATTCCGTGAACCAACAGCGGTTCCTCGATCGTCTGGCTCACGCGGAAACGCGGGTCCAGGGATTCGTAGGGATCTTGGTAGATGAGCTGCATCCGCCGCCGCAGAGGCCGCAGTTGGCGCGGGGCCAGTCCGGTGATGTCGCGCCCTTCGAAACGGATCGAACCCGACTCAGCTTCGACGAGGCGCAGAACCGCCTGCGCGGTTGTGGTCTTGCCACAGCCGGATTCCCCGACCAGCGCGAGCATCTCGCCGCGCCGAAGCGACAGGGACACGCCGTCGACCGCGCGGACGGTGAGTTGCGGGAGCCGGCGAATCGCACCGGCCACACCGCGAGGGATCGGGTAGCTCACCTTCAGGCCTTCCACTTCGAGTATGGCCCCGTCGTTCACGATGCCGCGGTCATACTGGGATCGTTCAGGTGGCAGGCGGCCTCGTGGGAGCGCGCGACTTCGAGAAGTTCGGGATGCACGCCCTTGCATGGCTCGAACGTGCTGTCGCATCTCGGTTCGAATGGACACCCGGTGATCGGGCGGTCCAGTCTGGGCGGCACTCCCGGGATCGAGGCCACGGGCCCTTCTCCGTAAAGGTCCGGGGTCGCCGCGAACAGCATCCGCGTGTAGGGGTGTTTCGGTTCGTGTACGAGCGCATCCATCGGACCGGCCTCCACGAACTCGCCGGCATACATGACCGCTGCGTCGGGGCAAACCCTTGCGACTGCGGGGAGATCGTGTGTGACGAGGATCAGGGACAGGCCGAGTTCGTCGGACAGCTTCAAGAGGAGCTGGAGGATCTGCGCCTGGACCATCACGTCGAGTGCGGTTGTCGGCTCGTCTGCAAGGAGTACCTTCGGATCGCACGCGAGCGCCATGGCTATCGCCGCGCGCTGCCTCATTCCTCCGGAGAACTCGTGTGGATAGCGTTCGGCACGGCTTGCCGAGATGCCTACCATCTCCAGGAGCTCTTTCGCCCTGTCCAGGGCGGTCTTGCCGGTCGCCCTGCCGTGTATCTCCATCGGCTCCACGATCTGCTCGCCTATGGTCTTGACCGGGTTGAAGGCGTTCATCGCACCCTGAAACACTATGGCGATGTCGGTCCACCTATGAGGCTTCATCGACTCCTCTCCTCCGCTCAGGAGGTCGACGCCGTCCATCAGAATCTCTCCGGCTACCTCCGCGGATGCGGGGAGCAGTCCCATTGCTGCCAGGATCGTCGTCGTTTTCCCGCAACCCGATTCGCCGACGAGGCCGAACCGCCGGCCGGCGTCCAGGGAGAACGACACGCCCTGCACCGCGTGGAGCCGCGCGCCGTCGTCGAGATCGAACCAGACGTGCAGATCGCGCACGTCGAGCACCGGGCTCACGAGGACCCCTTCTCGCCGAGCGATCGGCGCACGCGGAAGGATCGCGTCGACAGGAACGTCGTCTTGAGACGCGGGTTCAGCTGATCCTCCAACGCCTGGCCGAAGAGTGTGCAGCTGAGGATCATCAGCGTGACGACAACCCCGGGCGGTATCAACATCCACCACAGGCCGCGGATGGCCGCCGACGCATCGAACGCGTTCTCAATCAACTTTCCCAGCGAGACGGTAGCGGGGTCTCCGAGCCCGAGGAAGGAGATGGCCGTCTCGAGAAAGACGGCGACCGCTATGGCAAGTACTCCGTTCGCAACGAGAAGCGGAGCGGTCTGCGGGACGATGTGGCGGAGGAGGATGCGAGTGTTCGTGGCCCCGATCGCACGCGCCCGCTTCACGTAAACGCGTTCGCGGATGCTTTTCGTTTGCGACCGCAGAACCCTGGCGTTGCCGGCCCAGAGGAGCAGGCCGATGACCAGGATGATCACCGCCGTGCCGGATCCGAAAATGCTGATCAGCACAAGAGCGAGCACCACCTCCGGGACGACGAGGAAGAAGTCTGCCGTGCGCATGATGGCGCCCTCCGTCTTCCCGCCCGTGTATCCGGCGAGGATTCCGAGCGTCCCGCCGATGAGGATCGAGACCAGCCCCCCCGCGACGCCCACGATAAGTGAGGTGCGAATCCCTTTGAAGATCAGAGCGACCATGTCCTTACCGGAGTCGTCGGTTCCGAGCCAGTGTTCGACGGACGGCGGCTGGCTCAGTCCGCCGGAGGATTCGTCCGCGGGATGGCGCGCGATCAGCGAACCGAAGGTTCCCAGGAAGACCAGAACGCCCATCATCACGATGCCGATCAGGGCCATCTTTCGCTCGCGGATAAGGCGGGCGAAGAAACGTTGTCGTTTCGGCTCCTGGCTCGGGGCGTTCGATTCCAGTCGTACGCTCATTCCGTGATCCTGGGATCCAGCCTGAAGTACAAGAGATCCGCGATCATGTTCATCACGATTACCGCCACGACCAATACCAGGGTTGCCCCCATGAGCATCGGCGAGTCGTTTTGCTCGATGGCTTCCTGCGTCGCGAGACCTATACCCGGCCAGTTGAAAACGACCTCGACCAGCAGGGCGCCGGAGACCACGTACGCGATCGACAAGGCGACGAGCGTCACGATCGGCAAGGACGCGTTGCGAAACGCGTGGCGCCAGATGATGCGTGACTTGGAGAGACCTTTCGCCCGTGCGGTCTGGATGAAGTCCTCACCCAGGGTCTCGAGCATCGCGGATCTAACGACGATCGTGTATTCGCCGAAGATCACGAGACCGATCGTGAGCGCCGGCAGGATCATGTGCCAGAGGGTGTCCAGGACGAATCGAAAACCTTCGTAGTTCGCGAAGAAATTCTCCCGGCCTCCCGTTGGGAACCAGCCCAGGGTTGTCGCGAAGAGCAGGATGAGCATGAGTCCGAACCACTGAGTGGGGAAAGAATAGAAGGTGAGCGCGGTGCCCGTCGATGCGTAGTCGAAGCCCGTCCGCCGGCGGGTTGCGGCCGCAACCCCCGTTGCTATCCCTAGAAGGATCGCGAAGAACTCCCCGAGAGCGACCATCGGTACGGTGATCTTCAGCTTCTCCCAGAGTTGTGGTGCCACAGGCTGAAGGTTGAACGTCGAAATGCCGAGGTTGCCCTGCACGACGTTGCCGACGTACTTCAGGTACTGCTTCCATACGGGGTCTCCGACCCCGAACTCGCGGCGGAGATCCTCGACAGCCGCGGGATCCGCGCGCGGGTTTCTGGCGAGCTGGGCGAACGGGTCGCCGGGAAGGGCCTTCTGCAGGAAGAAAATCGCGCTGATCACGACGAAGATCGTTATCACCGCGCCGATAAGGCGTTTGACGACGTAGGCCCCGCGCCCTCGGCTCATCGGCCCCTCGTGGCTACCGCCTCACCCCTAGCCCGTCTGTTGGACGTTCGTCAGGCTGAGCCTGTTGTAGGAGCTGATCGGCCCGTCGGGACCGGTCCCGTACCCGGTCCAATTTGGGCTGGCTGCGGAGAGCTGATCGTTGTTGAAGAAGACGATGTAGGGGCGCTCGTTGTAGATCTTCTCCTGCATCTCCCAGATTATTTCCTTGCGCTCCTTGTCGTTCACGGTGACGGCCTGATCGTTGTACATGCGGTCGTAGTCCTTGTCGCAGTACCCGGTATCGCTCCAGATGCCGTACTGATTGCATTGCAGAACCGAGAGGATGAAGTCCGGGTCGGGATCCGGGGTCCAGCTCCAGATCATCAGCTCCCAGTCCTTGTAGGTGGCGTCGTTGCCGTCCCAGCTGTAGTTCAGATCGAGGAGCGCGTTGTACGCCAAGGGCTTCTGCTTGATCTTGACGCCGATCTCGTCGAATCCCTCCTTGAGGATCTCGAAAGTACGGTTGATCCCGACCTGGCCGATCTGCGTGTACACCGTGTATTCCATCTTCGTTCCGTCGGGCGTCACGCGGATCCCGTCGTCGCCGCGCTCGTAGCCGGCGGCGTCGAGGATCCTGTTGGCTTCGGCCGGGTTGTAGGACAGCGGCTGAATCGAGCTGTTGTGATACTTCCCCGCAGCGGGCGGCACGATAGTGCTGGCCGGGCGGGCCAGCCCGAGCTTCGCGACCTCGATCATCCGTTCCCTGTTCGTCGCTAGTTCGAACGCCTTGCGGAGCTCCGGATCCTTGAGTTCGGGGTGGTCCTTCTTCAGCGGCGACGAGTTGACGATCAGCTCCTCGAACTCGTATCCGGGAGCCTGGTGCACGTTGAATCCATCTTGTTTCAGGACATCCACGCCGGTTGGTGCCAGGTAGGCGATCATGTCGATCTCGCCGTTTTGCAGTGCCGCAATCTGCGCATCGTCGTCGGTGAAAGCCCGGATGCCGAAGCCTTCGATGTGCGGCTTGGGACCGTAGAAGTTCGGGTTCGCCTCGAAGATGTCGATCTCGTCCTGCTTGTGCTCGGTGAGGATGAACGGGCCGCCCGAGATCCAAGGTGCCGGGTTCTTGAAGTCACGCAGGGCATCGACGTCGTTGCCGAACTTGCCCCAGGTCTGTTCCGGAAGGATGTACCCGAAGACCAGGCCCTTGAGGGTGGTCCCTACCGGCTCGTCCAGCGTCATGACGAACGTGGTCGGGTCGGGGGTCTCGATCTTCTTGATGTGCCTGAAAACTGCCTCGGGCGCCATGCCCTTGAGCCGGTACAGCTCGAAGGAGAACTTGACGTCCTCGGAGTCGAGCGGCTCGCCGTCCGACCATTGCGCTCCGGGCTTCAGATGGAAAGTCCAGGTCCGGCCGTCCTCGGATACCTCCCAGCTCTCGGCAAGGTCGCCGACGAAATCGTCGAGGGTTTCGTTGTACTTGATGAGGAATGGGTAGGCGTAGTTGTAGATCGAGAAGGAGTCCACGGAAGTGCCCACGAACGGGTTGATGTTGTCCGGCCCGCCCGAGCCGATACGCAGGGTGCCGCCCTCGACGACCTGCCCGCCGCCCTCTCCTCCGCCGGTTTGCGTCGCGCTCTTCTTCGCACAGGCGGCTGCGATCAGGGCGAATGCGGCAAGCAACACCAGGATTCGAACTGCGGGGGAACGGCGCATGGTCACTTTCCTCTCTCCAGGGTCTCGGAACAGGGTAATCCCGCGGCGAGTTGGGCGCTAGGCAGGCCCCTAGCCCTTCCAGACGTCCGGGTTCAACAGCGTCGGCCCGGGCTGGTTCTTGATGAGCACGGCCTCGAGGTTATCCGTGGCCAGCTGGCCCATGGCGATCCGGGTCTCATAGGAGGCGCTACCTAGATGTGGGATGACCACGGCGTTCTCGCACTTCAGGAGCTCCTCGTGGACCTGGGGCTCCTTCTCGAACACGTCCAGCCCGGCCGCCCAGACCTCGCCCTCCTGAAGCGCCTTCGCCAGGGCGCCTTCGTCGATCACCGGCCCTCGAGAGGTGTTCACGACCACGGCGGTCTTCTTCATCTTTTTGAATTGATCCGCCCCGAACAGATGCTTGGTCTCCGGCGTGAGCGCGACGTGGATCGAGATGAAGTCAGCCTCGGCCAGCAGGTCGTCGAACTCACGGAACTCGGCTCCCAGCTCGTCCTCGACTTCCTTGGAAGCCCGGCGAACGTCGTAGTAGATGATCCGCTGGTTGAACCCCTTCTTGCCCCGTCGCGCCACCGCCTGCCCGATGCGGCCGAACCCGACGATCCCGAGAGTCGAGTCGTAGATGTCCTGGCCCTGCATCATCAGCGGCCCCCAAATCCAAGGGGTCTTGGCTCGCAGGAACCTGTCGCCCTCGGCGATGCGCCGGCCCGCGGACACGAGCAAAGAGAAAGCGAGGTCGGCCGTCGTTTCGGATAGGACCTCGGGAGTGTTCGACGCCAGGACACCCCGCCTCGTGCACGCCTCGACGTCGATGTTGTCGAACCCGACCGCGAAGTTCGCCACGATCTTCAGCTGCGGCCCGGCTGCGTCCAGGAATTCATCGTCCACCTTTTCGGTGAGCAGCGTCATAACGCCATCCTTGCCCTGAACTGCCTTGAGCAGGTCGTCGCGAGGGATGTTCCAGTCGTCCTCCCACTGCTCGACGTCGAAGAGTTCCTTGCTCCGCTGAAGAGGCTGATCGGGGATGTTTCTGGTGATGAAGACCTTAGGCTTGTCCGCCATCTACGCCCGCACCTCCCCGATCGTCGATCCGATCGCGTCGAGGGCGGCCTTGATGTTGTCCTGCGAGTTCGCGTAGCTGAATCGAAGATAGCCCTCGCCTTGCGCGCCGAAGGCAGAACCCCAGAGGCAAGCGACCCCCGCCTTCTCCATGATGTGGTTCATGACGGTCTTCGAGTCGACGCCCAGTTCCCTGATGCTCGGGAACACGTAGAACGCTCCCCCCGGGTCCACGCATGAGATCCCGTCGATCGCGTTCAGGCCGTCGACGATCAGCTGTCTGCGCGCGTCGAACTCCTTCTTCATCATCTCGACCTCGTCCCACGGCCCCGTTAGGGCCGCCGCTGCGCCGTGCTGGCTGAACGCGGAGGTGCACGAGACCGTGTTGATCACGAGGCGCGTTGCCGGCTCGACGAGTTCCTCCGGGAAGACGCCGAAGCCTAGCCGCCAGCCGGTCATGGCGAAGGTCTTCGACCAGCCGTCGAGAAGGATCGTTCGTTCGTGCATCTCGGGGATCTCCAAGACGCTGTGATGCTCGCCGCCGTAAGTGAGCGCCCAGTAGACCTCGTCGGTCAGAACCGTCGTGTCGTTTGCGATAGCGATCTCGGCGATCGCTTCGCAATCTTCTTTCGTCAGGGCAGACCCGCACGGGTTGTGCGGCGTGTTGAGGATGATCAGCTTGGTCTTCGGGCCGACGAGCGACTTCAGCTCCTGCGGATCCACCCGGAACTCGTTTTCCTCTCGGAGCGGATAGGGAACGGGCGTGGCTCCGAAGAATTTCGTGAGGGATTCGTACATAGGGAACCCGGGATCGGGGTAGACGATCTCGTCGCCGGGTCCGGCCAGGATCCCGATCGCGAGGAACATGATGGGCTTGGCGCCGGGGGTGACGATGATTCGATCCGCCGAGGTCTTCATCCGGTCGAACCGCTCCAGGAAGTCGACGCAGGCCTCGCGGAGCAGGGGAATTCCCGGTGCCGGAACGTAATGAGTGTGGCCGGCCTGCATAGCGTCGATCGTCGCCCGGCGGATGTGCTCCGGTGTGTCGAAGTCGGGCTCGCCGATCTCGAGGTGAATGATGCTCCGCCCCTCCGCCTCCAGTGCTCGCGCCTTAGCGAGGACCTCGAACGCGGATTCGGTTCCCAACACGTTCATTCGATCTGCAAGCTTCATGGTCTCCTCCCGGCTTTGTGGTTCCCCTCGGCCCAGGGGAACAAATCCTACGGCAAGCGGCGGCGGGAGACGAAACCGGCCCTGTTGGTAGATTCCAAGGCCATGACCGACTTGCCCGAAGAGATCTCGTCGCGCCCGGCTCGTAAACCGGGTCAGGAAGCGACGGCCACACTCACCCTCGACGCGTACAGGCGCTTGAAGACCGAACTCGACGATCTGCGTTCACGCGGGCGAGACGAGATGGGCAAGCGCCTTCTCGTGGCGCGCGAGCACGGGGATATCCGCGAGAACGCCGAGTACGACGCGGCGAAGAACGAACAGGCCCTCATGGAGTCGCGAATTCGGACCATCGAACGGATGCTGCGCGACCCAGACATCGTCGGAACACCCGTCGAGGGCGATGTGGTCGCTCCGGGGATGCTCGTCACTATCAAGCCGCTCGACGACGACGAAGATGAAGAGGAGACCTACCTGCTGGCGGACTCCGCGGAGGAGCGGCAGGATGGCGTGAGAACGATCACGACGACGTCACCGCTCGGCTCGGCGCTTATCGGTACGAAGCCCGGCGACGAGATCGCGTACGAAGCCCCCGGCGGGGCCTTCCGCTGCTCCGTGGTCCGGTTCGAACCCCGGCCCTAGCCTCCCCCTGGTTTTCGTGCGCGCCCGGGGATAGCCTCGACCAATGGGCAACGGGGAGAAGGACAAGCCGCGCGTTCGGGACATGCCGCCCCCCCGGGAGACGCCAAGCGCCATCGGCGGGGTCCTCCCTCGAATCTTGGCCTGGCCTTACCGGATAGCGCTCGCCGGGCTCTACCGGGCCGGCTTTCGCCCGTGGCATCTCACGCTCGCCTCGCTCGCCACGAACGTGGGCATCGGGATTCTCCTATTGGAGGACTACCGGCTGGTCCCCGGCCTGCTGCTCCTTCCGGCCGGTCTTTTCGACGTATTCGACGGCGGGCTCGCGAGGCTTCGGGGGGAAGACAGCCGGCTCGGCGCGTTCATCGACTCCGTTTCCGATCGCTTGTCGGATGTGATCGTGTTCGGCTGCTTGTTCTGGTCGCTGTCGGGGCAGGGGCGCGGCGCCGCCGCTGTTCTCGCGCTCGTGACTCTCGGGATTTCCCTCGGCGTGAGCCACATCCGCGCCGAGGCCGAGTCGGTGGGTGTCTCCCTTTCTGAAGGTTTCTTTCAACGGCTCGAACGGTACGTCGCGCTTACGATCGGACTCTGCGTTCCAGGGATGCTTCTGCCCGCGCTCGCGATCCTCGTGGCTCTCGGAGGCGTGACTCTGCTTCAGCGCGTGTGGTCCGGTTGGCGTCAGATCGCCCGGGCCTAGTAGCCTCACCGAGAGGTGATGTGACATGGCAGACGAATTCCAGCGAGTCGGTTCGATGGCGGAGATACCCGAGGGCGAGCTTCGCGCGTTCGACGTTCAGTCCGGGCGCGTCGCGGTGGCACATGTAGCCAACGACGTATACGCGTTCGGGGACGAATGCACTCATCAGTCTTGTTCGCTCTCAGAAGGCGAGCTTCAGGAAAAGGAACTCGAGGTTGAATGTCCGTGCCACGGCAGCGTATTCGACGTGCAGACAGGTGAGCCGACTCACGGCCCGGCGGTCGATCCCGTGCCGGTCTTCCAAGTGCAGGTGAACGACGGCTGGGTAGAGGTGGGGCCGCGCAAGGAAGAGAGCTAGGGGCCCAACGTTGAGGCTCGGGATGGTCGGCCTCGGCCGCATGGGCGGCAATATGACCGTCCGGCTGATCCGCGGTGGCCACGAGGTGGTGGCATTCGATCCGAACGCTGACGCCGTGAAGCAAGCGGAAGCCGGCGGCGCTACGGGTGCCGCTTCACTGGAGGAGCTGGCCGGAAACCTGAGCCCGCCAAGGGTCGTCTGGACGATGGTTCCGGCCGGCGACATAACCGAGCAGACCATTCAGAAGCTCGGAGGCCTTCTGTCCGAGGGCGACGTCGTGATCGACGGCGGCAACTCGAAGTACACGGACTCGATCCGTCGCCACGCCGCGCTCGCGAAGGGCGGCATCAGGTTCCTCGACGCGGGTACCTCCGGGGGCGTCTGGGGCCTCGAGAACGGGTACTGCCTGATGGTCGGCGGCGAGAAGGAAGCCTTCGACCTGAGCGAGCCGATCTTTCGAACCCTCGCGCCGGCCGACGGTTACGCGCACATGGGGGAGTCCGGGAGCGGGCACTTCGTGAAGATGGTCCACAACGGGATCGAATACGGGCTCCTCGCGGCGTACGGGGAAGGTTTCGAGATCCTCCAGGCATCGAAGTTCGACCTCGATCTGACGAAGATCGCCGGGATCTGGCGCTACGGGAGCGTCGTGCGCTCTTGGTTGCTCGAGCTTCTGCACGACGCACTCGAAAAGGATCCGAACCTCGAGGCTGTCCGCGGCTACGTCGAGGACTCGGGCGAAGGGCGCTGGACGATCGAAGCAGCCATTGAGGAGAATGTCCCCGCGCCCATTACTTCGATGGCATTGTTCATGCGTTTCCTCTCACGGCAGGACGAATCCTTCGCGGCGAAAACGATCGCCGCGCTGAGAAACGAATTCGGCGGGCACGCCGTCAAGAAGGAGCCCCCGCGGTCGTGAGCTACCGCGTCAAGCTTCCCCCTCAGGCGGTCGTCATTTTCGGTGCATCCGGCGACCTGACTCGTCGCAAGCTCATTCCGGCTTTCTTCCATCTGTTCCTGGAAGGCCTGCTTCCGGAGGGCTTCGCCCTGACCGGGTACGCGCTCGACGACTGGAGCGACCAGGACTTCCGGGCCCACGCCGAAGAGTCGGTGAAAGAGTTCGGCCGCCATCCGCCCGAGGGCGAGGTCTGGCACGACTTCCTACAGCACCTGACCTACCTATCGGGGGACTTCTCGGACAAGGACAAGTTCATGGCGCTCGCCGACCACCTGAAGAAGGTCGACAAGGATCACGGCACCGAAGGAAACCGGTTCTTCCACGCCGCCACGCCGTCGTCTGTGTTTCCGGACGTGGTCGGACTGCTCGGGGAGTCGGGTCTGGCGAAGGACGCGCGCATCGTGTTCGAGAAACCCTTCGGTCACGATCTCGAATCGGCGAAGGAGCTGAACCGGATCATCCACGAGGTCTTCGACGAGTCGCAGGTCTTTCGCATCGATCATTACCTCGGCAAGGAGACCGTGCAGAACATCCTGGCGTTTCGTTTCTCGAACGGGATGTTCGAGCCGGTCTGGAACCGCCGTTACATCGACAGCGTCCAGATCACGGTGGCCGAGGACATCGGGATCGAGGGGAGGGGCGCTTTCTACGAGCAGACCGGCGCGATCCGCGACATGGTGCAAACACACCTCTTCCAGGTGATGACTTTTCTCGCCATGGAGCCGCCGGTTTCGTTCCAGCCCAACCGGCTGCGCGACGAGACCGTGAAGGTGTTGCGCGCCACCGCCGTGTGCGACCCCGACAAGGTGGTGCGCGGCCAGTTCGAGGGCTATCACAAGGAGAAAGGCGTGGCGGCGGATTCGCAGGTCGAGACTTTCGCGGCGCTCGAGCTGGAGATCGACAACTGGAGATGGGCCGACGTGCCCTTTTTCCTGCGAACGGGGAAGGCGCTCGCGCAGAAGACTAGCGAAATCACTCTTCTGTTCAAGAGGGTTCCGTACAACGTGTTCAAGGGAGCCGACGTACCGCTTGCGAAGCGTGACCACCTGACGATCCGGATCCAGCCCGACGAGGGAATCACACTGGCGGTCAACGCGAAGGAGCCGGGCCCGGACATGAGGCTCGGCCGCGTTCGCATGGACTTCGACTACGGGCGAACGTTCCAATCCGAGCTGCTCGATGCATACGAGCTGCTGTTGATCGAGGCGATGGAGGGCGACCATACGCTTTTCCTTCGTGAGGACGGGGTGGAGCGGGCGTGGGAAGTGTTGCAGCCGGTCCTGGAAAATCCCGCGCCGGTGGCGATGTATCCGAAGGGCTCGTGGGGGCCCGAGGAGGCCGACAAGCTCATCGCCCCACGCCACTGGCACGTCTCGCACGTTCCTTTGCTCGACGCCTAGCTGGGCTCACCTTCCTCGAGCAGCCTTCGCAACACCGGAAGCGCATTCGCGTCTTTTTCGCGACCTGCCGTCTCCTTGGACCGCACGACATCGGCGAGGGACGCGACCGGCACATCGATGCCGAAAATGTTTAGTCGAACTGCGTCACGTTTGAGGTCCTCGTAGCCTTCCGTTCCGGCCGGCTTGAACGTGATATCGAAGCGGCCGTGGTCGGTAACCAGGTTCCATATATTGGCCCGCCCAAGAGATTCCGCGTCGTGACCGAAGGGGAGTCCGTCTGGCTCGTCATTCGTCCAAACGCGGGCGTTTAGCTCGGCCATTGCGTCTGACAGGCGTCTGAGATTCTCCTTGTCTCGTTTGGGCGTAACGTCGACATCGAATGTGACTTGCGAAGATCCGTGTAGCGTCGCCGCGTAGCCGCCGACTACGACGTATCTCACTCGATGGCGCTCAAGGATCCTAAGGATGTCCTCGGGAGAGAATTCAGGGGCCACGCCGCGTCTCGGCCATCGCTTTTCGGCCGGCCTCGATGAATCGCACCGCGTTCTTGTTGCTGCCGGCTCGCTGGGATGGACTCAGGAGCAAGTTGCTCTTTGCCAAGGACCAGTCGCTCTCGTCCAGAGGGACCAGCCGCACCCGCACTTCGAGTCCGCATGCTCGCACGAGATCGGTGATGTGTTCGAGCGTCGGGGAGTAGTCGCCGCGTTCCAGCCGGGCGATCGCGGACTGGGTGGTGCCGGCCCGATCGGCAAGCTCGCGCTGGGTGAGTTGGGCGCGCTTTCTGGCTTCCCTGACCAAGTGATTGCCCCTCATGCGCGAAGTATAGCGGATAGCTCATATATTGTCGATAGCTCATATAATGCCACTTTCGCCCCCCCCGCGAACTCCCCAGAGTGGCGTATCGAGGCCCGGGGGCGGTACGCTCGCCTGACGCGACCCTAGGAGGCTTCCCTTGACCGAGCGGACGACCTTCCAATTGGAGACAAACCAAATCCCCGAGGCGTGGTTCAACATCATGCCCTCGATCGTGCAAGCGGGGATGCAGCCGACGCCGCCGCTTCATCCCGCGACCAAGCAGCCGATCGGCCCCGAGGACCTTGCGCCTCTCTTCCCGATGGCGCTGATCGCGCAGGAAGTCTCGACCGACCAGTGGATCGACATCCCCGGGCCGGTTCTCGACGTCTACAGGCTTTGGAGGCCGACGCCCCTTTACCGGGCAGAGCGGCTCGAGAAGGCGCTGGACACTCCGGCGCACATCTACTTCAAGTACGAGGGCGCCTCGCCGGCCGGTTCTCACAAGCCGAACACCGCGGTGCCGCAGGCCTTCTACAACAAGGAAGACGGCATGAAGCGACTGGCGACCGAAACCGGCGCCGGACAGTGGGGATCGGCGCTCGCGATGGCGTGCGAGTTCTTCGACTTGGAATGTCTCGTGTTCATGGTGCGCGCCTCGTACGATCAGAAGCCCTACAGACGAATCTTCATGGAGACCTTCGGCGCGGAATGCCGGCCTTCGCCTTCCCCGACTACCAACGCCGGGAAGGAGATCCTCGCTGCCGATCCCGAGTCGACGGGTTCTCTAGGAATCGCGATCAGCGAAGCGGTCGAAGTGGCCGCGACGAACGACGACACTCACTACTCGCTCGGCAGCGTCCTGAACCATGTCCTGTTGCACCAGACGGTGGTCGGGCAGGAGGCTCAGAAACAGATGGAAATGGCAGGCGAAGACCCCGACGTGATCATCGGATGCGTGGGCGGCGGCTCGAATTACGCCGGCCTCGCCTATCCGTTCATGGCCGACAAGCTGGCGGGAAAGAAGGAATACCGGTTCCTGGCGGCGGAGCCGGCGGCATGTCCGACGCTCACCAAAGGAAGATTCGCGTACGACTACGGCGACACTGCCCAGATGGCTCCTGTCGTTCAGATGTATACGCTCGGGCACGACTTCGTTCCGGCTCCCGTGCACGCCGGAGGTCTGAGATATCACGGCGACGCGCCGTCCCTATCCTTGCTAGTCAAGGAAGGACACATCGACGCGAAGGCCTACACGCAGAACGCGATCTTCGAAGCGGCCGTCCAGTTTTCCAACGCGCAGGGAATAATCCCCGGACCCGAGCCTGCACACGCGATCCGCGCGGCGATCGACGAGGCGATCGAGGCCCGCGAGGCCGGGCAGGAGCGCGTGATCTTGTTCAACCTCTCCGGCCACGGGTACTTCGACATGCAGGCGTACGACGACTACCTGAACGGCCGGCTGCCGGAAGTGGAGTTCAGCCAAGAGGCGCTCGACGCCGGGCTGGCCGGGCTCCCCGAGATCCCGGCCGGCGCCTGAGCTTGGCGGAGCAGACCGGGGCCAAGCGCGGCCTTCAGTTCACCGGCGTCACCGGCACAATATTCCTGGCTGTCATTGCGGGGGTCTGCTTGGGCGCGCTGTCGCTCGCCGGCGACTTCCTTCCGGAGAAGCTCCAATGGATCGCCAACATGGCCGCACCTTGGGTCGCCGTGGCCTTCCTTCTAGGCGCAAACCGTCGCAAGGCATTGGTGGGCGCGCTCGCCGCGGCCGCGGCGCTAGTCATCGCCGCGGTCGTCTATTTCGCGCTCGAGGAATACTTCCTGAAACGCGGGATACCGATCTTCCGCGGTGCCGACGAACAGATCTGGGTTGTCGTGGCAGCCATCGCAGGTGCTGCATTCGGCCTTCTCGGCGCGACCTGGCGCGAGGGTGGCAGGACGCGTAGCGTCGTCGCCGGCGGGCTGATGTCGGGCTTCTTGGTCGCCGAGGCACTCGTGTTGCTCATGCGCCGGGGCGGGTCGGGCGATTTCATCTTCGGGGTCGAGATCGCAGTCGGCGCGATGCTTCCGTGGGTGCTGTTCAAGAACGGCCGCGACCGCTCGTGGGCGGTTCTGATCGCAGCCGGAGTGGCGGTCGCTGCATTCGTCTTGCGTGTGGCGGTACTTGGGGCGTTCGAGACGGTGGACTGATGGATCCGCTCGACTTCCTGGACCTCGATTCGCAGTTGTCCGACGAAGAGCGCGCGATCCGCGACACCGTTCGTCAGTTCGTTTCCGACAGGATGATGCCGGGGATCGAGGGTTGGTTCGACCGCGGCGAATTCCCGCGCGAGATCGCGAAGGAGCTGGGCGCGCTCGGACTGCTCGGCATGTCCTTGAGCGGCTACGGCCTGCCGGGTGCGAATGCAGTTTCGTACGGTCTTGCTTGCACGGAGCTGGAGGCCGGCGACAGCGGGTTTCGAAGTTTCGTGTCGGTGCAAAGCTCGCTGGCGATGTTCGCCATCTGGAAGTGGGGCTCGGAGGATCAAAAGAAGGAGTGGCTCCCCCGGATGGCGGCGGGGGAGGCGATCGGGTGCTTCGGATTGACCGAGCCCGACGCCGGGAGCGACCCGGGCGGCATGCGAACGGCTGCCCGTAGAGACGGCGACGACTGGATCCTCACGGGCACCAAGACCTGGATAACGAACGGTGGAATCGCCGACGTCGCCGTCGTCTGGGCAAACACCGACGACGGGATCAGGGGGTTCCTGGTTCCGGGTTCCGGCACGAAAGGGTTCTCGACCAAAGACATCGAGCGCAAACTCTCCCTTCGAGCGTCGGTCACCTCCGAAATGGTATTCGACGATTGCCGCTTGCCGGCGTCGGCGATGCTTCCCGAAGCCGAAGGCATGAAGGGACCGCTGTCCTGCTTGAACGAGGCGCGCTACGGGATCGTCTGGGGAGCCATGGGCGCGGCGCGCTCGTGTTTCGAATCCGCGGTCGAGTACTCGAAGACGCGTGTGCAGTTCGGCAAGCCGATCGGCGGGTTCCAGCTGACGCAGCAGAAGCTGGCGAACATGCTGGTGGAGCTGGCCAAAGGGCAGCTGCTTGCGCTGCAACTCGGGCGGATGAAGGACGATGGGCGGTTGCAGCACGAACAGGTGTCGCTCGGGAAGCTGAACAACGTGCGCGCTGCGCTCGAGATCGCGCGCGAGGCCCGCAGCATCCTCGGCGCCAGCGGCATTACCCTCGAGTACCCGGTGATCCGTCACATGAACAACTTGGAGTCAGTCCTCACCTACGAGGGCACTTCGGAGATCCACTCGCTGATCCTCGGCCATGCCGTGACGGGTCTTCGGGCATTCGACGGTTGATTCGATAGCCTTCGGCCAAAGGAGGTTCCATTGGCACGCGAGATCGACTGGGAGCTATTCGAGAAAGCCTGCGACATCACGGCGTCGGCTTTGCGCGGCGCGATGGGCGGGGAGAACAGCCAGCCGGCGCAGTATGCCGGCGATGTGTTCCGCGAAGTCTGGAGTTCGATGAAACAGGCTGCGGAGGAAATCCCGGGAAGGTCCAAGCCGGGCTTCTAGGCTCGACTACGCGGTTCTGACCTTGTGTTATCCGACCCTCCGGCCTAGGGTAGCGGGGCGCGTGTAATCGAGGGTGGTCTCTTTTTGAGACGGCGAATCGCGCCGACGATTGGAGCTGTGGTTCGTCGCCGTGCCTTCTGGCTTCGCGTTTGCGGCCTCCGGGGGACAGGTGCGAACGACGCCCTTGTCGGCGGCTTCGGCCCGACCGGCGCGATAGACACCTGCGACTCCGACGCCGGCGACACCGAGACTGGCTGCGAGGCCTAGGGAGGCTTGATGAAGAGTCGAATCGGAACTGCGGTTACCTTGCCCGTGTTCTTCTCGGGTTCCGTGCGGCGTTCCCCGCGCCCGAGCCGGGCGATGATCGTTTGCACATCTCTTCTCCTCGTAGCGTCCGTTCTCTTCGTCGGGGCCGGAACAAATCCCGGGCCCGCTTCACCCGCAACTGCAAAGGCGAAGACCGAGGCGGCCATCTCGAGCCTGCCGATCTCCTTCATAGAAAACGCCGGGCAGACGGATCCCCGGATCGACTTCATGCTCCAGGGAAAGGGCGCGGTGCCGTCTTTCACCTCCCACGGCGTGATCTGGCGACTCACCGATGGCAAGAAGGCCTGGGTGGCGAAGCAGTCGTTCGTGGGGGCGGCCTCAGAGCCCATTGGGATCGATCCCCAGGAAACCCGGTTCTCCTGGTTCAAGGGAGACCCCGACGAGTGGGTGACCGGGGCCCGTTCCTACTCCGGCATCAGATACGAGGATCTTTGGCCGGGCATCGACCTCGTCTACGCGGGGAAGGACGGCGCACTCGAGTACCGCTTCGTTGTGCACCCCGGGGCCGACCCCGGGGACATCCGGGTCGCCTACCGGGGCGCCGAGCCCTCGCTTCTTCCTTCGGGGGATCTGCGGGTACGAACGCCCGTTAGATCGCTAACCGAGCGCGCGCCCTTCACCTACCAGGGGCGGGAGGACGAAAAGGCACCGGTTCCTTCTTCGTTCCGGCTCGAGGGAGACACCGTCGCGTTCCGGGTCGGGGAATACGATCGGGGCCGGACGCTCGTGGTCGACCCGGCGATCCTAGACTACGCCGGGTTCATCGGCGGCTCCGGCGCCGAGGAAGGCTTGGGCGTCGCCGTAGATGGGACCGGGGCCGCCTACGTGACGGGCATCACCTCCTCCACCGAGGCCACCTTCCCCGAGACGACAGGCCCGGACCTCACCCAAAACGGGGGCACCGACGCGTTCGTAGCCAAGGTGAGCGCCGACGGAACCGGCCTTTCCTACGCGGGGTTCATCGGCGGCTCAGGGGACGACTTTGGCCACGGCGTCGCCGTAGACGGGACCGGGGCCGCCTACGTGGCGGGCATGACCTCATCCACCGAGGCCACCTTCCCCGAGACGACAGGCCCGGACCTCACCCAAAACGGGGGCACCGACGCGTTCGTAGCCAAGGTGAGCGCCGACGGAACCGGCCTTTCCTACGCGGGG
>JBBDHU010000003.1:215110-293106 GCA_040880705.1 Actinomycetota bacterium | reverse complement strand
TCACCCAAAACGGGGGCTTCGACGCGTTCGTAGCCAAGGTGAGCGCCGACGGAACCGGCCTTTCCTACGCGGGGTTCATCGGCGGCTCAGGGGACGACTTTGGCCACGGCGTCGCCGTAGACGGGACCGGGGCCGCCTACGTGGCGGGCATGACCTCATCCACCGAGGCCACCTTCCCCGAGACGACAGGCCCGGACCTCACCCAAAACGGGGGCACCGACGCATTCGTGGCCAAGGTGAGCGACGGGTGCACGATCGTCGGGACTGCGGCGGGCGAGAAGATAGTGGGTACGGCGGGCCCGGATGTGATCTGCGGGCTCGGCGGCGGGGATCTCATCAAGGGCTTGGGCGACGACGACATCCTGCTCGGCCAGGACGGGAAAGACCGGCTGATCGGAGGAGCCGGCGACGACACCGCAGACGGCGGCTCCGGAGTCGATACCGCCGACCACCGCACGAAGGGCACCGTGGGCGGCGTGACCGTGGACCTCGCCGCCGGCACCTCCGTCGGCGGGGCCTCCTTCGGATCGGACACTCTTGTCTCGATAGAGCGGGTGATCGGCTCCTTGAAGAACGACACCATCACCGGGGATGCGGACGCGAACACGCTGGACGGGGCAAAGGGCGCCGATATGCTCACTGGTGGAGACGGACCCGACATTCTCATGGGCGGCTACAGCGCCGACACGCTTGATGGAACGGATGGTGTGGGCGGCAACGACACGCTCCGCGGCGGTGCTAAACCCAATAGTGCTATAGACACATGCACCTCCGATGCGGGGGATACAGAAGTCAGTTGCGAGGCGTAGCTACTCCTCCGCGTGATGTGAGACGTCGCGCATGGAGATGATGCCGGCGACCGTGTCGCCCTGCATCACCGGAAGGTGCCGGAATCCCCCGGCAAGCATGATGTCCAACGCTTCGTTCTCGGACGCGCTGAGGCCGACGGTCTTCGGTTCCGTGGTCATCCACTGAGAGACGGGATGTCTGGCCGCGTCGAAGTGGGCGGCCAGCGCGCGAACGATGTCGCGCTCGGTGAAGATGCCCGAGAGGTTATCGCCCTCCATGACCAGAGCGGATCCAACATGGCGGGCTCCCATGAGCGTCGCCGCCTCCGCGACCGTGGTCGAAGGCTCGACCGTGATGAGATCGGTGCTCATGATTTCGCCGACCGTCTTCATCGCCGCCATTATCACCCGCCGGGTCGCGCCGGCGCGAACCGGCATATGGCGGGCAACAATCGCGGCGGGAGATACTTGTCCCATGCGAGCCACTCGGAGCCATCGCGTGGCGCTGATTGTTGCTCTCGCGCTCGTCTTCTCCGCGTGCACTCAGAACGAGCCCGTGCAGAAATCGCCTATCCCCGAGTTCGATTTCGACGAAGCTGAGCCCGGGCCGAGTGAGACGAATGACCCCGATGGAACGAGTTTCCTGGACCCGGGTGCCCGCGAAGTCGCGGCCGGTCCCGGCTGGAAGCTGTTCGCCACGATGAACGATGACGGAGAGGTTTGTACCGAATTCAGACTGACAGACGGAGGACATGGAGGGTGCAAAACTCTCGGACCGGTTCCAAGGTCTTGCGCCGGCCGACTTATTGAGTGTGGCGCATCCGTCTCGCCCGGACAGCCCTATTACGTCACCGGGCTCGTGGCGAAGGATGTTGCCGAGGTCGGGGTAGAGGTGATTGACGGGCGAAGAATCACGGTAAGACCTATTGGCGAAGACGCAGGCTTCCCAGTCAACTTCTATGTCGTCGTGGTTGATCCTTGTTCCCTCCCCGTGGCGGTCTCTGCGTTGGACGGGGATGGCCGTCTACTTGAACGGGTGGAGACGCATTTCGGGGACGCTGAAACGTCCCGGAAAGAATGCGGACAGTAGGTAGGCAGTTCCGAGTCACGCGGGAACCCTTTCGGGTCTTCGTTCGTCCAAGCAAGCAAGGACGAAAGGAGACCGTCATGAGAAGGATGGCGCTTCCCGCCATAGCGTTCCTGGCCCTGGCCGGGGTGATCGGATTTCTCGTTACCCAGCCTCCCGAGGGGAAATTCTCAACCACCTCGGCTTTCAGCAGCGCCGAACCCCAGGAGCTCCGGCAGCAGCGCTCTGCCGGCCAGCCGGTGATGGATGAGGTCAGCGCCGACTCCGCCGGAGCGATGCCCGCGACAACGGACTCCCTTGCGGGCATCGGGGAAGTTCCCTCCGTCGGGCAGAAGATCATCAAGACCGCCGATCTCTCGCTGGTGGTCGAGAACAACACCTTCCACGAGGCGTTCGACAAAGCATCGCTTGTTGCGCAGAAATACAACGGCTTCGTCGTTTCCTCGTCGAGCGAGGGGGTCAAGGCGGACTCCGGCTCGCTTCTCATTCGTATCCCGTCCGACAGCTTCGATCTGGCCCTCGGCGACCTTCGCGATCTCGGTGACGTCGAGCGCCAGACGATCGGTGGTCAGGACGTTACCGACCAGTTCGTCGACCTCCGTGCTCGTCTGAAGACTTGGGAGGCACAGGAGACGGTCCTGATTCGACTGATGGGGCGAGCGCGGAACGTATCGCAGACGATGCAGATCCAGCGCGAGCTGCAGGACGTTCGTTTCCGGATCGAGGAGATCAAGGGACAACTCCGCCTGCTGAACGACCAGGCCTCGCTCGCGACGATCGCCGTCTCGGTTCGTGAGACCGGGGCCGCAGTCGCCGGAAAGGATCCGCGCAAGCCCAGACTCGGCGAGGCGTGGAGCCAGGCGATAGCCGGTTTCCTCGGGGTGATCTACGCGGTCGTCGTGGGGCTCGGTTACCTGATCCCGCTGGCGGCGGTAGCCGCGATCGGCTGGTTCGGATATCAAAAGGTGCGCGCCCACACCGCCTAGTACCTAGGGAGCGGCTGCGGTCGCGATGATGACCTCGGACTTGTCGAGGAAATCGTCCGGCCGCAGTCGTTCGAATCGCTCCTTCACGCGTTCGATGAATCTGTCGTACGCATCGGCGCTCAGCGACTGCAGGCGGCCCTGCGATGCCCACGTCGACATCTGCCTGACGAACTCGTCCGGCTTCGGCCGGTAGTTCAGACTCAGCAATTGAGTTCGCACCGACTCGAAGCCTGCTTCCTCCAGCAATCGTGAGAGAGCCTCCGGGGTGTTGGTTTCGTCCGCAGCGTCTTCCGCTTCCTCATCGGGTTGGTCCGCGCCGGCCGCGTCTAGCTCTTCGTTCCACACCTCGAGGGCCGGCCTCATCGGGTCGTCGCCCCATGAGGTCACGCCGAATCCGCCGCCCGGCCGCAAGACGCGGCGAACCTGCGCAAGCGCGGTGTCGGGCTCGGGGACCAGGAAAAGCATGAACGCCATTACGACGGCGTCGAAGGAGTCGTCGGAGAAGGGAAGGACTTGTGCGTCGGCCAGGACCCGCAGGAACTCCGGCGGTGCCAGCGCGAGCATGCCCCGCGCACGATCGGCGGCGACTATCGCGGCTGAGGGGGCGGCCGTACGGATGTCCGAGAGCAGCGAGCCGACGCCTGTTCCGAGGTCGAGGACCCTCGAGGCGGTCGCGAGCGGCAGTTCCTCGAGCAATCGCTGGCCGAACGGCCGGATTACCGGCGCCCAGAGGTCCCGGTATGTGTCGGCGGTCTCGGAGAAGAGCGCGGCGATCGCGCATTGGTCGTCGTCGGCGGCCATGAGGGGAATCTAGTCCTGCACGGCCACCGACGGCTGCCCCGGTCTCCTGCAGACTTGAAATGATTATCATTCTCGACTAGGTTAGGTCCTGTGCGCAGCCGATTGGTGCCCCTTCTGTGCCTGCTTTTTCTCGCCGGCGTTGCATGCCGGGGAGAGACCGACTCCGGCAAGGTAAGGGTGGTGGCTTCGATCTATCCGCTGGCTTGGATCGCAGAAGAGGTCGGCGGCGATCGCGTCGAGGTCATCGATCTCACCCCGCCGGGTGTCGAAGCTCACGATGTCCAACTAACAGCCGAGCAGCGATCGGAAATCGAGGACTCGGAGGTTGTGCTGATGCTCCCCGTCCCCGGCTTTCAGAAGGCGGTGGAGGATGCCGTCGCGAATAGCGACGCGACGGTCGTGCGGGTGTTGTCTGAGAGCTTTCACCGGGAGCCCACCGAATCGACCGACCCTCACCTTTGGCTTGATCCCATCCTTGTCCGGACCGCGGTGGCTCAGGTCGGTCAAGTGCTCTCCGACTCCGACCCGGGCGGGCGACCGGCGTACGAGCAGGCGGCCACCTCGCTGCGCAAGGAGCTGGATGTTCTGTCCGACGAACTTCGTTCCGGGTTCGATAACTGCAAGTTCACCGATTTCGTAACGACGCACGAAGCGTTCGGCTATCTCGCTCAAGCCGCAGGACTTCAGCAAATCGGAATCGAAGGCATTACGCCGGAGTCAGAGCCCAGTGCCGAGCGGATCGACGCCGCGATCCAAGCCATCGAATCGGGTGAAGCCGCCCCGGTCGTTTTCTACGAGGAGACCGACGAAGGCAAACGCATCGCGGAGAGCGTCGCGAGCGATGCCGGAGTCCCCACGCTTCCGCTCAACACTCTGGAGTCGGAACCGGAGACGGGCGACTACATCTCGGTCATGCGCGAGAACCTCGCAAACCTCCGGAAGGGACTGCAGTGCAGCTGACCGTCGAGCTCAAACAAGTGCAAGCCGGTTACGGAGGCGCGACCGTTCTCGACGGCGTGGACCTTGATCTTCCAGCGGGTGAGTTCGCGGTCCTTACCGGCGCCAACGGCAGCGGTAAGTCCACTCTGCTCAAAGTTTGCGTCGGCTTGCTCGAACCGAAGTCCGGGACCGTTCGCGTTCTCGGCGGTTCGCCCGACGATGCGGCGATCCGCCGCCGGATCGGTTATGCGCCGCAAGGAGTGCGTACCGCGACTTCGCTCCCAGTCTCGGTCACCGAGGTCGTCGCGGCCGGGCTTGCCCCGTCCAAGGGTCTCTTCCACAGGATGAATCGAAGGGACTGGAGCAAGGTGAACGCCGCGCTCGAGGCGGTCGGGCTCGGGGAGCTGTCCGCGGAATGTCTTTTCGAACTGTCGGGCGGACAGCAGCAGCGCGCGATCCTCGCGCGCGCATTGGTGGGGGATCCGGGCCTCCTTCTACTTGACGAGCCGACGTCCGGGATCGACCAACGGCTGCGTCCCGCTCTTGCGAAGGAACTTCGCCGGCGAGTCGACGCCGGAGCGACCGTGGTCACGGTCTCGCACGACCCCGACGACTTCCACGAGGTTTCGGACCGCATTCTGATCATCGACGACGGCCGCGTCCGCCAGATCACTCACGAGGAATTCCACGTGCACATGGAGCCGGCACCTTGAGCAGGCTCGTTGCCGAGTGGGCGATCCGCGCCTATGTCGCCGGCGCTGCGGTCGGCGTGGCGGCGCCGGTGATCGGCAGCTTCTTGGTGCAGCGGCGCCTGTCGCTGATCGGCGACGGGATGGGCCACCTGGCATTCGCAGGAGTCGGCCTTGGAGTGGTGCTCGGCGTCTCACCGGTGTGGGGCGCCCTGGTCGTCGCGGTGCTGGGCGGCGTCCTTCTCGAATGGCTCCGATCGCGCGGGCGCCTCGCGTCTGATCTCTCGCTGGGCCTGATCTTCTACTTCGGGATTGCCCTGGGTGTCGTTGCGTTGTCGGCGGCGGGAAAGTTCGACCTCTCGGCAATGGGTGTCCTCTTCGGGGATCCGCTCGTCACGACCACTCAGCAGGTTGCAGGAATCGTGGCGCTTTGCGCGCTGGTCGTCGGCGCAACGGCGCTTTTCTACAAGGAGTTGCTCGCCGTGGCTCTCGACGAAGAGACGGCTCGTGCGTCCGGCCTCCCCGTCGGCCCGCTGAACATCGCGCTCTTGATGCTTACCGCGTTGCTTGTTGCGGCGGGGATGAGGGTCGTGGGATTGCTGCTGATCGCCGCGCTGATCGTGGTGCCCGTGGCGGCTGGTTCGCGGCTCGCGCATTCGTTCAAGGGGTCGATGCTCTGGGCGGTGGCTGCAGGCGTTGCGTCCGTTGTCGTCGGGCTGGTTGTTGCCATCGGCGAGGGAAGTTTGAGTCCCGGCGGAACCATCGTGCTCGCGTCGGTCGCGGCTTTTCTCGCGGCGATGATCTTCGGGCGCGGTGTCGCACACCGGCATCCGAGAGGGGGAGCTGGATGAGTACCGAAGCTCCGATGCTCGAACAGGCGGATCTTCGCCCGACGAAACAACGATTGGCGATCATCGAGGCCATAGAGAAGTCGGGCCGCCCGGTGACAGCACAGGCCTTGCACGCGAAGCTCAACAAGAAGGGCGCGGACGGCCCCGGTCTCGCGACCGTTTATCGGACCCTGCAGGCATTGGCCGACGCCGGGCTCGTCAGGACGTTCGCGGCCGGCGAGGGAGAACTCGCTTACAAGCTCTGCGATCCCGTTCACCATCATCATCTGATCTGCGAGAACTGCGGGCGGGTCGCCGAGATACCCTCGTGTGAGGTCGAGGACTGGGCGTCGGCCGTCGCTCGCAAGCGCGGATTCCAGGTCTCGTCTCACCAAGCCGAGATCTACGGGCTCTGCGAGCGCTGCTCTAAGGGCTGAGGTACGGCTGGGCCGGCTTCGGCACGCCTACGACCTCGTCGGCATCCACGATGATGTTTCTGCCGAGCGGATAGAACGTCCCCTCCACGCGAACCCAGTCGTTCTCCTGGAACTTGCCGGCCGGGACGTTGACGATTCGAATGTTCGCTCCCTGCGCGTCGGCTACGCAGCAGGAGATGATGAAACGGTTCAGGTACAGCTCGTTGGCCGGCGTGGAGGCGGACCTCGATACGAACCCGACCCATTCGACGGTTTCGCCGGCACGCTTTTGAAGCGCATCCAGTCCGTCTCGCGTCGACTGGGCGCCGGCTACCTCGAATAGCGTCAGATCCCCGGACGCGATGTCCTCCGCGGAAGAAGAAACGCCGGTTGCGAAAGCCGGGCGGCGCCCGACCGCGTACGCCCCGAGGGTTTGAGGCGGCAGCGCGAGCAGGAGCACGACGGGGATCGTGAACAATCCCAGCGTGACGGCGTCGCGGCGAGTCAGTGGCTCGGGCTGTGCGGTTCGCGCCGACGCGATCTTGCCGGCGGCCGCCAGTGTCAGCATCACGGCTCCGACGGGCACCACCCACGAAACGCGCGGTGAAAGGTACAAGCTCGATCGGCCGGCAAGCAGGACGAACCAGAACACGAACGCCCACGCGGCAAGCGCGGCTCCGGCCGCAACTCGTGCGATGCTCCAGCTCCTCGTCATCCGATCAGCACCTCTATCCAAAGCGTTGCCACGAGCGTCACCGCGGCGACCGCGATCGTGATCGTTCGGAAGAATCCCCGGTTGAAGGTTCCCACGTAGAGCGCACCGAGCTTCATATCGACCATCGGCCCAAATACGAGGAATGCCAGCTGCGGGCCGACGCCGAACTGTACGAACGACGCAGCGACGAACGCGTCCGATTCCGAACACAGCGACAGCAGGAACGCGAGCGCCATCATCGCGATCAGGCTGACGATCGGCAGGTTCGCGACGGATCCGATGATCGATTGCGGTACGAAGGTCTGCAGGGCCGCGGCCGCCAGAGCGCCGGCCGCGAGGAACTTCGCCATGAAGAGGAAATCGCCGGAAACGTGACCGGCGAAGCGGCTCCACCTCGGCTCGGCCAGAGCAGGCCCGTCACCGTGGGCGTGACCGGGGTCGTGATCGTCACCATGATCGTGCCCGGTGTCGCCCGCCCGCGCGCGCAGAAGCTCCTCGCGCTTGACGTGGCCCACGACCCAGCCGACGGCGATCGCCACGACCAAGCCCAGTCCCAGTCGTCCCAGGACCATCGGCCAAAGCGTGCTCCGCCCCCGGTATGCAACGAAAGTAGACGCGACGACGACGGGGTTGACGACCGGCGCAGCGAGCATGAAAGTGATCGCCGCTCCGGGGGAGAGGCCCTTCGAAGCGAGTCGCCTGGCTACCGGCACCGATCCGCACTCGCACACGGGGAATGCCATGCCGGCGAAGCCGGCAGCGGGCAACTGCAAACCTCGGGGTAGCCTTGCGAGTTTCTCGAAGGCACTTGCCGGAACGAAGACCTCGATCGCTGCGGAGACTAAGGCGCCGAGCAATACAAAAGGAAGCGCCTCGATCAAAAGTGAGCTGAAGACGAGAAGCAGGTTCTGAATCCATGCGATCCGGTCGGGGTCCGCCGCGCGAACCAACATGGCTCCGGCGACGAGTGCTCCCCCGACCAGGAGGAGGGTTCGCCACGATGCCCCACGGCGGGTTCCGGCCGGATCGAGGAGTTCCTGCTGGAGAGTCGTCATCTCAGCAGTATCTCCCAAAGGAGATGGCAAACGCGGGGAAGGCGTCGGAGAACACTTCCCCTCCGGACTCCTGCACGGCCGCCAGGGCGTCTACGATTCGCCCGTCGGAGATCGAATCGGCGGCGAGGACCTGCTGGTCCAGGAACAACCCGCCGGGCACCGCTGCGAAAACGGCCTCGGCTCCGACGGTGCGGTTCACCCATGCGGCGATCTCCAGAGCGGTTATCTCTGCCCGTTCGGCGGGTGTCGCCGACCCCGTGCCGACGACGGCGGTGGCCATGAACCCTTTGGACGACTCTTCCGCCGCTTCGAAGATCAGCCGCGTGGACTTGTCCATTGCCGCCGGCGTTCCCTCGAGCGTTACCGCGAGCAGGTCGGGCGTGTCGTCGGCCCCGAACCCCCGCGAAAGCATCCGCTCGACGGCCGCCGGCACCTTGGGGGACGGAGCGACGGCTATCGAATCGTCGTCGGGACTCTGATACCAGCCTCCCCCGATCAAGCCGCGATCGAATGGATCTATCTCAACCTCTCCGATGAGCGGCTCGTTGGCGAGTTCGTTGTCGAGCGTATCGCCGAGGCCGGCGATGATGGTAACCGGCGCGCGGGCCGAGAACGCTTGCACCAGTCTGCCATCGTCGTTCCGAATAACCGTGCCGGTGATCCCGTGTGTGTCGGGCAGGCCGCCGGTTCCGACTGTCGACAGCGACGCCGACGAGTCGACGGGAAGCGATCCCGTCCTGCCGTCGAGCGTGCCCGATCCTTCGCGCATCAACGATTTGAGGAATGGCCACGATCGCGGCGCCTTCTCCAGGTCGGACGACCCGATCCCTTTCCAGGCAACGATCAGGAGCAGCCGGACCGGCCCCTTGGAGTGCACGCCCGGAATCGCTGTTCCGTCGCGAAGCTCGGGGAATGGCCAGCGAAGATCGATTTGGGCCGCCAGGGTCGGGGCCACTTCCGCGAGCCCCGTTCCCGGCTCGAGCTTTCGCCCCGCGGCCGTCGTGTCGATGACGATCGGTACGCGCGTCGGTCCCTCGGATTCGAGTGAGGGCCACTCGGTTGCGGCTCCGGTCGGTTGGTCCCACACCTGTCCGCGAACGGAGGGTTCCTCCGTCACCGCGAAGACATCGGGTGAACGCCCGAGGCGGTACCCGTCGTCGATCAGCGTGCGGATGTCGGCCGGCAGGGTGCAGAAGGGAATACTCGTCGCGCCGGTGGGTTCGGCCGCCTCGTCACACGCGTTTCCGACGCATAGGACCCGCAGAACAACGGCCGGCGCGGCCACGATCGCCGCGACGACCAGCAGGCGGGCGAGCCTGCGGCCGGTGTGCATTCCGTCCACGCTACATCCGCGCGGTGGATAGCGGCTCTTGCCTTGCGCAAGCTCCGGTGGCTGGTATGTTGCCAATTCGCCGGCGTTCCGCTTGTCTAGGCGCCCGTTGGCTCCCGGCCGGATAGAGACCAGATGACACATGCCCGCATAAGGCGCTTCTCGGCGGCAGTCGTGCTGCTCGGGGTCGTGATCGCTTTCGGGCCGACCGTGCAGTCCGTGGCGGCCGACAGCCAGCTCGTCAAGGCTGCTTGCGGAGTTCCCGGGATCCAGCTTCTTAGGACTTCTAGGGGTCTCAGGCTCGATCGAAGCGGCGACATCCAGCTGTTCACCAGCGAGCCCGATTACGTGGGATCCGGGCTGCCCCACATCTCTCCATTCGATTACGTCCAGGACGTTCCGATGTTCTGGTACGGACCCGGCTACATCCGGGCTCAGGGCTCCGTGCGAAGGCCCGTGCTCACCCCCGACATAGCGCCCACGGAAGCGGATCTCTTGAATTTCGACGGGTTCACGGCTCCCGACGCGCGAACTATGTCCGAGGCGCTGGAGCCGGCATCGCAGCGAAAGGATCCCCCGAAGCTGATCGTCACCTACGTGTGGGACGCGGCGGGAGACGTCGTCCTCGATCAATGGAAGAACGACTGGCCATATCTGAAGTCGCTGATCCCCGATGGAACCTGGTACGAGAACGCGACGATAGCGTCCTCACCGGCCAGCACGGCGCAGATCCACACCGGGATGGGAACGGGGGCGTTTCCGCGCGAGCACGGAGTCATCGGGCACCATTTCCGAATCGGCGAGACCCATGTTTCACCCTGGCGATCTGTCGCGGCGATGCCGTTGCTTCCGACCCTCGCCGACATCTACGACCGCGCGATGGGCAACAGGCCGAAGGTGGCCCTATCCGGCACCGTTGCCATCCACATGGGAATGGAGAGCCACGGATCCCTTTGGGGCGGCGGGGACAAGGACATCGCGATCCTCAGAGAGGCGGACAACGCGCTGACGCTGGGCGCTGAGGGCATCGAGTGGAAGCTCACGCCGGCGCTCGAGAACTATTTCGAGTTTCCCAAGTACGCGAATCAGCTCCCCACCATTGACACCTACTTCAAAGAATCGGACATCCTCGACGGCAAGCAGGACAAGAAATGGCTCGGTCACCCACTTTCTCTCAAGGCGGAGGAATACCTCGCCGGATTCGATACGCCGGCGCGCATTCCCTATCAGCAGAAGCTCGTCGAAGAGATAATTATTCGCGAGGAGTTCGGGAAGGACGACATTCCCGACCTCCTTTTCGTAAATAACAAGCTGATCGACACCCTGGCGCACATCAATAAGGGCTTGAACGGCCCGGAGATGCGCGACGCGGTCGAGATGCAGGATCGGTATCTCGAGAAGTTCGTCGAATTCTTGAACAAGCAGGTGGGAAAGGGAAATTGGGCCATGGTGCTGACGGCCGACCACGGCGCAACGCCTTATCCGAAGGAGTCCGGAGCGTTCGTTATCTCTCCCGGCAAGATCGGAGCGGCGATCAACGAGGAATTCGGCGATGGGACCCTGCAGTTCGTCCAGCCCACGCAGGTGTTCCTCGACAGGGAGACACTGGACAAGAACGGGGATTCGATCGAGGACGTCGCCAAGTTCCTTCTGACGCTCACCAAAGGCGAAACTTTCGAGAACGCAGCGCCCCAGGGGGCCGAGTCGAACGATAGGGTTTTCGCGGCCGCCTTCCCCACCGAGGAGTTCGGCAAGCTCCCATGCCTGAAGGGCGTGTAAGTGGCGGTAACCGAGGCGAAGCCGGAAGCCGGGGAACCGACGGTCGTTCCCAGAAAGAGCTTCCTCGCCCACCCCGCCTTGGTGGTCGCAGCCATAACCGGACTGCTGTTGATCTTCGCTTGGGCATTCCTGCAGGACCCAAGCAGAACCGCCGCCACCCGCGACCCCGCCTGGTACACGTGGCGTTCCGGCGTGATCGTCGAGTCCGATCCTGGGCTCGTCGCCGGCGATTGGGGACCCTTCCACATGTTCGGCGGCGGCTATCGTGTGACCGTCCCGGTAATCGGAGCCCTGCTAGACAACATCGCCGACACCGACCAGTCGAGCTTCGCCGCGTTCATGATGATCTTGGTCCCGATCCTCGCAGGCCTGGCGTTCGCGGCCGGCGCGTACCGAAGTACGAAGAGCCCCGTCCTCTATCTGTTGACGATGTTGGTGACGGGTGTCTTTTTCCTTACGACCCCGTACGTCGGCTACCTCGACAACTTGTTCGTCCTATACGTGCTGGGCGCGCTGATCAGCTTCCTCGAACCCGCTCGAAAATCGTGGGGAGCGCGGGGCGCGGTGGTCCTCTTATCGATACTCGCCGCGTACACGCATCCGACGACCTGCGTCGTCTTCCTGGGCACGATGTTCGTCGTAGTGGGCTGGCACGTGCTGACGATGCGGTTCAACGTGCGCGCGGTGCTCGACCGCGACATTCCGGCGCTCGCGTCGGTCATGGGGGGGATGATCTTCGGGCTGATCCTTTGGCCGCTCGGCAAGTTCCTGCTGTGGGGAACCGCCGGCAACATCGCCGACGCCGCCCTGCCGCCTCCCTACACGCGCGAGTTCTTCCTCGATCGCCTGGTCGAGTGGGTCAAGTCCCAGTATCCGCTCGTGGTCATTCCTCTCCTATTGATCGGCGTCGTGTGGATCGCGCAAACGGCCAGGCGCGAGAAGAAGCCCGCGGACGCCTATCGCACGATGGTCGTTTGGTGGCTGATCCCTTACGCGGCGAGCATCCTGTTCGTGGTCGCCGGAAAGGTTCTTCCCTACTACCGCTTCATGAACTCCACTGCCGCCATCATGCCCCTTGCCGCGATCGGCATCTGGGTGGCCGGCGTCTGGCTGATGAAGAAAACGAATCGGAACGTGATCGTCGCGTTGCTCAGCCTGTTAATTCTCGCCTTCGGGTTCCGTTATGCGGTGGTTAACGGGCTCGAGGCCTCCCGGTGGAACGACCCTGAGAACCAGTGGATCGACCAACCGACCCGCGTTGCGCTGGCCTCGGTCGAGTCGATAGCCGAGTCGGAGCCCGATCGCCCGTTGGTCTTCGTGAACAATTACGCCCAGGAGTTCCAGGCTTACGGATGGTCGAAGACCTATGCGAACGTCGGGCGAGCCGGGCTTCCTGGCGCCGTGGCGCCGCGAACCTTCCAGTACTTCGGTGACCTGGACCGGTTCCTCGAGGGCGAGCGGACCATCACAAACCCGTCCTGCGACAAGCTGGTCGGCGGTGAGAACGAACCCGACCTCACGGAGGTATCGAAACGGCCGGAGTGCACCTACGACCTGATCTCGCGCGGATTCCTCGACGAGATGAACAAGGGAGTCGAGGAGCACGGAGGAGAGCCGTTCGTCTTCATGGTTCGAAAGTTCAACGAGCGAAGCACGAACCTGGCCTTGTTCGACCAGCCGGACGAGGCCATGGTCTCGCTAGGTCCCGATGTTCTGCTCGTTCAAGGCGACGGATACGCAGCGCCGGCGCCGCAAGCGGTCGACGACGCTATTGCGGCGGGCGAGACGGAAGCGGATCACGTGAAGAACCATCCCGGCCGATTCGCGGATCCGATGCACCTTGCTCGAGTCTTGCTCGGGCTGATTTTCCTGTTCGCCGTGCCAGGTTTGATCGCGGCGCGTTGGTTCGGGATCGAGGGCTGGCAGATGAAGCTCGGGTTGGTCCCGCCGATCTCGATCGGGCTCAACATCGTCGCGGCGATCGTCGTCATTGCCGTTACGCGTTCATCTTTCGGGCCGGCAAGTGCCTGGTCCTCCGTTGGGCTCGCGGTCGTCGCCGCCGCGGGACTGAACGGGCTGGCACATAGACGGGAGAAGGCCGGCGAGGGAAGACTTGCTCGGGGAATCGGTGGGTTTGCCTCAAGGGCCGGCGTGATGATCGACCAGATGTCGGCGCCTTTTTCGATCAAGAGTTTCCGCTCCTTGATGCTGACGCAGTTCCTGTCGATGGCCGGTGACGGCGTTGTCGCGGGAACGATCCTTACTGCGGCGCTCAACCCCGACGATGCGAAGACCGGGCGAGACCTGATGGCGCTCGTTTTCCTTACCTACCTACCTTTCGCGGTTATTGCCCCGATCGTCGGGGTTCTCGCGGATCGCTTCGACCGCCGGCGGCTGCTGGTCGTGGCTAACTATGCGCGGGCTGCATTGATGGTGCTGGCGGTGGCGATGCTCCTGCTCGGCGTCGACTCCGTCGCGATTCTCTCCGCGCTCGCCTTGCTCGTGCTGGCGGGGTTCCGCTTGACGTTGCTTATCAAGGGCGCGGGTCTGCCGGACGCGGTGGGAGGCAAGGACCTCCTCCTCGCCAATTCCCTCTCGCAAGCAGGCGGCACGATCTTCCAGGCCGGCGGTGCGATCTTCGCCGTTGCGGTCGGCACGATCTTCAAGGATCTGAACACCGGGTTCATCGCCGTTCTGGCAATCGCTCTGTATGCCATCGCCGGCAGGTTCGCGAGAGACATCGGGCGTCTCGAATCAGGCACACCGTCGGGGACGATAGGCGCGGCGCTTCGCGGCGTACTGCGAAGCGTCGTGGCTGGGATACGCGAGGTAAGAAAGCGCCCGGCCGCCGGTTTCGGCATCCTCTCGTTCTGGTTCACACGAACGCTGGTGTTCGGGTTCATCGGCCTGTCGATATCGTTTGCGGCCTTCGAGACCCTCACCGGGGCGAAGGGGGCCGGTGGCGGGGCCCAAACGGAGGTCATCGTCAGCGTGATCTTCGCGGGGATCGGCGCCGCGATCGGGCTCTTTTACGCGCAGAAGGTGAAGGACAATCGCGCGCCGGCCAAGGTCGTGGTGACCTTCATGTTCCTCGCCGGGGGGGCGGCGTTGCTTGTGCCCTTCACATCCGCAGGCCGCTACGCGGCCACTTTCTTCGCCGGTTTCGGATTCTTCATGGTCAAGGTCGCGGCCGACACCGTGACACAGCAGTCGTTGCCGGACGACTTCCGCGGCCGCGCATACGCGCTGTTCGACATCACATATGCGCTTTCTTACGCCATCCCGGCGGCGGTGCTATTCGTTGCGGCCAGCGCGAAAGTTGATCTCGACTACGTGGTAGCCGCTTACGGGCTGGTCCTGGTGCTGGTTGCGGCGGCGCTGGGAGCCTGGGCCGGGAAACTCGGACTCTACCGTCGCGTTTCGGACGACTTGACTCCGCAACAGATCGCGACGGGGATCGGCGACTAGGCTCCGGTGATCGTGTCCTCGAACTCGGGGAAGTAACGCCCGATCGCTAAGACGTCGAAGTTCGGCAGGATCGATTCCTTCGATTCTCGTTCCAGCAGGAAGTCGAAGCAGCGCTGGACGAAGGCTTCAGGCTGCTCGCCTTCCCGCGCTAGGCGGGCGAAGTCGTCCGAACCCAGGGTCACCGCGTGTATCGTTTCCGAACCCCGATCGGCGACCCGGACGTTGAAAGTGAAGGCGCCCCCGGTGTCGTCGGTGCGCTCGACCCCGACTTCCGTCAAGCGAAGTTCACCGCCTTCGCACCCGATGCAAGCTCCTCGATCACCTTCGCTGCGCCCACGATCGCCGCACCCTTGGCCAGCTTGTCATCTGTGATCCCGCGAGGCTTTGCGCACGACTGGCAAAGCCACACCTCGCCGCCCTTCTCCACGAACTCGGTAAATAGGTCGGACAGGGCCGGCAAGCCCACCGCTTGGATCCCGTCGGCGCCCCCGGTGGTTCCCGTCCAAACGGCCTCGATCGAGCACACGACGGTGGCCTGCAGCCCGGCGGTTGCCGCAACGTTCGCAGCAACGAAGGGAAGGGTTGCGCGTTCGGGCTCCTCTTTCCCGTAGGTGCAGGTGAATATCATTCGATCGCTCATTGCCTCTCCCTCATTTCATTCTCTTGACGGAGACGATCACCGACGCGTCCTCGCCCCACTCGCTGGAAAGGACCTCGTGGCCGAGCATCCTCGCGAGCGCCGGGAGGTCGTCGCGGGCCGACGGGTCGCGCGCCACGGTCTCGAGCACGTCGCCTACCGGGATCCCTTCCAATTGCTTCTTCCACTCCGCCGGCAAGCCTTCCGCACAGCCGAGATCCTCGGCGTCGTAGTGGTGTACTTCTTCGCTCATCTCCGCACAGCCTATACACGCCGGTAAGGTAGCGGCATGGCCGAGATCGTTACGCAAGACGCAACGCTTCACGCCGAAATCGACGGCGACGGTGAGCCCGTTTCGGTCCTGGCCCACGGTTTGACGAATTCGTGCCATGAGCTGGCGCAGCTCACGCCCTTCCTCCCCGGGAAGAAGGTTCGCTTCTGTTTCCGAGGCCACGGTCATTCGAGCGTGCCGGATAGCGGCTATAGATTCTCCGATTTCGCCGGTGACCTGGACGCGGTTGCGCGTGAATACGACGCAACCCGCGCGATAGGTACCTCCCTCGGGGCCGGCGCGATCTGCAATCTGCTGACCCGGGAGCCGGATCGCTTCGAGCGGCTCGTCTTCCTGCTTCCCGCGGGCTTGGATCTTCCCTTCGAACTGAAGGACCGTTTTCTGGAGACCGCCGAGATCCTCGAGACGAAGCCGAAGGAGGAAGCGATCGACGCCATCATGGCAAACCCCGACCGGATCGAGGAATATACACAAGCGCCGTGGCTGCGCGACCTATCGCGCGCGATGTGGGAGGACGTGAACCCGATCGGCGTCGCACGCGCGATTCGCGAGATCGTAGAGGAATATCCGGTTCCGGACCGCGAGATGCTGCGTGCGGTGAACGCGCCGGTTTTCATCATCTGCATGCAGGGTGACCCGATCCACCCCGCCGTCATCGGCGAGATCCTCGCCGATGTGATGCCGAACGCCGAGCTGCGCGTCTTCCCCGGGACAGACGAGCTGGTCGATGCAATTCCAGAACTGATTCAGCGCGCGAACGAGTTTCTGGTTTGACCCGGGTCGACGAGTCGCTCGATCTGATCGAGCGCTGGCAGCCGGTTACGAACGCGTTTAGCCAAGTGTGGCCTAAAGACGCTCGCGAGGCGGCCGGACGGGCGCCCGAGGGACCTCTCCGTGGCGTTCCGGTTGTGGTGAAGGACCTCTTCGACGTGGCCGGGCGCGAGACCACCGGGTGCAGCCGTGCGTACGATGGCAACGTGGCTGAGGACGACGCGGAGCTCGTCGGCCGTCTTCGAGTCGCCGGGGCCGTTCTCGTCGGCAAGACCAACATGCACGAGCTGGCAATGGGGGGGACGAATCAGGTCTCGGCGTGCGGCCCGACCGCAAATCCTTGGGACCCGTCGCGGATCACCGGCGGATCGAGCGGGGGATCGGCGGCGGCGGTCGCAACGCGGTGCGCCTCCATGGCGCTCGGCACCGACACCGGCGGCTCGATCCGCAACCCAAGCGTGCTTTGCGGATGCTGGGGCCTGAAGCCGACTCACGGACGGCTGTCGCTCGACGGCGTCATGCCGCTCGCGCCTTCGCTCGACTGCCCGGGGCCGATGGCCGCGACCGCAGCCGAACTCGGCCGCCTCTGGCGCGTGCTATCCGGCCCATCGAAGACTCCCGGACTTCCCCGCCGTGCGGGCTTGCTCGGCGGGTTCTTCGCGTCTCACGTTCATCCGGAGATTCGAACAGCCGTCGGCGCCGTGCGCAAAGGGCTCGAATCGCTGGGAATTGAGGTCGTCGATGTCGACGGCGAAGGGATCGAGTTCGCCTTCGAATCGTGGCCGGACTTCGTGTGCATGGAACTCGTGGAGTCGCATCCTGAACTCCCCGAACGGCGCGACAGGCTTTTCCCGCCCACCGCCGGGTTCGTCGCTCGCGGCACCGGCCTGACCGACGAGGAGAAAGCGGCCCTTCGCAAGCGTCCGGACAGGGCCGGCGAGTGGTTCGCGCGCAGGTTCGACGGAGTCGATGTTCTCCTTGCGCCGTCGGCTCCTTACCCGGCGCCTCGCCCGAACGAGGAAGAAGTGGCCGTAGGGAACGGGAAAACGGTCGATGTCCACCTGGGAGGGACCTCGCGTTTTACCCGTCCGGTCAGCATGGCCGGCGTTCCGGCCATTTCGATCCCAGCAGGCAGAACTGCCCAAGGCCTGCCCGTGGGCGCGCAACTGATCGCGCGCGCCGGAGAAGACGAACTCCTGCTTCGGACCGCGCTCGAGTTGGAACAGTTGGGCGGCCGGTTCCTGACCCGGGCCCCGCCGCTTCCCGAAACCTGAGTCGTTACTTCTTGTGCCAGATGTGGGTTGCCCAGTCGAGCTCGCCGGCGCCCAGTTCCTCGTTGAACTGGCCTCCGTACTTCTCCGACGCGCCGTGCATCTGGTCGTGGTTGTCCCACTCCGACATCGAGGACATCAGGCCGGGTTCGTTCTCGTCCTCGTGGAGACTTTGGTTCCGCGCCCCCTCGGCTTCCATCATCGGCTCGTATTTCTTGGACACGGCCACGAATTTGTCCGCGTCCGGGACCTTCACTATGAACTGCACGATTACCGACATCTCGTCCCCTTTCGGTTGCAGGGTTCCACCCTCACACAGGACGCGGCCTACCGCCAAATCGACTGCCTGCTACGCGCCCGGGTTCCCCGTGCGCGCCGCCCGTTCCGCGAGGGGAGCGCGATCCAGCCATTCGCCGACTGCATCGAGCCACAGATCCGGCGCTTCGATCTGCAAGGCGTGACCGAGGTCGTCGAAAACGCGAAGCTCCCAGTTGGGTTGTAGCGACGCCGCCTTGGCGAACGCCAGAGGAACGAAACGATCCCGTCCTCCGTGCAAGTGCAGCACGGGGCACGACACCCGCCGCATCAGGTCCCGCGCAAGCTTTCGGCGAGACCCAAGCGACAGAAGCGAGCGCGCAGCTTCGAGGAATGCCGGAACGGCGTCGGGGTCGGCTTGCCTTTCGCGTGCCATCTCGACGTGTGCCGCCCAGGTTCCCTCGTCGACCGACGCGGGATCCGCCGTCGTCAGGTGAAATCCCATCTCGACGATTCGCTCGGGCGTCAGTGCCTGGATGCGCCATCTTCCGAAACGCTCTCCGATCCCGGGGATTCGATAAAGCGCGAATGATCCCGCGACGATCGCCGCCGGGCGCCCACCTCTTGCCCAGGGCACCGCCGGGCTCGAGAGGATCAGTCCCGCGACCGACCACGGCTCGACCGCCGCCTGAAGGATCGACAGCGACCCACCCATCGAGTTGCCGACGAGCACCACCGGCCCCGAGGTCGCCTCTCGAAGGAACGCGGAGATGAGCCGGCGGTTCGAGGCGAGATCCGAACCGCGACCACCTAGCGGCGTACGGCCGAAACCCGCGAGGTCGACCGTGAGCACCCTTCCGCGCTCGGCCAGGCCCGGGGCCACTCGCCGCCAATTCACGTGTGAGCCCCCCAACCCGTGGATGCAGACAAACGTCAGGCCTTCCGGGCCGTCCCACTCGCGGAAGTAGACGGGACCGTCGGCGTCGGCCGTCCGCTCGATTCCGGCTTCACTCACTGCTTCAGCGTACCGTCGCGGGACGGTACCCTTGCCCGCGATGGACAACAGCCGGGACCTCCGGGTGCTGATCGCTTCGCGTCATCCCCTGATTGTCGCTGAGGTGACCGACGAGACGCGATTTCTCTCGATACTTCGCCGTGCAGCGGAAACCGTCGGCGTTCCAGTTTGGACGTGGTCGGTCACGAAAGGCCTGACTCGGGACGGCACCGACAACAAGCAGTACATGACGGCCGACTGCAAGAAGGCTCTCGACTTCGTCTCCGAGATCGCAGGGCCCGCCGTGTTCGTTTTCGCCGACGCACAACACGTCGTCGAGGACCCCGTGGTAGTTCGGCGAATGAAAGAGCTTGCTCAAGAGGGAAAGCCCGGCAGGACGATTGTTCTGACCTCCCCTGGGAAGACGTTGCCCGAGGAATTGAAGGGCCTCGCGCTTCCGTGGACGCTCAGCGCTCCGACCAAGGAAGAGATCGAGGAGATGGTTCGCAGGACGCTCGACGAACTCTCCGTTCGCGGCATCCCCGTGTCGCTCGATGCCGCCGGGATCGCCGGACTCGTCGAGGCGCTACGGGGCCTCACGATCCAGGAGGCCGCTCAGCTGATTCAAGAAGCTGCCTTCGAGGACCAGGCGGTGACCGACGCCGACGTCGAGTTCATCCGAAAGGCGAAGGCCGAATTGCTGGAGTCCGACGGGGTCCTCGAGCTGGTCGAGTCCACGGCCGGGACGCTCAAGAACGTCGGCGGGCTGGAGAACTTGAAGGACTGGCTGCGGCTTCGGGGCCGGGCGTTCGGCGAAGGCGCGGAGGAGTTCGGACTCGACCCACCTCGGGGCGTATTGCTCACCGGGGTGCCCGGGTGCGGAAAGTCGCTCGTCGCGAAAACGCTGGCGCACACCTGGCACCTTCCGCTGATCCTTCTCGACCCTGCCCGCTTGTACGGCCCTTACGTCGGCCAATCGGAGCAGCGCCTCAGAGATTCCTTGAAGACCGTCGAGGCGATGGCGCCGGTCGTCCTTTGGATCGACGAGATAGAGAAAGGCCTCGCCGCCGAGTCCATGGGCGACAGCGGGGTTAGCCAGCGGCTGCGGGGAACGTTCCTTCGGTGGATGCAGGACCGGCCGCCCGGAGTCTTCCTGATCGCCACATGCAACGAAGTTGATCTCCTGCCGCCGGAATTTCTCAGGAAGGGCCGCTTCGACGAGATCTTCTTCGTTGACCTTCCCGACGAGAAGGAACGCGGGGAAATCTTCCGTCTGCATCTCGTTCGAAGGAAACGCGACCCGAATCTGTTCGACATCGCGGCGCTTTCCGCGGCGTCGAACTCATTCTCCGGAGCCGAGATCGAAGCCGCCGTGGTGGGGGCGCTCTACCGTGCGTTCGCCGACTCGCGGGAGTTGACCACCGACGATTTGCTCCGTGAGCTCTCAGCGACGGTTCCTTTGTCGAAATCCAAGGCGGAGGACATCGCGCGCCTTCGAGAGTGGGCGGCAGAACGAACGATCGCGGCTTGAGGCCCTCCCGCACTCGGCTCGACGCAAGGATCTTTCTCTACCTGACCCCCCTGATGTGGGGGATCACCTTTCCTTCGGCCAAGCTCGCGCTCGGCGAACTCGAGATCGGGCCCTTCATGTTCTGGACGCGGCTGCTTGGGTTCCTGGCCATCGCCATAACCGTGCCGTTCATCGCCCGCGGCAGGATCACGCTCGTTTCGCTTCGCGGCTTCCTGGGCCCGGGCTTTTTCCTCGGCGCGTTGATCTTCGGCGGCTATCTGTTCCAGACGTGGGGGACGTCGCTCACCACGGCCACCAACGCCGGTTTGATCACGGGCATGTATGTGGTGCTCACGCCGCTCGCCATGTTCGCGGTTTTCCGGCAAGCCCCGGGACGGGGGGCTTGGGCCGGAGTCGGCCTGGCGGTCGTGGGGTTGTTCCTACTGTCGGCGCCTTCGATCAGCCGGCTGTCGGCGCCGGGTCTCGGAGACCTGCTCGTTCTCGTCGGCACGCTGGGATGGACGGCCCACGTGATCTCGATCGGCCGGATGGCCGATCGCTTCGATCCCGCGCTGATCGCCGTTGTTCAGATGGGGGCGACCGCGTTGTTTCAGCTCGTCTTCACGCTGGTGGCCGGCCAAGGGCTCGACACACAAGGCTCGCTTCACGTCTGGCATCTGCTCTTGATCACGGGGATCGTCGGCACGGGCCTTGGGTACACCTTTCAAGTCCTGGCCCAGAAGGAGATCACCGCCTCGCGGGCCGCGATCGTTCTGGCCGGAGAATCGCTCGTTGCGGCCGTGTCGTCGGCGATCTGGGTGGGCGACCGGCTTCGGCCCCACCAGCTTGTAGGCGCGTTGCTGATGGTCGGCGCGATGGTGATCTCAGAGTTGGGGGCGAGGCGCCCGGCTCAAGCGCTCCTCGAGCCAGGCAGCGCCCCCTAAGTTCCTCCTATACCCCTCGGGTGAACCAGCTCCCGCCGGGGCCGATGTAGTCGGGGCCCTCGCCCCAGATCACGAAGTTCGTTCCGGCCGAGTTCGCGTCGATCTCGAAATAGTCCCCGTATGGGAATGCGTATCCCGCTGCCAACTTGTACGGCGCCCCCGTCGTTACGTTCGAGAGCTTCACCTCGGTAGCGAAACTGGTGCCGCCGTTGGTCGTTCGCCTGTAGTAGGTATTCCATGCGCCTCCCCGGTCGTCCTGCCATGCAAGGCGGAAGTCGCCGGCGGCGGAGCCCGCGGTGATGGCGGGGAACCCGCTGTCACCTTGCGAATTGACCAGAGTGCGCGGAGCCCATGTGACTCCATCCGTGGAGGTCGTGATGTACAGGGCCTTGGGTGCGCCGGCCGTCGTATTCAGCGTGTACGCGACCATTATCTTGCCTGCCGGATCGATCGCCATTGCGGCCTGTGAGGCGAAGAAGTCCACGGATGAGCCGCAACACGCAGGCGGGAATTCCTTGCTCGTGTCGATGTAGGTGTGCGTCCAGGAAGTGCCGCCGTTCGTCGATCGCAGGACGGCGAGTTGGACGTCTCCCGACGCACTGTGCGACGCTACCTCGCCGCTCTCTGAGAAGTACGCGTCCCCGTTGGGCGCGACGCCCCCTCCCTCTGCGAACCAGTAAAGGTCATCCGTGTTGGTCTGCACCGGAGCGGAGAAGCTTGCACCGAAGTCGTGGGACGCAACCATATAGCTGTCGCTGTGATTGAACGCTATGTAGACGTCCTGGCCGCTGGGCGAGATCGCGATTATGGGTTTGTCGGACCAATTCAACCCCTTGCCGTCGACATGAATCGGTGCCGTCCAGGTAGTGCCTCCGTCCGATGACTTCGCGAAGGCGACGCCCGGATTGAAGTCGTTCAGCCAGGCGGCGTAGATCGTCCCGTCGTTCGCAACCTCGATCTCGGGATCGTTCTGCGCCTTTCTACCCTGGCAAGCGCAGATGAAGTTGTCCGGTCCCCAGGTGGCCCCGGCGTCGGTGGAGCGGCGAACGATGATCGCCGGGTCGGGGCATCTCGAGCAAGCCTTGGCTCCTCCGTAGCGTGTCGTTGCCTGGTACACGATGCTCGAGCCCGCCCTCGGGTCGGCCGCGATCGCGGGTTCCCAGTCGTCACCGGTTGTGTTCCACACCTTCGCCGCGTCGAAGCCGCCTGTCGGCGGAGGTGACGTAGTCGGAGTGGGCGTAGGGGATGGCTTGGCTTTGGGCGCGCCTCCCGCACTTCCCGACGCCACTATCAACATCATCGTGAGCCCTACGACGAGAGCCCCCGCCACGATCGTCCGAAGTTGCTTGAGCATCTTCTCCCCTTCCAAGCGGCTAGTAGTTCACCGGGCCAGAATCAGCTCAAGCAAGCCACCCGTCAATTCAGTGGACGGCCCAACTTCGAGTACGTGTTTTGACATAGCCGCCATTACATCCTGGTGGGTAGCTCTTGACGAGCGCGGACTCGCGGGAGCATCCTTCACAGGTGCCTGACCGCTCAAGCAAGCACCCGGATGCGTCGGCCCTCGGCAGGAGGGGAGGCCTGAAAGGGGGACCTGCCCGGGCGGCGAAGCTATCCAAGAAACAGCGCTCGGAAATCGCCAGCAGGGCGGCGCGCGCTCGTTGGGAAAAAGCGCGGAAGGAGCCTGCGCCCGGACGGTTCGGCGGGAGCGGGCAGGCCCCGGTGCCGGGCGAGTTCGGCCTCAGCGGGGCGGAAGCGAGGTTTCGTGCGCTCGTTGAGCGGATCCCGGCGGTCGTGTACACCGACGCCCTCGATGACAAGGGCACGACCGTTTACATCAGTCCCCAGGTCGAGAGCCTGCTTGAGTATCCCCTGGAGGAATGGAACGCGAACCCTGGTCTCTGGTTCGAGGCTCTGCACCCCGACGATAGGGACGAAGTCTTCGACGAATACATGCGCAGACGGGAGACTGGCGAGCCGTGGACCATGGAGTACCGCATGATCGCAAGGGGGGGAAGGGTCGTTTGGATCCGAGAGGACGACGTGATCGCGCGGGATTGGAATGGCGAACCCGTCGCCGTTCAGGGCGTGATGTTCGACATCACCGCGCAGAAGCAGGCCGAGGAGCAGTTGAAAGCGCTGGACAGCCTGAAGGGCACGCTCCTTCATGCGGTCTCGCACGACTTGAAAGGCCCGCTCTCGGCGATCCTTGGAGCTACGACGCTTCTACTCGACAACCACGCGGTGAAGGTGTCGCCGGAAGATGCACACCGCTTGCTCGAAGGCATCGAGAACAGCACGCGCAAGATGGACCGGCTCGTTACGAACCTGCTCGACCTCGACCGGCTGGATAAGGGAATCCTCGAGCCCAGGCGGGAAACCTTCGATATAGGCGAACTCGTAGAACGCGTTTCCGGAGAATTGGATCTTCCCCCGGGCAGAAGCATCCAAGTCGAGGTGGAGGCGCTGGTAATTCGAGCCGATCCGGTTCTCGTGGAGCGCATAGTCGAGAATCTGGTCTTGAACGCTACGAAGCACACTGCCAAGGCCGTGCCGGTGTGGGTGCGGGTGCGGGCGGAGGAGGACCGGGCCCTGATCGCCGTGGAGGATGCCGGCGAGGGCGTCCCCCAGGCGCTTCGCGAGACGATCTTTGAGCCGTTTCGCCGGGGCGGCGACGAGGGATCGCTGCTGCCGACCGGCGCGGGCATCGGCCTCTCATTGGTCGCCCGGTTCGCCCAACTTCACGGCGGCCTCGCCTGGGTCGAGGAGCGCACCGGTGGTGGTGCCTCGTTCCGGGTTGCGCTGCCGCGCGGAAGGGTGCCGGCGTGAACGGTGACCAGGTGACGCTTCTCATATGTGACGACCACAAGCTGCTGACAGACGCACTCGCGATGGTCGTCGACCGCGACGGCCAATTGTCCATGCCCGCCGGGCCGGTCTCGGATCCCGAGGACGCCGTGGAGATTTGCCGGAACGATGCGCCAGACGTCGTCCTCATGGACGTCGCGTTCGACGGGCGACTCGCCGGAATCGACGCCACCCGCCGGATCAAGGAGGTGTCCCCGCACACCAAGGTTGTGATCGTCACCGGACAAGAGGATCAGCGGCTGCTCGTCGAGGCGATCGAAGCGGGGGCCTCCGGGTTTCTCTCGAAGTCGGAGGTCATCGACAGCGTGCTGCGGGCGGTGAAGGACGCAGCGAGAGGAGAGGTGCTCGTTGATCCCGCCACCCTGGCAAGGGTGCTCCGGCAAGTGGCTCGGGAGCGTGAGGAGGCTAAAGACGCCCGCGAGCGCCTGGAGAGCCTCACCAAGCGGGAGCGCGAGATCCTCGGGCTCCTTCCCGACTTCGTCCGTAACGAGGAGATCGCGAACCGACTGCACATCAGCCCGAGGACCGTGCAGACGCACGTCGCAAACATGCTTGCTAAGTTGAGCGTCCATTCCAAACTCGAGGCCGTGACCTTTGGTGTAAGAAACGGCGTGTTCGAGGATTGAGTTCCATCTCCGGCGTGCTGCGCGACTTTCCCCGGGCACGATCGGGCGCACCGGGCGACCCGGGATTGTTCGGGCCGGACTCCGTCGCGTGGAAAGTGAACGGCGAGGCCGCGATGATCGTCGGCGGGGGGCGCGCGCTGCTCATGCAGGTCGCACACCCCCTGGTCGCCGCCGGTGTAGCCCAGCACAGCCAGTTCCCGCGTGATTCCTTCGAACGGCTATGGCGAACGCTCGACGCGATGCTGACGATCTCGTTCGGGGACTCGAACCAGTGGAAAGAGGCCGCCGATCGGGTGACGCACGTTCACGAAGGAGTTCGGGGAACCTCCGGCGAGGGTGTCGAATACGATGCCCTCGACCCCGAGCTGCTTCTATGGGTTCACGCGACGCTGGTCGATTCCGCGCTCGTCACTTACGAACGGTTGGTCGGGCTGCTTCGCGCCGTCGAGAAAGAGCGCTACTACCAGGAGATGAAGCGCCAGGCGACGGTTCTGCGCGTCCCGGACGAAGTTCTGCCTGAGACGCTCGAGGACTTCCATTCATACATGGAGGCGACGATCCCGACGTTGGAGGTGAGCGACGACGCCCTTGCGCTGCGCGACGGCATCGTCTCACCGGATGTCCCGTTCATTCTGAGGCCCGTCTCGGCCTGGATGCGTGCGCTGACGATCGAGATGTTGCCGGGGCACATTCGTGAGGGATTCGGGCTCCGTCAATCAACTGCCCGGCGGGCAAGGGCGTAGTTGTCCTCCGCGGTTCTTCGCTTCTTGCTACCGCTCGTCCCCAGACGTGTGCGGCTTTGGCCGCACGCGAAGAAGGCCTCTAAGCGGACTGCCTCTCGAGCTCTGCCCTGAGCGTCGGGACGTCCAGGTTCTCCTTACGAACGCGAAGGTCCGTGTACAACAGGACCAGAACCAAAGAGGAGAAGGGCATCGTGATCGACATCGCGATCCCCGAGAAAAGGCCTCCCAGGAACCACCCGCTGAACGGTCCGCTGATGATTGCCGAAACCACACCGGTAAGGATGGCCGAGACCACCACGGCACCGAGAACGTGCCAGAAGTGGCCCTTCGTCAGGTTCCAAGACCGGCCGATCGCCTGGGTCCCGCGCTTGTTTTCGACGACGAGCGACGGGATCGCAGTCGTCAGCTTCACCGCGAAGATGATTCCGGGGATGATCAGAAGGATCAAGCCTCCAGCCACGATCAGCCCGGCCAGGATCGAGATCCAAAGCACCGAGAAGAACTTGTTGAATCCGAATCGGTAGCTCTCGCCTACGCTCGGAGTCCGTCCCACGATGTCGTCGGCAGCGGCTTTGGTGATGGCCGCCAGGAGGACGTAAGTCATGATCAGCACGAATAGGTTCGCGAGCGCGGACGCCCCCAAGGACCGGTAGAAGCCGCTCGTCACTTGGACCTCGCCGGCCTCCGTGATGAGGATCGTTCTCTCGGTGAGGACGAGTTCCCTGATGATGTAGTACTGGATCAGCGAAACCGGGATCGCCACGATCGCTACCATCGTCACGAGGGCCTGTCAGTTTCGCTTGTAGATCTCGAAAGCCGCGCTCAGGATGTCGCCGATTCCCCTGGGCCTTAGGGCCTCTGTGGCACCTCCGGCACTCCCTGAACCGTCCTCCATATTTCCCCCTAGATCCTGACTCGGCCAACCATACCCCAACTCGTAGAGGGGGTTGTAACCACTTCTCAACAACTCGCGTCTTTACAAATTGGGGCCTCCCAATTACCATTGGTACAGGTGGCCGCTGAGGCCAATTTTGCTGCGCCTACCGTTGCCGTGCGCCGCCTGGGTACCGAAGCTAAGGGTGGCTTCAAGCACGGCCGAAATGGGTCCGAAAGGCAGGAGAGAAGAAGGAGAACATGGCAGAGCCGGCTCGCCCACTGGGCACTGACGACGCAGACGACCTGCGGCTTTACCTTGAGGCCGCGGCCAGGGAGCCTCTCCTCACGAAGGAGGAAGAGGTCGAGCTCGCCATGACCATCGAGGCCGGCAAGGAGTCGGAGGAGAAGCTCCAGGCGGGCCGCCTTCGCGCTCGCACCTCGATCATGAAGGCCAAGTCGGCCGTTCGGAAGGCCGAGGCCGCACGGCAGCGCTTCATCATGGCCAACCTCCGGCTGGTGGTCTCCGTCGCCCGCAAGTACCAGGGCCAGGGACTGCCGCTGCTCGATCTCATCCAGGAGGGCAACATCGGACTGATGCGAGCCGTCGAGCTGTTCGACTGGCGCCGCGGGTTCAAGTTCTCCACGTACGCCACTTGGTGGATCCGCCAGGGGATCACTCGAGCGATCGCCGACAGGTCGCGTTCGATCCGCCTGCCCGTCCACATCCACGACCGGCTTCGCAAGCTGAACCGCACCAGGTTCCAGTTCGCGCAGATGATGGGCCGCGAGCCCACTCGCGAGGAGCTGGCGAAAGCCATAGACGCCACAACGGAGGAGATAGACGACCTCACCGAGATGGGACGGCGCGAGCCGCTTTCCCTGCAGTCGCCCGTTGGCGAGGACAGCGAATTGGGCGACCTGATCGAGGAAGCCGACTCCGAGTCTCCGTTCAACGAGGTCGAGGACTCTCTGCTTCGCGAGGAGATCGCCGACGCGGTTTCGCGCGTGCTGGACGAACGCGAGCGCCAGGTGGTCGCGCTTCGCTACGGCCTTGAGAACGGCCAGCCGATGTCTCTTCGCGAGACCGGCAAGGTCCTTGGGCTTTCGGGCGAGCGTGTCCGGCTGATTGAGCGCGAGGCGCTTCGCAAGCTGCGCGACTCAGACCCGATCGCGGCCGCCGCAGCCACCTAGACGGCCTAATCCGGGCCGGCAGCCTGCCGCGCCCTCTCACGCTGCTTCTCGATGGCTTCCATCAGCGTTTCCGTGATCTTGCGAAGGTCGTCCGCCGAAGCGGCGTCGCCTGATGGGTATATCGGATCGCCGAAGGCAACTGCGAGTTCCGGCCTGAGCGGCCGTTTGAAGGTGAGCCCGGTCTTCGGCCAGCGCCTGTGCGTACCCCAAATGCCGACGGGAACGAATGGGGCGCCGCTTGCGAGGGCGAGTCTCGCCGCACCGCGCCTTCCCTCCAAGAGGTCCGGCAGGTCGTTCACCCTTCCCTCGGGGAAGATGCCGGCGAGCGCGCCGGTGCGGATCACCTCCGCGGCGGTATCCAGCGCCCCTTGATCCCTTTCGCCACGGCGAATCGGTATCTGGCTCAGTCGCCGCAGCCCCCACCCGACTACGGGGATCTTGAACGCCTCGGCGGCGGCCAGGAATCGGAGTGTGCGGCCCCGCTCTGCCGCAAGCACCGCGATGACGATCGGATCGAGCACGCTCATGTGGTTGGCCGCCAGAATCGCCCCGGAGTCCGGGATGCGCTCTGCATCTATTCGCCGCAGCCGAAAACCCGTGTTGATGATCCCCCCGACCGTGGCCAAGGCGAGTTTCCACCAGAAGTCCAATTGATTGTCTCGCGGATGCACGCGCGGATGCTACCGCCCCCATATACTTGCCGCCGGATGGACCCCCGCGACCTCGCAGCGCACTTGGAGCGACGCCGTGACGAGTTCATAGACGATCTGTCCGAGATGGTGAACACGGATTCCGGCAGCTTCTCGCCATCGGGGGTCAATCGCGTTGCCGATTTGTGCGAGGAGCGTTTCTCCGCGGGCGGGTGGGATGTGGAACGCCGCCCGCACGAGCCCGGCCCCGGCCGGGACCGCCTCGGCGATCTTCTCGTCGGCCGTCTCGCCGGAGCCGCCCGCCCCAGGATTCTGATGATCGGACACATGGACACGGTGTTCCCCGACGGGACTGCCTCGGAGCGGCCCTTTACTATCGACGGCACGCGCGCGAAGGGTCCTGGAGTGTCCGATATGAAGAGCGGCTTGCTGTTCGGCTTCTTCGCTGCGGATGCGCTGCGGGAAGCCCGCGCAGAAATCGGAAGCCTTACATACGTATGCAACCCCGACGAGGAGATCGGATCTCCGTTCTCCGGCCCGATAATCAAGGAACTCGCGTCATCGGCCGATGTGGCGCTCGTCCTGGAGAGCGCCCGCGGGAACGGCGACATCGTGTCCGCTCGAAAGGGAGTCTCCGACGTCTTGATCGAGATCATGGGTAAGGCGGCGCACGCCGGCGTCGAGCCGGAAAGCGGCCGAAGCGCGATCCTCGAGGCCGCTCACAAAACGATTGCCGTTCACGATTTGAACGGGAGATGGCCCGGAGTGACGGTGAACGTCGGGGTCATAGGCGGAGGCACCAGGCCGAACGTCGTCCCCGATGGCTGCACGATGCAGGTGGATGTCCGCTCGCCCGAGGAGCCCACTCTTGCCGAAGCGGAAGCGGAGATTCGCCGCATCTGTGAGTCTTCGACCGTGGAAGGAACCACCGCCGTTGCCGAGGTTCGCAGGTGGCACCGTCCAATGGAGAAGTCCGAGGGGACGGCGAAGCTCGTCGACCTCGCCCGGCAGACTGCCGGCGAGCTTGGTTTCGAGGTCCGAGACACCGTGACCGGAGGTGCATCGGACGCGAATACGACCGCTGCCGCCGGCGTACCGACGCTCGATGGGCTCGGTCCGGTGGGGGGCGGGGACCACGGTCCCGACGAATGGATGGACCTCGACAGCCTCGTTCCGCGAAGCGCCATGCTCGCCTCGCTGATTGAGCGTTGCGGAGCCATCGGAGGCGGGCCGTGACGCCGAAATCACCTCACTCGCCCGAGTCCGCCGGCCGGCTCCTCGAGGAGAAAGGAGGGTTTCGCCATCTCATTGAAGGCGTCCCCGCCATCGTGTATGTGGACGCCGTCGACGATGTGAGTACCGCTCTCTACATGAGCCCTCAGTCAATCGACATTCTCGGTTTCACCACGGACGAGTGGCTGGCGGCTCCGGACCTATGGGTAAAGCAGATTCATCCCGATGATCTCGATTGGGTCCTGGACGCGAACATTCGCAGTAACGCCACGGGTGAGCCGTTCCGCGCCGAATACCGGCTGCTGGCGAAGGACGGCCGCGACGTGTGGATCAGGGACGAAGCCACAATCGTGTATGACGACGAAGACCGTCCCCTGTTCTGGCGCGGCGTGATGATGGACATTACCGAGCTGAAGAGGGCCGAAGCGAAACTGAAGCGAAGTCTCGACATGCTCCGGGGCGCGATGGCCGAGCGGCGGATGCTGCTCGGGCGCCTCGAGGAGACTCGGGAACAAGAGCGGCGACGGATCGCGGCGGACATCCACGACGACTCGATTCAGGTCATGGCCTCCGTCGGCCTCCAGCTCCAGACCTTCTACGACCACGTCTCTGGAGAGCGGAAAGAGGAGTTGCGGGGTTTGGGCGACACGGTCAACCATGCCATCGATCGTCTTCGCCATCTGGTCTTCGAGCTTCGTCCCCCGGCGCTCGATGCCGATGGGCTCGTCGCGGCGCTCCGGGAGTACCTGCAGAAGACCTCCAAAGAGGCCGGGTTCGAGTTCGGACTCGACGATTTTCTCGAGGACGATCCCGAGGGCGATACGCGGACCACCCTCTACCGCATAGCGCAGGAAGCGATCACGAACGTTCGCAAGCACGCTGGGGCGGCTCGTGTGAACGTCCTTCTGGAAACGAAGGGCGCGGGCGTCCTCGTTCGCATAGCGGACGACGGGAAGGGTTTCTCTGTGGATAGTCCCGAGCTGTCGAAGGCCGGACACCTCGGACTCATAGCGATGCGGGAACGAGCCGAGCTGTCCGGCGGCTGGTGCAACGTTGAAAGCAATCCCGGGGAGGGGACGACGGTGGAGTTCTGGCTCCCCACGCAAGCCGAACGCGAGTCGAAGGGTGAACGCTCGGCTTAACTCGGCGCCCCGGCCCGGCCGTGGCGGCGAAGGATCTCGAGGGTTCGCTCCACGGGGAGAGCGTGAAGCACGTTCCCGTCGCGGCCCTCCATGGTCTCCGACAGGAGTAGCGCGTTGGCGACTGCTTCCTCGACGGATTCGACGGCGGCACCGAAAAGCGCGTTGTAAACCTTCGACTGCATGTTGCCGACTCCGTCCGGAAGGGCTTCGACAGACGTCCTCGGCGCCTTGACCTCCAGCGGAACGGTCTGGGCCGTCGAGAATGCCAGCAGCAACTCGCCGGACCAGTTCTCGGCGATGGAGCCGCTTCGAACGAGCCCGAAGCCGGCGCGGAGAGCCAGGCGATTCAGTTGGTGGGGCAGCATCGGGGCGTTAGTCGCGGCGATCGCGATTGCGGAACCCTCCGAATGCGCTGACGGCATCAGGTCGGTGATCTCCCTTCCGACCGGGACGCCGGCGATGAGGAGATCCGGCCTGGAGCCGAAGTTCGTCAGCACCAGCGCGCCGACGACGTATCCGCCGGCATCGGATGGAAGGATCCGGGAGGCGGTCCCGATCCCACCTTTGAAGTCGAAGCATTGCATCCCGGTGCCGGCTCCGACGCATCCCTCCTCGACCTCGCCGTCGTGGCTGTTCTCGAGGGCGCGGAAGACATCCTCCGATGCCAGTGGGAACGAGTGTGAGTCGTTCAGGAAGCCGTCGTCGCATTCGGTCACGACCGGCATCGGGACTTCGTCGAGGCCCGGGTCGGTCTCGTGTATCCATTTTGCCGTCGCGTCGTAGGCGAGACCGATCGAGAGGCTGGAAGTCAGAACGACGGGCGTCGGCAGCAATCCCAGCTCGTCGATATGGCTGATGCCGATCAGCTCCCCGTAGCCGTTCAGCACGGCCGTGCCGGCGAAGACTCGATCGCGCCACGGCCGTTCGCGCGGCCAAACCGCCGTTACGCCGGTTCGCACCGCCCCGGGACCAGATCCTCGGATCACGGTCGAATGTCCCACGCGAACTCCCGGAACGTCCGTGATCGCATTGAGCGGGCCCGGAGAAAACCGGCCGATCTCGATCCCAAGGTCGCGCGCTCGCCTCGTTTCCATTAGGCGATTATGCTCTGGCGCGATCCGGAGGGGACATCGGAGGTGTTCAGATCAGCGTTCTCGTGGTGGACGACGACGCGGCGAATAGAACGCTCGCGGTGCGTCAGCTGGCGAAGTTCGGGCTCGTGGCGAAGACGGCTCAAAACGGCCGAGAGGCCGTCGAGGCAGTCGGTGCGGGCTCTCCGGCACTGATATTCATGGATCTGCACATGCCTGAGATGGATGGGTTGGCGGCGACCCGCTCGATTCGCTCGGCCGAAGGAACGAGCGGCCGGCACGTGCCCATCCTCGCCATGACGGCCAGCGCCACCGAGATCGACCGAATCGAGTGTCTCGAGGCCGGGATGGATGGCTTCCTCGCCAAGCCGGTGATGCTCGAGGACCTCGCTACGGTGATCATCCGGTGGCTGCCGGAAGTGGACATCCCCTACGGCGTGCCGGCCGGGATATCGCGAGTAGGTCTGGATGGGTTGCGAGACGAAATCGATCCAGCTACGCTCTCGCGCCTTGCCGATCTCTACTTGTCGAGGTTGCGCGAACGGCAATCCGCCATCCGTGAGGCGATCGAGCGGCAAGACCCGGTGGCGTTGCGTGACGCGGCGCATGCGCTCAGGTCGGCGGCCTCGGTTTTTTCGGCCGAGGAGCTGTCGAACATCTGTGCCGAGCTCGAGGAGCTGGGGCGTTCCGGGACGACCGAGGGCGCGACCGGCAGGCTCGATGCTCTCAGGCTCGAATCCGAGCGAGTCGCGAACGCCGTTGCCGGGTTGAGAATGGGTGGAAAGGATCCCGTCTAGGCCGACTCTGCCATCCGGTAGCCAACCCCGCGTACCGTTCGGATGAATCGGGGCGTCTTGTAATCGTCGCCCAGCTTCTTGCGAAGTTCCGCGATGTGCACGTCGACCACGTGGTCGTCGCCGACGTAGTTCTCTCCCCAGATCTTCTCGAGCAGCAGGGCGCGGCTGAAGACGACCTTCGGTCGCGAGGAAAGCGTGTCGAGCAGGTCGAACTCCATGCGGGTCAGCTCAATCGCGTTGCTGCCGACGAAGCACTCGCGTGCCTCCGGGTCGATGGTCAGATCTCCGAACTTCCTTGCGCCGGTACTGCCCGCCTGAGCCTGGGGACGCCTGAGCATCGCGTGTATCCGTGCGATCAGCTCTCGTGGGGAGAAAGGCTTAGTCATGTAGTCGTCGGCCCCGACGGAGAGCCCGATAAGCTTGTCCACCTCCTCGTCGCGAACGGTCAGCATGACTATGTAAGCGTCACTGAAGGTCCGGATTCGCCGGCAGGCTTCGACGCCGTCGATCTTGGGCAGTCCCACATCGAGCACTATCACCTCGGGCTCGAAATCCTTCGCCAGCTCGACCGCCCGTTCGCCGTCCTCCGCCGTTTCAACGTCGAAGCCGTCCGCCTTGAGGGGGCCGCCCACCAGCTCGTGGAATTCCGGGGCGTCGTCTACGACGAGCGCTCTCATCCTTTGGTCTTTTTCAGTCCCCATCTGTTCCGGCTCCTCCGACGAAACCCACGATTTCGTCGATCTTCAAGAATTCCTTCACTATCGCCGGATCGAAGTGCCTTCCGTTCTGCGACTCGATCTCCGCTACGGCGACCTCGGCCGGCCATGCCTCCTTGTAGGGGCGCTTGTGGGTCAGCGCATCGAAGACATCGGCTACGGCAGAGACTCGCGCCGAGATCGGAATTGCGTCTCCGGCCACTCCCTTGTACCCGGTTCCATCCCACTTCTCATGGTGGTTCGCGGCGATCTCCTCTGCCTTGATCAGTAGCGGGAATTCACCGCCTGACAACAACCTGGCACCCACGTCTACATGGGTCTTCACCTGTTCGAATTCCTGCACAGTGAGTTTCCCGGGTTTCAGGAGTATGCCGTCAGGGATCGCTATCTTCCCGACGTCGTGGAGCCGGGCCGCGTCTCCGATGAGCATTGCCTCGTCTTCGGAAAGGGAGATCGCCCGCGCCAGCTGCGCCGCCATCCTCCCCACTCTCGTCGTGTGCTCGCCCGTTTCGTAGTCCCTGAACTCGGCGGCAAGCGCCAGGCGATCCAGGATCTCCAGTTGAGTCTTCTCCAGCTGGAACGTCCGTTCGCGAACCTTGTGCTCGAGTCCCTCGCTGTAGTGCTGCAACTCCATGTGGAGGCCACGCGTCTCGAGAAGGTTCTTGACCCGGAGCAGTACTTCGGTCGCGTCGAATGGTTTCGTCAAGAAATCTCGCGCTCCGGAGGCGAGACTCCTTTCCTTCGCCTCCTGTGTCACGTCGGCCGTCAAGACAAGGATCGGGAGGTAGTCGCCCTCCGGTATTCGCGGGCCGAGATCTGCCATCACGGCGTGGCCGTCCATTCCGGGCATGATCAAGTCGAGCAGTATCAAATCGGGATCGAAACCGCCGTAAAGCTTGGCGACTTTCGTCGGATCCGAAGTGCTCTCGATGCTTGTGTACCCGGCTTTTTCGAGCATTCGTTCGAGGAGGCGCACGTTCGTGGGCTCGTCGTCCACGATCAGTATTCGGGAATGCTTGATGTGAGGCCCCGGCTTGGTTACCGCATCGCCTCTTGCCTTTCCCGCTAGAGTCATGTTCCGACTCCGGCAGGATCTTGAGTCCTATCCCTCTTCTGAAGCGATGCCGGGACCCAAGCCTCGACGGTGGTGCCGCTTCCCGGACTGCTGGCGAGGTGGCACCAGCCGCCCGCCATCTCCGCTCTTTCGACCATGGCGCTCAAACCGATGTGCCCTGGGACCCTCGACCCTTGGTGGTTCATCTCGAACCCGCGGCCGTCATCGGAAACGCGGGCCAGGAAACCCCCGTCTCTCTCATCGAGAACGACCTTGACCTGATCGGCGCGGGCGTGTTTGCGCACGTTGTTGAGGGCTTCCTGGACGATCCTGTAAAGGGTCGTTCGGATCTCGGGCGGGGGCTCCGATCGCATCTCGCTCTCAACATCGAACGAGAAGCCCGAACCGGAAGCGGGGTCGGTGCTCGCCTTCTGTAGGTATTCGCGGATCGCTGCGGCAAGTCCGTCGCTGTCCAGCGACGGAGGGCGCAGCTCGAACAGCAAGTATCGAAGGCGCGACACGGCGTCGTGAGTCGTCTTCTCCAGTTCCTTGAGAGCCTCGATGTCGTCGGGATCGCTGATTCGTGACCTGAGCATCTCGAGGCGCATCGCCACCGCCGCCATCACTTGCACGGAGTCGTCGTGCACGTCCGCCGCGATCCGCTGGCGTTCTTCCTCCTGGGCCTCGACCAGGTGCGCCATCAAAGCCCGGCGCTGCTTATCGGACCTCCTCAGCAGTTCCAGGCTCTCCCGCAGTTCCGTGGTCCGATCGGCCACGGCCGCGTCCAAGCGGCGGTTGTGTTCTCGAAGACTCACGTGCAGAGCTCTCGTCTCCAGAAGGTTGCGTATGCGGAACACGACCTCGATGTGGTCGAAGGGTTTGGTCAGGAAGTCCGTGGCTCCCATCCAAAGCGCTCGTTTTCGCGTCTCCTCGTTGGTGTCGGCGGTCAGCACTACGATCGGAACGAATTCGTCCCCGGGGATCTCCCGGCCAAGTTCCTCCAAGACGGCGAATCCGTCCATGTGCGGCATGAGCATGTCGAGGAGCACCATGTCCGGATTGGATTCCCTGTAAGTCGAGAGCGCCTCTCGCGAATCATTGATGCAGTTGATGTTCGAGTATCCCTCCCGCCTCAGGATCCGTTCGACGAGCGCCGTGTTGGCGGGCTCGTCGTCCACGACCAGGAAGACCGCCTCGGCGACTTGTTCGTGATCTCGCATCGTCACCCCGTCAGATCGAGTCGATGACGTCGAGGAACCGCTGGATGTCCAGCGGCTTGGTCAGGTAGTCGGTAGCGCCCTGGGCTTTCAAGGCTGCGGCATGTGTCGGACTGGCGTCGGCGGTCAGCATGATCACCGGTATGGCGCGAAGCTCGGGAGTCGCGGACAGGTCCCTGAGAATTTCATCGCCCGGTAGATCCGGCAGGTGAACGTCCAGCAGTATGAGGTCGGGGTGATGCTTGCGAGCAAGTTCCAAGCCCAGACGGCCCTGCATTGCAGAGAGCAGCTTCACTTCCGGGCGACGTTCTAGGATTCGTTCGACAAGTTTGAGATTGGAAAGGTTGTCCTCGATGTAGAGGATCGTGCGGGTTTCCGCTCCTGCCGAGGGCAGCGTCGCCTGCGTCGGTTCATGGGCTCCATCGGGCTCCGTTCGGGCCTCCGCCTGCGGCAGCAGGATCTTGAAGTTGCTCCCCACATCCATGATGCTCTCGACCTCGAGGGTTCCGCCCATCGCCTCGATCAGCGTCCTGCTCAGTGAAAGCCCGAGCCCCGTTCCCTCGATGGCGGTAGCTTCGGCGCCCAGGCGTTCGAATGGGGCGAATATCGCATCGATGAGCGCGCCGGGGATGCCAGGCCCGGTATCCGCCACCGTTATCTCGACTCGGCCGTCCTCGCGGTTGGTACATTCGACCTCCACCTTCCCGTTCTTTCGGTTGTACTTGACCCCGTTGGACAGCAGGTTGATCAAGACCTGCTTCAACCGCTGGCGATCCGCCATGACCGTGCGAATTCCTGGATCCTGCACATTCAGCTGGATGCCCGCGTCGGCCGCAAGAGGGTGAATCAGATCCACGGATTCGCCGACGACCTCTTGTACCAACACGGGTTCGAGGGACAAGGTCATCGATCCGATCTCGATCCGCGATATGTCGAGTACCTCGTCGATGAGGTTCAGTAGGTGACGCCCGGCCTTGAGGATCTGGTCGACGGATTCTTGCTGATCGGCGGGAAGCTCTTCCAGCCCCAGCAACTGCGCGAATCCGAGTACGGCGTTCATGGGGGTGCGCAGCTCGTGGCTCATTCGGGAGAGGAACTCGCTCTTCGCCCGGTTGGCATGTTCGGCGGCCTCTCGGGCGAGCTTCGTTTCACCGACCCTTCTCTCCTCCGTGATGTCAGTGATGATTCCTTGCCAGTGGACGGGGGCCCCCTCCTCGTCCCTGAGCAGATAGGCCTCCTCACGAACCCATTTGGTTTTCCCGGGGCCGACGACCATTCGGTACTCGATCTTGTAGGAGTCACCAGTTTCGGCTGCGCGATCCTCGAGCTGGAGCACCCACTCCCGGTCGTCGGCGTGGATCATGTCCCTGAACCTCGAGGGATCGTCCATCCATTCCTCCGCCGTTAGGCCGAGTATTGATCCCACCTGCGGGCTGACGTAGGTATAGCGATATCCGAAGGGGGAACTGGGGTCGGCGACCTGTATGTAGGTCACAGCGGGGATGCGCTCGACGAGGGAGCGGTACCTCTCCTCGGCCTCGCGCAACTGTGCCTCCGCCTCCTTGGCGGAACTGACGTCCAACACGATCCCCTGCCAGTGGAGCGGCTCTCCGTCTCCGTTCCGGACAACCTCAGCGGAGTCGTGAACCCAGAGTGTCTTCCCCTGGGGCGTGATTACCCGGTATTCCTCGTCGAATTTCTCCCCGGTTTCCTTGGCGTGATCGGCGGCCGCTCGCTCCCGGACACGGTCGTCGGGATGCACCATGTTCCTCCAGTTGGCATCGGGGTCGGCCGCGAACTCTTCCATAGAAAAGCCCAGCATCTCGATCTGAGGGCTGACGTAGCTGATCTTGGGGTCCGGCTCGTAGGGAGCCCGGTACACGATGGCGGGACTGCCCTCTACTAGAGAGCGGTACTCTCGTTCCGCCTGGCGAAGGCGCTCCTCGGTCTCCCTTCGCTCGGTTATGTCGGTGATGGTTCCGATGTAACCGATGAGAACGCCTGATCCGCTTAGCAGCGGGGCGGCCTGGCCGGACAGCCAGCTGACGACGCCGTCGGGGGTGCGAAAGCGGTACTCGGCCTTGAACTCCCCGACTTCCTCGAGTGCGCGGGTCCATTGTTCGAATACTCGGTCTCGGTCGTCGGGATGCAGCGCCTTGGCCCAGCCGTCGCCCAGCGCGTCCTCAGTGGAGATCCCCGACAATCCGTTCCACTTCTTATTCGTAAAGATGCATTGCCCGTCGGCGTCGGTTTCGAATATGCCGACCGGCGCCTCGAGCGAAAGGGTTCGAAACCTCAACTCGCTGGCTCGAAGGGCCGTCTCCGCCACGCCCACTGCGCGGTGCCGTTCTCGTTTGTCAAGCGCGGAGTTCACCGCAACGGTTAGGTGCGTGATGTGATCGGGAGACTTGAGTACGAAGTCGTCGACACCGGCCTTCATGGCGGCGACGGCCGTTTCCTCCCCGCTCGTGCCGGAGAACATGATCACCGGACAATCGGCGTCAAACTCCTTTACCCGCCGGAGAACCTCGAGTCCATCGGTCCAACCGATGGCGAAGTCGGTGACGACGACATCGAAATTCCAGTCGTTCAGGGCGGCCTCGAATTCACCCTGCTCTCCGATGGCTGTTGCGTCGAGGTGGGCGAATTCCTTCTTCAGTGCCCGCGTGACCAAAATACGGTCGTCGGGATTGTCCTCGACAATCAGCAGGCTGAACCTTCTGGCGGTCATTCCTGGACGCTGCCTAACTTGTTCATGACGGCCCAGTAGAGGTTCAGCTCCTTCACCATTTCGAGAAGAGCCTCGAATTCCACGGGCTTGACGAGGTAGGAGTTTGCACCTAGATCGTATGCGCGGTTGATGTCGATCATCTCGCTCGACGAGGTGAGGACTACGACCGGCAGCCTCTTGATTCCGGGTTGCGCGCGAATCCACTCGAGAACCTCGTGGCCACCCTTTCTCGGCATCTTGAGATCCAGCAGGACCAACATAGGCATTGGGTATTTCTCTCGATCGTCGTACGGGGGAACGCCGGAGATATAGGCGATGGCCCTTTCACCGTCGCCGACTACCTGGATCGGATTTGCCAGACGCGCGGTCCGGAACGCACGCTGAACCAAGAGCGCGTCGTTCGGGTCGTCTTCGGCAATGAGGATCGTGTCCGGCTCCAGTCTCAAGGCACAACCTCCTCAGGTTTCATTCACTGTATTTATCGGCTTTGGGTGGCATAAGTACAGGTAATTAGGGCGGCGGCCGGTCAGCTGCGCGTTTGGCTGCCCCTCTCCCACCGGTTCGGGATCCGTCCCTCGGGAGGCCAGCGATCGATCGGGAGGAGTTCCCAAACGTAGGCACGGGCGACCAGGGCTGCCCGGTTTCTCGTCCCTGTTTTCCTGAGGAGATTGCCTACGTGATAGGTGACTGCTTGATGGCTGAGTTGCAGCTCATATGCAGCCTCCCTGGTGGAGAAACCGGAGGCGAGTAATGTCAACGTCTGCATTTCGCGCGATGTCAGCCGTGGCGGAAAACCATCCGTATGGACTAGTCCTTTGGGCGGCTCCGTTTCGGTTTCAGCGGCAGCTGCGGTAGCCGGAACAAGGGCCAGCTCCTCCGTCGGCACCGCGACCCACCCCCTCTTTAGGAGATTGCCTCATCCGAGGGGTTTGGTTCGCGGCTTCCGAACCGACGCCAGGGCCCGGGCCGCAGGGCCCGGGCCCGAAGCGTGCCTAGCCTGTCGTTTGGTGGCTGCGCTCCTGCATTCTGATCATGATTTCGATCAAGCGATTGCGCTCCTCCGAAGACAGTCTTGCGATCGCGGCGTCGACGGCAAGCAGCCGTCCCTCCGAGATGGGACCAAGATTGCCGGCCCGCGATTCCATCGGCTTTGTCATAGCTGCCTCCGATCAAGATGAATGTCGGCCGCGGCCATCAGCGGGGCGTTTGAACTCGATAAGGATTCGTTCAAGAATCGAGCGGGATTGGACCGGCTATCCGTCCACGGGCAGCTCGACCCAGAACGTGCTGCCCTTTCCCGCCCGCGATTCCACGCCTACTCTGCCGCCCATGCGTTCGGCCCCTCTGCGAACGATCGCCAGGCCGATCCCGGTCCCCTCGTATGTATCGACTCCGTGAAGCCGCTCGAGCATCCCGAAAATACGTTCTTGGTGCTCCGGTGCTATGCCTATGCCGTTGTCCTTGACCCGGAGCGTTACCGAGGGACCGGATCGTTCCGCAGTGATCTCGATCATCGGTGCGGTTCCTTCCTCGACGAACTTGATCGCGTTGGTCAGGAGATTCAACAGCACATGAGTAAGTGTAGGTTTGTGCGCCCTAACCAAAGGCAACGGTTCCTCGACATGCACCGCCCCACCTCGATCTTGCAGCTGGCCGGAGAACTGCTCGCGTACGACGTTCAGTACGTCCGCTAGATCTACAGTAGACAATTCGATGTCCGCGCGAGTCAGCCTGCTGTAGGAGAGCAGGTCCCGGATCATGTCGTCCATCCGCCGGGCTGCCCCGACGATGCGTGCCGCAAAGTCCTTCCCCGTCTCGTCGAGGCGGTCGCCGTAATCCTCGAGGAGCGCGCTGGTCAAGCCCTGCATCGCGCGCAAAGGTGCGCGCAGGTCGTGCGAGACCGAATAAGAGAACGAATCAAGTTCCGCGTTGATCTCGCGGAGTTCTCTCGTGCGCTCCGCGACCCGCCGTTCGAGCATCTGCGAGTGCTCTCGAAGCGATTCGCGGAGCCGGGTTTGCTGGAAGGCGACGGCCAGCTGGTCGGCCAGCTCGCGGATTATCTTGCGGTGCTCGTCGTTGAACCGCTCCGCGTCGGTGGAGTAGACGGTGAGGTTTCCGAAGGGCTTGCCGTCCGCGTGCATCGGGGCGGTGAGCAGGCTCCGCAATCCCGCGTTGTAGAGCAGTCCGTAGGCCTGCGCCCGGTCGTGGACCTCGGTGAGGTCGATGATCGTCGTGGGCGCCGCGAGGATCGAATCCAGGTCCGGAATGTCCCCGAGCGGTATCTCTCCGGTTCGGATCTCGCCCACCGACGCCTCCGCTTCGGCCGCCGCGTAGTTGGCCACCTTTCTGTCGAGGTCGTGGAGCGAAACAGCGGCGCGCTCGCTGGGGATCACGCTCCTCAGACTGCTCAGGGCCGTCTTGAACAGATCGTCCAGCGACACGGCTGCAAGGATGCTCGCGTCGATCTCGTGCAGGGTCTGGAGCCGGGCCGCCAGTCTTCGGAGGGCGTCCTCGGAGCGCTTCTTCTCGGTGATGTCGCGAGTGATCTTGGAGAATCCGCGCAGGTCTCCGTCGTCTCGAAGAGCGGTGATCAAAGCCGATGCCCAAAAACGCGTACCGTCCTTTCTGACACGCCATCCCTCCGACTCGTGGACGCCATGCTCCGAGGCGAGTCGAAGGCCTTCCTCTGGCTTGCCGGCCTCGATGTCCTCGGGGGTGAAGAAGCGGGAGATATGGGCCCCGATGATCTCGTCGGCCCGGTACCCCTCGAGCCGCTCCGCTCCCGCATTCCATGTCGTCACCCGGCCGTCCTCATCGAGCATGTAGATGCCGTAGTCCCGCACGCCCTCGATCAGGAGTCGGAAACGCTCCTCGGCCTCACGATGCGCCGCCTCGGCCTCCCTTCGTTTGGTGACGTCGATGATGCTCGCGGTCGCAAGCACTCCCTGGCCGGTCCTGACAGAGCTGAGGCCGATCTCGACCGGAAACTCCTTACCGCTCTTGGTCAGCCCGAACAGATCCAAGTCCTCCCCCATCGTGCGCGTTCGGGGGGCTTCCATGTACCCGGCGCGGTGCCCGGCATGCCGCTTTCGAAAGCGCTCGGGGAGAAGGCTCTCCACTTTGCTGCCTACTAGTTGCGCGCGCTCGTACCCGAACATGCGCTCGACCTGTGCATTGACGATCACAATCCTGCCTTCAGCGTCGACAACCACGATTCCCTCGGGTGAGCCCTCGAGGAGATCGCGAAACTTCTCCTCGCTTTGGCGAAGGCTTTCCTCCGCGTCCTTCCTGGCCGAGATGTCGCTGACGCTGGCGGTTGCCAGCACGCCGTCCGCGGTTTCGATCGAACTCAGGCCGATTTCGATCGGGAACTCCTCGCCGTTCTTCTTCAGGCCGAAAAGCTCGCGCCCCTGGCCCATGGGTCTGGTTTGAGGTGATCGCATGAAATCGGACCGGAAGCCCAGGTGAGTGTCTCGGAACCGTTCGGGAAGGAGGGTCTCGATCCGTCGTCCCGCCAGTTCCTCACGCTTGTAACCGAACATCTCCTCCAATCGCGCGTTCACGATCATGATTTTCCCCTCGGCGTCCGCCACCAAGATCCCTTCGGGTGAACCCTCGAGGAGGTCGCGGAACCGGCGTTCGCTGTCTCGAAGTTTTTCCTCCGCCTGTTTTCGCCGCGTGATGTCGCTGATGCTCGCCGTCGCCAGTACGCCCTCATCGGTGTCGATCGCGCTCAGGCCGATCTCTACGGGGAACTCCGACCCGTTCTTGTGGAGACCGAATAGCTCGAGACCGACTCCCATCGGCCGGGTCCGCGGGGCGGTCATGAACTCGGCCCTGTGCCGGAGGTGATCCTCGTGGTAGCGCTCCGGCAACAACGACTCCACCCGATGGCCGATGAGCTCGATTCGCGAATAACCGAACATCCGCTCCAGCTCCGCGTTGACCGTGACTATCGTGCCGTCGGTGTCCACAACTACGATTCCCTGTGGGGAGGCTTCGAGGAGATCGCGAAAGCGGCGTTCGCTGGCTCGAGAGTCTTTCCCTCCGGGAGGTTTCTTGCGATCCTGTGTCTTGCGAGAAACGGATTTGGTTTTGCGCTTGCCGCCGGCCGTGCCGGACCGACTCCCCGCGGCACCGCTCTTTCGCGTTGCGGCCATCGGCAACCCCCGCCTCTTCCTGCAGTATCGGCAGAAACCGGGCGTCCGACTACTTAGGGTAAATTCTAGTCATTCCCTCGCGCCGGTGCCGCCCTTCAGCCGCTTGCGCAACAGCCTCCGGCGTTTCCGTTCCTCGGGGGGATGGTCCTTCGCCTCCGCATCACGAAGGCGGTCCCCGAGCCAGATCTCGACCACCACCACCTTGATCGTGGCGGCCACGGGCAGCGCAAGCAGGGCGCCGGCGAAGCCGGCCAGGCTGGCGCCGATCAGCGTGCTCACCAAGACGGCCGCGGCCGACAGGTCCACGGCGTTCTTCATCACCCGCGGCACCAAGAAGTAGTTCTCGAACTGTTGGTAGACGATGAAGTACACGAGCACGGCGACGGCCAGGAGCGGCGAATCGAAGAACGCGACGATTATTGCCGGCGCCGCGCCTAAGTACGACCCCACCTGTGGGATCAGGTCGGCGAGACCGGCCCAGAGCGCAAGAGGAACTGCGAACGGGACGCCGAGCGCGATCAAAGCGATGCCGGCGAGAATCGCGCAGACTCCGGATGTCACGAAGTTTCCCGAGACGTAACCCCCGATCTTCGCAACCGACTCATCGATCACCCTCTCGGCTTGCTCCCGACTCTCGGCGGCGAACAACAGCGAGGCCGTCTTTCGCATCCTGGGCAGGGCCAGCATGAAGTAGATGGTCAGAACGACTACGGTCAGCGTGTTGAATAGCACGCCCGTGATCGCCCCGGTCACGCCGACGATCGTGCCGAAGGACGAGGCGATTGCCTGTGGGATCTGGGAGACGAAGTCCTTGATTTTCTCTTCCAGATCGCCCTTGGATAGGAACTTCCCCAATCCGTCATTTCGCTCCTGGAGATCGGCGACGTACGCGGGTATGTCGTCGGCAAGCTCGGTGACCTGCCCAATCAGGGGCGGTACGACGAGCCAAATGAACAGAAGGACGAACGACGTCGCACCTACGAAGATGATCCCGACGGCAGTGCCCCGCTTGACGTGGAACCGTTTCTGCAAGATCTGCACTGCCGGGTCCAGACCTACGGCGAAGACGATCGCGATGATCAAAAGGACGAGGATCCCGGACGCCTCGAACGCGGCGAGGAGAAGAGCGATGGCCAGCCCGACGGTGATGGTGGCTTTGGCGAGGTAGCCCATGGAGGGCCAGCGGGAGTCACCCTCAGCCTTTTCGGCCATGCGGTGCAGGGTACCCCGTCCGGTTCTTCCGTGGAGGCTGATTCGAGGGGACGAGCTTGTGCCTGAACTGGGGGAGTACCGTCGGGACCGCCTTGCATGGTACGGTTTCCCCGAGGGTGCAGCATCGCAGTTCGCTACGAGCAGTTCCCTTGCCGGTGCCGGAGGCATCGGCGGCCCAGCCGGCGCTCAGTGACCGGGGACGGCCGAAGAAAGGAGGGAGTTGCTAGTGGCAACCGGTGTTGTGAAGTGGTTCAGCTCCGAGAAGGGCTACGGATTCGTCACTCCCGACGACGGAAGCCCCGACGTCTTCGTGCATTTCAGTGCGATTCAAGGCGAGGGCTACAAGAGTCTGGATGAGGGGCAGAAGGTCGAGTTCGACGTGACCCAGGGACAAAAGGGTCCCCAGGCCGCCAATCTCAGGCCCGTTTCTTAGGAGCATCCATCAGGGTAGGGGACCCGCCTCGGCGGGTCCCTTTCTCCTTCGGCGATCGAGAGGAGAGGCGTGGCTCGACCAACAGGCAGGGGCGGCACTCATGTCGGAACACCCGAACGCGGCAGGGAGGCTTCGTCCCGTCCCGCAAGGGGACGCGTCTGCGAGGAGCCGGAATGCTCGACCATCCTTTCCACCTACAACGCGACGCCCACCTGCGCGTTGCATACCGAGCCTTCCTACAGTCACCCTTTCTACAGGGCGTGACTCAGGCTCCGTAACCCGTGATCAACACGATCGCGATCAGGGCTAGAAGCAGTCCGGCCGCGTGAAGCTTGCCCAACGGTTCCTTTAGGACGAATCTCGAAAGAAGCACGGTCCCGGCCGGGTAGAGCGAGGCCAGCACCGCGACCAGCGCCAGCGAGCCCCTCTGTGCAGCCAACAGGTAGGCGACGTTTGCCGTCATGTCGAGAGTTCCCGAACCCGTGGCCAGCCACGCGCCGCCCTTCCCCCCCGGCGAGTTCCGGCGCAAGCTCCAGACCACGAGGATGGCGCCGAGGATCGTGCAGGACATGAGGCGATTCGAAAGGAGCGGCCAGAGTCCGGATTCGACGCTGGTTTGCGCGATCAGCGTGAAGAAGAGTCCGAAACCGATACCCGCCACGAGGGCCGTACCGAGGCCGCGAAGGGAGAGAATCCTTCCCGTCGGCGCAGCCTCGTCTTCACTGTGCGGGTGTTGCTGCATGCCGAGCAGGGCCACCGCGCCGATCGCCAGCGCGACGCCGGCCGAGGCCGCCGGCTCGGGCGTCTCTCCTAGGGCGAGCCCTGCTCCGGCCGGAAGTACCGCCGCAGTTACCGCGGTGATGGGCGCAACGACGTTCATCTGGCCCTCGGCCAGTCCGCGATAGAGAAACAACGCCCCGAGACCCCCGAACACTCCGGCCGCGGCACCCCAAAGCAGGTCGGCGCGGATGGCCTCCCCCGGCAGAATCGGAAGTGCGGCCACCACTAGCGCCAGGCCGATCAATTGACCGACGAACGCGACTCGGAAGGCGCTCCAAAGCCGGGCGGCCATTCCTCCCATGAAGTCGGCGGCGCCCCACATTCCGGCGGCCGCGAGCGCGAGCAAAAGCGGCATCGGGGAATCCTAGAAGGGATTGCTGAGAAGATGGGTGGGTGCAGCGCGAGTCCTGGCAGCGAGGTGCGGTCGTGGGCGTGTTGACCGCCGCCGCCGCCCTGGGCGGTGCCGGGCTGGTTGCCGGGTTCATAGGGGAAGCCTCCGCTCCGATAATCGTCGTCGGCAGCGCCCTCGTTGATGCAACTCCCGAGTGGCTGAAGTCGTTTGCGATTCGAACATTCGGGGCCAACGACAAGCTGGTCTTGCTGGCCGGGATCTATGTGGTGCTCGGGCTGGTCGCGGCCGGGGTCGGAGTGATCACGATGCGCCGAAGATGGGTCGGCTTCGTGGCGTTGGCAGCTTTCGGTCTCGCAGGGGCGTTCGCCGCGGCCTCGCGCCCGGCGGCGGGCCAGGCAGACGTACTCCCCGCGATCGCCGGTGCCGTCGCGGGCGCGATAGCGCTCAGCCTGCTCACGAGGTTCGCGGTCGCCGGGGCGGAATCACGAGGGCTCCTGCCTTCCGACGCCTCGCCGGAAACGATCCCGGATCCGGCGCGCCGCCGCTTCATGCTCACGGGCTTCGCGGTCGCCGGAACTTCGTTGGCGGCCGGGGCTGCCGGCCGTGTGTTGCTACAGAAGCGCTTCGACGTCGAAGCATCGCGCGAGAAAGTCGTGCTGCCTTCCACCGCAAATACTCCGGGGGCGACGACCGGAGATGCATTGAAGGCGCCGGGCCTGACGCCCTTCCTCACCCCCAATGACGAGTTCTACCGGGTCGACACCTCGCTGATCGTGCCGAAGGTCATGGCGGAGGAATGGCGGCTGCGGATTCACGGGATGGTGGATCGCGAGCTGACATTGAACTTGGAGGCGCTGATGTCCCGCCCGGCCATCGAGCGCGAGATCACGCTCGCTTGCGTGTCGAATCCGGTGGGCGGCAAATACATCGGGAACGCGATCTGGCTCGGCACTTCCTTCGCGGATCTGCTTCGCGAAGCCGGCGTGCATTCGGATGCCACGCAGCTCGTGTCGACGTCGGTCGACGGCTTCACGCTCGGAACCCCCGTCGAAGCGATCATGGACGGACGCGACGCGATGCTCGCATACGGAATGAACGGAGAACCGTTGCCGCTCGAGCACGGGTTTCCGGTTCGCCAGATCGTGCCCGGCCTGTACGGCTACGTGTCGGCAACCAAATGGGTCGTGGACATGGAGCTGACCACCTTCGAGGCGTTCGATCCGTACTGGGTCAGGCGGGGATGGGCCGAGCAAGCGCCGATCAAGACGCAGTCGCGCATAGACACACCCCGTTCGAAGAGCAACCTTGCGGCCGGGGAGGTTCCGGTTGCCGGGATTGCGTGGGCTCAGCATCGCGGTATCGAGCGGGTCGAGGTGCTGGTCGACGGCGCGGTAGCGGGGGCGGCTCAGCTCGGTTCGGGCGGAACGATAGACACTTGGAAACAGTGGGTTTATCGGTGGAATGCAACGCCCGGGCAGCACACGCTACAGGTGCGCGCGACCGACGGCGAGGGCGAAACGCAACCCGAAACTATGCAGGAACCGTTCCCCGACGGCGCGACCGGCTGGCACACCATAGAGGTAGGCGTGGAATAGGGCCGGTCACCCGGCGGCCGGTTGCTCCTCCGCCTTGGCCTTGAACATGTTGAGGTTCTTCTGGATCGCCGGCTTGACCAGCATCGGGAAGATGACCGGCCACATGACACCTTGGAAACCGTCGGGCTTCGGCATCGTCATCGTGCGCTCCACGCGCGTGCCTCCGCCTTCGGGCGTAAGGACGTAGTCGCTGGGAATTACCGGCCCCCGGGGGTCCTTCGCGTCGAACGCGAAGCGCTTGCCCGGTTCGAATGCCGTGATCGTGACGGTGTTCTCGTGGTCCTTGCCCTGGCCCGGCAGCCAGCCGTGAGTCTCGTAGACCGTGCCGACGCCGACCGGCCCGTCGCCCCGTTTCTCGGAACGAAAAGTCTTGACCGACCACTCGGAGTGCCGGTCTATGTCGGATAGGAGTGCGAAAACCTGCTCAGGGCTCCGATCAACATGCGCGGTATAGGTAGTCGTTCCTCCCATGCGGTTTGGTGCTTTCCCGCTAAGTCTTCGCGTACGTCTCGGCAGTCTTGCTTTGGAACTCCAAACCGACGAAGGGTTCGTCGCCGACAACCCACGAATCGTGGCCCGGGTGTATGACGTAGGCGTCGCCCGGGCCCACCTCGGCCTCGCCGCCGTCATCGGTAACTACGTGCAGGCGCCCCGACACGACGTATCCGAGGTGGTCGGCCTGGCAGCTTTCCGTCCCGACTATCGGTTTGACGTCCGTGGACCAGCGCCAGCCGGGCTGCATGGTGGCACGCGCCGCGCTAGCGGTGTCGAAGTTCACGACGTCAGCTTGGCCGTTGCCGATTGCCCTCTTCTCGTCCGGTGAATCAAAGCTCTTCTTTTCTGCGCTCATTCAGCCCTCCCTTGTCGGTCAACCAGGATAGACGACCAGTATGGCTCCATTATTGCAAATCGTGGCGAGACCTTCGGTTTGTCCGCCAGCCTATTCCGCCGCGAAGAGCTGGAAGAAGATCGGGAAAGTCATGACGACACCGGCCAGCACCAGGATCGTCGTCCAGACCCAGATAGTCCTAGGTTTCGGATCCTTCCTTCTCCATGCGGCCGACAGCACTCCCCACGAGACGACAAACGTAGCAGTCGCGACGAGTGTCTTCCCTATCAAAGGGCCGACGGACTTCGACCACTCGAGGCCCGATTTGATGCCTTCGCTGCCCTCGGCAAGCGTCGTCAGGACGCCGAGAACCAAAGAGCCCAGCCCGGCGGCGATGAACACGGCGGCGACGGGGCCGAACGTCTTGTGCCCCTCGCCGGCTTGCTGTGTGACCTGGCGAACCTCGGTCATGATCCCTCCCTCAGGCGACCGGCGCGGACTTGGTGATGAAGGCGCCCAACGCGCCGGCGATCGCGGCGATGACGAACGCCGCCGAGAACGCGACGATCAGGGCTTTCTTCACGCCTTGCTCGCGGACCAGCTTGACTCCGTAGTAAGAGACGGCAACGGCAACCGCAGTTGCGAGCATCGGCGCGATCCAGGCGATGTGTTCCTTCCACTCCATGCCGAATTCGTGCCACTGAGCCTTGGCCTCGTCGGCGAGGAGGGCGAACCTCGCGCCGCACCCGGCGGTCAGCTCCTCCTCGCATGCGCCGGTGTCGGCGCGGTACCACGGGTACACGATGAAGGTGCCGGTTATGACGGTCAGCCACGCGGCCAGAGCCATGGCCCAAGTGCCTATCTTGAGGCGTTTGGTGCGCTCGACGATTCCGGCCTCGGTGATCAATCCGGGGCGAAGACTCCAAAGCCCGGCGAGTCCTCCCGCAAACGCAAGAAGGAAGGCCGCCCCGAGGCCCATGCCGTGGACGATCGTCCATAACTCTCGAGTGGTGAAGCTCATGAACGTCCCCTCATCCTGTGACTTGTGGGTATTCGTAGTCCTTGGATTCCCTCAGCGCAAGTCGGGTAGCGTGGGGCATGGGTCCGCGACGCACGCCCGGCATAGCCGCGGTCGGTTACGCCACCGTCGTTTGGGGCCTGCTTCCGATAGTTCTCAAGCAGGTCGAGATGCCTACTCTCGCGTTCGCAACCTACAGACTTTGGTTCGGGATCCTGATCTACGCAGTCGCGCTTCTGGCCATGCGCCGGCGGCTGCGCTGGGAGGTGATCCGCGCGTGCTGGCCGGGAGGCTTGCTATTCGCCGCCGACCTGGTTCTGACCTTCAACGCGTTTCGCATCACTACAGCCGCAAACGCGACCATCATCGGCGCGATATCTCCCGTTTTCATCGCGATCGGTGCCGCGCGCTGGTTCGGCGAACGAATCGGGCGCAAGGAAGCAATGCTCATGGCGGCGTCGATCGCCGGGGTGGGGCTGGTCGCGCTCGGGTCGTTCGGCTCCCCGGCCTGGCGCCCGTTGGGTGACGCGTTTGCAGCAGCCTCGACTCTGTCGTGGACCGGGTACTGGTTGTTCTCGAAACGAGTGCGAACCAAGCTGAAGGTCGGGACGCTCGAATACATGACGACGGTCATGGTCGTGGCGGGCGGGGCAGTGACGGTGGTGACGGTTGCGTCGGGCGTTTCGCTGGCGCCTCCGCAAGGAGAGGAATGGATCTGGCTCGCGTACACGACGGTGATATCGGGTGCCGCCGGACACCTGGCCCTCGCGTGGTCCCACCGCCACGTCGAAGCGTGGCTCGGATCACTCGTGATGCAAAGCATGCCGGTCGTGGCCGCGACGGCCGGGTGGATCCTGCTGAACGAGGCGATGACTCCTCTGTCGATAGCCGGCGGCGCGGTCGTTCTCGCCGCGACGGGCGCGATTGTTGCGCGCGAACGCTTCGGCAGCCGGCCTCAGGAAGAACCGACGGCTCCGGCGGCCCTGGGATAGCTAATTAGGCGTCGAAAGCGGAGGAATAACCGGGCGGATGACGACGAAGGCCGTGTCGTCGGTCCGTTTCTCGAAGGGCAGTATGTTCTCGAGCGCCTTCTCGACGCTGTCCGCGATTTCCCAGGCGGTGGCTCGCGTGCAAGCCGATGCCATCTCTCGCAGAGCCTCGTCGTCCAGGCCGAACGGCGGGGGCACGTCGGTGAGACCGTCGGTGTAGAGAAGGAGCCAATCGGCATCCGACAGGTTGAGCGTCGTGTCGCTGGCACTGGCCGGATCGATCAATCCGAGCAGCGTTCCCGGCTGTCCCACGAGCTGCGCATCGTCTCCATGAACCAGCAGGGGAAGCGGATGTCCACCGCACGCGAAGGTGATAGTCGGCATCGTGTTCTCAGGCTCGACCAAGGCGATCAACGCCGTGCAGAAGGTATCCGTCGCCGCCTCGCGAACGGCCTCGTGGACGGTTTCCAAGATCTCGCTTGGCTTTTGGTGGAACCGGGTGGCAGCCCTGATCGTGTGGCGAACGAGCGAAGTCATCGTCGCCGCATCGACTCCTTTTCCCTCAACGTCCCCGATCGCAACGCACCAACTGGTGTCGGAGGCCTGAAAGACGTCGTAGAAGTCCCCCCCGACGAGATCTCCGCCGGCGGAATGGTAGCTGGCCGCTATGTCCAATCCCGGTATCGCCGGAACCGACTTGGGCAGGAGGCTTCGTTGCAGCGCATCGGCCGTCCTGCGCACGCTGTCTTCCGCTCTCGCCCTTCGGAGCGCTACGCCGATCCGATCGGCGGCGTGTTCGAGAACGGCAACGTCCTGGTCGTCGAATTGGCGCGGCGTGCGGCTCCCGACGTGGAGCACTCCCAAGAGATCGCCGCCCTCTATTACGGGTACTCCGGCGACAGATCGGACTCCCGCGTTCTTGAGGAATGGACCGATCAGTTCGATCGAGGAAATATCGAAGACGAGACGGGGCCTCCTCGTGGCTGCGATGCCGCCCGCGAACCCATGGCCAACAGGAATGGGGACCGGGTCTTCCATCGGTCCCTCGGGCCCGATAGCTCCGCCTCCGGAAAGATATGTGCCGTCGGGAGAAAGGAGCAGGAGCCGGGCGGTGTCCGCTTCGATCGTGTCACGGATGCGAGCGACGAGTTCCTTCGTTAGGTCACCTACGCTGAGGCGCCCGATCGCGGCGTCCGTGATGGTTTGAAGGCGAGCCTTCGAATCGATTGCTCGTTGCCGGGCGGTTACGTCACGGGCAACGCCAAGCAAGCTCACGACTTCATTCGAGTCGTCGAGTTGGACGGTGCCCCAGCCCTCCATCCATGCGATCTCTCCGCCAGGCCTGACTATGCGGTGGATGACGTGGTGGCCGGTCTTGGTTTCGAGCGCCTCCTCGATGGCTCTCAAGACCGATTCCCTGTCGTCGTCGTGAAGTAGGGAGAGGTACGTCTCGTATTTGCCGTCGAAGCCGCCGGGGGGAAGGCCGAATATCTCCTCGAGCTTCTCGTCCCATTCGACCGAGCCGCTCTTCGGATCCCAGGACCAGAGCCCCAATTCCCCCGCCTTGAGGGCGAGGCGGAGCTTGGCGGCCTGTTCGGCTTCACTTTGTGGTCTCATCGCCGGGAGAAAGACTAGCCCCGACGCGCTCGGCGCACGAATCCCGTCACCTGGGCATCATTCTGTAGGCCGCGTAGCAGCCGTGGGCCGAACTCAGATGATTAGCGAAAGCCCCACGGCGAGGAGCCAGAGCGACCACGCAATGTAGAGCAGTGGGACGGCTTTGCCGGCCAACGCCCACCCACGCTCCTCGTTCGGCCCGAGGAATTCAACGGAAGCGGCAACTAGCCCAACGGCAAGAGGAAGCGCAACCCAACCGAGCCAGGGCGCCAACGCATCGCCGGTCAGGATCGCGAATCCGACGAAGCCGGTCCAAGCGCCGGTCAGCAGATAGCCGAGGTGCTCACCGACTCCGACTCCCAAGTAGTGGTGGAACGCGCGAAACGTGACTTCAACCGCCGACTGCGTCGCCTCACTCGCCTCCGCATCGCCGTACGCGCGCGCGAGCGAGGGCACGAGGTAGACCCACCGCAGAAGCCCGAGAACCTGGACCAGCCCGGCGAGCACCCCAACGACTAGGGCGACGACAGACGCCGTTTTTGCCTGCGGAAACAGCACAATGGAAAGCAGAACGGCTGCAGCGACGAACAGTCCACCGGATGCCGCAAAGGCCCACCAGATGAGGATCAAGCCGGATCCGCCGGCTCGAAAGCGCGAGAGGATTTCCTCGATCGGCTTACGAAGGATGTCCGGGTAATCGAACCGGCGCGCGAGCACCGCGAACCAGATGTTGAACCAGATGGGCGCGACTACAAGGAGCACGCCCGCCAGAGTCCTTGTGGTCACTCAGCCAGTTTATTCGGAGGTCAAGTGCGGCGGCCGCGGGCGGCTTTCACGCGGGCGTTCGCTTCGAGGATCACCTTTCGAAGCCGGACGGTGTGCGGCGTAACTTCCGCGCATTCGTCCTCTCGGATGAACTCGAGCGCCTGCTCCAGCGACAGTTCGCGATGTGGGATCAGCCGCACGAGTTCCTCCGCGTTCGCCGAGCGCATGTTCGTCTGTTTCTTTTCCTTGGTCGGGTTCACGTCCATGTCCTCGCTCCGCGCGTTCTCGCCGACGATCATTCCCTCGTAAACCTCTTCCCCGGGACCGACGAACATCGACCCTCGCTCCTGCAGGTTCAGCAGCGCGAAGGAGGTGGTTGGTCCGGCCCGGTCGGCGACCAAGGAGCCGGTCGGGCGTGTGCGCAGATCACCCAGCCACGGCTCGTATGCCTCGAAGACGTGGTGCAGGATGCCCGTGCCGCGTGTTTCCGTGAGGAACTCGGTGCGAAAGCCGATCAGGCCGCGCGCCGGCACCAGGTACTCCATGCGAACCCAGCCCTTGCCGTGGTTCACCATGTGATCCATCCGGCCCTTGCGAAGCGCCATCAGTTGCGTGACGACGCCGAGGTAGTCCTCGGGGATGTCGACGCTCACGCGTTCAACCGGCTCGTGTTTGCGGCCGCCGACTTCTTTGGTCAGGACCTGTGGTTTGCCGACCGTAAGTTCGAATCCCTCGCGACGCATCATCTCGACGAGCACCGCGAGTTGCAGCTCGCCGCGGCCCTGCACCTCCCACGCGTCTGTGCGGCCGGTCGTGTCGAGCACGCGAATCGAGACGTTGCCGACGACTTCGCGGTCGAGCCGCCCCTTGACCAGCCGCGCCGTGACCTTGTCGCCGTCGCGGCCCGCGAGCGGTGAGGTGTTGATGCCGACCGTCATCGAGAGCGACGGCTCGTCGATCGTAATCACCGGCAGAGGGCGGGGGTCGTCCGGATCGGCCAGGGTCTCGCCGATCGTGATGTCCTCGATGCCGGCGACGGCGATGATCTCGCCGGGCCCGGCTTCGTCGGCGTCGACGCGATCCAGCGCTTCGGTGACGTACAGCTCGGTGAGCTTGACCTGTTCGATCGAACCGTCGGCGCGGCACCAGGCCAAGTCCTGCCCCCGCTTGATCGTTCCCTCATGCACGCGGCAGAGCGCGAGCCGTCCGACATAGGGCGATGCGTCCAGGTTCGTCACACGCGCTTGCAGCGGGTGGCCTTCCTCGTATTGCGGCGGGGGAATGTGCTCGAGCAGCGTTTCGAAAAGCGGTTTGAGATCGGGCGCGAGCATGTCGGGTGCGGTTCCGCACGTGCCGTCGCGCGCGTTCGCGTAGAGGATCGGAAACGAGACTTGATGCTCGTCGGCGTCGAGGTCGAGAAAGAGTTCCTCGACCTCGTGCACAACCTCGGAGATGCGCGCGTCGGGACGGTCGACCTTGTTGACGACGAGGATCACCGGCAACTTGGCTTCCAGGCCCTTGCGCAAAACGAACCGCGTCTGCGGCAACGGTCCCTCGGATGCGTCCACCAACAGCAAGACGCCGTCGACCATTGTGAGGCCGCGCTCCACCTCGCCGCCGAAGTCCGCGTGCCCGGGCGTGTCCACGATGTTGATCTTCGTGTCCCCGTAGCGAACCGAGGTGTTCTTGGCGAGGATCGTGATGCCCTTCTCCCGCTCCAGATCGGTCGAATCCATGACGCGCTCGCCCACGTCCTGGTTCTCGCGGAACGCGCCGGATTGCCACAGCATGGCGTCGACAAGCGTGGTCTTGCCGTGGTCGACGTGGGCGACGATGGCAACATTTCGTCGATCTTGGCGCTCGGGCATGTGGTTAGCGTACCCGCGAAGCCTTCCCCGTTTCCATGAAACCCGACGCGATTGAAAGACCGATAAGGAAGGCGAGCAGCGGGACCTGGTCGTAGATCGGGGGCTCCTCGGTGAGAAGCGGGCTGTTTTCGTATCCGAGAAAGTATGGGGCGTACCCGAGGTAGCCGATCGCGTAGATAAGAACGAGGAGCGGAAGGAAACCGATCAGAACCGGCGGTCCCAACCGGTACCCAACCCGCCGCGGAAGCCACATCGCAAGGCCGAAGAGTCCCCCGGCCAGGGCGAAGAGGCTTAGCCAGGGAATCCAACCCCCGACGCCGATGTTGGCGCCGTATTCTACGATCACCAGCCATCGTCTTTGAGCCAGTGTCGCAACATGACCGATCGCCAGGGCGCCCGCCGCGAGCGCGACTCGCAGAAGCGTACGTAGTGTCTCGATCCGCCGGCTTGCGTCACCCTTTTCCATCAACAGACCTTCTCGGGTTTGTCCCACTCGACGAAGTGTCTGGGGTTCTCCTTGGTGCAAAGGTCTCTCGATAGTTCTACAGAACCTTTCTCAGATGTGATTGTCATCCTCATTCCCGAATCGTCGAAGGTGACCACAAAGGGATCCGACTGGATCACATCCAAGAACTCCTCAGGTCGCCGCCCGCAGCCAATCGCCGTCATCATTTGCCAGGCGACTCCTACCGAGTCACCTTCGTAGACGTAGGGCCCTCCGAAGTGATTGCAGCCTTCCCAACCGCTTAGTTCCCCGCCCCGGAAGATCATCCAAAGCGGCTCTTGACTACCGGCGTAAAGGATCTGACGACCGTTGAGCGACTCCACGTTCCAACGCCCTTCCAGGCCGGTGAAACCCCTTACACACGCGACCAGGGAGAATGCCGCGATGGAGACGACGACGACCTTGCGTCCGAGACTCATGTGGACTCTACGATGACGCCTGCTGCGCAAGGTGCCCACGAAGGACACAATAGCGACTGACAAGAGGGAGGTATCAATGTCGAAGTCGGATCACACGCGGGTCATTGAGCAACATCACGCAGCGCCTGCCCGCGGGCGCCACGCGCTCAACGACATACACCTTCGAAGGGCCCGGCGCGCTGTTATTCGGCTGCCACGCCCCCGGCCACTGGGATTACGGCATGCCAGGAACGGTCACGATCGCCTGAGGGAAGTTGTTAGGAAGCAGTCCTCGGTTCCATGAAGCCCGACGCGATCGAAAGGCCGACGAGAAAGCCGAGCAGTTCGAGTTGATCGTGGAGAGGCGGCTCGTCGAGAAACGGCAGAGTGATGCCGTTCAACCACGCGATCGGGTACGCGATCAAGAGGAGCGGCAGGACGCCGAGCAAGACGGACGGCCTCAAGTGGTAGCTCGCCCGCCGAGGTAGCCATATCGCGAGACCGAAGAGTGCTCCGGAAAGAGCGAAGAGGATGAGCCAAGGGATCCATCCCACCCAGCCGTAGTCAAAGGTTCTTGCCGCGATCCGCTCCCAACTCCGCTCGGCTGAGGCGGCGACCTGAGTCAGCGCAAGAGCACCCACCGTGAGCGCTACGCGCAGAAGGAGTCGGGTGAATTGCCCGCCCCTTTCCGAGCCGGCAGCCGGCATGCCGGCTTCATCGTCCTTCATCGTCGGTTTCTACCATGTCGGATCACAGCGGGAGGGCCCAGCCAACCCTGCCCTCGGGGTTGTGCGCCCGCGACCGGGCGGCGTCTAGGAGCGGGACCGTGGCCTGGCCGCAGCAAAGAGGGCCGCAGAACCGACGACGTCGACATCCACGGCGCTGAAAGACATCTCCAGAATGCGGCGGAGCCCCTCCGCAGTGTCGTCCACGTTGTCGAAGGCCCCTTGCTTGTTGGCTGCTCGCAGGAACGCGCGCGCGGACTTCGTGTGGTTACCCTCGAGGCCGAGGACCGTCCCGCCGAAGAGGACCCCCTCCGGGCTGAGGACATCCGCGATGTTCCTAACGGCGAGCGCCTTGTTTCCCTCTGGCCCGCGAAGGCAGTGAAGGACGAAGCTGAGTGCCGCGGAGTCGAACGGTCCGTCGACCGGGAGGGGCTTCATGACGTCGGCCTCAACGGTGATCGGATGCCATTCCTCGAGTCGCTTCGCCACGTGGCGAAGCACGGTCTGATTGGGATCTAGGAGCGTGATCTCCGTGCCGCGGGGCGGGTCCGCCTTCTCGATGAAGTAGCCGGTCCCCGGCCCAACATCGAGGTGTCGGTGCCCCATGTGCTGTCGATATCTGTCGACGCCCGGTGCCACGGGAACCTTCCAGACCGCCTTCGTCATGAACTTCAGCACCCACACGTCGTAGATCGCGAGCATCGCCGCGTTGTACCCGGACTGCCCCTTGTACGAGGGATCAGACTTGTCCATGCCGGGAAGCATCCCAGAGGCGCGCGACGATGGAGAGCGTCAGGGCGGTGCTGGCCCGGATGGATTCGAACCATCAGCGGGCCGATGCTCGACCCGCCTGGGAGCTTTCGCCCCCACACCGATTTTGAAGGCGGGTGGGATCCGTCCACGGGGGTAGCTACGTCCACGCGAGTCCACTCCGAGCGCGAAGTGTCCACGCGGTCCACGCCAGTCCACGCGGGTCCATGAACGAATTCTCTAGGCGTTGTGAGCCGGGCGACACACTCGGGGACCTCGGGTGCCTAACACAAAGCCGCGTGGGTCATCCTGCGGGGGAGGTTTCTATGTAAAGGGTGATCCCGCCGAGTCGCTCGGGAGGCGTCTGGAAGCGGGTGCCAACCCATGGCTGCAGGCTTGGAGGGTAATCCCCGGTGACCATCTTCACGTTCTCGAAGACGAGAGTGTTTGCGTTTACCAAGTAGCGGCAGCAACGCCCGAGCGTGAGAACCAGAGAATCGGCGCCATCCTCCGCAGGTTGATCGGCCACAGCGACCGCTGCAACCGGACCCCCCTCGAATGCTTCCTGGAGCGAGTTCAATCCGGCAAAGCGCTCCGCGCGATCATCTGAGGCTATGGGGTTGCCGCCTACCCCGCGGATAGACAGTTGTGTGAAGCCGCCATCGGGAAGGCTCAGGTCCATCCCCTCTCCCGTGAGCGAGATGCGCGCCGAGGAGGGTCGTGGGTCAGTGCTCGTGGTCTGCTCATTCTTGGATGATCCGGGGGCAGTGCAGCCCACCAGTAGTGCAACACACACGAGAAGGGCGGTCAGAACCCGTTCGAGATTCCTGGACACGACGTCGCCATTATCGCGTACCTGCGGACACCCTCTAGCGGAGGCGGACGGGAATCGAACCAGGCCGCGCGCTAACCCGGGTTCAAGTCGGGGCGACGCCCCAGACGGGAGCTAGCTCCTCCGGTCGATAACCGCTGCTGGTAACGGCACGCTCATTAGCCCCGCTCGCGTCCATAACCCAGATGTCCCCACCCCGGCTGAAAACAATTCTTGCGCCATCAGGCGACCATGCAGGGTTGCTCGAGTAGCCCGGACCGGATGTCAGCTGTACCTCATTGCCTCCGTCCAAGCTCATTGTCCATATGTCTTCACCCTTGGAGAAGGCCAGGAGGCTGCCCTTAGGGGAAAGGGAGAACTCTCCTGCCTCACCGGGTTCCTTCCACGGAATTAATCTCCGCGGTTGCGTCCCATCGGCATTTACTTCCCAAAGACTTGTACCGAGCCGACTCGCGCGGCTCAGGAGAATGCGTTCGCCATCTGGGAACCAGGATATAGGCGAATCACTCAGGTTTTTGGACAGGAGAAGCTCATGTGAATCCTTTCCGTCCGAATTGACGATGAAGACGCAGCTTGCCGAACCCGCCACTCCCTTGTCGAACCAAACAACTCGTGTTGGCCTACACATCCTCTCGAAGACGATGCGATTTCCATCCGGCGACCAAAGAGGTTCGTTGCCTCTCACGATCTGGTGTTTGTTGCTTCCATCGGCATTCATCGTCCACAACTCACCGCCCACAGTCTCGTAGACGATGTGGCTGCCATCAGGTGACCAATCCGATGAGTACCCGCCGGCGCCTCCGATCGGCTCGCGGCGTTCTGTGCCGTCGGAGTTCATCGTGAACAGCCGCCACCTGTCGGCAACATTTGCAGCGAAAACGATCCTTCCGTGGGCGCGATTGCCTTGCGATGAACGGTCAGGGTTGTTCCAGGTGACTCGAAGTGCAACGAGGCCGCCGATGACGAGTGCAGCGGTCAGCGTACCGACGATCACCGAACGCGCCTTCCGCGTGACCATGTCGGGATGATATCGATGCGTGTGCCGGCGAGGCAATCTTCCTCACCGTAGCGGAGGCGGACGGGAATCGAACCCGCCTGGGAGCTTTCGCGCTCTCACAGGTTGAAGAGCGGGTGGGATCCGTCCTTGGCCGTCCAGATGCGTCCGCGCGGGCCTACTTCGAGCGCGAGGTCGTCCACATTGGTCCGCACTAGTCCATGCGGGTGCCTGATCGAGGGCCACCAGAAGGAATTGCCGACGTTACCGGAGGTGTGCTGCTCCACCAAGTTGCCTTGGGTGACTTCTTATCCTAATTCACGTTTAGTGGGAGTCGGCCGACAGTTTCTGCCCCCGCGCGTCCAATTCCCCTCGGAGTTCCTGCATCGTTTCAGTGAACCATTCTCCTCGAAAGAACGACCAGCCTGAAATTGAAGGAATCGGGAGGATATGGCCAGTGCGAGTCTTGAGATGGCAGACGTGCGGGTATATCAGCCATCGCTTGTCCTGAAACTCCTTGACCTCGCTCCACCCAAACCTTCGGCTCCGCCAGAAATTGATGACGCGCAAACCTTCAGGGTATGTTTTGATGCCGGTGATTGCGGTCCTCAGCAAAGCCACGCCGACCGCTGCGTATATCACGGCCGCTGCGATCGCCTGCACGACCACACCTCGGAATTGTTCGGGGGTTAGAAGCATCCAGACTATAACGATTACAGCTAGCAGTATCCAGATACACGCGATGGTCGTGCCGGCTACCGAGAGAAGCCGACGACGATAGGTGCGCAAGGACACCTCGGAGTCACGAATCGGGGCCTTGGGATTCTCCACTTCGTCAGGTCACCAAACTGTCATCGCGCCAACTCGTCCAGTTCCTGGCAGGATGAGAACCGATTGCGGTGCCCACGCATTTGGGGGAACTAGTTTGCCCTTCGGGATCGGTCGTCCAGCCTCGCAATCACCAGTCTTCCCTTGGCCCACGGCTGGTAGACAACCCGCCCATCTCCGAGCAACGCGAGCGAACCGATTTGCTCTCCCGTCTCAAAGACGCCGGTGATCGACAGCGTCTCCGCATTAACCAAAACTACCGCACCACTTCTGAGCAGCGCAACCGCAAAAGAGTCAAAGGCTGGATCTGGAGCGAAGTCGGCTATGTAGTCGCCTTCTCGGAGTTTCCCAACGTCGATCGATTTCGTCTCACCCGTGGCTAAATCCGCGAACCCGAGCAGGGTGTCAGTCACGAACCACACATTGCCCAAAGACTCCTCGACTCGCAGAGGTGCGTCGTCGGACAGAATCGACGGCAGCGTGATCGTTCTGAGAGTGTCCTTAGTCATCAAGTCGGTTACGAGGATCCACTCAAAATAGGCGAAGAGAGCAGTCTTGTCGTCAGATAGGCAGGCTGTTTTTACTTGGGAGTCCCCTATTGGGGCCGGGAATAGTGGTTGTGGCAGGAACTCGACTTCGCCCGGGTTGTCGTGTCGGAGCAGGAGAACATCGGTCTTCCAAGATCCATCCTGCGCCCATACATACCCGTTGTGGATTCGCGGCAGAGCCGCCCATGCGTCGGCATCCCCCTGCCAAGAGATCTGGCCCGCCTTGTCCAGGGCCATTCGGCCGATGATTCTGGCCGGGTCCTCAGAAGGCACAACGAGGAGCTCGTTTTTCCATGAATAGAATGCTGTCCTGATTCTCGCATCAAGGACCAACAGGCCATCAGAGGTACGGATCACATCAGCCGTGGACACACCTTCCAGTTCGATCTCTGCGGCATGCTCGGTTTCTAGATCGAGCGTGAGGAGCCAGGACCCATGCCCGAGGAAGACTGTTTGACCTTCACTGTCCTGATAAACGCCCATTCGTAGTCAGAGCATATTCGCGGAGGCGGACGGGAATCGAACCCGCCTGGGAGCTTTCGCCCCCACACCGGTTTTGAAGACCGGGGGGCCCACCAGGTGCCCTGTCGCCTCCGGGGGCGAGCTTACGCGGCCTCGCCTTGCCCGCGCGTCCGCCCACGCGCTATAAGGACGCGAACCGCCCAACCGGAGGGAGCCTCGGAATGAATCGAAACCTCGCAAGAGCCGTCCTAATCCTGGTCTCGATACTTGCCGTCGCGTGCAGCGGCAACGGCGGCGGCAGCTCCGGCGAGGGCGGAGATGGCGGCGGCCGTGGCCTAACGCTCGATCCCGAGTCCGGCGCGCCAGGGACTCCGATCACCTGGACGGTCTCGGGCTGCGACGAGACCGACGACAAGCACGCGACTATGCACGCCGGCACCGAGGACCAGTACATGAGCGGCGGAGCGTCGCCAGTCGCCGACGTGCCGCGCGGCCCCGAGTCCTCGGGGACGATCACCGTGCCGGCCAACGCTGTCCCCGGTCCTTACATGGTTTCCGTCACCTGCTCGGGATCGACCTCGCCCACGGCGGAGGGCGAGATCACGATCAGCGTCGGTGAGGAAACCGCCGACTTCGAGGTGACCGCGGCCTAGCGAACCTCATGCCCTCGAGGAACGCAGGCCGGCTGGCTCTCATGTCCCTCGCGATGGTGTCCATGCTGACGGTGTGCACGGGGGGAGGTGCTCGCCTCGAAGGTCGTTGGAATGTGAAGTCCCTCGACGGAAAGCCGATGGGGGACGTGTCCCGCGCGCAGGAGCCACCCTGGGTGGCCTTCGGCGGTGGTGAAGTAACCGGCTGGGAGGGATGCAATCACTTAGGTGGGCCCTACGCATATGAAGAAGGTTTGTTGAGGATCGATTCGGAGGAAACCTTCAGCACGCTTGCCGGTTGCGGCGGGCAGGCCGAGAAGTTCTCCGAAAGGTTCGCGGATGTGATTCTCTCGGGTCCACTCGTCGTCAAGTTCGCCGATTCTGGAGCGGTCGTGACCCTTTCGGCTCCCGAGGGTTCGGTCGAACTATCGAGGAGCTAGTTCTGGGCTCTTCTCTCGCTGCCCCGCGGGTTGACGAGGGTTCTCAGTTGGAGGGTGTGGCGATCTCAACCAGCCGCTCGGCGGAGCGAGCCAGCCGCGCATCGATCGTCACGAGCGGACAAGCGAGGAGGCGGGCGAGCGCCACATACTCGGCGTCGTAGGTTTTCGCCCAACCGAGCTCTTGAGCGACTTCCCAAGCCTCCGAGTACAGCCGAGCCGGGCGCCGGGTTGCAATTCGCGTTTCCCCCAGACGCTCCAAGGCCAATGCCGCGAGACGTTCGCTGATAGCGCCACGCCACATCGCCTGATGCAGCGCGGCAGTGACCTCGGACCAGAGAAGGGGAGGGGCCACCATTTCGCGTCGTCCGAGTGGCCTGAATCCCGATTTCGACAGGCAGGCCTGGAGAGCGACGCTCGCATCAACGACCTGCATGAGTCGTCAGTGGCCTTCGCGTGCCGTCCGGATAAGCCCGACCACGTCTGGCATCGGCTCGCCCGTTGCTGTGGTCCTCCAACCCTTCGGGAGGGGAAGGTGATCGGGCTCAACGAGATTGCGGAGGTCTTCCTCTTCTATTACGTGCTGGGTGCCGACCCTTTTCGCGCGGAGCCTGCCGGATCGGATCCACCGGCGAATGGTCTCGGGGTTCCGGCCGCTTCGTGCGGCCGCTTCCGGCACTGTCAGCATAGGCGTAGCATACTACAACATCCCAAAAACGAAGCTCAGGGCAGTTCTTGGCCGAAGGCTTCGCGGTAGCGCGTGGCGAATCCTTCCATCGAATACGAGTGACCCTGTGTTCCGTAGTTCTCGACTGCATAGGTTCCGGCCATCGCGGCCACGCGGCCGTAGACTTCCGGCGGCTCGTCGCGCATCAGCCCTCGCGCGACACCCGCGACATACGCATCGCCTGCGCCGGTCGGGTCCACAACCCGAACCGCCGCCGCCGCCGGCAGCTCGATCCGCCCGTCAGCCGTTTCGATGATCGAGCCGCCCTCGCCCATGGTCGTGACCGCCACTTCGGCGTGGTTGAGGAACTCCTCGGTCGGCATCCCGGTCTTCTCGGCGATCATCTGCATCTCGTAGTCGTTCCCGATCACGCAGCGGGCACCCTTCAAGCCGTCGAGTAACGACTCCGAAGAGAGCGCCACGATCTGCTGGCCCGGGCTATACACATAAGGAATCCCGCGTTCTCGGCACTCGGCGGGGTAGCGGGCCATGGCCGCCGGGTCGTCGGGCGACACCACCGCCAACCCGACGTCCCCGTCCACCTTGTCCAAGGACAATCCGGCCGCGCCGCGCATCGCCCCCGGATAGAACCCCGTGATCTGGTTGTTGTCGCGGTCGTTCGTGATGAAGGCAGAGGCCGTCCACTCGCCGGGAACCACCCGGATCGACTGGCAGTCCACGCCGTGGGACTCGAGCCACGCCCGGTACTCCGCGAAGTCGTCGCCGACCGCGGCCAGGATGCACGGGTGCTCGCCCAAAAGAGCCAGGTTGTAGGAGATGTTCGCCGCCGCGCCCCCGTGCTGGCGCTTCAGAGTGTCGACCAGAAAGCTCACCGACAGGACGTGGACCTTCTCGGGCAGGATGTGGTCCTTGAAGTGGCCGTCGAAGTCCATGATGTTGTCGAACGCGATCGACCCGGTCACGAGAATCGACATCCAGGCCCCCTCTCGGCCCACGGATGGTACACGCGTGAGGCTGAAATCCGAAGTTAACGCCCGCGAACCCCTACCATTGAGTGTATGGAGGCAGCGTTCTTCGACTTGGACAAGACCGTCGTGGCTAGGTCGAGCTCGTTCGCCCTCACCAGGCCGATGTTCCGCGCCGGCCTGGTCTCGCGCCTCGCGGTTCTAAGGAGTGCCTACGCGCAGTTCGTCTACATCCTGATCGGCGCCGACGAGCGCCGGATGGACCGCGCCAAGGAAGCGATCCTTCGGCTCTCGAGGGGATGGGACCAGGCCGAGGTAGAGGATCTCGTCCGAAGCGTCGTGATCGACCTGATCCACCCTTACGTCTATCAGGAGGCCCTCGACCTGATGGAGCTTCACCGCTCGCAGGGCCGCGAGGTCTACATCGTCTCGTCCTCGCCGCAGGAAGTGGTTCGCCCGCTGGCCGAACACTTCGGCGTGACGAACGTGATCGCGACCCAGGCCGGCGTCGAAAACGGCAAGTACACCGGAGAGCTTGCGTTCTATTGCTACGGCGAGGGCAAGGCCGAGGCGATCCGCAAGCTTGCCGAACGCGAGGGGATCGACCTCCAGGCTTCGTATGCATATTCGGACTCGCACACCGACCTGCCCATGCTCGAGGAGGTCGGCAACGCGGTCGCCGTGAACCCGAGCCGTGAGCTGAGGCGTGCGGCCGAACAACGCGGCTGGCCGGTGCGCGATTTCCGCCACCCCGTGCCGCTTCGCACCAGGATCGGCGCTACGACCAAGCGCGTCAGCCCGGTTGCGGCGGCGCTGACGGCCGCCGGAGTGGCCGCCGTCGTCGGCTGGGTCTACCTAAGACCTCGCCGAAGAGAAGCCTCGTAAGAACGACAAAAAACGCGTCGTCGCAGGTGCGACCTGCCGTTTCGTGAATTCGCGCGCCAGGAATAGAATCGATCCCGTAAAGGGAGCAGTACCCACGCGCGGACTGCCGCGGGAGGCATGCCCGGGTGCTCCGGCCGGAGGCCGTGGCAACCGAGCAAGTGCAAACAGCGCCTGTTAGCTGCTCCCTTTTCTAATGCGCGGGTTCGGCGAACCTACGCGTTTTTCGCAAGGCGCCGCAGGCGTGCGGCCAGTTGTTCGGCGCGCGTTGCGGCCTCGTCGAGGCGCTCCCCGGCGATGGCACCGGTGATGGCGAGCAGCTCGGTCTCGATAGATCCGGGGTGACGCGAGCGCTTGCCCTCAGCGCCGTCCACCAACGGCTCCAGGACTTCGATCGCCCGTGAGAGCCTGTCGACCGCCGGATCCTGCCGGCGCCTCCTGGACTCCAGATCTATGACCGTTCCCATGTTCACGAGCCTAGACCCGGGGTAGGACATTCTCGGTATCTGGTGGTCCCGGGCACGACATGGGCGCGCACTAGAATCGAGCCGTGGCCGATCAAGAGGCAGTCGCGATGCTGCTCGCGGCGCTCGCGTGCGGCGAGCGCCTGGCCGCCGAGCGCGCCCGCAACAACGTCGGCCTGGCGCCGGACGATCGCACCAAGAAGGAGCAGGCGAACGTCGCCTCCTTAGAGGAGCGAAACAGCGAACTGGTCGAGGCCCGCCTTGCCGAGATCGGCACCCCCGACATGGCGCTTCGGTTCCGTCCGTTCTTCGAGCTTTTCCACGAGAGGACGAAGCCCGGGGACTGGGTCGAGGCACAGACCTTCCACTACGTGGGGGATGCGCTCACCTCGGAGTTCGCCGAGGAGATGGTGGCGAAGCTCGACCCGATCTCGGCGGAAGTCGTAAAGACGCTCGGGGACAGGGAACAGCAGGAAACCTTCGCCCTGGATGAGCTTAAGAAGGCAACGGAGGACGACCCACGAGTGCGCGAACGGATCGCGCACTACTCGAGGAGGATCTCCGGCGAGGCGCTGACACAGACCTCGCGGGCGTTGGATCAGGCGTCGCAGCTAAGGGAACTCATGGGCGGGGTCGCGGGCGAGAAAAAGCTGCTGCTCGAACTGCTCGAGCGGCATCGCGTAAGACTCGACCGACTAGGTATCGACCTCGTGGACGACGCCGAGGACGACTAGCGAATCCCCCAAACGGCGGCGCTCGCATCCGGCATCGTATGAACGTAAATCGGCTGCTTTGGTGATTCACCGGGCGCTCGCTGCCATCTAGTCTGCTTTTCGCGCGTTCGGGGCCACCGCCTCTCCCTCTCTTCCTCGAGAGTTTCCGTTAGGAGAGGAATTGGAAGGAATAGTCAGGATCGCGCTCGGCATCGAGGCGGCCGACGCCGCGGACGAGATCGTCCATTTCCTGGATCGGTCCGGGCGGACTCGCGTCGTTGCGACGGCCGGCGACGATGTCCAGCTGGCTGAAGCGGTGCGCCAGTTGGAGCCGAACGCGATCATTGCCTCGCCGTCGTTGCTCCGCGGCGTCGAGTCGTCTCAGGCTCAATCCGTTCTGGCCGTCGACACGTCCGAATCGGTGGCCGCCCTTCGTACAGCCATTGACGCAGGCGCGGAGGGGTTCTTTGTGTGGCCTGATGATCGAGAGAAGCTCGCGAGTGCGGCGGCGAAAGCGTTACCGCCGGCTGCTCATGAAACCGAACGTCGCGCCGAGGTGCTGGCCGTCTACGGGCCGCGCGGGGGCGCCGGCGCAACGTTCGTGGCGACGCATCTTGCCGCCGCGCTCGCGCAACTCGGAAAGAACTGTCTTCTGCTCGAGATGGACCCAGAGTTCGCCGACATCAATGCGGCCCTCGGAGTAACCGGTGACGAGGGAGCGCGGTCGATCGAGGACCTACGGCCGGTCGTGGGAGAACTTGGCGCGGAGCATGTCGACGAGATCTTGTGGTCGCATCCGGCCGGTTTTCGCGTGGCCCTCTCGTCCGGCGAGTCAGCTTCCGAGCCCCTGGACACAAGTGCCTATGCCGCTCTTCTGGATCTCGCCGCAGCATCAGCCGACATAGTGTTGTTGCACCTTCCACGGGCGCTCGACGAACGGACCAAACTGGCGGCCGACTTCGCCGATCGGGTGTTGCTCGTCCTCTCGCTGGATGTGCTGTCGTTTCACAGCGCCAAGCGGGCGTTGGACGTACTGCGACTCGATGGCAGATGCGAGTTCATCGTCAACAGGGCCGACAGATCCACGATCGTTCCGGCCGACGTCGATCGAGTATTCGGCCGCCCAGCCCTCTCCGTGATTCCATCGGACCGCTCGGTTCGTGAGGCGCAGGACAGGGGCACGCTCATACCCCGGCGTTCGCGGGCCACGCGGGCGATCACGAACCTTGCGAAATCGCTGGCCGAGGGCGCTCGTGACTGAGACCGGCTCGGCCCCTGACGTGCGCCGCAATTTGCATGACCGACTGCTTGAACGCGTGGACGCCGGCTATCTTCAGGGGCTGTCGCCGGCCGAGCGGCGGCTTCGCGTTAGAGAGGAAGCGCTGAGCCTCCTTCGCGAGCGAGGAGACATCCTGCCTCATGAAGCACTGACGAAAGCAATCAACGAGGTCTCGGATCAAGTCGTCGGACTCGGCCCGCTTGAATCCCTTCTAAGGGATCCAGACGTGACCGAGGTCATGGTGAACGGGCCCGACGACGTGTACGTGGAGCGAAAGGGGCGGCTCGAAAAGGTGGTGGGCGGTCTATTCGAGGGGGAGGAGGCCGTCCTTCACGTGATCGAGCGTATTGTCGCGCCTCTCGGACTCAGAGTCGACGAATCGTCGCCTTGTGCGGACGCTCGGCTTCCTGATGGTTCGAGGGTTCACGCGATCATCCCGCCCCTTTCGCTTCGCGGTCCTGCGCTCACGATTCGCAAGTTCGGCCTCATGCCGATGACGCCGAACGACCTCGTTCGACAAGGAACAACCGATCGGCGCATGCTCGCCTTCTTGGCCGCGTGCGTCCGGGGGAAGGCGAACATAATCGTCTCGGGGGGGACCGGTTCTGGGAAAACCACGCTGCTGAACGTTCTCTCGGCGTTCATTCCTGCCGGCGAACGCTTGATCACCATCGAAGACGCAGCCGAACTGCGTCTCTCACAACCGCATGTCATATCGCTCGAATCGCGGCCGCCGAATGTCGAGGGCAAGGGTGAGGTTACGGTTCGCGAGCTCGTCCGAAACGCGCTCCGGATGCGCCCGGACCGGATCGTGGTCGGGGAGGTCCGCGGTGGTGAGGCCATCGACATGCTTCAAGCGATGAACACGGGTCACGAGGGTTCCATGTCCACTGCTCACGCGAACTCGCCCTGGCACTTGCTCTGGCGCCTGGAAACCATGGCGCTCATGTCCGACATTGCGCTGCCGGCGCAGCACGTTCGATCGCAGATCGCGTCTGCTGTGGACATCGTCGTTCACACGGCGAGACTCCCCAGCGGGCGCCGCGTCGTCCGCGAAGTGGCTGCCCTCGAAGGATTGAATGAAGGTGAACCTCAACTCTCCGAAATCTATTTCTTCGATCGTCGACGCGACCGGTTTGCGACCACCGGAGCGGAACCGAGGATCGTCAAGGTGCTTCGAGAGCGAGGCCAGGAGGTTTCCGCCGCCATGTTTGCGGGTGACGCGCTCATAGAGAACAGCGAGGTTGAGGACGAACCCGAGATCGTGTCTGAGACAAATGTGCCGGTGACGGTTCGATGACTCCTGCTTTAGTGGCTGTCGGCGCGTTCGTATTGGCGGGGGTAGCTGGAGGATTGGCTGCAACTTGCCGGACAGGCGACGCCTTGCTTGTTCGCGCGGGAGCGCATTTTCGAGTTCCCCTCACGGGTTCACGAGCAGCCCGTTTGCGACGGCTCGCGCTGCCCTCGGCGAAAGCGCTGGGTGGTCTTGCCGCCGGCTGGTACATAGCGGGACCTGCTGGAGCGGCAGCCTCGATCACGGCCGTCGTTGCCCTTCCGGTTCTCCGGAGGCGACGGCAGCGAGAGCGACACCGTGAGTTGGTCGAGGATCAGCTTGCGGAAGCCGCCGCATGTGTGGCGGAAGCGATGCGAGCGGGATTTTCCGTTTCTCAGGCCGTCAGGTTCTCGGCCGAGGAAAGCAATCCACCTCTGCGCGAAGAGCTCCTTGCCGTCGTGGAACGAGAATCCATGGGGATTCCTCTTGGTGAAGCCCTCGAAGAGTGGGCGTCACGCTCCAATCGCGACGGTCGCCTGTTTGCGACGGTTCTTCGTCTTCACAACCGCACCGGTGGTGATTTGCCGGTCGTGCTAGATCAGCTCGCGCGAACCCTCTCCGAGAGGAGGGCTGCGTCGCGGGAGATTCGCTCGCTAACGGCGCAGGCGCGGTTGTCCGGGGCCATCCTGGGGCTCCTGCCGATCGGCTTCTTCCTGTTTCTTTCGGCAATCTCCAGAGAGGACATGGAAGCGGCCTATCGATCCCCATTGGGAATCGCGGCGATTCTTCTGGGAGGATTGCTGCAGGCCGCTGCGTTCGTTTGGATCCGTCGTCTGCTTCGGGTTGCGGCATGATTCTCGCTTCTTTGTTCGCTGTGGCTTCCGGGATCTGCCTTGGTGCCTCCGTCGTCCTTATCCGGGATCGAGCCGTTATTGCGAGAGTTGGCGTCGACTTCGAGCCGACCGAGGGCTCGTCGGAAACGGGAGTGCGATGGTACCGCTCGTGGATTCCGAGTCTCGCGGGCGCAAGTGCGGCGAGGGCGAGAACTCAAGCCGCAGATGCCGAGTTGCCTCAACTGTTCGATGCAATCGCGGCGTGCTCCGCGGCGGGCCTTGCGACGCCGCTTGCCCTACGGCGATCGGTTGAGGCAATCGACGGTCCTCTCGCCGAAGAAGTCCAAGCGGCGATGCAGTCGATTGACCTCGGTCGAAGGTGGCGAGACGAACTTGGCGCACTTGCCGACCGCTTGCAACTCGCCGATCTTCGGCGCGCCGTCGCGACGCTCAGGAGAAGTGAGGTTCTCGGTGCTTCGCTTGCCAAGGCCATCAATGGCATTGCCGACCAGGTTCGAGCGGCGAGACGCGACCGGGCATCCGAGCGCGCCCGGCGTGCTCCGGTCAAGATGCTTTTTCCGCTGGTCTTCCTCGTCCTTCCGGCTTTCCTCCTCCTCACCGTCGTACCGGTGCTGCTATCGACTCTGAGGTCGATTGACTGAGAGGAGGTGACCATGTTCCTTCGATCGTTTCTTGGTTTGCGTGTATCGCTGCGACGCGAACCCGGGCAGACAACCGCCGAATACGCGCTCGTCATCCTTGCGGCTGCCGCCGTAGCGGTCGTTCTGATCGCTTGGGCGAGATCTTCGGGAAAACTGCCTTCCTTCTTCGACAACATCATCGACCAGGTGGCCGGAAGTGCGGACTAGCCGATCTGAGGAGCGAGGGTCGGCGGTTGTCGAGTTTGCTCTCGTGCTTCCGCTCCTGCTGTTCTTGACGCTCGCACTGGTTCAGGTTGGCCTGCTGATGCGCGATCAACTGCTGGTGGTCCAAGCGTCGCGAGCCGCCGCTCGGGAGGCGGCACTCGACGCCGATGACGAGCGAGTCCGGGTAGCCGCCGAACGGGCGGCTCCCGGGCTCGAACCAGAGGCGCTCGATGTGAGCATTGCGCGCAACGGAGGCCGGGGTGATCCGGTCACCGCGTCCGTTTCGTATTCGGCGGCACCGGGAGTACCGTTCGTCGGGGAGCTGTTCCCTGATTCAGTCTCTCTGAACTCGGTTTCTACCGCGAGACAAGAGTTCACGTGACCGCTCAGCGGGGTTCGGTGACGTTGCTTGCCGCAGCGGTGATGCTGATGGTGATGGTCCTGGTGCTTGGCTTGGCGGACATGGCGCGAACGCTGTCTTCGTCTGCGCGTGCTCAAAGCGCTGCCGATCTGGCGGCGCTTGCGGCGGTGCAAGAGCTTGCGATCCCATCTGATAGGACGCCCGAGTCTGTTGCTGCCGAGTACTCGAGGGCAAACGGAGCGGAACTCGTCCGGTGTGACTGCTCACCTGGATCCATTCAGGCCGTCGTGGAGGTGAAACGAACGACTGGGGACTTGCTTCTCGTCCCGGGCCCCAGGGAAGTTCGCGCCACGGCCCGGGCCGTTGTCGATCTGCCTCAGTAAAGCGCCTGCAAGCCCTTCACGTCACCCTTGCCGAAAGTCCGGTACGCCGACGAGCAGTCCGGCAAGCCGTAGGTGCTCATCGTGAGGTTCCCGTGCGACGGGCTCACGTGCCCGAGGCCGAACGCGTGTCCGAACTCGTGGGCCGCGAGACCCTGGACATCGTAAGCGCGCCGGCAGGAGGAAGAGCCGGGTTTGGTCGTCCACTTCGTGCCGCTGTTTATGCGGATGTCGGCCGCACTCACCTCGTCTACACCCGGAAGGACGCTGAACCACGCGCAGGTTACCGCCGGGGCGTTGAGCGGCGCGAAGTCCACCGTGCTCTGGTTGTCGTTCGCGAGGCACCGGATGTCCTTCGAGATGTTCGACGACGCCGTGGTGTCGCCGAGGAAGGTGTGAACAGCCGACACCTGATCCGTGATCCGGCAGGCATTGGATGAGTTCTTTACCCTATTCGCCGCGGCGATCAGGGCTGACTGCGCTGCGTCGGCGCCGACGTTCGAGGGGGCCGAACTGCGTTTGAAGTACCAGTTCAACCCGGTGCTTTCCTTGTAGCTAAGCAGTGAGTACGCGCCGTCCTTGCATTCCGTCGGGCAGTTCGGGCAGGGATTCTTTCCACTGACGGCCGTGGAAGCGAGCGAGGCTTCATTGCCGCTCGAGCCTCCGTGGTTGTCGCGCCCGATGCTGACCGTGCCGTCCTTCTGCGTGATGACCGTTAGCACTTTGTGCCCCGACGGGGTATCGGCTTCGAGCCTGACTCCAGTGCCGGCGGGAGGAATCTCGGCGGCGACGCCGTCGTGCCAGACGAACCTCGGGGTCTCCACGCGGTTCACCTGGGTGCCGACGACGATCGGGGCCACGAGGGCCGCCACCAGTAGCGCAATGGCTGCCCGCCTTCTAGGAATGGCTATGGAGTTCGCTCTTTCCATGGGCGCTCTCCCTGCTGGAGTTATCGGCCGGGACGGTGCCTGGCTTGAGCACGACCGAATCGAGGTGGGGGAGTAGAATGCGCTCACCATGCAGGCACGAAAAGGGCCGGCGAAGAAGCCGGGTCGGAAGAAATCCCCGCTGGGGGTCGTCGACTACACCCTCGCCAAGAGGGCGCTTCTCCGGGATTTCCGCCGGGGGATGATCTCCCAGTTCGAGATCTGCGACGCCCACCCGGAGCTGATCAGGGCCGCGAAGCATGTTGGCGAGCGCGCATCTCGCGAGTGCCCGGTTTGCCAGGAGCGCGGGCTTCGTCTGCTGGCTTACGTCTACGGGGAAGACCTCAAGCGCGACAACGGCAGGGTCTGGGCGCTCGACAAGGCTTTGGTTTTGGCCGCCAGCCACCGCGGCGCCGCATGCTATGTAGTCGAGGTCTGCACTTCCTGTTCATGGAACCACCTCTCGGAGGCCTTCACCGCCCGTTACGCCGGCTAGCAGTAGTTGGAAAACCGCGCTGTAGGATGGATTCGCCTTGCCCGTGGATTCCCGAACTGCCCCTCGAAGGTCCGCGAAGTATTCGCGCGGGCCCAAATCCAAGAAGAAGCGCGGGTTCTTTCGCCGGTTCTGGTGGTTCTTCGTGCTCGTACCGGTCGTCGGGTTCCTGGCCGTAGCCGGCGCGCTCTTCTTCGTCTACATAAACCTCGATATTCCGGACGCGCCGCCGCCGATCGAGTCGAGTCACTTGAGGGATCGAAACGGCAAGCTCATCACGACCTTCCACAGCGAGGTCGACCGGACGGTCATCCCTCTTGAGAGCATGCCGCCGGCCCTTCGCAACGCGGTCATCGCCGCGGAGGACAAGGACTTCTACGAGCACGGGGGCATAAGCCCGATCGCGATCGCCCGCGCAGCGATCGCCGACATCATGAACCGCTCGATCGAACAGGGCGGCTCGACGATCACCCAGCAGTACGTGAAGAACGTGTACACGGGCGGCGAGCGGACCTTCCGGCGGAAGATCGAGGAGGCCATGCTCGCGGTCAAACTCGAACGCGAGCTATCGAAGGACGAGATCCTCGAGAAGTACTTGAACACGATCTACTTCGGCCAGGGCGCATACGGTGTCGAGGCGGCCGCGCGCACCTACTGGGACGAGCCGGCCCGCGACCTGACGCTGATCCAGTCCGCGACCCTCGCCGGCGTGATCGCGGCGCCCTCCAGGTTCGACCCCGTCGATCACAGAATCGAGGCGAAGATCAGGCGGAACTACGTCCTGGACCGGATGGCCGAGGACGGTTACATCGACCCGGAAACGGCAGCGCGTCTAAAGGAGAGGAAGGTGACCGTCAGCAGGCGGAGCTTCGCGGATTACCCCGGCGCGTACTTCGCCGAGGTCGTAAGGCGCAACCTGGTCAACGACCCGAACTACGGGAGCGAGGCGGTCCTCGGCGGCGGATTGAACATCAAGTCCACGCTCGACTTGGAGGTCCAACAGGCCGCCGAGGATATCGTCTACCGGCAGCACTTGAACGCCAAGGGCGATCCGCAGGCCGCGCTGGTGGCGATCGACCCCAAGAACGGCGACATCATCGCCATGGTCGGAGGCGACGACTTCACCGAGTCGCAGTTCAACCTCGCGACGCAAGCCGAACGCCAGGCCGGATCGGCATTCAAGACCTTCACTCTGGCCGCCGCGATGCAGCAGGGCTATTCGCTCTCGTCGACCTGGAACGGGCCATCTTCGATAGTGATTCGGGACCCCGAATGCGCCGACCCGAGCGGAGCGCCCTGGGAGGTCGGCAATGCCGATCCCAGCGAGGCCGGCACCTTCACCCTGGAGGCCGCAGCCGCGCATTCGGTGAACACGGTGTTTGCGCAGCTCGTCACAGAGGTCGGCCCCGAGAATGTCGCCAAGACTGCGAAGGCCATGGGGATCCATTCGAAGTTCGACAAGCCGGTGCCATGCTCGATCACTTTGGGAAGCCAGGGGGTTACGCCTCTGGACATGACTGCCGCGTACGCCACGCTGGCGGCCGGAGGCGACTATCACGCGCCGCTGGCGATCGAGTCGATCAAAGGGCCGGGCGGCGTGCGTAAGTTCAAATCGGCCGCGCAAGAGGGCAAGGGGATCCAGCCGAACGACGCCAAGCTGGTTTCTTGGGCGCTGAAGGACGTCGTCACCGAGGGAACGGGCGTCGCGGCGGCGATTCCCGGAGTGGCCATCGCCGGGAAGACGGGGACGGCGCAGGATTACAAGGACGCCTGGTTCTGCGGTTACACGAGCGAGCTCTCGACCTGCGTCTGGATGGGTTACGCGAAGCGGCCGAAGCCGATGTACAACGTCGAGGGCGTCCCGACCGTCTACGGCGGGACGATCCCCGCCGAGATCTGGCAGGACTTCATGCTGGACTACATGCGCATCAGGAAGCTCGATCCGGACGATTTCGAGGACTTCCCGAGGCCCGACTTCTCCAGGAACCAGAAGGGCTACACGCCGCCCGCTCCGGAGCCGACCACACCGCCGGCCGAGGAGCCGTCGCCTAAACCGAAGCCGGACGAGGAACCGGGCGAGGAGCCGACCGACGGGCCGAGCCCGCCGGAGCCGACGCCCTAGCTACTCCACCATCATGCTGGACGCGGCCGGGATCGTTTCCAGGGGCAGGGTCGCAATGATCGTGGTCCCGCCGCCGTGGCTCGAGCGCACCATGAAGGTCCCGCTCGCGAGTTCGATTCGCTCTCGCATGGACGCGAGCCCGACCTTGCCCATTCGCAGGAAATCCCTTGCATTGGAGGGATCGAACCCGATCCCGTCGTCGCCAATCTCGATGCGAAGCTGCCCGGCCACCGCGTCCACGCTGACGGATAACTTGCGCGCCTTCGAATGCTTGCCGGCGTTCGAGAGGGCCTCCTGGACCAGCCTGTAGGCGAGGGTCTCGATGTCGGGCGGCAGGTCGACCAGCGCCCTGCTTCTGAAGGAGGTCTCGAGGCCTGCGTCCCGCCCGAACCTGGACACCGTTTCCTGTAGCGCCGGGATCAACCCGCGCTCCTCCAGGAGGGGCGGTCGGAGGTTGCCCATAAGATGCCGCAGGTTGTCGGCTTCCTCCGAGAGCTGGTTCCTCACCTTCACAAGTGTGTCCCGAGCGCGAGGGATGTCCTCCCCCTTGATCATCAAGAGGACGGCTTCAAGCGATAGCGATGCGGCGGAGACTCCCTGCACCGGACCGTCGTGAAGGTCGCGCGCGACGCGGTTTCGTTCGGATTCGATCGCGGTGTTGGTTCGCTTGAGCAGGCGGGTGCGGTCCTCGTCGCGGTCCTGCAGGAACTTGAAAAGCGATCGGATCGTCTGCTCGGCGACCTTCGTGGCCGTTACGTCCCTGACCAAAAGGAGCCGGCCCGGGTTCTCGCCGGGTATCTCCGAGGTACGGGCCTCGAGGAACACGCTGTGACCCTCGCGGCTGAGCGTGGTCTGGCCGGTCTCCGGAAGCGAAACCAACGAGGCGTCGGCCCCGTCGACGCTGCGCGCGACCTCATCCCACTCGCGCCCGACGACGAAGTCGCGATCGAGCGTGACCATCGCGCAGAACGCGTCGTTCGAACGGCGGATGACGCCGTTGCCGTCGATCTCGACGATCCCGTCGGAGGCGGCGTCGAAGAGCACCCGCAGGCGCTCCTCGGAATCCTTCAGCGTCTCGAGCGCGTCCTGTAGCTGCACCATCGCCTGGTCGGCGCCGTGAAGGGCGGATTCCTTCTCCTTGAGGGCCCGGCGTGTCTCGCGATAGGCCTGGATGCTGCGGACCTGGTTGACGAGGATGCGTGCGCCGACGGCAGCCGCCAGAAGCGCGAACAGAATCGTCGCCTCCGTGGAAGTGGCAGAGCCGCTGATGCGAAGTGTGGACACGATGCCGAGGCTGGCCGACGCGGCCAGGACCGCCGCAGTCGTGAGCGCTGCGCGGCCCCATCCCGCGTTCTCGACTTGCCGGTGCTCGGCGGCGACACGCCCCTTGAACCAGACGACGGCCGCCAGTGCCAGCGAAGCCAGAGCGACGGTCAAATCGAGAGCCGCATTCCCCCAATAGGAGGTGTTGCGGATCCAAGCCGATCCGATCGCGAGCGTCGCACCCGTAAAGGCACCGACGACGGCGAACTCGAGGAAGTGGACCCGCGTGGGAACCCACATCACGACCGCCGCGTAAGCGGTGATGGCGGCTGCGGTCGTCGCTGCGAAGATCGCCGCCCAGATGATTGCGGCGAGCTCCTGATCCGCCCCGACGGGCCGAAGCGCGAGGTAAACCGGACCGATCAAGGCCGCGGCGATAAGAGCTACGTCCGCCCAGATCTCCCTTCGGTCCGCGTCCTCGAAGTGGTGATGAAACTGCGTCCTGACGGGGATGAGGAACAGCGCGCCGATGATGAGGAAGAACAGATCGGTCGAGCTGGTGGAATCCCCGGGCGGACCGGACAGGTTCATGAGAATGTCGATCGCTTTCGCAAGGGCCAGCGTGAGCATTGCTGCGGCGAACGGCAGCCTGCCTTCGATGGGGCCGGGGCCGCGCGCGTTCCAAAGGATCAACGCCGCCGAAAGCAGGGCCGAGCCGAGGATCACCGCGTCCGACACGACGTCTTGAACCCGGGTACCGCCGGGCGATACAAACTCGACCGCGATAACGGTTAGCGCGGCCGCAGCGATTACGACCAAGGGCGCTCTCGAGCCCTTGGCCGCGAGAGCTCGTGCCATCTGCCCTCAACTATGCGAGCGCAGCCGCATTTTTACCAAGTCAAAAAGGGGGCCGATCGGGGGGGTTTTGTTCTGGCCCATGTGGGCGACGAACAGGTGGCCCGAAAGGACTACTCGATTACTCCGCGGCGCAGGGCCTCGGCAACCGCCGCGGTGCGGTCCGACGCTCCGAGCTTCTCGAAGATGTGCTCGAGGTGGGTTTTCACCGTGTCGGGCGAGATGAACAGCTTCTCGGCGATGTCTCGGTTCGTGTGTCCGAAGGCGAGGAGCTGAAGCACCTCGATCTCGCGCGCGGTCAGCGTGTCGGCCTTCCTGTCCTTTTCCTTCGCGTCCGAGAGCTCCTCCGCCAGCGCGACCACGAGCTGCGGATCGATGACCATGTTCCCGCCGGCGACCAGCCTCACGGTCTGAATGAGGTGCTCCGCGTCTCGGGCCTTGAGCACGTATCCCCTTGCGCCGGAGCGCACCGCCTCGACCACGAACTGCCGGTCGTCGTACGCGGAGAGCATGATGATTCCAACCTCGGGGTGCTCGTCGCGCATCCGGCGGGCAGCCTCCAGGCCGTCCATCTCGGGCATGCGAATGTCCACGAGCGCGATCTGGGGGGCGTCGTGCGAGACGAGGTCCAGCAATTCCTGGCCGTTCGCAGCTTCGCCGACCACCTCGATACCGTCGGCGGTCTCCAGATAGCGGCGTAGTCCCTGACGAACGAGTGAGTGATCGTCCGCGATTGCAACCTTGATAGTCACGAGCCCTCCCGGCTCCGGGCTGGGTGCACGCTCGGCGAGCGGCCTCATTCTAGGCGGTTGAAGTGTCGCTCAGAAAATGGGGTACCAATTCACGAACAGCAAGGTCAGCAGGCATAGCCCGGCCGCGCTCACGCCCAGGACGACCTGGTGAGACACCCTTCTCTTCTCCGTCCAGGCGGCGAAGGACCAAAAGACGGGGAACAGAGGAAGCGCGAAGCGAGGCATCGAAAGGAACGGCCTGGGCTCGAAGACGAGCGTGAGCGGCACGAGCAGCGAGGCCCAGGTGTAGAAGCTGTAGGCGGGGCGAAACCTGAAGAGCGCGTAGACGGCTGCCACGAGAACCGGCGCCACCACGAGCCAGTCGATCAGGAACACGCCCCCGCCCGGCTGGCTTATCAGCGTGAATGCCTCTCGCGTCGCGCGCCCGATCGTGACCCACGGAAGCATCTCCTCGCGTTGCCACGTTCCTTGCTGGGTAAGCGGCGCCAGCCAGTCGCCGGAAAGCATTCGCTGAAAAGCCAGGTACGCCACGGTCCCGAGGCCGGCCGCCGCGGACCAAGCGAGCTTGCCCGGTAGCCCGCCGCGCTTCTCTCGTGATTGGGTCAGCGCCTCGAGCGCCAGCGCCACGGCGATGAAGACCCCGACGCCGCGGGTCGCGCCGGCGAGCGCCCCGGCCAGTGCTGCGAGAGGCCACTTCGAACGCCTTGCGGCCCAGAAGGCGGTGACCGCGAGAAACAGGAAGAGCGATTCGCTGTACGGAGCGAAGAAGAAGAAAGCGGTCGGGAAGACGGCCAGGTACACGACCGTCCTTCGCGCCGCGGACTCGGACAGCTCTGATGTCGTCAGGAAGAAGAGGACGCAGAGGCCGCCAAGGAAGGACAGGTTCGATATCAGCAGCGCTGCCGCCAGCTCGTGGCCGCCGATCACGAACGAGAGGCCTCGTATCAGCATCGGATAGAGGGGAAAGAACGCCGCGCTGCCGTCGGCTTCCCCGTAACCGATCGTCGCAATTCGAAGGAACCACAGGGCGTCCTGGCGCTCGAGCGCGGTAAACATGTTGTGTATTCCCGGAGTCGGTGTGTGCGCCGGCCAGCCGGGGAAGTCAAGGAACACCAACTCGTGTATCGGAATCAAGTTCACCGCGACGAGACTGAGAACGAACAGGCCGATCCGAACCGCGAGGAAGACCTTCACGCAGTAGAGGACGCCGCTGAGGATCCGTTCGCGCTCCGTCATCCTTCGCTCGACGCTTTCACGAGATCGGCCGCACCTTCCGTGCCGAGGTGTCGGCGGCCGGTGACGAACGCGAGTCCGTAGAGCACCGCCGCGAGAACGAGCAGAGCGCGGTACCCGACGACGAGAGCCGAGTACTCGAGTACGCCGCCCACCATGGCCCCCAGCAGGTTCGCGCCGAAGGCCACTGTTGAGGAAGAGACCGCCCGGAAACGCTCGGCGAAGACGAGGTTGGCGAGGAACACCGGGGTGAACGCGACGGCTGTGGCTGCCAGGAAGCGAAAGGGTCCCGGAAGGGCGAGCAGCAGGTGATTCGGGATCGCCCACGCGATCGCGATCGACGCGAGAAGCGCCGGATAGAGCCTGGCGGGGGGGGGCCGCGGCGAGGTCGGCCCGCAGCCGCGCCATT
>JBBDHU010000003.1:125844-215100 GCA_040880705.1 Actinomycetota bacterium | reverse complement strand
GGGCGCGCCAGCTTCACGCGGCGCGCCACCTCCACGGCCGCGAGCACCGTCAGGAGGATCCCGGCGAACACCAGCGCGTTCACGAACCAGGTCGTGCCGAACAGCAGCGCGAACTGGACGACGTTCTTGGTTTCGAGCAGCAGGAATGCGGCGCCCATGAAGAACAGGTCCGCGTAAGTTCGCATGCGCCGGATGGGACCGGCGACAACCCTCACCATGGCCAGAGAAGCAAGGAGTATGAGACCGATCGTCGTGAGGTAGAAAGCGGGGATCCCGCGGTTCTGCAGATAGACGAAGGGATGGTCGTCGGTCGCCGGCTCGGCGATTGGTCCTACGGGCTGCCATTCTGCGCCGCACGAGAGCGCCGCCTCGTTCTCGCTGGCGGCGAGGACGGCGAGCCCGCCGGCTTCCCTCCCGTAGGAGTCCACGCAAGGAGTCGTACCGAATGCATCTTGCAGGGTTCCTGCCAGACGGTCGACCAGCCAGGGCTCGCGATAGTAGTTGTACATGGCGAACACGCCGCCCGGTTTCAGATGATCGCGGGCCTCCCGGAATGCTTCCAGGGTGAACAGGTAGCTTTCGAGACGGAGCGAGGACTGTCCGGATACGAGCGTGAGCGAATCCGGCAAGGCGAAGACGATCAGGTCGTAACGATCGTCGCTTCTTTGCAGGAACGCGCGGCCGTCGTCGATCACGGCGCGAACGCGTTCGTCTTGGTAGGGGCGGTCTGGGTGCAGCTGCTCGCCGAACTCCTGCAGTTTCGGATCGATCTCGACCGCATCGACATGGCCTGCGCCCTCCGACAGGGCGATAGCCACGTCCGTGCCCGTCCCGGCACCGACGATTAGGACATCCTCGGGCGGATCCGCACCGGAACGCCGCTCGTAGGGAAGAAAGTAGAAGGGTTCCCGTTCCCGGCGCGCCTCGATGGGTTGGATGAGCTGATGCGGTATGCCGTTGACGAAGAACCAGATCGCGCCGTCCGGAACCGCGCGAACCTGCACCTTGTAATAGGGAGACCACGCGTCACCCGGCTCCATGGACTCCGTGAGGAGCATGGCGGCGATGGCAACCACGGCCGCGATCTGGAGCACCGCCCGAAGCCCCTTGGATTCACCCAGCAGGAGCCAGATGAAAACCGCGACGACGACCACACCCCAGGCAACGGGAGGAGCGCCGGCGAAGGACAGGATCGAGAACGCGACGATGCCGCCGAGGCTCCCCAGGATGTCCAGCCTGTATGCCTCGAGAGGTTCGAATTCCTTGAAGGTTCGAGCGACGCCTTCCGCGATCATCGCCATGGTCAGCGCGACGGCCAGAAAGACGACCGGTAGCGTCGCCCAGATCGGCAAGCCCGAACGGCCGAACCCACCAAAGAAGAGCAGTTCGGATCCCGATCGATCGATCGTCACCGGGAACGTGGTCACGAAGGCAACGAGAAGGGCCAGCGCCACCGGCGAAAAGGGAAACAGGTTCCATTTCGAATCGGCCCTTAGAAACCCGATTCCGATCCCCAGGAAGCTCCCAAGCAGTACGAAGTTCGAGAAGTACGAGAGGAACACGATGTTCGAGCCGGTCCATCGGATGAGCGCGAGTTCCACGAACAGCATCAGGAACGACAGGACGATCAAGCGGAGCCTCAAGATGCGGCTCCCTCCAATTGTGGTTCGTCCGAGGCCGGCTCAACTGCTCCTTCTAGAGGGTCGCCCCGGCTTCGAAGCCAAGCAACCAGGCACGCCACCAACACGGCGGCGCGAACCAGCACGGCCGCCTCGAACGCCCCGATCGGGAGACCTCCGACGCCCGAAAGCTCGCCGAACCAGGAGAATCGCGTGACGAAGACGGCAACGTCTGCGGCTTCGAACAACACGAACAGTTTCCAGTTGGGCAGGACGAGGGCGAACCAGGGCAAGAGCCAGAGACCGTATTGTGGCGAATAAACCTTGTTCGTCAGCAGGAACAGCGCGATCAGAGGGAATCCGAGCGTCCACGTCGGGAACCCGGGATCCCGGCGCGCGCGAATCCGCCAGACGAGAAGGGCCGTGCCGGCGAACAGCAACAGGGAGGCCACGTTTATGGTCCGAGTCCAGTTCACCGGGCAGCCGTTCTCGTGACCGAGCAGCCGGTGACATCCGATGAACCAAAGGCTGTCCCAGTCGGTGCCCCTAGTGGCGTTGAACCGGAAAAATTCCGCCCAGCTCCGAAATCCGCCGAGGACGAACGGGAGGTTGACCGCGAGCCAGGCTCCGGCGGCCGCCCAAGCCAGGAAGATTCCACGGTCGGGTTCCTTTTCGCGGAAACGCCCCGCGACGAATGGGATCAGCAGCAAGGCGGGGTAAAGCTTGGTAGCGGCGCCGAGGCCGAGCAAGCCTCCGGCCCATATGTCGCGGCGCCGCAGGTACGCGAGGGTTCCCAGGGTGGCCAACGCGACGGCGAGCAGGTCCCAGTTCATGAAGGAATAGATCGCAAGCGTCGGCGCGAGCGCGAAGTAAAGCGCGCGGCGGCCGGCCAAACGAGCGAGCGCCCAAGTCGTTGCAACGGCGGCGGCTGCAAGCATTCCCACGTTCGCCACGAAGAAGCCGAACGACCCACCGGGCGCCCACGCGGCCGCCCGCATCGCGTACATCGTCAGGACCGGATACTCGTCGCATATTCCCTGACAGGTGTCGAGATAGGGGAGGCGGCTTCCCTGAAGTTGCTCCGTTCCGTAGAGAGGAATTATGTCGGTGTAACAAAGGAGCCGGTATTGCTTGCCCGTCGGGTGCCCGTCGTAACTCCAGTCGCCCGATGCGCAGGGCGCCTTGGTCCCGACACCGATCACCAGCGTGGCGGCCAAAGCCAACAGGCCGAGCGTTAGGGCCGGCAGGGATCGCGTCTCCACCGGGCGATTATCCCGCCCGGTCAGACCGATATCGCCCCGTGCTTGACGGCGTACGCGACGGCCTCGAGCTTCGAGTGCACGCCGAGCTTGGAGAGGATGTTGCGAACGTGCGTCTGCACGGTGACGGGCTTGATGTCCAGCTTGACCGCGATGTCGTCGTTTCGGAATCCCTCGCCCAAGAGTTGCAGGATGTTTCGCTCCCGGTCCGTCAGCTGGTCGAGCATCCGCTCGGCTTGCTGCTGAGCCTTGCGATCCCGCGCCAGCTTTCGAAGGAGCCTGGTCATGATCTGCGGGTCGATCAGCACCTCTCCTTCGGCCGCTGCTTTGACCGCGGAGAGAACCTCATCCACCGCGCCGCTCTTTCCCAGGAACCCCGATGCCCCGGCCTCGACGGCCTCGGCCAGCATCCGGTCGTCCTCGTGCGCGGTCATCACGACCACCTTGGTTGCGGGACTGATCTCCTTTATTCGCCTGGTCGCCTCTATGCCGTTCACGGGGCCCTTGAAAACGATGTCCATCAAAACGACGTCCGGCCGGTGTTCGCGGCTTAGCTCTATGGCGTCCTCGGGTGAGTGAACGGGCGCCGCCGGCATGTGCAGGCTCTTGTCCCTTTCGACGACGCTTGCCAGCGCATCGGTAAGGATCTTGTGGTCGTCGCAGATGAGCAGTTCGATCTTGGTCTTATCAGCCAGCAGATCTCACCTCCACGGGGAGCCTGAGCCGCAAGATCGTACCCCCATCCCCCACGGCTCCGTCGGCCCTGACCGAGCCTCCCTGTGCATTCACGTGAGCGCGAGAGATGAAAAGGCTCAAGCCGGCGCCGGGGATCTCCTCGTAGCCGCGGGGGCGGGTGGAGGCGTAACGCTCGAAGATCCGCTCGCGATCCTCCGGCGCCACGCCGGGGCCGAGATCCTCGACCTCGATGACCGCGTCGCGGTCGTTCCGGAAGGCCCGAACGGAGATCGGTGACGATTCCGGGGAGAACTTGGCGGCGTTGTCCAGCAGGCTCGCAAGCACCTCGGCGGTTCGCACACGGTCGCAGCGGACGGTCAGGTCCGGTTCGATCTCGATCTCTATCGGGTGTTTGCCCAACGATGCGCGTTCGACGACTTCCTCGATGAGGTCGGCGACCGTTTCGGGACGCACGTCGTACTCGACGTCCCGGGCTTCGATCCGCATCGCCATCGCAGTCTGCTCGATTATCAGGATCAGCCGGTCTGCCTCCTCGTTTATCAACTCGAAGAACTCCCGGCGTTCGTCTTCGCTCATCGAGTCGTAGTGACGCCGCCCGGTCGCGGCCAGGCCCTTTATGGCCATGAGCGGGTTCTTCATCTCGTGAGCGATCATCGAAGCGGCGGCGCCACCGCCGGTTGGCCCTCTCGTGTTGCTATGCCTTCTGGTCCACACGGCCCAACCCATCGCAGCAATAGCAATCACGACCGCGAGGATCGCCGCAACCCATGCCATGTCGCTGAGTCTAGGGTGCTATTGGTACGAATGCTCCTCGCCCGGGAAACGACCGGCCTCGACGTCCTCGGCGAAGGAGCGCGCGGCGCGGACGACTTCGTCTCCGATTTCGGCGTAGGACTTGGCGAACTTAGGCGGTTCGTCGGAGATGCCAAGCAGGTCGGTGAGGACAAGGACTTGGCCGTCGGTATGCGGTCCCGCGCCGACGCCGATCGTCGGCACGGAAACCGACTCGGTGATTCGTTTTCCCAATTCGAGTGGAATCCCTTCGAGCACCAGGGCGAAGACTCCGGCCTTCTGAAGCTGAAGGGCATCATCGAGCAGGCGCGCTGCTGCCTCTTCGGTCTTTCCCTGCACGCGGTAGCCCCCCATCGCGTGCACGGATTGAGGGGTGAGACCCACGTGTCCCATGACCGGGATGCCGCGTTCGGCGAGAGCGGACGCCTGTTCAACCATCGCTCCTTCGATCTTCACCGCCCGCGCGCCGCCTTCCTTTAGAAAGCGGCCGGCGTTTCTTATGCCGTCCGCAGTGGATGCCTGATAGGAGAGGAACGGCATGTCTCCGACGACCAGCGCGTTTTCCGCTCCCCGCACGACCGCGCGGGTGTGGTGAAGCATCTCTTCCATCGTTACCGGCAGGGTCGTCTCGTAACCGAGAACGTTTTGGCCCAGCGAGTCTCCGACCAGAAGAACCGGAATCCCGGCGCGGTCGAGCAGCTTAGCGGTCGGGTAGTCGTAGGCGGTGAGGACCGGAAAGCGCCTTCCGGCGGCCTTCCACTTGCCGAGATCGTGAATGGTAACGGGCATGGGCTCGCGCCTCCCTTCGAGTGCACGGCTATTGGCCATAGTGTAGCGGGCCGCTCGCCTGGGGAGTTACCATCCGCCCATGAAACGCATGCGTGCATTCGCTCTTGTCGCGGCGGTCGCGGGATTGCTCGGCACCGGCTGCACCGGGAACGCAGAGCAGGGCCTGGAGACGGCGGGGCAGGCCGAGGACCTAAGCGCGCAGGCGGATCTGAGAAACGCGTCCGTGGCGGCCAAGGTCTACCTAGCGGAGAACGGCACGCTGGGGAGCTTCACCGCTGCGGCCGCCAAGCAGGCCGAACCGTCGATCAACTGGACCGACGGCGCCGTGGCGGTCTCCGGCCAGATCAGCATCCGGGGCCCTTCGGATCAGGGAGTCGCCTTGGTGACGAAGGATGCCTCCGGCTCCGTGCTTTGCATCGGCGTGTTTCCCACGAGCGAATCCATGGGACGGGTGGACGCGCAAACGGCGGCCGAATGCACGGGCGGTTGGTAGGCACCCTGAGTGTCGTACCCCGCTGCTAGGCTCCCTCGCAGGTAGACTCTGAAGGTCACTCCTGCTCCTTCGGGAGCCGTGTGAGACCAGAGGAGGTGGCTTTGCGAAAGTACGAACTCATGATCATCCTCCCTCCCGAGTCCGATGAGGCTCGCGTGGGCGCAGTCCTGGAGCGCGTAACCCAGGCGCTCGCTGATCAGGGAAAGGTCGGGAACGTCGATCGGTGGGGAAAGAGACGGCTCGCCTATCAGCTTGGCGAGAACTCCGACGGCTACTACTTGCTGGTCGAGTTCGATGCAGAACCGGATGCAATCAGTGAGCTGCAGCGAACGCTGACGCTCGCGGACGACGTGGTCCGACACAAGGTGGTGGTCAGGGCCGCGTAAAGGACTTCCCCCTCTCCGGCTGGCCATCGGGCGGAGAGCGAAGCACAGCGAGGTGGTGGTGAAGATGGCGAGCGACAACCAGATAACGATCGTCGGGAATCTCACCGACGATCCCGAGCTTCGGTACACGCCTAACGGCGCCGCCGTGGCGAAGTTCCGGGTGGCGGTCAGCCCTCGGTTCAAGGACGAATCCGGCCAGTGGAAGGACGGAGACACCTCCTATTTCGCCGTGAACGCGTGGCGTGCCCTGGGCGAGAACGCGGCGGAATCGCTGACGCGCGGCACGCGCGTGGTCGTGACGGGGCGCCTGAAGCAGCGCTCTTGGGAGAATCAGGAGGGCGAGAAGCGCTCCGCGGTCGAGATCGAGGCCGACGACGTGGGACCCAGCCTGAAATGGGCGACGGCTCGCGTGGAGAAGACTTCGAAGTCGGGCGGTTCGTCCGACTGGTCCGACAAGGTCCCGGTCGGCGCCGGGAAGGCCGAAGAGGAGACGCCGCTGGATGGCTAAGGGAAAAAAGCGCGCCCCCAAGAAGGAAAAAAAGGAAAAAGAGGAGAAGGCCTGGAAGAAACAGAAGAGGAAGGTCTGTCTCTTCTGTAAAGAGCGCATCGACTTCGTGGACTACAAGGACACGGGGTTGTTGCGAAAGTTCCTTTCGGATCGCGGAAAGATCCGCTCTCGCCGGGTGACCGGCAACTGCTCGCAACATCAGCGCGACGTCGCCCAGGCAGTGAAGAACGCCCGCGAGATGGCGATGCTGCCTTTCAGCTCGCGATGAAGATCATCCTTCAGAAGCCTGTGACCAACCTGGGTACGCCCGGAGAAGTCGTCGAGGTCGCCGACGGGTATGCGCGCAATTACCTGATGCCCCGCGGCCTCGCCATCGTTGCCTCCAAAGGCGCCGTCAAGGACGCGGAGGGCCTTCGGCGAGCACACGAGCAGCGCGACTCGAAGGCGCGTGCGGAAGCCGAGGAACTCGCGACCGGCATCACGGCGGTTCCCCTTCGCGTCCTGGTCAAAGCCGGGGAAGACGGCAAGCTGTTCGGAAGCGTTACCGCGGCCGAGATCGCCGAGGCGATCGAGTCCGCCGTCGAAGGCGTCGAGCTGGATAAGCGAACGATCCATCTGCCCGAGCCGATCAGAAGCACCGGGACTCATGCGGTTCAGGTCAAGCTTCACCCGGAGGTCGTCGTCGACATCTCGCTCGAGGTCGAAGCCGCACCTTAGGTAGCCCCGTCACCTAGCCTCTGACCTGCGGAATTACATCAATGTCGTTCCCGGGGTTCACTATCCCCACGATGTCCACATTCAAAGGCGCAGGTGAGGGGTGGTATGACAACAAACTTTTCTCGCCGACCAGCGGAAACGCAACTCACAGGGATGTCATCTTCTGTTGTGGATATCCGATCTCTATTGTGATCAGAACGACGGAGAAGGTGCAGACGTGGCCCGAATTGCCGACGACATAGCGATTCAGCCTGACCGGTTGCCGCCTCAGAATCTCGAGGCGGAGCAATCGGTCCTGGGCTCGATGATGCTGTCGAGCGAAGCGATTGCCGACGTTCACGAGCAGCTGAGGGCTGACGACTTCTACCGGTCGCTGAACGGACAGATCTTTCAAGCGATCATCGATGTCTACGCGCGGGGCGATCCCGTTGACGCCATCACCACGGTCGAGGAGCTGAAGCGAAAAGGAGCGCTCGAGGCCGTCGGCGGTCACCTCTACATCCATGATCTGGTCGGCAATGTTCCGACTCCCGCGAGCGCTCCTCACTACGCGCGCATAGTCGGCGAGCTTGCCCTTCTCAGGCGGCTGATTAGGGCGGCCGGGGACATCATGGAGTCGGCATACCGGGTTCCCGAGGACCCTGAGCGCGCGGCGGATGCTGCCGAGGAAATGATCTACCGGGTCGCGCGGCATCACGAGCAGGACGAAGTGGTCCCGATGGGAACGCTCGTCGACGACGCGATGAGCGACCTCGAGCGCCTGCAGCAACGCGAGACCGCCTTCGCCGGAATCCCGACGGGGTTCACCGAGCTCGACCGGCTAACGGCGGGATTGCAGAAAGGCAATCTGGTGGTCGTGGCCGCGCGGCCGGGAGTCGGCAAGTCCTCGTTCGTCACGAACGTAGCGCGCAACATCGCCGTGGATACCCGAAAACCCGTCGCGATGTTCTCGCTCGAGATGTCGAGGTGGGAGATAGGGATGCGCCTTTTGTGCAGTGAGGCTCGCGTTCCCTGGGACAGGATCCGCTCGGGACGCCCCAGCCCCGACGACTGGCAGCGGGTCGTCGAAGCAGCGGAGGTCCTTCACGACGCCCCCCTTTACGTCGTCGATGCGGGCAACGTGAACATCGTGGACATCCGCGCGAAGGCCCGCCGGATGCGGTCGAGCAAGGACGGACTCGGGATGATCATCGTCGACTACTTGCAGCTGATGTCGCATCCGAGCGGCCGGCTGGAGAACCGCCAGCAAGAGGTCGCCGACATCAGCAGGAACCTCAAAGTGCTCGCGAAGGAACTGGAGATCCCGGTCGTCGCCGTCTCGCAGCTGAACCGCGAGCCCGAGCGTCGCCAGGACAAGCGCCCTCAGCTCGCAGACCTTCGCGAATCGGGGGCGATCGAGCAGGACTCCGACGTAGTGATGTTCATCCATCGCGACGACTCCGACGATCCGTCGGTCAAGGGAAAAGCCGACCTAATCATCGCCAAGCACCGCAACGGCCCGACCGGCAGCATCCCGCTCACGTTCCTTCCGCACCTCACGCAGTTCAAGAACTTCGCTCCCGCGCCGTAATGGATCGCCGGCGGGCGCGCGCGATCCACCGCCGCCTCGCGAAACACTTCGGACCGCTCGAAGCCCCTCGCCGGTGGGATCCGCTGGAGGAACTCATCCTGACGGTCCTCTCCCAGAACACGAGCGACGCGAACAGCGGGCGAGCTTACGAAGCTCTGCGACGACGGTTTCCAACCTGGGAAGCGCTGGCCGGCGCTCGCGAGAAGGATGTCGCTGACACGATCAGGCCGGGAGGGCTGGCGAATACGAAAGCCCCGAGGATCCTGGCGATCATGCGGGAGATCCGTGAACGTGAAGGCGATTTCGACCTCGGCTGGATGCGTGGTGAGGGCGATGAGCAGGTGCGCGAGTATCTTTTGTCGCTTCCCGGTGTCGGCCCCAAGACGGCCGCATGTGTCTTGGCGTTCTCGCTCGGGCGCCCCGCGCTTCCGGTGGACACGCACGTTTATCGAGTCGCTGCGCGGCTGGGCCTGATCCCCCCGAAGGCGAGCGCCACGGAGGCGCACCGGATCCTGCAAGAGGGTGTGCCGCCGGAGATCAGGGTCGGGATGCACGTCGGGCTGATTCGCTTAGGACGCGAGATCTGCAAAGCGGGGCGGCCGTATTGTGAGGAATGCCCCCTGAAGGACATCTGCCCGACGGCGCCGAGATATCTAGGGAAGAACGGGCGAAGGAAGAGCGGGTGAGGGGAATCGAACCCCCGTCTCAAGCTTGGGAAGCTTACGTTCTGCCATTGAACCACACCCGCGGCGGACCGTATTTTAGCGCGGCGCTTCGCCCGTCCATGCGGTAGATTCGTGCGCGATGACCGAAACTGAACTCTCCCCCGACTTCTGGCCAGGCGTGCTCTCCCGCCTCGTTGACAGGGACCCTCTCTCCGTTGACGAATCGGCGAACGCCATGCGGGCGATCATGCAGGGGCAGGCGACCCCGGCTCAGGTCGCTGGGTTCCTGATGGCCTTGCGAACCCGAGGCGAAACCGTGGACGAGCTGGAGGGCTTCGCCCGCGCGGCGCTGGAGTTCGCGCAGCCTGTGAAGACACCGGGCCCTGCCGTCGACACCTGCGGAACCGGCGGCGACAAGGCGGGGACGTTCAATGTCTCTACCCTTGCCGCGATCGCAGCCGCCGGTGCCGGAGCGCTCGTCGCCAAGCATGGGAATCGCGCGGCGTCCTCCGACTGCGGATCGGCCGATTTGCTCGAAGAGTTGGGCGTGAAGATCGACCTGGGCGCCGAGGGCGTTGAGCGGTGCCTGGAAGAGGCAAGCATCGGGTTCATGTTCGCTCCGGTGTTTCATCCGGCCATGAAATACGCCGTGGGCATCCGCCGAGAACTTCGCGTCCCGACGGTGTTCAACTTCCTCGGACCTCTGACCAACCCCGCTCGTCCAGAGGCGCAGATCGTCGGCGTGTCGGACGCCCGCATGTTGCCGCTTGTCGCGAACGCGCTCGCTCGCCGTGGCACTCGTGCCACGGTGTTCCAGGGACTCGATGGTCTCGATGAACTAACCGTGACCATGTCGTCCGTCGTTTACGACGTCGCCGAACACCAAGTGAAAAAGCGAACTTTCGATCCCGACGAGATCGGATTCGACCAGGCCCGGGCAAAGGATCTGAAGGGTGGTGACGTCGCCGAGAATGCAGCCATCGCGCGCGAGATCCTCGCGGGGGAGAAGGGCCCGAAACGGGACATGGTCGTGTTGAATGCCGGCGCCGCCTTGGAGGTCTCGGGCAAAGTGGGAAGCCTCAAGGAAGGTGTCGAGCAAGCGTCAGGGTCGATCGACTCGGGTGCCGCAGCCAAGACGCTCGAGACGTGGATCGAGGTCTCGCAGAAGGCATGATCCTTTCCGATCGGACGATCCGTGAGGAGCTGAAGGCCGGGCGCATCGAAATAGAACCGTTCGACGATTCCTGTATTCAGCCCTCATCGATCGATCTTCACGTCGACAGCTCGTTTCGTGTGTTCCACAACGCGAGACACCCGTACATCGATGTAAAGAAGGAACTCACGGATCTCACGGAGTTGATGGAGGTCGAGAAGGGCGAACCTTTCATCCTTCATCCCGGGGAGTTCGTTCTAGGGTCCACCCGCGAGCGCGTAAGACTTCCGAATGACCTCGTCGCGCGCCTGGAGGGCAAGTCCTCACTCGGGCGTCTGGGCCTTTTGATCCATTCGACCGCCGGTTACGTCGATCCGGGCTGGGATGGGTACCTGACGCTCGAGCTCTCCAACGTCGCGAATCTCCCGATCACGATCTACCCCGGAATGAAGATAGGTCAGATCTCGTTCTTCCGCCTGACCACCGCGGCCGATTCCCCGTACGGATCCAGCGAAGCCGGAAGCAAGTACCAGGGCCAGCGCGGCCCGACGGCAAGCAAGTTCTTCGAGGAGTTCGACTAGCCGGCGGCCGGCCTGCCCATGCTGACGTAGGTGAACCCGGCGCCGGCCATCTCGGCCGGCTCGAACATGTTCCTTCCGTCCACGATCAGTGGTTTCGCCAAGGCTTCCCGAAGTCTCGTTAGGTCGGCCGCGGCGAACTCGCTCCATTCAGTGCAGATCACCAGGCAGTCGGCACCGCGAGCCGCCTCGTAAGGATCCGCTTCGAACGAAACCGCCGGAAGGAGTTCCTTCGCGCCGGCCATAGCTGCAGGGTCGTAGGCAGACACCGACGCGCCGCCCGCCAGCAGGTCCCGTGCGATCGAGATCGCCGGTGCGTTTCGCAGGTCGTCCGTACCCGGCTTGAATGCGAGACCCCACATCGCGATCCTCTTGCCCTCCAACCCCCCGAGAGCCGACTCGATCTTTCCCGAGAAGGTCCTCGCGCGTTCCGCGTTGATGCGATCGACGGCCTCGAGGAGGCCGAAATCTATCCCCAGTTCTTCGGCCGCGTGGTGGAAGGCCTTCACGTCCTTGGGGAAACACGCGCCACCGTACCCGATGCCGGCTCGGAGGAAGCTCGGCCCTATTCGTGGATCGAGGCCCATCGCCGAAGCTACCGTCTCGACGTCCGCCCCGGTTCGTTCGCAGATCTCCGCCACCTGGTTGATGAAGGAGATCTTCGTGGCAAGGAACGCGTTGCTCGAGTGCTTTACGAGCTCTGCTGTTGCGAGATCGGTGACAACGAATGGGCATCCGGTTCGCTCGAGGATCGGTTCGTACAGCCGGCGCATCAGTGCCTCTGCCCGCTCGGAGGATGTACCGAGGACGATGCGATCGGGCTCGAGCGTGTCCTCGATGGCCCGGCCTTCCTGCAGGAACTCGGGGTTCGACACGACGTCGAATTCGGCGCCGTCAGGCGTCGCCTCCTCGATCGCGCGCCGGATTTCGTCGCCCGTCCCAACCGGGACGGTGGATTTCTCCGCGACGACCGTGTAGCCGTCGAGGCTTCGAGCGATCGTCTCGGCCACGCGGTGGACCTGTCTCAGATCGGCCCGGCCGCTGGGCTCGGTCGGAGTTCCCACCGAAACGAAAACGACATCGCCGTGGCCGACCGCTTCCGGCGTATCGCCGGTTATCCGGAGACTGCCGGCTGCGAGCGTCTCGTCGACCAGCTCGGCTAAGCCGGGCTCGTGGAACGGAACCTCTCCGCGCTGAAGACCGCGAACCCTTTCCTGATCGTCGTCCGCGCCGACGACTTGGTGACCCATGTGTGCGAGACAGGCTGCCGTCGTCAAGCCAACGTGTCCCGTGCCGACCACGGATACGTTCATTGCGCGTTCAAGATACCTGAGCGCAGGAAATTGGAACCGAGTTTAGGAGTTGGTTCCCTCTTGCCTGTCCGCGAACGCGACGCCTCCGCCGGGAGTTTCCTCCTCCGGCTTTTTGCCGACGCCCCACTCAACGGCGAGCATCGCGGCCTGAGTCCGGTTGTGTACGTCGAGCTTGCGATACAGGGAAGCCAGGTGCGCTTTGATGGTCTTCTCGGAGAGATAGAGCTTGGCCGCGATGTCCTTGTTGCTGTGGCCTTCGGCAACCAACTCGAGGATCTCACCCTCGCGGGGTGTGAGATCGTCCGGGCCGACCTTCCCGGCGGCGCCCGCGCCCGACAGGTCTTCGAAAAGGTTCTGGATCACGCGGCTGGAAAGTACGTTGCCGCCACCGGCGAGAGCCACGCTTATCGCCTGTGTCAGATCTGAGGGCGTCGCGTCCTTCAGGATGTATCCGGCTGCGCCCATCGAGATCGCTCGTTTGGCGTATGCAGCGTGGTCGTAGGTGCTGAGCATCACGACGGGCAGGTCGGGCCAATCCGCCTTTATCTCCTTCAGAAGGTCGAGTCCATCACGTTCGGGCATCCTCACGTCCACCAGGGCGATGTCGAACGATTGTTCCTTCAGCAGCTCTATCGCGGCGTCGGCGTTCTCGGCCTCCTCGATCGAGGAGTCATCGAACGACTCCTTGACTACGTTTGCAATCCCTCTGCGAATGAGCATGTGATCGTCGACCAAAAGTACTTTCATGGCTGCCTCGCTTCCGGCACGGGGATGATTGCCCTCACACGGGTGCCCTTTCCGGGCTCGGATTCCACTTCGAGGGTGCCGCCGGCCTCCTCGACTTGCCTGCGAGTCATTCGCATGCCGAAGTGATGCGATCGGCCATTCTCTTCCGGCTCGAACCCGCGACCCGGATCCTCGATCTGAACGACGACCGCATCTGACCGAACCTGCACTTCTACATCAACGCTATCGGCTCCCGAGTGCTTGGCGACATTGGCCAGTCCCTCGCGTACCACCACGTGGGCGATGGACTGAACGTTGCGCGGGAGATTCGCGAGGTCGCCGTCTACCGAGACGCGCGCGGAAAGCGTCCACTTGCCGACGACTTCGTGGATGTACTTCGCGAGGGGTGCTCCCTCTTCCTTGTCGTCTTCCTGCTGCAGGTCGAAGAGAACTCGCCGCAGATCCACCAGGGCATTTCGAATCTCGGCCTTGGTCGCCGAAATGCTCGCGAGTGCCTCGTTCGGGTCGAGTTCGATGCGCCTTCGCAGTCCCTCTAGCTCGAGAATGGCCGCCGCTACGGTTTGCGTGAGGTTGTCGTGGATCTCGTAGGCCCATTTCGTTCGAACGTCCTGCACCCGCTTTTCGACGTCGCGCTCCCGTTGCCCGACCGCATGTCGCGCAGCGCCGATCATCTCCGCGAGCAGCGCCATGGATTCGGGGGTGAGACCGGGGCTGTCGGACCACCCTGCCACCACGGCGATCCTGCTCGAGTTATCCGAGCAGACGCCGGCCGAAAGGAATGGACTCTTTGCGCCGAGCAAGCCGCCGAAACGGCGAGCGCCCGCCGGGTCGATGAGGGTTCCCGCCGACTGAAGCTCCGCGGCCAAGCCCGGGGCCGCCTTGGACGCGTTTCTGAGCGGCGACGCGAGCACGGCCAGCTTGTCGCCCCTGGCCCGTGCGAGGAAAACCTCGTCCGCGCCGGTCGCCTCACGTACGGCCGCAAGCATCTCGCCGGGTTCCTCAGGTGAGGAAAGGAAGCGCCGGATTGCCGCCATTGCGTCCCTGACCTGCTCGAACTCGTCGAGAGGCCGAACCGCCATACGCCGCGCTATCTGCGTAACGGAGTCCGGGGTCAGTTTCTGATGTTCGGTCTGCGATTTCATGGTCCGCCCTGGGCCGTTCGATCTAGTTCGTGGTATCGGCAGGTGCGGTTCCGTCCTTGAATCCCGGCGGTCCGGATGCGGCGAGGGTAGGCCGAAGGGCCTAGGTGCCGGCCGAGGCCGGGGACTCGCTCGGGGTGTCTTCACGCTCACCGGTCGCGCGCTGCACTACCTGGGCGACGTCGAGCACCTCCATGCCGTCGCCCCGGCCCTTGGCGCCGTCGTCGAGCATGATCAGGCAATACGGGCAGGCCACTCCGAGCTTGTCCGCACCGGTGGATGCGGCCTCGTCCATTCGCTCCATGTTGATCCGCTTGCCGCCGTGCTCCTCCATCCACATGCGTGCACCCCCGGCGCCGCAGCAGAATCCACGCTCCTTGTGCCTCGGCATCTCGACGGTGTTCAGCCCCGGAACGTGATCGAGAACGTTGCGGGGCTCCTCGTAGACTCCGTTGTGCCTGCCGAGGTAGCAGGGGTCGTGATAGCTCAGCAGTCCGTCGACTTCCTGCGACAAAGCGAGTCTCCCCTCCTCGACGAGGCGCGAAAGCAACTCCGTGTGGTGAATCACCTCATAGTTGCCGCCGAAGTCCGGGTACTCGTTCCTTAGAGTGTTGAAGCAGTGCGGGCAGTTGGCGATGATCTTCGTCACGCCCTTCTCATCGAGCGTCTTCACGTTCTGTTCGGCGAGTTGCTGGAACAGGTACTCGTTTCCGATGCGTCTGGCCGGGTCGCCGTTGCAAAGCTCCTGAGGACCCAGAATGGCGAACGGAACCCCCGCCCTTTGCAACAGGCGCACAACGGCCTGTGAGATCTTCTTCGCTCGGTCGTCGAAAGATCCCGCGCAACCGACCCAATACAGGTACTCCGGCGGGGTGCCGTCCTCGAGTATCCGCACGCCAAGATCCTCGGCCCAGTCGGCGCGCTGCGCCTGCGGCATACCCCAGGGATTACTGGAGTTCTCAAGGTTCCGAAGCAAGGCCCCGGCCTCCGCGGGGAACCGGGATTCGGCCATGACCAGGTTTCGCCGCATGTCCACGATGTGGTCGATGTGTTCGATGTTCACCGGGCATTCCTGCATGCACGCGCCGCAGGTGGTGCAGTCCCAGAGAACCTGGTCCTCGACTATGCCGGGGTTGAGCTGGACTTTCTCGTACTCTTCGCCGCCTTTTTTCGCGTCGACTATCTCCGGGCCCTGCTCGAAAAGGTGATCGCGAAGGTTCATGATCAGGAGCTTCGGCGAGAGTTCCTTCCCGGTATTCCAGGCCGGGCATTTGTCCTGGCAGCGCCCGCACTCGGTGCAGGTCATCGTGTCGAGCGTCTGCTTCCAAGTGAGGTCCTCAACCGTTGCGGCTCCGAGCGAGGACTCCTCGACGTCTTCGAGGTCGATCTTCAGCGTCCGGAGCTTCCCCCTCGGCTTGGTATTCGAGAAGAAGACGTTGATCGCGCTCGTGATGATGTGAAGGTGTTTGGAGTACGGGATGTACACGACGAACGCGACGATCAAGAGGATGTGTGCCCACAGGAAGAAGTTGAACAGGAAGCTCAGGCCGGGGGCGCTGACCCCGAGCCCCGTGAAGATCTTGGAGATCAGGTTCGACACCGGCATCCAGACCGCCGGGGAGTCGGACATTCCCTGGGCGATGGAAACGGCATTGATCCCCAGCAGCGTGACCATGATCCCCAGGATCATCAGGAGGATGAGATCGGCTTCCTCTAGATGGCTTCCTATGAAGCGCTCGTCGCGGCGAACCTTCCTGAAGAAGATCGCCATCTCGATCCCGATAATCACCAAGACCGCGAACACGTCCTGAATCAGGCCGAGGGCGGGCGAGTGGCCGATGAAAGGAATCGCGAAGTCCCTGTCGACGACCAGCCCGAAGGCCTCGATGATCGTCGTGAACAGGACGATGAAGCCCCAGAAGATGAATGCGTGCATGAGGCCGGGGCCGAGTCGCTGAAGGAGCTTCTTTTGTCCGAGGACGACGGTCGCCTCGTACTCGACCCGCTTCGGCAGATCGTCGAGCCGGTTCTCGGGCTTACCAAGGCGAACTAGCTGGAAGAGCAACCAGGCGCGGCGCATGAAGAGTCCGCCGGCCATGCCTAGCAGCAGGAGCAGGATCGCGGGTCCAATCACGGCGGGCTGAGTCTAGGGGGCAGGCACGCGACCGGCAAAGGTCCGGCCGAGCGCCCTCGTTCCTGTTTCGAACGCGCTCCAGCTGACACATACGCCAAAGGAGCTGGCCGGAGGTCAAGATGGTGAGGCTTGCGGACGGCTCCGTTTCCTGCAAATAACGCCTGCTGGGGAATACTTCACCCAGGCACGAAGTTGACAATAGTAGACTCAAGATTCTAACCTGAGGATGACTCAGGGCACGGGACTGAGACCAACACGGGACTGAGACCAAGAGGAGGAGCTTATGGCGCGGGCAGTAGGAATAGACCTGGGCACAACGAACTCGGTAGTGGCTACATTGGAGGCCGGCGAGCCGGTCGTGGTCCCGAACGCCGAGGGGGCGCGTACAACGCCCTCGGTTGTCGGCTTCTCGAAGACCGGGGAGATCCTGGTCGGCGAGGTCGCCAAGCGCCAGGCCATCACCAATCCCGACCGCACGATCCGGTCGGTCAAGCGTCACATGGGAGAGAAGGACTGGGCCGTCGACATCGACGGCAAGAAGTGGACTCCCCAAGAGGTCTCCGCGCAGATCCTGACGAAACTTAAGCGCGACGCGGACTCTTACCTAGGCGACAAGGTTACCCAGGCCGTCGTAACCGTCCCGGCCTACTTCGACGACGCTCAGCGACAGGCGACCAAGGAAGCCGGCGAGATCGCGGGCTTGGAAGTGCTTCGAATCATCAACGAACCCACTGCCGCGGCTCTCGCGTACGGGCTGGACAAGGAGAACGACCAGACGATCCTCGTGTTCGATCTCGGCGGAGGAACGTTCGACGTCTCTCTGCTCGAGATCGGCGAAGGCGTCGTCGAAGTCAAGGCGACGCACGGCGACACGCAGCTCGGCGGCGACGACTGGGACCAGCGGATCATCGATTGGATGGTCACGGAATTCAAGAACGCACACGGAGTCGACCTGTCGAAGGACCGCATGGCATTGCAGCGTCTGAAGGAAGCTGCCGAGAAGGCCAAGATCGAGCTGTCGCAGGTCAGCGAGACCGAAATCAATCTTCCGTTCGTCACCGCGACGAACGAGGGTCCGCTGCACCTCGAGATGAAACTCTCGCGCGCCGAGTTCGAGCGCATGACGGCCGATCTCGTCGAGCGCTGCAAGGTCCCGTTCGACCAGGCCGTGAAGGACTGGGGCAAGGATGTGTCCAAGATCGACCACGTGATCATGGTCGGCGGCGCAACTCGTATGCCGATGATCCAGGAGCTGGTCAAGAAGCTCACCGGTGGCAAGGAGCCGCACAAGGGAGTGAACCCCGACGAGGTCGTGGCCGTCGGTGCCGCGATCCAGGCCGGCGTCCTCAAGGGCGACGTCAAGGACATCTTGCTTCTCGATGTGACGCCGCTGACGCTCGGCGTGGAGACCAAGGGCGGCATCTTCACCAAGCTCATCGAGCGAAACACGACGATTCCGACGCGCAAGAGCGAGATCTTCACCACGGCGGACGACAACCAAACTCAGGTGGAGGTCCACGTGTTGCAAGGGGAAGGCGAGACGGTTTTCTCGCCCGGCGTTCGATCCCTGGGGAAATTCAACCTGATGGGGATCCCACCGGCGCCGCGTGGCGTTCCTCAGATCGAGGTCGCCTTCGACATCGACGCAAACGGCATCGTGAACGTTTCGGCCAAGGACCTGGCCACCGGTAAGGAGCAGCAAACGACGATTACCGGCGGAACGGCCCTGTCCAAGGACGAGATCGACCGCATGGTCAAGGAGGCCGAGCAGTTCGCGGCCGAAGACCACAAGCGGCGCGAGGCGGCCGAGGCCAGGAATGCAGCCGATCAGCTCAGCTATCAGGTCGACAAGTCACTGGAGGAATGGGGCGACAAGGTGCCGGCCGACCAAAAGGAGGACCTGCAGAAGAAGAACGAGGAATTGAAGGAGGCTCTGAAGGGTGACGATGTGGACAGGATCAAATCCGCCACCGACGCCTTGATGGAGGCCTTCCAGAATGTCGGCCAGGCTATGTACGCGCAACAGTCGCAGCAGGAAGCGGCACCCGATGCCGGCGCGGCGGGGAGCCCGTCCGAGGCCCCGACCGACGATGGTGACGTCGTCGAGGGCGAGATCGTCGACGAGGGCGGAGCCGAGGAAGCCAAGTGACCGAGCACGATCGCCGAAAGGTAAAAGTCACGGACGGCGGCCCCGCGAGACCCGGGTCTGACAAGAGTGCGGCCGGTTCGGCCGGGGAACCGACGGAGCCGGCCGAAAAGGGGAAGGAAGCCGAGGAGCTTCGCGAGCATCTCCAACGGCTCCAGGCGGAATTCGAGAACTATCGAAAGCGCGTATTGAAGGAGCAAACCAGGGCCGTCGAGATGGCGGCGGAGCCACTCATCCAACAGTTGCTGGAGGTCGTCGACGACTTCGACCTCGCGTTGATGTCGGGACAGAAACAGCCCGACTACGAGTCCTTCTTGCACGGCGTAGAACTCGTCTACGCCAAGCTGCTCGAGAGCCTCAAGTCGGCGGGCGTCGAACGCATCGAGGCGGAGGGAGCGCCCTTCGATCCGGAGGTCCACGAGGCCCTGATGAGTTCCGGTGAGGGTGAGGGCGATCTGTACGTCGACGATGTTCTGCGGCAGGGGTACAAGATGAAGGGCCGTGTCATCCGTCCGGCCGGCGTGAGAGTCGGACGGAGATCTCCGGAGCGTAGTTGAACACCGAGGACGTCAAGCGGGAATGGTTCGAGAAGGACTACTACAAGATCCTGGGCGTCCCGAAGAATTCCTCACAAGCCGACATCAAGAAGGCTTACAGGAAGCTTGCACAGAAGTTCCATCCGGACGCGAACCAGGGGAACAAGGACGCGGAGGAGCGCTTCAAGGAAGTCTCGTCGGCCTACGACGTTCTCGGCGATGAGGAGAAGCGTAAGCAATACGACGAGGTGCGCGAGATGGCGGCGTCGGGTTTCCCGGGCTTCGGCGGGCAAGGTGCGGCGAGCGGCGGCCAGCGCGTTCGCGCGGAGGGCGTTCCCTTCGATTTCGGCGAGAGCGATTTCGGCGATCTCTTCGGCGGATTGTTCGGCGGCGCTCGCGGAGCTTCGCGGAGGCAACCATCGCGTGGAAACGACCTGGAGACGGAGGTAAGGATCTCCTTCGACGACGCGATGCGAGGAACGACGATCCCGCTCTCGATCCCCGGACCCGCGCCGTGTCCCACATGCGCGGGGTCGGGAGCCGAGCCGGGAACCTCACCGGTTGTGTGCCCCAAGTGCCACGGCAGCGGCTCGATAGCCGTGAACCAGGGACCGTTTTCCATCGCGCAGCCTTGCGACCAGTGCGGAGGCAGTGGGCGGGTCATCGAGAAGCCGTGCAAGACCTGCCGCGGAACGGGAACGGTGCAGAAGACCCGTAAGTTCTCGGTTCGCATCCCGCCGGGGGTCAAAGACGGCGCTCGGATCAGGGTTAGCGGGCGAGGGGAATCCGGAGGCCGCGGCGCGTCCGCCGGAGATCTGTACGTTCGGGTCAGAGTCGAACCTCACAAGGTCTTCGGGCGTAAGGGCAACGACTTGACGGTCAAACTGCCCGTTACCTACTCGGAGGCCGCGCTCGGCGCGAACGTACCGGTACCGACCCTCAACGGCGCAGTGACCCTCAAGATCCCGCCGGGGACCGCGAGCGGACGAACTTTTCGAGTCAAGGGGAAGGGAGCACCGAAAAAGAAGGGACAGGGCGATCTTCTCGTGACGGTAGACGTGGACGTTCCCAAGAAACTCTCGAAGGAGGAAAAGGAGTTGTTGTCGAAGCTTCGCGAAGCCGAGAAGGAGTCTCCGCGCGCACATCTCGGCGTCGAGAAGGGTGGGCGAGGGAGGCAATAGTGGCCAAGAAAGATGGATCTTCCGACTCGAACGATCGAGCCGTCTACATCATCAGCGTCGCGGCGGAGCTGGCCGGCGTTCACCCGCAAACGCTTCGGTTCTACGAGCGCAAGGGCCTGGTTCAGCCTGCCCGCAGTTCGGGCAACACAAGGCGGTATTCGGAGCGCGACATCGCGCGCTTGAGGACGATCCAGCGCCTCACTCAGGATCAGGGAGTAAACCTTGCGGGCGCGAAAATGGTTATCGAGATGCAAAAAGAGTTGGAGAGAATGCGCGAAAAGATGCTGCGAATGCAGCGGGATCTCGATCAGGCCAAACGTCGAGGCCGGAAGACGACCACGGGAACCGAACTGGTGCCGCTGCGAAGCCTGCGGACGTTTCCGTGGGAGGGGGTTAGCTGATGGACCTGTCGAAGCTCACGCTGAAGTCGCAAAACGCCTTGGAAATGGCGGTCGACGAAGCCAAACGCCGCAATCAGCAGGCGGTTGAGCCGGAGCACGTCCTGTTCGCGCTGCTCTCCGATCCGGAAGGTGTGGTCTATCCGCTGCTACATCACTTGGGAGTGTCGCCACGCGTTCTGCGCGACCAAGTCGAAGAGGCGGTCGACCGGCTGCCCAAGGTCTACTCGCAGGGCGACCAGGAAGTACGCCTGTCCGCGCCGTCCTCGCAGATGCTCGAGCGGGCGACGCAGCTGGCAGAAGAGATGAAGGACGAATACATCTCGACCGAGCACCTCTTCCTGGCGATGCTCGACGGAGCGGGTGCCGCCGCCAAGATCCTGCAGGATGCCGGCCTCACGCGCGACGGCGTACTCAGCGCTCTAGCGGAAGTCCGCGGACGCCAGCGTGTCACGGATCAGAACCCGGAGGAGAAGTACCAGGCCCTCGAGAAATACGGACGCGATCTGACCGAGCTCGCCAGGAAAGGCAAGCTCGACCCGGTCATCGGGCGCGACGACGAGATTCGCCGTGTTATTCAAGTCCTTTCCCGCCGCACGAAGAACAACCCGGTTTTGATCGGCGAACCGGGCGTCGGCAAGACCGCGATCGTCGAAGGACTCGCGCAGCGCATCGTGGACGGCGACGTGCCCGAGGGGTTGAAGGGAAAGCGGGTCATCGCGCTCGACATAGGGGCGATGGTCGCAGGATCCAAATACCGCGGCGAGTTCGAGGAGCGATTCAAGGCGGTCCTAAAAGAGATCGCGGAGTCGGAAGGTCAGATCATCACCTTCATAGACGAGCTGCACACGCTGGTCGGTGCGGGGGGCGCCGAAGGCGCCGTCGACGCCGGGAACATGATCAAGCCGATGCTCGCACGCGGTGAGTTGCGTGCCATAGGGGCGACAACGCTCGACGAGTACCGCAAATACATCGAAAAGGACGCCGCCTTGGAAAGGCGCTTTCAGCCCGTCTACGTCGAAGAGCCCTCCGTCGAGGACACCATCGCGATCCTTCGAGGCCTCAAGGAGAAGTACGAGGTGCATCACGGCGTCAGGATCCAGGACGCGGCGCTCGTTGCGGCGTCGATCTTGTCCAGCCGCTACGTAACGGGCCGCTTCCTTCCCGACAAGGCGATCGATCTAATCGACGAGGCCGCTTCCCGTCTTCGCATAGAGATCGACTCGATGCCGATCGAGATCGACGAGGTCGACCGGCGTATCAAGCAGCTCGAGATCGAGCGGGCCGCCCTCAAGAAGGAGAAAGACAAGGCCTCGAAGGAACGTCTGGAGAAACTCGAGAAGGAACTTGCCGACCTGAACGAAAAGCTCGAGGGCATGAAAGCCCACTGGGTTCGGGAGAAGGAGCACATCGACAAGATTCGCCAGCTCAACTCCGAGATCGAGAACGTTAAGGCCGAGGCGGAGCGCGCCGAGCGCGGGGGCGACCTAGAGCGCGCAGCAGAACTCCGCTACTCGCGACTCGTCGCGTTGCAGAAGGAGATGGAGGAGGAGAACGCGAAGCTCGCCGAAGTTCAAGCCGAGAAGAAGATGCTGAAAGAGGAAGTCGACGAGGAGGACGTGGCCGAAGTCGTCTCGAAGTGGACGGGAATCCCCGTCTCCCGGCTCATGGAAGGCGAGGTGCAGAAGCTCGTCCGCATGGAGGACGAGCTGCACAAGCGCGTCGTGGGGCAGGACGAGGCCGTCGAAGCCGTCGCCAACGCGATTCGGCGTGCACGGGCCGGCCTTTCCGACCCGAATCGCCCGATCGGTTCGTTCATCTTCTTGGGACCGACCGGCGTCGGCAAGACCGAGCTGGCGCGCGCGCTGGCGGAATTTCTGTTCGACGACGAGAGGGCGATGATTCGCATCGACATGAGCGAATACCAGGAGCGGCACACGGTGTCGCGTTTGATCGGCGCCCCGCCCGGTTACGTCGGATACGAGGAAGGAGGCCAGCTCACGGAGGCCGTGCGCCGCAGGCCGTATTCGGTCGTGCTGCTGGACGAGATCGAGAAGGCGCACCAAGACGCGTTCAACGTGTTGCTGCAGCTCCTAGACGACGGACGCCTGACCGACGGACAAGGCCGCACCGTGGATTTCCGAAACACGGTAATCATCATGACCTCGAACCTGGGCAGCTTTATCTTCAACGACACAACGGCCTCGCCCGAGGTACAGAGGGAAAAGGTGCTTGCGGAGGTCCGCGACACCTTCCGGCCCGAGTTCCTCAATCGCGTGGACGAGATCGTCGTATTCCAGCCGCTAAGGCGCGAGGACATCAAGCAGATCGTCGACATTCAAATCGAGTTGTTGGAAAAGAGGCTGGCCGACCGGCATTTGAACATCGAGCTGACCGATGCCGCGAAGGAGTGGCTCGCCAACAAGGGATACGACCCGCAGTACGGCGCGCGCCCGCTGAAGCGCCTGATCCAAAAGGAGCTCCAGGACAAGCTGGCCATGAAGATGCTGTCGGGCGACATTCGTGAAGGCCAGACCGTGAAGGTAGACGCCGGCAAAGACGGACTCGAATTCAAGGTTTGATGTCTCGGCCCGCGTGGGCTTGCGGTACTGAGACACTGGGAATAGCCTTCACAACCCGGCGGCGCGAGGCGCACATGCTGAAACTCCAATTCGACGGCTGGCAGATGGAGACCAAGTATTCGCGAACGCGGGCGCGCTTCACTCTCCTTCGGGAGGATGGCGCGGAACCGCTCGACCTGTTCCTCTCTATACCGGACAGCGTTCGAGAGGAGATCAAGGTACCTCCGGAGGTCCCGGCGGACATGGCCGAACGCCGCCTCGAGAATGCCCTCCTTCGTTACGGCGTAAAGAGGTTCACCCAGGCGATTCGCGACGGCCTCGTGCCCTCGTCCGAGCACTCTTTATACGAGGACGTAAAGCTCGAGGAAGCCGACCTCCCCGGAATCGTCGCAATGATGGGAGAGAAAAGCTGCTCGTATCAGCGTCACGAGGACAGGGATCTTCTGTGTTCTGCGGCCGTGCCCGACGATCCGACCGCAAAGGGCGTCGTCGGAGTTGCCGTGATCGCGCCGACCTCGCCCGCCCTTTGCATGAGTTGCGAACTCCCCGACACTGACTTCGTCTGCTCGTATTTCCTTGACCCGCGCGTCACGGGTGACTCCGGCCCGGACGGGCGCGATAGGAAGCTCCTTGGCGGCTTTTGTGAGCTCGGTCGCACGGAGATCGAGGGTGACCCCGCGGGCTGCCGGGCCGGTGGTCATTCCTGCTGGGAGTACACCCTCCAGCCGGCCCCTCCCCCGAAGATTGCGCCGCTTCCGCTCGCTCTTCCCGAGGAGATCGATTTTCTCGAAACTTCCTGGCGTCTCGCCTTCCGGGCGTCGCTCGTTCGCATCCCTGAGGTGTCTGCTGCCGCGGAGCTTTCGAAGCCCTGCAGCAGTGTCGAGGAGTTTGAGGCACGCGTCGTGGCCATGGCTTCGCTCCTCGACGCTCTCGACGTACCGGACGACGAAAGCGCCAGTGACCACCCACTGGACCGGATGCTGTCGCTGCTGAAGGAGAGACTTAAGGAGGACGACTTCGGTCCCGTTCAAGCCGCACTCGTCGACTTGGAGGGCATCGTCCAATTGAGCGAGGCGCTGCAGAACAAGATGATGAAGGGGAAGCTGCAGCGAGCGCTCTCCCGGTTGCGCGTGCCGTACCCGACGGGCGATTGGGGCGAGACGTGGGATCGGATTCGATCCCTGTCAGCTTCGGCGGTGGCCGTCATTCGAAAGGCCGTCAGAGGGCTCGAACCCGGTCCACCTCCCGAGGAAGACGAACCCGAGGAGGAGCAAGAGCAACCCAGGTTCGAGTTACCGCAGGAGATCTGGTAGGTGGATTCGACTGGCCTGATCACCTCTCTTGTAATCCTCGGGGTCCTCCTGATCGCCGGCTTGGCGATCTACATCTCGATCTATCTGAAGAAGAAGCGCCGGCAGGAGCTGCAGTTCATGGCTCGGCAATTCGGGCTCCGGTACTCGCAGGAGGATCCCTTCGGGTTGCTTGCCTATCCGTTCGCCTTGTTCCGCAAAGGAGATGGCCGCGGCCTGGAGAATGTGCTCGCGGGCAAGTGGCAGGAGCTGGAGGTGAAGGAGTTCGACTACTGGTACTACGAGGAATCAAGGGACTCCGACGGGAGCACTTCCCGCACCTACTACCGCTTTTCCTGCGTAGTTACTGATATCGACGCCGCCTGCCCTCCGCTCACGATCGGACGTGAGAATTTCTTCACCCGCATGGCCGACTCGCTGGGCTTTCGGGACATCGAGTTCGAACTCGGGGAGTTCAACAAGAATTTCCAAGTCAAGGGGAAGGACCGCAAGTTCGCCCACGACCTGGTGGACGCGAGGATGATGCAGTGGCTGATGGGCGCCGGGGAAGGATGGAGCTTCGAAGTCAGCGGCAACCAGGTGATGTGTTTCGCCAAGCGGCGCGGGCCGACCGAGCTGATTCCGCTATTCGGGACACTCAAAGCGTTCCGCGAGCACGTGCCCAGGGTCGTGTACGAATTGTACGGATCGGGCGCGGCTCGTTAGGCTTGATAATTCGGAATAGGAAAGAGGGGATGTCCCTGTGACCTGGCTCTGGATAGCGCTCGGCGTGGTGGCGCTAATCGTTATCGCGTTCATCGTTTCCTACAACCGGTTCGTCTCGCAGAAGAACCTGATCCGCGACGCCTGGGCGAACATCGACACCGAGCTTCGCCGCCGTTACGACTTGATCCCGAATCTGGTCGAGACGGTTAAGGGCTATCAGATCCATGAGCGTGAAGTGCTCGAGAACGTCACAGCTGCCCGGGCAAACGCCACCCAGGCCACAGGATCTCCCGGGCAGCAGGCCGCCGCGGAAGGCCCGCTCGTCGCGGCCTTGCGCCAGCTATTCGCGGTGGCAGAGAACTACCCCGACCTGAAGGCGAACCAGAACTTCCTCGCTCTGCAAGCCGAGCTGTCCAACACCGAGGATCGTATCCAGACCTCGCGGCGCTTTTACAACTCCAACGTACGCGACTACAACGAGCGAGTGCAGTCGTTCCCCTCGAACGTGGTCGCAAGCATGTTCAAGTTCAAAGAAGAGGAATTCTTCGAGGTCGAGGATGCGATCCGCGAAGCCGGGCCGCCGCAGGTGGACTTCGGCGCGGGAGCTTCAGGCGGTGCGGCCAATCCGCCGGCTGCTCCTCCGGCTCCCCAGCCGCCCGCGGGAGGGACCGCTCCGCCGCCGGGTAGCCCGTCGGCCGGCACCTAGTCGGTCAGCGCGCGTCGGACTCGCCTCGTAGCGATCCACCACCCGGCGGCATAGGTCATCGAGATACCCACACCGATGCCCATGGCCACCTTTGGGCCCCAAAGACTTGCGGCAATTCCGGCTCCGACGTTCGAAAGGGCGAGCGTGAGGGTGATGAGCGCGACGTCGAAGGCGAACACCCGGCCGCGGATGTAGTCGGGAACCATCTTCTGCAGACCGTAGGTCGACAACGACCACTGTGCGCCTCCGCCGAGGTGCGCGAAGGTTGCGAATGGAAGCGCGAGCAGCAATGACGGCATCAGAGGGAAGAACGCATAGAAGATCCCGAAGCTCCCCAGCGCGAAGCCAATGGTCCTGAACAGCCTGCGGTCGCTCTCTCCGGCCAGGGCTCTGCCGATGAAAGGTCCGATTAGGGCTCCCATGCCGCGGGCGGCCATCACCAGCCCGATACCGATGTCGCCGGCGTCGAAAACCCGAGTAGCGATGAGCGGCAAGAGAACGATGAACCCTCCTCCCAAGCCGAAACCGCCCTTGACTGCAATCAGCGAGAGGACCCGCTTGTCCTTGCGCGCGTAACGGATCGTTTCAACAGTGGCGGAGAGGATGCCTGGGTGCTCGTCGGGGAGGGCCTCGTTGAATTTGCGGCGTATTCGCATCAGGAGCAACGCCGAAACTACGAAGGAGAAGCTGTCGCCGATGAACGCCGCGTCGCGCCCGAGCGTCGCCGAGACGACGCCTCCCAAAGCCGCTCCCACGGCAAGCATCGTTCCCCACGCCGAGCCGGCCAGCGCGTTGGCAGTGGAGAGATCTTCCTCGTCGACCAGGTTCGGGATGGCGGCCGTCGCCGCGGGTTCGAAGAACCCCGCGAACGCCGATTCGAACGCCTGCAACGCGATCGCCAGCCAGACCAACTCGGGCCCGCGAACCAGCAACATTCCGGCGATCACCACGGCCCTCGCCAGGTCGGAAGCAACCATCAGCCGTTGGCGGTCCATCCGGTCGGCAAGAACTCCTCCGAACGGCGAGGTGAAGAAGAACGGGAGCATTTGGGCGACGACGATCATCGATGCGAGGATCGGCGATTCCGAAAGTTCCAAGACGAGTCCGAAGAGCGCGACAGTGAGGAACCAATCGCCGCCGTAGGAAATTACCGACGCGAGGTACAACCGGCGGAAGTCCGGGTTTCGGCGCAGAAGCGACAGCGACGCGCGTATGGCCGATTGAGGTCGTTCGGCCGAGGTGGGTTCTAGTTGGTCCACGGCGTCGATGGAGACTACAGTTCGAGCCGGGAAACGCCAGGACCCAGGGGAGACTCGTGCTTCAAGGCTTCACTTGGTTCAAGAACGCGGGAGTTCTTTGGCAGAACGGCGGGTTGGCGGTGTACTTCGACCCCTGGGGCGTCTCGGGCGACCCGAAGGCGGATGTGATCTTCATATCCCATCCCCACTACGACCATCTCGTCCCCGAAGACATTCACAAGATTCGCAACGAGGACACCGTAGTCGTCGGTCCGAAGGAAGCGGCGGAGGAAGTAAGGGAGGAGTCGATTGCTTTGGCTCCTGGAGACTCGACGGAGGTCAAGGGCGTGAAGGTCGAGGCCGTCCCCGCATACAACTTCTTGGACGATCGGCGGAGATTCCATCCGAAGTCCAAGGGCTGGCTCGGTTTCGTGGTGGATATCGGGGGAACGCGCGTCTACCACGCCGGAGACACAGACCATGCGCCGGAATTGGATGACGTCCGGGCGGATGTGGCCCTCCTGCCTATCGGTGGCACATTCACGATGTCCCCGCCGGAAGCGGCCGGGCTGGCGAAGGCGATGTCACCCGAGGTCGTGATCCCGTTGCATTACGGCTTCGTTTCCGGATCGCAACGGGACGCCGAGGTTTTTCGCGAGGAAGCGGCGCCGCTCCGCGTCGAGATTCTCGAACCCGCGCGGCCTTGGGGCGAGGGCGCAGAGGATTAACGGCGGAAGCCCGCCGCTTGCTACGATCCCTTACAGGCATAGGAGGCTGAAATGACGCTCGGCTACGACAAGAGTCTGTACATTCTCGCGTTCGACCATCGCGGCTCCTTTCAGAAAAAGTTCTTCGGAATCACCGGAGATCCCAACGCTGAGGAGGCTGCGAGGATCTCGGACGCCAAAACCGTGATTTACGAGGGGTTCACCAGGGCCATCGCCGAAGGAGCGTCCCAGGAATGGGGCGGGATCCTGGTCGACGAGCAGTTCGGCGCCGACATCGTTAGGAAGGCGAAGGCGAACGGCTATAACTTCGCGATGCCAGTCGAGAAGAGCGGGCAGGAAGAGTTCGATTTCCAGTACGGCGAGGACTTCGGCACACACATCGAGGAGTTCGATCCGACCTTCAACAAGGTGCTGGTGCGTTACAACCCCGAGGTCAATCTGGAGATGAACGCCCGCCAATCCGAGCGGCTTAAGCGGCTGGGCAATTGGCTGCACGAACGTGACCGTAAGTTCCTATTCGAACTCCTGGTTCCGGCGGGCGACAGCCAGATGGCGTCGGTGGACGGCGACCCCGACCGCTACGACAAGGAGATTCGCCCCGACCTGATGCGCCAGGCGATCGCCGAACTTCATACCGCCGGCGTGGAGCCCGACATCTGGAAGATCGAGGGGATCGACCAACGAAAGGACTGCGAGATGATCGCGAAGGCGGTCCGCTCGGGAGGGCGCGACGGAGTCGTGTGCGTTGTACTGGGCCGGGGCGCGGACGCAGCGGCCGTCGATCACTGGCTGAGGCAGGGCTCCGGAGTCCCAGGCTACGTGGGTTTCGCGATCGGTCGCACCATTTGGTGGGACGCGCTCAAGGGGTATGTCGACGGAACGACGCCACGCGAGGAAGCGACGAAACAGATCTCGGCGAACTACCGGCGGTTCATCGACGTCTACGAGAAGGGCTAGCCATGGCGGTCATCAAAACCATCGATCTGGTCGGTGTCTCGCCGGATTCTTGGCGTGACGCCGCGCACCAAGCGCTTGCCGAGGCGTCGAAGACGCTTCGCGGAATAGAGGGCATGGACGTCCTTGAAACGAGTGCCATCGTTCAGGACGGAGAGATCAGGGAGTACCACACGCACGTGAGGGTCCACTTCCGAATCGAGCACTAGCCTCGCGCCCGCCGTATCGCCGGCATCGATGAGACCGAGTAATCGCTCGATAGACTCTAGGCGCCATGCCAGCCACGATCGTCGTTGGAACGCAGTGGGGGGATGAAGGCAAGGGCAAGGCGACCGATTATCTGGCCGACCGGATGGATTTCGTCGTCCGGTACCAGGGTGGCAACAACGCCGGCCACACGATCGTCGTCGGGGACACGCTCCTCAAGCTCCAGCTGATTCCCTCGGGGATCCTTTACGACCACATCACGTCGGTGATAGCAGACGGAGTCGTCGTCGATCCGCGCGTGTTGCTCGACGAGATGGACGAGCTGGAGGCGCAGGGCATCGACACGTCGCGATTGAGGCTGTCGGGCAACGCGCATCTGATCATGCCGTATCACTTGGAGATCGAGAAGGTCACGGAGCGCTACTTGGGCAAGGCCGCTCTCGGGACCACGAAACGAGGGATCGGCCCCGCCTACGCCGACAAGAACGCGCGCATCGGGCTTCGGGTGCAGGACTTGTTCGACGAGAAGATCTTCCGCCAGAAACTAGACGTGGCGCTGAAGGAGAAGAACCTCGTACTGACGAAGATCTACAACCGGCTTCCGCTCGAGGCCGAGAAGATCGTCGGTGACTACATGGGCTACGCGGAGCGCCTGGAACCCCTTGTCGCCGATTCGACGAAGTTGTTGGACGACGCTGTCCGCGACGGGAAGAACGTCCTGCTGGAGGGCGCGCAAGGGACGATGCTCGACCTCGATCACGGCACATATCCGTTCGTGACCTCTTCGAATCCTGTTGCGGGATATGCGCTGGCGTCGGCCGGCATCGGGCCGAAGTACGTGGATCGCGTCATCGGCATCACGAAGGCGTACGTCACCCGCGTCGGCGAGGGACCGTTTCCGACGGAGGACTCCGGTGAAGACGGCGAACAGATGGGCGAGCGCGGGCAGGAGTTCGGCACGGTTACGGGCCGAAAGCGAAGGTGCGGATGGTTCGATGCCGTGATCGCCAGGTACGCCGCCAGATTGAATGGCCTGACCGAGATCTTTCTCACGAAGCTCGACGTTCTCTCCGGTTTCGAGACGATCAAGGTCTGTACCGCCTATCGCGACGGCAGCCAGACCTTCGACGACTTCCCCCCGCACCAGTCGATATTCCACCGCTCCGAGCCGATTTACGAGGACGTGAAGGGGTGGAGCGAGGATCTGGGCGAGGTCCGTTCATTCGACGATCTGCCCGTGCCCGCTCAGGACTACGTCGGCCGAGTACAGGAGCTGACCGGCGTGCCGGTCTCGGTCGTATCGGTTGGAAGATCGCGCGAACAGAGCCTGCCGGTTTCGTGAGGGTCCTCGTCGTCGGCGGCGGGGGTCGGGAGCATGCGATCGTCCACCGCTTGTCTTCGGACGAATCGGTCGACCAGATCCTCGCGGCACCCGGAAACGCCGGCATCGAGCAAGAGGCGAAATGCCTGCCGATCTCGGCCGACGACACGGCCGGCCTGGTCTCGCTGGCGATGACGGAGAAGGCGGACCTCGTCGTCGTCGGCCCCGAGGCTCCCTTGGTTGCCGGGCTGGCCGACGAGTTGGCGTCCCACCGCATCCCCGTATTCGGGCCGCAACGGGACGCGGCACGGCTCGAAGGATCGAAGTCATGGGCGCGCGATTTCTGCACTCGCCACCAGATCCCTTCTCCCCGCGCGCGAATGTTCAAGGATGTGGCGGATGGGACCACTTATCTGGACGAGTTAGACCCGCCTTATGTAGTGAAGGCCGATGGGCTCGCCGCCGGCAAGGGCGTGACGATTGCACCCGATCGCGAAACGGCGGTTGCCGCCCTGGAAGCGTGCCTTTTGGAGCGTGCGTTCGGTGATGCCGGAGAGCTGGTCTTGATCGAGGAACACCTGAGCGGGCAGGAGATCAGCGCGCTCGCTCTCACCGACGGGCGAGAAGTCCTGCCTCTCGCTCTCGCGCAGGACTTCAAGCGCATCGGCGACGGCGACACCGGGCCGAACACGGGCGGAATGGGGGCCTATTCGCCGGTGCCCTTCGTGGACGAGGACACCTCCAAGGCGATCACGGAGGACGTTCTCTTTGCCACCGTACGAGGCCTCGCCAATGAGGGGATTCGCTATCGGGGCGTGCTCTACGCCGGCTTGATGCTCACCGATTCGGGCCCGCGCGTGTTGGAGTTCAATTGCCGGTTCGGCGACCCCGAGACCCAGTCGATACTCCCACGCCTCCGAGGCGACCTGGGCGAGCTGCTCCTGGCGTCCGCCACGGGCAACCTCTCCGGAGCCGCGATCGACTGGAACCCCGACCCCTGCGTTACCGTGACTATCGCTTCGGCCGGATATCCGGGCGAATACAGAACGGGGTTTCCGATCGACGGCCTGCAGGATGCCTCATCGGTCGAGGGGGTGACCGTCTTCCACGCGGGAGCGGCCCTTCGAGACGGTAGAGTTGTGACTGCCGGGGGACGCGTGCTGTCCGTGAGCGCGCTCGGCGCGTCTTTCGAGGAGGCCAGAGCGCGGGTGTACGAGGCCTGCTCGCTGATCTCGTTCGAGGGGATGCAGTACAGAACCGACATCGCGGCGCGAGTCCAAGGAGCGGAATTTTGACCGATCAGAAGCCCCGGGTCGCCATCCTCGTCGGCTCATCATCGGACTTGGACGTCATGAAGAAGGCCGGCGATATCCTCGAACGATTCGGCGTGCCGTTCGAGCTGCACGTGAAATCGGCGCACCGTACTCCCGAGGACGTGGACCAGTACGTACGAAACTCCGAACAGCTTGGCGTGAAGGTCTTCATCTGCGCGGCGGGCATGGCTGCTCACCTCGCCGGGGCGGTCGCGGCCCGAACGGCGCTGCCGGTGATAGGTGTCCCGCTGTCGTCGAAGCACCTCGGTGGGGCCGACGCCCTCTACTCAACGGTGCAGATGCCAAAAGGTGTCCCCGTTGCCACGGTTGCGATCGACGGCGCGCAGAATGCGGGCATCCTCGCGTGCCAGATCCTGGCCGTCGCCGACGAGAAGCTTCGGCACGAACTCAACGAGTTCAAACGGGACCTCGCGGAGGGCCTGAAGCTTTGATCCCTCGTTACACGCTGCCCGAGATGGCCGCGGTCTGGTCGGACGAATCGCGCTTCGGGAAGTGGCTGGAGATCGAGGTCCTCGCCTGCGAGGCGTGGGCGAAACTCGGGCGAATCCCCGAGGCGGACGCGCAAACGATCCGAGAAGGCGCTTCGTTCACGGTCGAACGGGTGCTCGAGATCGAGCGCACGACCCAGCACGACGTCGCGGCGTTCGTCCAATGCGTGGCGGAATCCGTCGGTGACGCCGGCCGCTGGATCCACTTCGGCCTTACGTCGTCCGACGTGCTCGATACGGGACTCGCTCTTCAGTTGCGCGACGCGGCCGACCTCGTGCTTTCGAGGGTCGAATCGCTGTTGTCGGTAATCAAGCGACGCGCACTCGAACATCGTGGCACCGTGATCATGGGGAGAACGCACGGGGTCCACGCCGAGCCGACGACCTTCGGCCACAAGCTCGCGTTGTGGGCGTTCGAGATGGATCGCGATCGCGAACGGCTCCGCCGCGCGAAGGAAGCGGTCTCCGTCGGCAAGATCTCGGGCGTCGTCGGCACCTATTCTCAGGTTGACCCGCGTGTGGAGGAGTTCGTCTGCGGCGAGCTGGGATTGCGTCCCGCCGAAGCCTCCAACCAGATCATCCAGCGGGACCGCCATGCTGAGTTCGTTGCCGCTCTCGCGATAACGGCCAGCTCGCTCGACAAATTCGCCACCGAGATCCGACACCTTTCCCGGACCGAGGTGCGCGAAGTCCAAGAGCCGTTCGGAGAAGGTCAGAAGGGATCGAGCGCGATGCCTCACAAGCGCAATCCCGTTTTGTGCGAACGCGTGAGCGGCTTGGCCCGCGTTATCCGGGGGAACCTCCAGGCGGCGCTGGAGAACGTCGCCCTCTGGCACGAGCGCGACATTTCCCATTCCTCGGCTGAACGGGTCATCCTTCCGGACTCGACGATCGCGCTCGACTACATGTTGAAGGTCTTCACCGACGTGATCTCGGGATTGAAGATCTACCCCGACCGGATGCGCGAGAACCTCGAGGCGAGCGGTGGCCTCGCCTTCTCGCAGTCGGTGCTGCTTGCGCTTGTCGACGGCGGCCTCTCCCGCGACGAGGCTTACGGGGTAGTACAGCGTGCCGCAGCGAAGGCGTGGGACGAGGGCGGCGACTTCCGGACCGAGATCCAAGCCGCGACCGGCGACAAGCTGCCGCCCGGCAAGCTCGATGTCCTGTTCAACCCGGAGGGTTACGTCGCGAATCTTGATGCGGTATTCGACCGTTTGGAGAAACTGGAGGTGGAAAGTTGAGCTTGATCGCGGAGTTGCACGCGCGCGGCAAAGTCCGCGACATCTACGAGGCCGGAGACGATCTGCTGTTGGTCGCCACCGATCGAGTGTCCGTCTTCGACGTGGTGCTTCCGACCGACATCCCCGGCAAGGGCCAGGTCCTCACCGGACTGTCCTTGTTCTGGTTCGACAAGGCAAGGGATCTCGTTGCGAATCATGTGATCAGCGCGAACGTGGACGAGTTCCCCGCTCCGTTCAAAGGCGAACGCGAGCTGGCCGGGCGCGCCACTCTGGTGAAGCGCGCGGAGGTCGTGCCCGTCGAGTGTGTCGCGCGCGGCTACATCACCGGGTCCGGCTGGAAGGAGTATCAAAAGGAACAGTCGGTCTGCGGCGTGCCGCTGCCGGCGGGTTTGGCCGAGTCGGAGAAACTTCCGGAGCCGATCTTCACGCCTACGACCAAGGCCGCCGAGGGCCACGACATGCCGCTGACATTCGACGAGGTCGTGGACATGGCCGGCAAGGGACTGGCGGAGAAGTTGAAGGAACTGACCTTGTCCATCTACGAGTTCGGTGCGGCGCTGGCACTGGAGCGCGGGATCATCCTGGCGGACACGAAGTTCGAGTTCGGCTTCGCCGACGGGGAATTGATCCTGATCGATGAGGTCCTCACGCCGGACTCGTCGCGTTTCTGGCCCGCCGATCGATACGAGCCCGGTCACGGCCAGCCGTCTTACGACAAGCAATTCGTTCGGGACTGGGCCGACTCGACCGGCTGGGATCACGAACCGCCGGGGCCGGAGGTTCCGATCGACGTCGTGCAGCAAACGGCCGCAAAGTACTTCGAGGCATACCAGCGCGTGACCGGCGAGCCCTTCAGGCACTACCTGCAACGGATGGGAGCCGAGTGAAGCGAAGGTTCGAGGTCGTCGTGTCGCTGAAGGACGGCCTGCTAGACCCTCAGGGGAAGGCAATAGAGGGCTCACTTCCCACGATGGGCTGGTCGAACGTCACCGGCGTGCGGGTCGGCAAACACATCGAGCTGATCGTCGAAGCCGACGACGAAGACGCCGCGCGCAAGCAGGTCGAGGAGATTGCGGAGCGGCTGCTCTCCAATCCGGTGATCGAGGACTTCCGGATCGTGGATGCGGAGGAACTCTCTTGACCGCCCGCGTGGGCGTGATCACATTCCCGGGCTCCAACGACGACCGCGACGCCGCCCGCGCCGTGCGCCTGCTCGGCGGAGAGCCGGTGCGGGTCTGGCACAACGATGCCGACCTATCGGCCTTGGATGCGGTGATCCTGCCGGGAGGGTTTTCCTACGGCGACTACCTCCGAACCGGCGCGATCGCTCAGTTCTCGCCGGTACTGGGCGGGGTCAGGGAGCTGGCCGACGCCGGACGGCCGGTGATCGGGATTTGCAACGGCTTCCAGATACTCTGCGAGGCGGGCCTGCTTCCGGGCGCGCTGATTCGAAACCGTTCGCTCAAGTTCGTTTGCCGTTGGGTTCGGGTGAGAGTCGAATCGGCATCCTCGGCGCTCACCGAGGGCCTGGAAGAGGGGCGCGTTCTGGAGATCCCCGTGAAGCACGGTGAGGGACAGTTCGTGGCGGCCGGCGAGGAGTTGGAACGAATCGAGGGTGAAGGGCTCGTGACTTTCCGCTATTGCGCTCCCGACGGCTCCGTCGACGACGTGCACAACGTGAACGGCAGCTCGGGCGCGATCGCCGGGCTCAGAAACGAACGCGGAAACGTCGTCGGGCTGATGCCACACCCCGAGCATGCTGTGGACCCCGACATCGGTCCGACGGGGGGAAGACCCTTGCTCGAATCCCTGCTCGAGCAGGCCGGGGCGAGGGTTCTGAGCTGATCGACGAGCCTCTGCACCGCAGCCTCGGCCTGTCGGACGAGGAATTCGAACGCATCCGCCAGACGCTCGGGAGGGATCCGAACGAGAATGAGCTGGCCATGTACGCCGCGATGTGGTCGGAACACTGTTCCTACAAGTCGAGCAAGGTTCACCTGAGGAACCTGCCGACGGAAGGGCCGCAAGTGCTCGTCGGTCCGGGCGAGGACGCGGGCGCGGTGGACATCGGCGACGGCCTGGCGGCGGTCTTCAAGATGGAATCGCACTCCCACCCGAGCGCGATCGAGCCCGTTCAAGGCGCTGCCACGGGAGTCGGGGGCATTGTGCGCGACATCCTCTCGATGGGCGCGCGTCCGGTCGCGCTGCTCGACCCACTGCGATTCGGGCCCCTCACCGACGCGCGCAACCGCATGTTGTTCGCGGGAGTCGTCTCCGGCATCGGGCAGTACGGGAACTCCATCGGGATCCCGACCGTGGGTGGCGAGGTCGGGTTCGCCGAACCGCACAGCGCGAACCCGACGGTCGACGTCATGTGCGTCGGCATCGCGCGCGCCGACAGGCTCGTACCGGCGCGTGCCGAGGGAACCGGCAACCTGCTCGTTCTGATAGGGGCGACTACCGGGCGCGACGGCATAGGCGGCGTGTCGGTTTTGGCTTCGCGAACCATCGAAGAGGACGCGCACGAATCTCGCCCCAGCGTTCAGATAGGCGATCCGTTCACCGAGAAGTTGCTCATAGAGTGCTGCCTCGAGCTCGTCGATTCCGGGTTGATCGCCGGCCTTCAGGATCTCGGGGGAGCCGGACTCATCTGCGCGGTGTCGGAGTCCGCCGCACGCGCCGGCACCGGCGTCGAGCTGGATCTGGACGCGGTCCCGTTGCGGGAGCAGGGTCTCGAAGCGTTCGAGATTCTGACCTCCGAGTCGCAGGAGCGAATGCTCGCGATCGTCGAGCCGCCGAAGCTCGATTCCGTTCGCGCAGCCTGCGAGAAGTGGGCTCTCTCAATCGCGGTTGTGGGTCGTGTGGTCGATGGAGGGAAGGTGACGGCGAGGCTCGGCGGCAAGGTGGTCGCGGAGGTTCCCGCGAAGGCGCTCGCAGAAGAGGGCCCCGTCTACGAAAGGCCTATGGCGCCGGCGCCGGCCGCGTGGGTCGAACCCGATTTGGATCGCGTGGAGCCGCTCGAGGCTTTCCTTGCGGTCTTGACCTCCCCGAATGTGGCCAGCAAGCGATGGGCCTGGGAGCAATACGACCACCTCGTGCAGGGCCAGACGGTTGCCGGACCCGGATCGGACGCCGCGCTGATCCGGATCGAGGGCACCAAGCGCGCGCTGGCGCTCTCCACCGACGGTAACGGCCGTTACGGTTCACTCGACCCGTACCTCGGCGCGGCCCATGCCGTTGCGGAGTCGGCGCGTAACGTCGCGGTCACGGGCGCGAAGCCGCTTGCGATCACGAACTGCCTGAACTTCGGGAACCCGGAACGCCCCGAGGTCATGTGGCAGTTCTCGGAAGCCGTCAAGGGAATGGGCGACGCGTGCCGGGCTTTCGGAACGCCGGTCACCGGCGGGAACGTTAGTTTCTACAACGAGTCGGGCGACTCCGCGATCTGGCCCACACCGATCGTTGGGATGCTCGGTGTGATGGAGGACTACGGGCTCGCCGTTCGGGCCGGATTTCCGGAGCGCGGCCTCGCGATCTTTCTCCTGGGAGACACCGAATCGGAATTCGGAGGGTCGGAGTTCCAGCAAGTCGTCCTAGGCAGCGTCGGCGGGCGCCCTCCGGAGCTTGAATTCAAACGCGAATCCGCCTTGCATCGCGTGCTGATCGAGGCCGCATCTCGCCGCCTTCTTAGGGCGGCGCACGATTGCTCCGACGGCGGTCTGGCGATCACCCTGACCGAATCGGCTATCGCTTCAGGTGTCGGGTTCGCCGTCGAGCTAGGCGAGGATCCGGTCGTGGCGATGTTCTCCGAGTCCGCTTCCCGAGCCGTGGTGGCTGTCGAACCCGAAAGCGTTTCCGCACTGATTGGGCTCTGCGAATCGGAGGGTCTTCCGGCCGCCCGGATCGGTGAAACTATGGGCACACGCATGGCTTTTGGCGATCTGGTGGACATGGAAGTTGAGGACGCGCGCCGCCTCTACGAGGGCGCCATCCCCAATCTCATGGAACGGCCGGCCGAACTCGCCGGCTGAGGATTCCCCGGCCGGGCCGGAGTATCGTTGGCTCCGGACGCCTAGCGGAGGGGGAGCTCATGCAGTCGGCCGCCGACGAACGCACCATGGCCAAGGTATTCGGGCCCTGGTGGTTATTCCTTCTTACCGGAGTGGCTTGGCTTTTCTTCGCCTTCTTCCTGCTCTCATTCGATCCCGGAACGGTCGAGGTCATTTCCCTATTCGCGGGTGTCGCATTCATCGCCGTAGGGCTGTTGGAATTCCTGGTGGCCTCAGCCGTCGACAGCTGGAAGTGGGCCCATGTGGTCCTCGGCGTGCTCTGCATCATCGCAGGGATGATCGCCTTCCTCGAGCCGGTACAGACCTTCGTCAACCTGGCGATCCTGATCGGCTGGTTCATCCTCATTCGAGGGACCTTCGATGTGGTGCTCTCGCTCATGGCACGAAAGGTCGTGGAACTCTGGTGGCTGAGGCTGGTCATTGGGATCGTGCAGATCCTCATCGCCTTCTGGGCCATCGGGTACCCGGGCCGCTCGATCGTATTGCTGGTGGTTTGGGTCGCCGCGTGGGCGTTGTCGAAGGGAGTCCTGGACATCGCGCTCGCGTTCCATCTAAAGGAAGCGCAGGAATAGGCACGGACCGGGTGTTACGCTAATCCCGGTGGGCGAGGATCATCCCAGGGAAGCTTGTGGCCTCTTCGGGGTTTGGGCACCCGGCGAGGATGTAGCCCGGCTGACCTACTTCGGCCTCTTCGCCCAACAGCATCGCGGCCAGGAAGCCGCCGGCATCGCGATCTCGAATGGCCAAAACATCCTCGTGTACAAGGAACTTGGTCTCGTCAACCAGGTCTTCGACGAGGCGAAGCTCTCGATGCTCGAGGGCGACCTCGGCATCGGCCACACGCGCTACTCGACGACCGGCTCGAACACATGGGACAACGCCCAGCCGGTCTTCAAGACCGACATGGATGGGCGCGCGATCGCCCTCGGTCATAACGGGAACCTGGTCAACACGCAGGAACTTGCCGATCGTGTCGGCCGCGTGGGCTCGGCCACGACGGACTCCGACTTGGTCGCGACGCTCCTGGCACGCGAGATCAACGACGGGCTGGAGGAGGCTGCGCTCCGCGTGCTCCCGACGCTTCAGGGAGCGTTCTGTTTCGTGATGATGGACGAACGAACTGTGTTCGCGGCGCGCGATCCTCACGGCATCAGACCACTGTCCATCGGAAAGCTTCCCAGCGGATTCTGCTTTGCGTCCGAGACCTGTGCTCTCGACATCGTCGGTGCCACGCACATCCGCGACGTCGAGCCCGGCGAGCTTGTGATGATCGACGACAAAGGATTGCGATCGAAACGTTTCGCCGAGAGTCCCCGAAAGGCGCTTTGCATCTTCGAGTTCGTCTATCTCGCTCGCGCGGACTCGAAACTTGAGGGTCAGACCGTAATGAGCGCGCGGCGTGACCTCGGCCGCCGGCTGGCCAAAGAATCCCCGCCACCGAAAGGCGCGGACCTGGTTATTCCCGTTCCCGACACCGGTCACTCTGCGGCGCAAGGGTATTCCGAGGCTTCCGGAGTTCCTTACGGCGAAGGTTTGATGAAGAATCGATACGTTGGGCGGACGTTCATCGAGCCGACGCAGTCTCTTCGTGATCGCGGCGTCAAGCTCAAACTGAACCCGATACCCGACGCGGTCCGAGGCAAGCAGTTGGTTGTCGTCGACGATTCGATCGTTCGCGGGACCACGACCAGGCAAATCGTTCAAGCGCTCCGAGAGGCGGGGGCGGCGTCGGTCCACATGCGGATTACGTGCCCGCCGATCCAGTGGCCGTGTTTCTACGGCATCGACATGTCCACGCGCGGGGAATTGGTCGCCTCCGACCTGTCCGTAGAGGAGGTTCGGGAATTCATCAGCGCTGACTCGCTCGCATACCTGTCGCTCGACGGCATGGTTGCCGCGACGGGCTCCCCGAAGGACAACTTCTGCCGTGCCTGTTTCGACGGCGAGTATCCGGTTCCCGTGCCCGAGGAGACTCCGGGCAAGTTCGTCCTGGAGGGCAGGCCGGCGGCCGACTAGTGGGCGACGGTTACCGCGAGGCCGGGGTCGACGCGGAGGCCGCCGCCAAGGCGGCCGAACTCATCAAGGACATTGCCGCCGGCGCGACGCGTCCGGAAGTCGTCGAGGGCATCGGCGGATTCGCGGGGCTGTTTCGGCTGGGAGGCGGCCGCGTGCTTGCAGCGGCAACCGACGGCGTCGGGACGAAGACTGAGATCGCCCGGCTCGTGGGGCGTTACGACACGATCGGCATCGATCTCGTCGCGATGTGCGCAGACGATGTGGCGTGCTCCGGTGCGCAGCCGCTGCTTTTCCTCGACTATCTGGCGGTCGGCAGGCTTGATCCGGAAAGGGCGGCCGAGATCGTGAAGGGCGTTGCTGAGGGCTGCCGGCTCGCCCAATGCGCATTGTTGGGAGGCGAAACGGCGGAGCACGCGGGCGTCATGGACGATGATCGGTTCGATCTAGCCGGCTTTTGCGTCGGCTCCGTGGACGAGGCTTTCTTGCTCGGGTCCCGCCGGGTGCAGGAGGGGGATTCACTGGTGGGATTGGTGTCGAGCGGCCTGCATTCGAACGGCTACAGCCTGGTTAGGAAGGCGCTCATCGAGACAGGGCGCTATCAGTTGGCGCAGACGCCGTTCGGATTGGAGCGGCCGCTCGGCGAGGAACTGTTGATGCCGACCGCCATCTACGCCCCGCTCGTTACTGAACTTGCGCAACGCGGGTCGGTCCATTCCGCAGCGCACATAACGGGCGGAGGCTTTCAGGAGAACATTCCGCGTGCACTGCCGGAGGGCTTGGGCGCGCAGATCGACACCTCGTCGTGGCAACCTCAGCCGATCTTCGACCTAATGCAACAGGCCACCGGGATTTCGCGCGAGGAGATGTTCGCGACGTTCAATATGGGAATCGGCATGGTTCTCGTCGTTCCGCAAGAGCGTGGGCAGGAAGTCGTGCATGCGTCAAGCGAGGCGGGGCACCACGCGGTCGTTGTCGGCAGCGTGGTCCCCGGGTGGGGCGTGCGGCTCGACTAGGTTCTGAGGCGCTGATTTTCTTGGGTAACGACGGTCGTTCCGACTGCTTTGCACGTTAGAACCGGTTCGTCCAGGAACTCGGCCGCCGATTCCGAGATGTCACCTCTCGGACCGCCGATCTTCCAGACCTCGAACTCACACTTCCTGGACGTGTTGCCCACCTTGACGATACGGCCCTTCGCCTCGATCCAATCTCCGGCGTAGAGCGGTGCGAGGAACTCCACGCTCTCGTATGCGCGGAAAAGGCCCTCGTCCCCGTCTTGGCGCATCGCGAGCTCGGTGATCAGGTCGCCGATGATCTCGAGCTGCTTGGAACCGGCCACCAGATTGCCTCCGTAATGAGCATCTTCTGAACCCAACCGGCGTCGAATGTAGGCAGTTTGTTGGTCCTCGGGCACTATTCCTCTCCTTACTCGGGTACGACTTTTCCGAACCGGATGCCTCGCGCGGGGACGCGGACCAGTTCGCCGTCTTTCTTCCTGACGAAGTAGGTCTCGGCTCCTTCGTCGAAGAACTCGAGAGTCCCCACGGCCTCACCGAGGTAACCGTTCGGAAGCTCGAACTGGAACGACACACGCTTGCCGATATCGGCCGGCGTGACGGAACTCTGGGGCTTCATCGCGCCGTAGCCTACCGCGCGCCTAGCTGCGGACGACTCGCGTCACGGCGTCCGCGATGCGCTCGACCGTCGGGAACCAGGGATCCTCCAGCAGGGGAGGCGGATAAGGCGTGTCGTAGCCGGTGACGCGCACGACCGGGGCCTGCAGCCTGTCGAAACACTCCTCCATGATCCGCGCTGCGATCTCGGCCCCCAGCCCTAGCGTCTTCGGCGCTTCGTGAACCACAACGGCGCGTCCGGTTGCTCTAACGGCGTCGCGAAGGCCTTCGATATCGAGTGGCGCCAGCGAGCGGAGGTCGAGCACTTGCGCCGAGATGCCTTGCGCCTCGGCTTGTTCGGCAGCCTCGACAGCACGAGGGACCATTCCCCCGTAGGTAACGATCGTCACTTCCCGTCCGTCACGAACGGTTCGCGCGATGCCCATCGGGAGCGCGCCCTTCCCCAGCTGCCCCTTCTCCGCGACGCCGTACAACCGCTTCGGCTCGAGGACGATCACGGGGTCGGGGTCGCGGATCGCCTGTTGCATCAGTTCGTAAGCGTCGAGGGCGCCGGACGGGCAAAGTACCTTCAAGCCGGGCGTGTGCGCGTAGTAGGTCTCCGGGCTCTCCGCGTGGTGTTCCTTTCCGCGAAGCCCGCCGCCGCAGGGCATCCGGATCACCAGCGGGAGCGAGACGACCCCCTTCGTCCGGTTTTTGTATCGCGCGACGTGGGAGATGACTTGATCGAGTGCGGGATATGAGAACCCGTCGAACTGCATCTCGGCCACGGGGTGCCACCCCGCGAGTGCCAGACCCAGCGCCGAGCCGGCGATCGCTGCCTCAGCGCTCGGCGTGTCGAACACGCGCTTCTTGCCGAAGCGCTTCTGCAGGCCGTCCGTAACCCTGAATATGCCGCCGAGCTTGCCGACGTCCTCGCCGAAGACGAGCATGCGCGGGTCGCGCTTCAACTCGTGTGCGAGCGCGCGGTTGATCGCCTTCGACATCGTGAATTCAGGCATCGCGCCCCCTCGCGAAGCGCGAGATGTCCTTCTGCTGGCGAAGCAACTCGGGCGGAGGGCTGCCGTAGACGAATTCGAACAGATCCTCGGGTGGCGGCGGCTCGAGCTTCTTCGTTCCCTCGCTCAGCGCTTTCGCGGCCTTATTCGCATCGCGCTCCATCTTGGCAACGACGGCCTTCGTGACGATCTTCTCCGCGAGGAGCCACTTCCGGTAGCGGTCGATCGGATCCAGACGCTTCCAACGCGCCACCTCGCGGGAGTCGCGGTAGCGCGATGCGTCGTCGTTGGTCGTGTGCGCGGCCATCCTGTAGGTCACTGCCTCGATCAGAGTGGGCCCCTTGCCGCTGCGCGCTCGGTCGGCCGCTTCCTTCGTCGCGCGACGGACCGCCAGCACGTCGTTTCCGTCGACCCGCACGCCGGGGAATCCGTATCCCTGCGCGCGGAGGTAGATCGGCGCAGCCATTTGCTCGGACTCGGGCACCGAGATCGCCCAGCCGTTGTTCTGGCAGAAGAGCACAACGGGCGCATTGAAAACGGCGGCGAAGTTGCAGGCCTCGTGGAAGTCGCCCTCGGAGGCCGAGCCGTCGCCGAAGTACGCGAGCGTGACGACCGGCTTGCGGTCGAGCTTCATTCCCAGAGCGAATCCGACCGCGTGAGCGATCTGCGTCGCAAGGGTTATGCAGATCGGCCCGAAGCGGTTCTCCATCGGGTCGTACGGCCCGCCGTGCCAGGTTCCCCGGTGGTATTCGAGATAAGTCACGGGGTCGACGCCGTGCACGATAGCCGCCGCGAACTCCCGAAACGTCGGGAAGATGAAGTCGTCCTTGTCCAGCGCGAAAGCGCTCCCGACTTGTGCGGCCTCTTGCCCCCGAAACGAGGGGTACACGAGCAGCTCGCCCTCCGACTGCAGCCTGATTGCTACGTCGTCCATCGTTCGCGCGAGGATCATGAGGCGAAGGAGTTCGCGCAGCTCGGTTTTCTTGAGTCCCAGCTCCTTCGGCCTGACGGAACTCTTCCCCGCGGGGGAGAGGATGCGCTCGGCGTCGCCCGTCGGAGTCACGGATTCGAGCATAGATGACCCCTCCGCTAGACTCGGGCCGTGGTCCCTTGCGCCTATCTCCGAGTCTTCCAGCCGCTCGAGGCGTTCTCTCCCGACGAGCGGGAGCACTGGAAGCGCTATATCGCCGAGGGCGGGCCGCTTCTGCCCGAGAAGCCCGTCTACCGCCAGCAGATATCGGTCGGCCGGCTGGGGCTTCTGGCACCGTCGGAGGGAAACCATGCCGACCTCCGGCAGATCGACGGCATCGACTACGTGTGTCCGTGGCGCACGCGGGTGCGAGTGCTGGCGAGCTTGCTCTCGCTTCGCGAATCCGCGATCCCGGAGATGGCCGAGCAACTCGTCCCCGAGGCCGAGGCGCGGCGCGCGCAGAAGGAACTTTCGAGGCTTCAACGCAAGGATCCGTCGGCGATGCCGTTCATGCTTCAGAGCGCCTGGCAGGTTCCGATTCGATGGTTCCTACTGTTCAAGGACTCCGAGAGGCGAATCACCGAGCGCGCCGAAGGCGGGTACCGCCTTACCTACGAGACCTCGATCGAGAACGCAAGGCGCCGCGTGAAGTGGGCGCTGGCGGTCGTTCGAAAGGCCGACGTCGAACCGCTTACGGAACTGCTGGACGACCTGTCGAAATGGCTTGCGTCTTTCGACAGGCGTTCGATCGTCGAGCTCGACTACGCCAGCCTTTCGCGGCTGTTCACTTGGGACGAGCTGGACAACGACCACAGCGCGCGCGAGGTTCAGGAGGCGCTAGAGGCGCTGGGGATCGGTGAGCTTCCGCGCTCGGCCGACCTGTACGAATCGGTGGCGTCGCGGTGGGCGGAGGTTCGCGCCCACGAAAACCTGAACTGATCGCGGATCGTTTCGACTACCTGATTGTGGCGAGGGACGGAATCGAACCGTCGACACCGCGGTTTTCAGCCGCGTGCTCTGCCAACTGAGCTACCTCGCCCGGGCCGGTAGAAATGCTGGCAGAAATGCTCACCAGGTGATCTACCGGGGGTTCCGAGTGTAGCGATTCAGGGCGAACGGGGTCCCGGTAACGCGATCTGTTGTTTGCAGCGGTGTCAGGACGGCTTGAACCCGTTCCGGTGTTTCCTGGAGGGACGGAGTGAGTCAGGCGGCCTGTTGGAGGCCCTCCGCGGCGCGATGCCGGGCCAGTGTGAGCGCGTTCACCATCAGAGCCCAACCGATCATCTCGACCTGCTGACGGCGCCATCCGAGGCTATGCGCCCTGCCCAGGAAAAGAGTGTCCTCGAGTCCGCGGTTGAGCGATTCCGAGTCGTTGCGGCGGCCGTAGAGGCGAGGAAAGTCGGGATCCGATGGCGGGATGGGTCGAACGTTCTCGGTCCGATTGAACTTGCGCTTGCGATCCTCGTTGTCTTGATGAAGGCGAACGGTGATCTGGCCTCCCCCGAGGTGCTCGGGGAGCCGGTAGTCGTTGTACCAGCGGTACAGGCCGTTGGCGGCTCTCATTCGATGAGTCCTCTTGCGGACCAACGGAATGAATCGAAGCTCACCCGTCTCCGTCGGACGCATGATTCCGATCGCCCCCGCCTTCGAGAAGAGCCGAACGGTGAGTGCCGAACCGTCGGCCGAGGCAATTTCCTTGTCCTCGACGTGGACCAACTTTTCGCGCCGGGCGATCTTTCCCCGCGTCTTCCGACTGCCGAAGGTCTCGGCTGCGGCGACCATGTTCACGGGCACGATGCCCAGTTCGCGGAGGATCTCTTGATGGTGGACTCCTCGCAGCGCTGTGTCGTACACGATCGCCTGTGCCCCGGGCACATGGGGCGCCAGGCGCTCGAGGCAGGTGACTGCGGTCTTGGCTTCTGAGCCCGGGTCAGGCACCCTGTCGATATCCAAGATCAGGCGTCCGATCTTCGAGCGAGTCGCAACCATGACGAACTTGGTGCCCCAGACTGCTTCCCCGTCTCCTTCGAAATGAAGCGCTGCATCCGCCTCGTATCTGATCGGCAGAACTTCACCGGTTTCGGTGTCCACTCGAAAGTCACCGGGTTTCGCAGTGAACAACGGTGTGACAACCTTGCCGTCGGCGTGAAGGACACGCGAGAGGTCAGGATGCGTGTAGGAGCCTTGACCTTCGGGGTCGAGCAGGCCGATGGCTCTTGCTTGACCGGAAGCTAGTTCCCTGTGAATCGCCCCAAGCTTTTCAAGAATTGCGGGGTCGGTCAGGTACCGGTCTCGCCCGTAGACGTAGTGATGGCGGCGCATTGCCCGCTTCGGAAGATGCATCGAGGTGTCCTCGGGAAAGCGGTCTCGAACGATCCGGCGCATGTGTTTCCAGATGAGCGGGTGAGAGAGTTCCGCCTCAACTTGTCGCCCGCTTCTCCACACCGACAAGAGTGAGTTGAAAACAAGGATCATGAAAACCGGATGGTCGCGGCGACGGCCGCCCTTTCGTTGAGCGGGAATAGCCAAAGCGAGTTCGTACAGAGCGGGGTTAGTGAGGATTGCTTCGACCTTTTCAAGAGAGGATGCGGTCGATCGGTCAGACATCTTTTCGCCAATCGAAACCGATAAACGCAGCGGTTCTGTCTAGGCTCCGCATTCCGAGGAGTCGTGCGACCTCGTCGATAGTCGCTCCCTTTGCGAGTTCAGATGCGCCTCGCCAAGCTGCGACTGAGTTCGGATTCACACCTGGCTTGCCGCCGAGACCAGCGCGACGCAGCGTCGCTGCGACCAGTTCGTGAAGGGACCCTCGGGGGGCGGCGGCGAACAATCGGTCAGTTCTCCGGCCGGGGAAAGCGTTGAGAAGGCTGTCTACCTGCCCCTTGCCCCACTCGGTCAACCCAACAACACGGGAGTCAGTCGACGAGCATCCCGCGAGTGCGACTGCTCCGTCGGCAATGTCATCCGAGGTGATGCTCGAGAGTTCGGCGACCCTGGCACTTGCTTCGGACAAGCCCCAGGCAGCCGAGAATCGCGAATCACCCTTCAGGGTCTCTGCGAACGAGCGACACGTGGATATCTCGGCATCGGTCAGTGGCCTTACTGGGGAGTAGGTCCTTCGCGGAAGCTCGATGCCCAGCGTTGGATCGTGATCTACCAGACCGAGGGTTCTTGCCTCGCGAAACAGAAGCCGCAGCGCGCTTCGCCGGAGCCGCATCGTGGCGATGCTCGGTTCCGCTCCGGATCTAGTGAGGGAGTGGATGTAGGTGTTGGCTAGCTCAGAAGTCAACCCAGAAACAGTGTTGGCCTCGGACCTGCAGCCGAACGCGGCGAAGCCCCGGATGAGTTCAGCGTTTCGGATTACACTTGCGGGCGCGAAACGCCCGTCCCCGAGGGATTTGAGAACGTCGCTGACCAGATCGGCTGCTGCTTGCGAGCCGTGGGAGGCACTTCTCTGTACGCTCATCTTGTCGGGACCTTTCATGAGGTTCCGGCCAAGCCCCGGGTGTGTGAGCACGCCGGGGCATTTCTTTCTTTTGTCTCCACCTGTAGACTACCAAGCAAGGTGGATGTCAGTCAACACCCGTAGAATCTCGCTATGACTCCCAGGGTCAAAACTGAGGATTTGATTGATGCGGACGAGGTCGCCTTCATCATCGGCCTGACCCATCGCAATTCCGTTAGTGGTTATCAGAAGCGATATGCCGACATGCCGAGACCAGTGGTTGACCTAGGAAGGGGTCGGCCGCGACTGTGGCTTCGATCGGATGTTGTGGAATGGGCCAAGAAGACGGGACGGACAAGCAGGTGAGCGTGTGAAGAGTGCTGACAGTCACGTGCGATTGACGCCCGCGTGCTTTTCGGGCGACTGGACTCCAGGAAAGAGCTATCTCGGTTACCACGAATACGCGCACCGCTGGAATGGGTGGGCAATTCCATACTTCACCCGAGAGGTTGGCGACCAGATCGTCCGCGATCAAGACGAACTGCGCTCCTCGTCGGTCGTCGAGTCAGTGGCGAGGGTTCACTTTGACGAGATACGGGACGCGTTCGTGACGACATACCCAGATCATCCAGGTGAATCAGACATAGGCGCGGGGTTCGACGAAGGCGATCTGCATCTCTACGAGGTCGGTCAGGGCTGGACTTGGGTCGACGAGGCGATTGACCTGGAGGGCGGGGGATAACCGTCGGAATCCGGCGTGGCGATGGCCTAGACTACGTCGCGAAAGTAGTTCACAGGGGAGAAATTCTTGTCGGGTGCTTGAGTATCGAACACCTGTTCGATAGACTCACCCGCGGACCCTGCAGAAAGAGAAAGGACAGGCTGGCGAGGGGTCACGTGTTCACGCCCTCGGCATTGCCCTGCCTCCGACACTAATGAGCACTAAACGACGTCCAATTGCGGCAGTTGTCGACCTCTTCGCCGGTGCTGGCGGCTTTGGTGTCGGCACCGACCTGGCCCGGGGGGACCTTCGGCTCTCCGTGGAGATTGATCCGATCGCTTGCGAAACTCTCCGATCAAACTCGACCCGATTGCAGACTCGCGTGCTCGAGGCTGATGTTACGGAACTGACTGGACGTCGCCTGCGAAACGCTGCTCAGCTGTCGGCGCGGGATCCACTTGTCGTCATCGGCGGTGCTCCATGCCAGCCATTCTCGAAGGCCGCCTACTGGACGGAATCGGGAGACGACGCTGCTTTTCGTCGGGCCCGAGCGAGCGGTGTTGGGGGCCTGACCAAGCCGCCGGCGCCGACTGAGCCTCGTGCTGATGGCAGGAGAACACTTGTCGAGCATTTCGCAAGGCTAGTTATTGAAAGCAAAGCGGATGGGTTTGTGTTCGAGAACGTTCCTGCTATCACGCACCCCCGCAACCGTCCCATGCTGGACGGCCTGGTTAGAGAACTCGAGACTCACGACTATGAAACAGCGGTCGTGAAGGCAGTTGCCACTGCATACGGCGTACCTCAGAGAAGGGAGCGAGTGTTCGTACTCGGGTCTCGAAGCCTCGCCCCGGAACCTCCTTCACCAACGCATCGACAGTCTGGGGGTCGCCCTACTCGTATCGACGCCCATTTGGAGCCCATGCCGACTGCGGGCAAAGCCTGTGCCCCCTTCCGTAGTAAGAGATTCTTCGAACCTGAGGAAGTCGTTCAAGGGCGCTGGGCGGAACATCTGAGATCGGTACCGCCCGGCTGGAACTACAAGGCGCACACCGCTTGGGGCGGTCATCCCAAGCCCACGTTTGTCACGGAGACCCGCTTCTGGAACTTTCTCCTCAAGCTCGATCCACGACTTCCCTCCTGGACTATTGCCGCGAGCCCTGGACCCTGGACGGGTCCGTTCCATTGGACGACGAGGAGGTTGCGAATTCCAGAACTGGCGGCCCTCCAAGGTTTTCCGCCTGGCTACAAGTTTGCAGGCACACGGCGCGACGCGGTCCGTCAGATCGGCAACGCCGTACCACCACCGCTGGCTCGTGGGATGGTCGAGGCGGTCTTGGACACGCTTGCCGCCGGCGCGGGTCTCCGAGGGAGGCGCGTTTCGTGAGGTGCATCAGCCTCTTCAGCGGCTGCGGTGGACTAGACCTCGGATTGCGAGACAGCGGATTCGAGATCGTGCTTGCGACGGACAACAACGCTCTGTGTGGCGAGAGTCACCAAGCGAACTTTCCCGAAACGACTTTTCAGCTGGCCTCGATCGAGAACCTTGATGAGCGATGTTTGGCACCCGCGTTGGTCGAGGGAACGATCGACCTGCTCGCTGGGGGACCGCCGTGTCCTCCGTATTCCAAGTCGCGCTTTTATCGACCCGACAAACCTCGGGCTCTAAACGATCCAGTCGGCGACGCATCCCTTAGTGGCTTCCTTCGGATTCTGGCGATTGCGGAACCTCGGGCCTTTCTTCTTGAGAATGTCGCTGGTCTCGGGTTTGGCGTGCACAAAGAAGCCCTGAATCTGATTCTTTCCACTGCGGAGAGCCTTGGCTACATCTGTTCGCATGGAAGGCTCAACGCTGCCGACTACGGGGTACCTCAGATTCGCGAGCGCTATTTCGTCATCGGGAGTCGTGAGGGACGGATTGCCTTTCCTAGTCCAACTCACGCCAAGGCGGGAAGCGAGGATAGGTTGCCTACGGAAGAACTTCCCGCATGGCGAACTGCTGGAGAAGTCATGCTAGACATTGACACTCCCGAAAATGCTAGTGACGAGGGTCACTTCGCGGGAGGGCAGTATCACCATCTCCTTTGCAAAATACCGCCGGGTGACAACTACCTTTTTCTGACGGCCAAGCGGGGACACCCTGACCCCAAGTTCGAATGGAGAAAGCGGTACTGGTCTTTCCTTTTGAAGTTGAGTCCTGAACTCCCCTCATGGACGATTCAGGCCAGGCGAAGCAACAACATGGGGCCATTCCACTGGAGAAACCGCATCCTGAGGATCGCGGAGATCAAGCGCCTCCAGAGTTTCCCAGACAACTGGTTTTTGGCGGGACGGGTTGAGGATCAATGGAGACAAGTCGGCAACGCGGTTCCGCCGCTGCTTGCGGCGAACTTAGGAAGGGCCATTAGGATGCACCTCCTGGCAGAGGAGGCCGCTTGAGGGGTGGCTGACTCCGATGGAAAGCTCAGGCTTCCCTGGACGGGGGAGTTCTCCCCTGGTCAGCTAGGTGAAAGAGCGCTCGCTGAGACCATCACGATTGTTGGGGCGAACAAGGGAGACCGCGCGGCCATCGTAAGCGCTTTCAGAGAGCGCTGGTTTTCCAATGCTGCAACGAAAAGAAAGGATCCCTCTGATCGACTGAGGCAGCAGAATGTCAGGTCAGGCAACGTCCTCAACGGGATGCAGAGCTATGGCCTGGTTTCGGACTCGTATTACCTGACTGATCTTGGGGAAGAACTGCTCGCCGAGACCAATGCCGAAAAACGGTCGGAGTTGTTTGCGGCGTTTCTGTTAAAGCATCGTCAGGGGTTGGAATTACTCGATGCGGTTCGTGGTTTACATCAGCGGCACACTTCTGTCACCAAGAAGAATGTGGTTGATGAGTTGCGCAAGCGAGGATATTGGTTCACGACTAATAGTGGGGACGCCGGTAAGTTGCGGCAATGGTTGGGAACGGCGGGGATCGTGGATGTTGACTGGCGAATAAACGATGAGAGGATCGCCGCAATTGCCGGCACAAGCCTAACCACGATCGGCGAGTGGCAATCCCTGACGAGAGTTCAGCGGGCGTTTCTTCAAACGGTCCGGAGGCTCGGCGAAACCCGAGGGACGTCTGCGATTCCGTCTCCTGAACTACTCGAGTTTGTTCGGGACGAACATGGGGCGATTTTCGATGAAAGTCAGGTGAAGAAGATCTATCAGGCTCTTGGGCAAGGTGGGTGGATTTCACACGCGGTAAAGAGCGCTGGCCGAGGCGGGAAGGGTGGCCTCATCGCCGCGACACCCAAACTATTGGACGTCGATTTCGAGTTGCTCTTAGGCTTCAAGCCGGGGGATCTGCCGGCCGACTTGCGTGCGGTTATGACGACTCCGCGAGAAAAGATCTATAAGGACCTCGATTCCAGGAGCGCTCACATAAAAGGAATTGCGCTTGAGTTGCTGGCTGTCAACGTCGCCAGCGATCTTGGCTTGACTCCCCTGAGTCTCCGCGTCCGAGGCGTTAGAACTGGGGGTGCGGAAGTCGATCTAGTGTCCGAAGGCGCCCATCTTTTGTTCAGTCGGTGGTTGTTTCAATGCAAGAACACGAAGACGGTGAATGTCGATGTGCTGGCCAAGGAAGTGGGTATGGCGACCCTGTTGCAGGCTAATGTCATCGTCATTGTGACCACCGGGAAATTCTCGAAAACGGTCGGTGACTTTGCGGAGCACGTCAGCGAAACGACTCCATTTCAAGTTGTGCTGGCCGACCAATCGGTTTTGGAGGCGCACCGCGATGGGGGAGCATCGGCCCTGCGCGAGCGGTTCCATCGGAGTGCTGAGAACGCCATGCGCCTCAAGCGTCCCCAAGTGCTAGATACGCTCGATGAACTGGGAGAAGACGGCGCCTCAAGCTAAAGGTGGGGCCGTCCTGCTGATGTCGCGAGGCGAAAGAATATCGGGCCTGAGAATCATCGTTGTCTCGCAGTCGATCTGTCAGGCATCCTGGCCGCGAACCGCCTTGGGTTGGCGGCAGCCCATAACGGTGGTCCATCGCCAACTGACCTGTGATGGACGCTAGGCTGGAAGAGGACCCACCCGTTCTGCCGATTCCGTTTTTGAGTTCTTTCACGTGACCTCGGAGGAACTGCGTGCCATATATGTGTGAATGGGTCCGGAACACCGGGCGGTGCCCGACTCGGGGTTGACTCGACGCACTGCGAAGCCGCACTCTCACACTTAGGGGAGGCGTGTGATCGAGAATCAGGAAACCGGGCGCGACGTCTGGGAACCTACCGTGGCGACGTGAGGATAAGCGGAGTCCTGCTCAGAGCCGGGATCCACCCCCATGATGCTTTTTCGGAGAGTTCGCTCCAAGGCGCTAGGCACTTTTCCTGGGACGGTGAGGCACTCACGCAGGCGGAGAGCGAAGGGGCGAGCTCGACGGCTGACGCGGAGGTGCTGCTGACAACCTTTGTTCGAGCGGCAGGGCCGGCGCCCTGGGAGCTTCTAGTTCGAGACCTCTTCCAACCGCCAGGATTCAACCCTACTGCCTCGCAGAATCTGGCTGCGATCGTGTTTGTCTTGGTGAGTGACCCGGCCGACCCCAAGGGATCCCGACGATGGGTTGGCTGGACCTTCGGCGCGGCCGCGCGATCGCTTCGCCACGCGTGTTTGGAACCGCGCTTCGGACTGTTTGCCGCGATGAACGAGATCGCCAAAGCGGAAGACGGTGGGCTACGACAGGTCGAGTATCGAACGTTCGGAGCGTATCGCCAGCGGTCGGGTCACACAGCGGGGAGGGACACTCCTCTCGACGCGTTCCGGGTGGATCCACTTATGGACCTTGTTTCGGGCATCGGCGGACACTCTGGTACATACAACTCCTCTGAGTTCTACGGGGGAAGGGCGATTCGACGGTCGGCCGATGTCAGTGGCGTAGCAGCCCTGCAACAGTTCGCGCAAGCGGCGATAAATGAGTACCGGGACGATACGTACGCCACCTCAGAGTTTGCATTCGTGGATGATTTTGCGCCGGTGGAGGGCGCTTCGGACCTCCAAGCTCTCTCCGAGACTCTCGCTGCGCTAGTGGTGTCAGATAGCGACCGCGTAGATGCGTTCATGCCTGACGACCTAGTCGCCTACGAGGATCCGCGGGCGATCCAGTACGTTCTTCTCCCAAGCGAGAGGACGGGCTCGGCCTCGCGGACGACCCTAACGCCAAGCAACCTTGCGAGCGCTCTTGGTGGTGACGGAGCGGTGGGTCTCGAACGACGACTGCGTTTTCTGGATTCAGCCCATGACGAAATTGCGCATGCCACTGTACTCGAGTGTTTGTCAGCGGACTTTGAACTGGATGGCATCCGGTACGTCGCTTCCGATGGCGATTTCTACCGCGTGCGAAAGTCCTTTCTCAAGCGAATCGATGACGAATTATCGGCGATCAGCGCTACGGAACTGGCCTTTCCCAACTACACCTCCGGCCCCGAGCCCGAGTGGCTTGGGAAGGTGGCCGGCATCGAGGGGACAGAGTTCATTCGCATCGATCCTTCTACTATCACGATCCCGGGCGAGTCCTCCTTTGAAGCAGCTGACCTCATCCACCAGTCCGGAGCACTCGTTCATGTGAAACGGAAGGGGCGGTCCAGGGCGCTCAGCTACGCTATGGTGCAGGCGCGGCGAAGCAGCCAGATGTTAGCCTCAGTTCCCGAAGCGCGAACCAAGCTGGAGACGCTGGTCGCAGCAGCGCCCAGTGACTCCAAACTGAAGTCCAAGGCAGGGAAGGGCATTGCGGCTTTGGCTAGTTCGCCGTCGCTTCTTCCTGTCGCAATCGTGTTCCTCGGTCGTTCGCCGAAGGAGGGCTTGTCTGGTCTTCCCTTGCTCGCCAAGCTCGAACTGGTTGAGACGAGCAAGTACATCGCTCGTCTTGGCTACGTGTTCGGAGTTCACCTTGTTGGTACGTGACCGTTGATCAAACACGAAACGCAGATTCGCGGACACGTTCAAGACTGCGGGCGACCCGTCTCCCGTGTCGCCCGCATCAGTACCATTGTCTGGTGGTGCCGGACCAACCTGACATTGGCCCTCTTTTCCGAGATCCCCTCAAGTTTGAGGTGGTTCGACTCTTCGATGGGCACTTGGAGTCGCATGGGGGTTCGCTTGGCGATCGAGATGCGGAGAGCATCTTTCTATCGTCAATTGGCCTTCCCCTGCGCGCCAGTCTTATGGATGAAAGGCTGCTGGCCGGGCTGAGAGCGGAATCGATGTTCAAGAGTCTCGTCGTTGAGCTACGCAATGTCAGAATGATCAAGCAGGAGGATGTGGGGGAGGCTTGGTCCCGGGACCCCGACTTGCGTGTGCCAGATTTCCGGGTCGTGCTCTCGGACGGGGCAGCAATCCTGGTTGAGGTCAAGGCGTTCTACCAGAAGGAGAATCCAGCCAGGCTGTATAAAGCTTCACGCCGATATCTGGACGGCCTTCGGCGATACGGCGAGCTCAACGATCTGCCGGTACACCTGGCGGTGTATTGGGCGAGATGGAATCTATGGACCCTTGTGCCCCTGGCTTCGGTAGTCGGCGAACGGAAAGGCCTTAGTCTTGCTGATGCGTTAGTCCTCAACGACCTTGGCAGGCTGGGCGATTTCTTAATTGGCACTCGGCCACCCCTGGTCTTGCGACTCGGGGCGGACCCTTCGAAAGAGCGACGGGTTCTGCCAAGCGGAGTGGCCCGGTTCACGGTGGGGTCGGCCGATCTACTCTGCAACGGAACCCTCCTCGAACGCAAAGACGAAAGAGCGATCGCGTTCTGGTTCATGCTCTTTGGATCATGGGATTGTCGATCGGAGGCTGAAACCGAGGATGGTGAACTGATGGCAGTTAGCCACATTGTGACCGCTCCAAAGTCCGCAGGCCAAGACTTCGCTTTCGTGGGGGCCGTGAGCTCTCTGCTCTCGCGAAGATATCTTGATCAAACTTCGGAAGCAGGTCGGGTCGCGCGCCTAGGCGTCTCTGCTAGCGGGGGTTCGATAGCCAAGCTTCTCCCGAAGAACTTCGCTTCCTCTCGGTTGCCAATCTGGCGATTTGAGGTGGAACCGGGGACTGTCTAGGCGGAGGGTAATCTTCTGCACGCCTTCTCCGCGTCGCCGGCCCGGGCTCCATTGCATTTGCGTGTGGGGCGTGTGATTGGAGAGATTTTCGCGAGAGCGAAGTCGCTCTATTTCAGGAACTCTCAGGCAGCCCAACCCAGGTGAGGCTTCAATTCGTCTGATTTGGGTTCCGGCACATCCGGGCCGTGGACTTCGGCAGGGTCGACTGACTCCGCATGTCTTTCGGCCCAGTCGAGCCAATCCCGATCGGCCGGAAGACCATCCACGCGCACGTGATCAACAAACTGCCGAATATCGGCGGCGAGTTTCGTGGCGGCTCCCTGTTCTTGCAAGATCTTTGCCCGAGAATTGTGCGCGAACTGTTCCTTCGCTCGCTCGACAGCCTGCTGCCGGCCTTCCTGCCGCTCGCGCTCGTGTCTTTCGCGCTGAAGGCGGCGTTGATCGTCCTCTTCGGCTCGCCGCTCGATCTCAGCCAGGGGCCATACCAAGCTTTTGCTCGAGTCGGGCTCGCTTGCCGTCCGACCAGGTGCGTCTGCCGCTGTACTCCTGGTTCAGGGAGACTTCAAGAAACTCGCCCCGTTCTTTGATCGTGAGGGCTATCGGGTGCGACTTGATTGCGATGGCGATCTCGGTGATCCCGTCCCTGCGGTGTCCAACCTCCGTGACCTCGTACCCCTTGCCTTCGGCTTCATCGAATTGCGCCTGCAGCAGCCGGAGCGCTCGGTTTAGTTGACCTTTCGACACTTCGAGCGGGCGAACGCCACTGCGAACCACGGCGTACCCGTAAGGCCCTCGAGGCGTGGGTTTGGCCGCTTCCTTTAGCGGTCGAATCATCGCCTGCGGTCGGCGGAGTTGGTCCGGCATGGGTATTTGAGGAGCATTCTTGGGCACGACGTGGCCACTCATGCGGGTCCTCCTTTGATTGTGGAACTGGAAGGTTGGAGCTTTACCATTGAGCTACACCCGCGTGGTTGTCGTCTCGGCGACAACCGTCTCAATAGCTCTGACCGCTAGGTCCTTACACCAGCGTCGGATCGGCGAGATGCGCAAGCTCAACACATGCGGCAAGCCGTTCGGATCGGGGCCGGCCAACCAGGGTGGTGTGCGAGCCGTCGACCCCATACACCAGGCCGTCGAATTGAACTAGGACGAGAGGTAAGTCGCCGCGAGCAATCACCCAGGATCGATAGGCCTCCGACAGGTAGATCGAATTAGTGCCGTCGAAACTGGGCTCGTCGATCTGAATATTGAAGGGAGCGAGCAAGCTCTCTCGCATGCCGCCTCCGTACCCGGAGGAATCCAGCCAAGCCATGAGACATGAAAGGGGCCATTGCCCGTGTACGTGTGGAACCAGAACATCCGCTATGGTTTCGGCACAAGCCAATGCGACATCCGGTCGCGTAGGTGCCGCCTTCAGGCTGCCAACGGCGCTGACAACTTCCGCTGCCATAGATTCGACTCCCGACTGCTCGGTAAGAATTGGCCACGGATTCTCGATTCTGTGACCCTCGCCTTCATCGGAAGCCTGGACATGCACGCTGCCAGCGCGATTGATGTCGATGCTCGGGGCTCCTTCGGTTCGCATCGGCTCAAGGTGCATGCAGTCATATTGTCCGCCGCCGGGATGAAGTTCGGATACCGCGAACTCGTGCGGGCGAAGACGAAGAATCTCAGTCACGAGTCTCCATGACAGCATTTCTCGAACTGGCGCTGAGACCACGGTCCCTTCTGTCATCAGACATCCCACCATTCGCCGTCGGGGTGCTCCACTGTGTCGTTGAACCATTGGCCGAACTCGCTTGCCCCGAACGTGTGAATCGGAACCAACTGCATCGGATCCATTGCCTTCGCCAACCGCTGCAAATCGCCGATCGATGCGTGCCCGGAGCAGTGGTGCTTCGTCAGTGGGATCTTGCGCTCTGAGAGGAAATCCAGATGGCGCTTGCCGCGCTCCCCCTCTAGGTAACCCGACCACAAGGACCAGAGGGCCCCGGCGCCGTCCAGCGCTCCGGCTTTTTCGAGCCGGGAGGCCGAGGCCATCGAAAACGACATGACGAAACTCTCAGGTGTCTTGGCAATTTCTTCTTCATAGATCCGGTATGGCTCGATCTCGTCGCGCCTTTCGAACTCGCCCGACGCTTTCACCCGGCGCTGTTGCCAGGGCGGCAAGAAGACCCTCAGCCGATCAAAGCTGGCTTGCGGGATATTCGGGTTACCGCTCGCTTTGGCGATGCTCGCTCCGTAGAGATCGAGAACGAGATCGCGGCCAGTCCGCTTGGTTGCGCGAAAGATGCTTACGAGCCGGTCCAGGTTCTGAGCGGAGAAGGTCGCAAGAACGAGTCCGGGCGTGGACCTGAACGTCTCGACGCATCCCTTCTCGACAGCCGTTTCCGTCGGCAATCCGTGCACGACCTCTCCGTTTTGTCCGACATGAGTTCCTTCCATCAAAAGCGTATCGACATCCGGCGGAGCTTCGTGGACGAGTTGTTCAAAAAGGAATGACTTTCGTCCGTGCGCTCGGATGTCTCCGGTGTAAAAGAGCCTTTTGCCGTCGGCTTCGACGAGCAGCGAATAGGCATCGAACGCGCTGTGATCGGCAAGAAAGGGTGTGATCGCAAACGGCCCGAGTTCGAATCTCGTGCGGTCATGGAAGTGCCCCGACGCCTCGAAAGAGATGCCTCTTGTCCAAAACGCGGCTTCTCTAACGATGGCCTCGGCCGCGGAACCGCAGATTACCGGCACGTCCTCTGGAACTGCCGGCACCAATCCCCAGTGATCCTGATGCGCGTGAGAGATGAGGATTCCGAGCAAGGACGGATCGGGTGAGGCGAGTCCTTTGATGTCGGGAAGCGCGGGATCCTGGCCTTCTTCGAGTTCGAGCGGCATCCCGAGATCAAGGAGCAGCCGTTCGCCGGAGGATGCTTCGAGCTCGACGCAGCTTCCACCTATCTCGTGCGCGCCGCGGTGGATCCGTGCGCGCATCAGGCCAACACCACCGCAGGTTCACCCGATGGATCCAGAAGCCAGAACTCGGTTTTGCTACCGGACTAGCGTTCTTCGCTCCCGCGTCGATCGCCTCTTGAACCATCGCGGCCCGTTTGATGGCCGTTCGACTCGCCCGACCAGCTCCTATGGCGAGAATGGGCACGATCCGAAGTGGTTTGGCCAGCGTGCTCTGGCCGGGAGAGGCGAGACCAAGTGAGACTCGAGTCTCCAGCATGGAGGCGATGTTGTCTTTCACGCTCGGGTTCGAGGCGAGTAAGGCAGCCCAAAGATCGGCGTAAAAACGAAGCTGGGCAGGTCCCCATGTGATTCCGTCGGTCGCGCGGGACGGTTTGGCTTCGATAACGAGGAGTCTTCCAGCCTTGTCGATCGCAAGGATATCCGGACTGGTCCCAAAACGCTTCGGCGATGAAGCGAAGCGAATCGATGGCCACCAGTCCTCTTTGCAATCGTCAGCCGCGACCGCTTCAAGAATCGGCTTGCCGATCTGCTCGATCAGGCGGCTCTTGGTCGCGTCGTTCCGGAAGGCGGGAGCCGCCTCCCGGTCGATCGCCCGATAACTCTCCGGTTTGCTCGAGCACATCGCCGCGTGGACCAGGCCCTCTTGTTCGGTGAATTGTTTCTTCACCGCCAGGGTCACCCGATCCAGGTAGCGATCGACGTCCTTCCATTGGTCGGAGAGACGACTGGAACTCATCGGCTGGCTCCATTCGGCTTCGAAGCCGCTATTTGCCCGATACGTGGCGTGCGTAGCGAGCCAGAAATCTGCAGTCTCGCCCGACTTATCCGTGTCCCGAGCGTGCACGTCGAGCACTGTGCTAAGGCCGACGTAAAGGCTCACCCAGGAGTGGGCGGCATCCTTCGTATCCCGGCGATGCTGTAGGTCGATCAGGGCGGGATTTTCGTTGCGTCTCTCTACCAGCGGTTGAAGGGTCCCGTCGAGTGCCGTGCGCAGGGCCCTCGGGATGCGCCGGTCGTAATTCATGTCTGGCATCAACGGGCAACTCCAATCCCTGTCACCCTAGCGAGAGGGTCTGACAAGAAGCAAAACTATAGTTTCTGGTGAATCTGAGTCCGGCCGGACAGCATCGGCCTGTGGCATCCAGAGACCGACTTCATCGGCGTTTCGGCGAGGCGCTGCGTGAGATCCGAAAGAAGAAAGGATTGACGCAGGAGACTCTTGCCCACAAGGCCGGAATTACTCCGGCGTACGTCGGTCAACTGGAGCGGGGATTGAAGTCGCCTTCGCTGTGGACGATCCATCGGCTATCTCAGGTGCTCGGAGTGCCGATGCGGGACATTGTAGGCGCGACGGAGAAACGGATCTAGCTCAACTGACCCCCGCTTGCCGCGGCACCCCCGCCGGCCACCCCATTGTTGCGCATCAGTCAGGACCTGGGAGCTTACTTCTGATGAGTCATCTCGTAGCCGCGGGCGCGCGCGTTGGCGAAGAAGTGCGGGTCCTTCTTGAACTCGGCGACGAGCCATTCAATGAATGGCTCGCTGTATTGCATGGAGGCGAAATTCGACTGGTGACAAAACTGAGGCGTGGCCTGCTCATTGATGTTGTGGCTCCGTCGCACCTACAAGACATCGTAGGTGTTGATGGTCGCTCCGGGTGGAAGCCGACGGTTGACCTCGGGAATCAAGTCGGTCTGGCGAAACGGATGGCTTATGTCCGGATCTAACCTGCCGTACACGGGGGCGTTCGAGTCGTTCGTTAGTTGGATCAGCTGTGGTCCGTCCTCTGTCTCGCCGTGAGACGGTCGATAGACGGCGACATGAGCGTCTGCTGGCGCTTCCACTACCTTTCGAACGTTCCCAAGCCAAACGTGTCGCGCGTTCTCGACTTGACGTTCCACGAAGAGACGAAGATCGTTGCTCGTGGCAGGTTCGCTCTTGGCTCCATGTCGGAAATAGCAAGTCCCGCGCGCGAAGGCTGTCTTCTGCCTTCCGTTAGGGACTGCGTGTGTCCCGGGCTTCGTAAAGACGATTGGCACATCGACTCCTTCAATCACGATGACCGCCAGCTGTCGCTGACCTCGCCTCACTTCGCGAACAGCGAACCCATCGAAGTGTTCACTTGTGTATTTGAAGAGCTTGTCGGCGATGTGCGCGGGGTCGATCTTGAGGACCTTGGTGACGCTGAGGCGGGAAAGAGTGCCGTTGTTTCGAAGACCGACGACAACGATCCCGCCGCCCGAATTGGCCATAGCCGCGAAGTCCTTTAGAAGCTCGCACCACTCCCCGTCTTGGTCGGGATCGAAACTCTCCTTGAAGTCGACGTACTTGGATTCACGCCTCGCCCGGCGTGCGGTCCCGGCGGGGTCTTTCACGGCCCTGGGAGGTCGCGTCATGTCATCACCGTACTCACTTGACGGGGGGCAGGCGACAGGGCGGAGGTGCGAAATACATGTTGCGCTAAGAAGGCATGTGCCGATAGACCGGGGTGGGAGAGTTAAGACGGACGTCGAACCGAAATGACGTAGAACCCGACCCTCTCCTCGGACGTCTCAACGATGAACTGCTCTCCCTCGGTCGGTAGTGTCGGGCTCGCAAAGAGGTTGCAAACCTCCCTCAGGTGTGCCCCTTCTCGCAGTGCCATCATGGTCAGAATCCTGTTGGACCGGGCCGGAACATCGCCAACCTTGGCCCGAGCCATCGGAATCACGTTGCCCGTGATTACGAACCAATACCATTCGAAGTCGTCGAGGTCCGGCCAATCGGTCGGCCAACGAGTTCCGGCTTGCCCCGATTCGACGAATGGGCGAAGCCGCCGAATCTGAGCTTGACCCGCTTCCGCCTGCTGCTCAGCCTTGTCGAGTTCTTTCGCGCCGTCGGGATCCAGCTGCCATTTCACCTCGAAGATCGCGATGACCTTGTCCGCCACGTCCAATGCGACAACGTCAAGGTCGCCAAGAGATTGGCCGTCAAGCTTGCGAACCGGAACCTTCGTGATGACGCGGGTATTAGGGACTCGCTCAAGTGCTTGCCTGACCGAGAATGGACCAATGTCTCCGATGTGGTTCCCAATCTCGCCGAACGAAGCCGGATTCTGCCGGGCCTTTGCCAGAATGTTCCGCTCAGGAGATGCGGGAACGATGAGTGAACTCATTGCCACAAGCCCGTGGGTAGTGGAGATGAGAGGTGTGAGACATGGGTCCTCGTCTCGTTGAGGGTCAAAGGCGAGGAACTCGATGATCGGCTTGAGTGAAGAATCCGGTACACCTGAAGGTGCGAGGTCGTGCAGCAACTCTGCCTGAGTTCGGGCGGGCGCCGTTACCATCGGATTCACAGCACCCGCCTGCATACATAAGTTCCGATAGAGCGCGACAGCAAGGAGTTCCTGCCAGACGGACAAGGCCTCACCGAGCTTGAACTCGCCGACCGAAAGGGAGTCGAGAGCCGAGACTCTTCGCATGCCGCTCACCATCACTTCCGCCGCAGTCCGAAATCCGTCCTTGATTGAGTTTTCCACCGACTCCCATGACACGGATGCCCCGGAGACGCCGACGTACTCTCTGAGTTCCTGCATTGGGACAGTCGAGCGCATCCGGCTCCGAAGGGTCTCGGCATCTTGGAGGTCGGATGCGAGATCGAGCAGATTGTCGAGTGCCTCGATTCGTGGGTCCTGAGCGAACTCGAAGTGAAGTTGGTTCCCATCCGATTCGACGTTGTAGATGCCCGCCCTTGCGCTCCGAACGAGGTCCCGCAACCTCCAAACATCCCGGGCGGCCCGCATAAGGCCCCGACGCTCCATCTCATCGGGCGTCCCAAGGACCTCTTCTCTCAAGTAGGTTGCCGCCCAGCCCACTGCCAGGCCAACCGTGTTGTAGTGCTCAGCGTGGTGCGCGGTAATAGCGAGAAGCAACCCCGCTTCGTCGGCGTCCCTGCGGACCTCCTGAATTGGCCAAACGTTGAGCCAGGCGAGCAATGGCCAATGCTGAGCGCGTTGGGTCGTCCTCCAAATTCCCAGCCGGGCCGGGAGAGACTCGATGTAGTTTTCAAGGTCTTCCAAAGCGACGGCTTGCTCCACCGTCATCAGCCGGTCGGACTTTCGAAATATCTGGATGTGGCAGGCGGCAAAGCCTCCTTCGCGAAGTGTTTCCTTGCTAGGCGGAGCGGCATTCCTCCGGCCGTTCCGATGCGGTTCATGGCGGAAAGCGTATCGAAGGGGTCTGACAAATCAAAGCGTCTGAACGCGATGTCTATCCGTACCAACTTTGACATCGCTGAGACCCAGACTGATGCTCGCGTTAGTGCGACACCCTAATCGACCTAGAATGCAGCATGCAGATCCGCTGGTTGACCGTACGCGGCTTTAGGGGCATCAACTCCCTTGATTGGATTGTCGGGGGCGCGATGAGTTGCCTTGTAGGGCCGGGCGACGCCACAAAAACGACGGTTCTTGACGCGATCGAGTGGGTGTTGTGGTCGCGATACAACCTTGTCGTTTCGGACGCGGACTTTCACGGGGCGCGCCCGGACGCCCCGATCAAGATAGAGGCGACGGTCGGGGAACTACCGGATGGCCTCAAGAGTGACGCTAAGTACGGGCTTCACCTTCGCGGTTGGAGCGAAGCTGGAGTTCTAAGTGACGAACCCTCCGAAGACGATGAACTGGTCCTTACAGTTCGGATGACTGTCGATGACTCGCTTGAGCCCACGTGGCAGGTCGTAAATGATCGTCAGAACGAACCTAAGAATATTCTTGCCAGAGATCGCGAAGCACTCGGAGTTGTTCGACTCGGAGTTGACGTCGATCGCCATCTCACGTGGGGTCGGGGCTCGGCGCTGGGAAGAGTAACAGCAGGGTCAAATGATGTCGGGCAAGCTCTTGCTAATGCTGGCCGAAGCGCAAGAACCCTGATTGATGAAACTGGACTGACGGAACTTGACGAGGCCGCGCGGAAGGCCGCCGACGCAGCGCGCGAAATGGGAGCGGGCGGGGACCCCGGCAGTTACCGCGCCGGATTGGATTCCGGTGCGCTGCTTGCGGGACCTGGATCACTAGGACTACATGAGAAGTCAATTCCAGTACGGAGCGCGGGACTTGGAAGCAAGCGCCTCGTTGCTCTTGGTGTCCAAAGGATGTCCGTGGCTAACGGAGCCATCGTGCTCATCGACGAAGTGGAGACGGGTCTGGAGCCCCACCGACTTCGACACCTTGTGTCTACCCTCAGAGACGCGGCTGCTGATGGCGGAACTATGGGTCAAGTCTTCCTGACCACGCATTCGCCCACGAGCGTAGTCGATACGGACGCCGAGACTCTAGCGGTGGTCCGGTCAGAACAGGGCAAAACCACCGTCTCTCGAGTGCCGGCCGGATTGCAAGCCGTCGTGAGAGCGGCTCCGGATGCCCTACTTGCCCGCAGAGTTGTTGTAGCAGAGGGGAAAACCGAACTTGGGTTGTGCCGCGCCATGGCGACTGGTTGGTCGGAAAGCAATCAGGGGGTGCCCGCCGCTCATGTTGGCTGCGTGTTCGTCCTTGGCAACGGCAACGCTCAAGCGCCCACGCGTTCGATCGAGATCGCGAGCCTGGGATACGACGTCGCTCTGCTTGCCGACTCTGATCAACCGCTAAATCCAGCGCCGCAGGAGTTGGCTCAAGGAGGCGTTGAACTATTTCAATGGGACGAGGAAACGTGCCTTGAGGAGCGCCTTGCCCTGGATCTCCCAATCGATGCTCTTTCCGAAGTCCTTGAGTTCGCGATTGAGCTTCGCGGGTCACAGAGTGTGCTCGATTCACTATCGGACTCTGTCGGCAATGGCGTGGGCCGTCAGGAATCTGTTGAGGAGTATCTGCGTGCTGGAGTGTCGGAGGAGGACATCAGAACCTTCATTGGCCAGTGTGCCAACGGCCAGAAGTGGTTCAAGCGCGAAGACCATGGTGAAAGGCTAGGTGGGATTGTCGTTGCACATCTGGACGCCATGAACGGCACGGACACGCTCCAAAAACTGAATGCACTGCGCGATTGGGTCTATGCCTGAGGATCGTGCGGCAGAACTGGCCGGTCATGATCGCGCTTATTTGATTGCTGCGGCCGGGTGTGGGAAGACCCAGGTTCTGTGTGAGGGGGCAGGGCTCAGTGCGGATGGGCGACAGCTGGTGCTTACTCACACGCACGCTGGAGTTCAGGCGATTCGTTCTCGCCTTCAAGGGCTAGGGGTCCCGGCTGGGAAAGTCCGGGTGGAAACCATCGCCGGTTTCTGTCTTCGCTATGCAGGCAGCTTTCCAGTCACCTCGTCCTTTGAGGGCGCTCAACCCCGAGCAGATGAATGGAACGAGGTATATCCAGCTGCATCCCGTTTGATTCGGTCTGGAGTGGGATCGGAAATTGTCAAGAACTCCTACTCGGGCGTGTTCGTCGACGAGTATCAGGACTGCCAGATCGCCCAGCACGACGTCGTCATGGCGCTCGCCGAAATTCTGCCTTGCCGACTTGTAGGCGACCCGTTGCAGGCGGTTTTCAACTTTCCTAAAGCGCCAACGATTGATTGGAACAAGCACGTTGCTCCGGAGTTTGAAAGGCTTGACGACCTCACCTATCCGTGGCGCTGGAAAAACGCAAACACGGAGCTAGGGGAGTGGCTTGGGGATGCCCGTGCGCGATTGTCAAAGGGTGAGGCCCCTGACTATGCATCGGGTCCAATTACATACGGAGAGAATTCAATCGCAAGTCAAATAGAGACGTGCCATCGAGTTGCCGACCTTGATGGGTCTGCGATTGCGATAGGACATATGGCCAGTGACGCGCATGATGCCGCTGCGCGGCTCGGAGGGCGGTTTACCTCGATGGAGGAAATGGAGTGCGCAGATCTGATCGACGGCGTAGCTAGACTTGAAGAGCCCGGCCCGTCCAGAGTTGCGAACTTGATTGATCTTGCAGCATCGTGTATGACTGCGGTCGGAGTTAAGTTGAAAGCAAAGCGGAATGCTTTCGCGTCCGGCAAGGTCCCCAAGGTCACGAAGCGCACCTCTCATCCAGAGGTACTGGAATCGCTCATAGCTGTCGCTGAGTCGGAAGCGCGAGGCCTCATCATTCCGGCGATGCATGGGATCGAGTCGATACTGGGGTCGGTGTTGTACCGAAGAGAACTGTGGCGTGACCTAGGCCGTGTAGTGCGAGAGGGAGCTAAGGAGGCAGACGTGCCTCTTAGCGAGATTGCCTGGCTCGTTCGTGATCGATGGCGTCATGGAGGAAGGGCGCTCGACAGCCACATGGTGTCGCGCACGCTGCTGATCAAGGGCCTAGAGTTCGATCACGCCGTGGTCCTTAATGTAGATCGCCTTCCAAGTCCCGAGAACACATACGTGGCCATTACTCGGGGATCGAAGTCGCTAACTGTCCTGGCCTCCGCCTAGTGAGGCTCTTACCGGGGTAGCTCACCAGTCGCACGGCTCCGGGAGTGACAGAAAAGGTGGCAGAAAACCCCTTCCTCCAATTTCTGTTAAAGCTTCTAGAGTTTATGCTGTCGTCCCCGCCTCCGGCACTTCTAATCCGATCCTACCGTTGCTGGCGACTCTTCAGGGAAGATGTGCGTCGAACTCTATGCTCGCCACTTGCAGACCACTATGCACATCTGAGCAGATTTCAGGGCTTCCCGGTGAATGGTTGCCTCAGGCCCTAGCCGAATCCATGCCTTCGGCGCCACTGACCGAGGCTGGCCGCGTGCTGGCAGACTCCATCGCCCGAGCGTTGGGCGACAGCAGCACGAACGCACTCATCAAGGCCCCGCGGATGCGTTGGCTTCTTCATGTCGGCCGCCTGAACATGCCCGCCGACATGCCTGGAGATCCTGGGCGAGTATCCGGGAGCGTCAACTCGCCCCATGGCCGAGGCGATGATCCGCAGCAGTTGGATGGCGATGAAGAGCGCGGACCTCGTGCAAGATCCGGCACTTGAGGAAGTCTGGGTTTCCTGGGCAAGCGAATTCTGGAACTCGAACCGGCGTCTCTCCCCATGCCAAGCCAGACCACCCGGTAATCCTGAAGGAGAACCCCCGCGAGGGCTGGCTAGTTCGGCGAACTCGTGGTCGGCGGTCGAGGTCCTATGTGCGCTCGCCGGAGCAGATGCACGCAGACTTTGTTGAGCGTGTCCCTTTCGCCCCGGAGCACCCTTGACATCTACGAGCAGGTACCCGGTGAAGTGGTACTAGGCCTCGTCACCCGAGCATTTCGAGTCGCCGAACACCTTGTCCAGCATCCTGAGCAATGGAATGGTGAGGAGTGCTCGGTCGCGCTCCGAATACTCCGGGAGACGAAAATCTTGCTTTCATGGATGTTCGCTCAGGATGACCCGGCGATCTTCGACTCCTTCAAGGACTTTGGCTTGGGGAAGAGGAAGCTCCAGCTCAAGCACGCGGAAGCTCTGCAGACCCGCATCTCTGGCGGCGGCGGCGCTCAGCATGTCGATGGACTCGTCGCATCCCTGCGGCAACCGACGGGTGGCGAGCACGGCGATTCCTTTCAGGCCGTGAGCGTCGAACCGACCTTCGCGAACAAATCCCTTCGCACGATGGCCGAAGAGACGGACGTCCTAGATGACTACAACTTTACAGTTCAGCCCACGAGCGGGGTACTACACGGGGAGTACTGGGCCCTGGAGGACTACTGCCTGCAGCCCTGCAAGAACATCCTTCATCTCTTTCACCAGATCCCCAGGTCGGACAGAGTCCAGCCGAACCTCAATTTCCCAACCGTCGTCGTCCTGCCCCGGGTTGCTGAGGTCGTCACGATCGGACTTACCGGACTTGGGCTGATATCCGGGGAGCACGATGTGACAGCTACGAACAGTGAGATCTAACCGGTCGAACCTGGCCGGCTGACGCGCCAGGCCATTCGACTTCACGGCCTACTATGCGTGGATCGCAGGGCATGACCGCGCGATGGTCGTAGCGGCTTTTCGGAGCGCACCGATGAGGTTGCCTGCGGCAGTTCTGCTCACCTTGTTCCAGCCGGACACTGGTCGGTGCTCGACAAGAGCTAGCATCCCCTCGTGAACGATATTCAGCGGGTCACGCTGCGCGTGTTGGCGGAGCGCGGCGACAATCGTTGGGGGCGAGGGCGTGACTACCTGTTTCCTCTTGTGAGGGCTGAGGTCCCCAGCTTGCAGCCTCTCGAGCTGATGGAGGCGCTGTGGGACCTCCAGGGCCGCGGCTTCGTCTTCACCGACTTCTCGCAATCAGCACCCCAGAACTGGAAATGGAGACTGTCATCGAAGGGGCAGCGAATGGTCGAATCCGGCGACGAGTATCGCCCGGAGGATCCCGATGGATACGTCGCTCAGCTTCGAGGACATATCCCGGAGGTAGACGACCTTGTCGTGAAGTACGCAACCGAAGCTCTGAGGGCGCACGAGGCCTCATGCTTTCTTGCGTCCTCCGTAATGATGGGGGTCGCCTCGGAGCGAGCGTTTCAGCTGCTGGGAGACTCCTTCGGGGACTGGCTGGACGAGACGGACGAGGCGCGATTTCGAAAAGTCTTCGACAACTCCAGGGCTACATACGTGGCGAAGTTCGCGGAGTTCCGAAAGCGGTTGGAGCCGCGGAAGTCGCAGCTTCCCCCAGATACTGCAGACGGACTCTCCCTGGTGCTGGACGCGGTGCTTGATCTACTCCGTGTCAACCGGAACGACGCTGGGCATCCGACCGGGAGGGACGTGGATAGGGGAGCCTCCTTTGTCGGGCTACAAATGCTGGGCGTATACCTCGAACGCCTATACGCCTTGCGCGCGTTCTTCATCTCGTCCGTCGAACGGGGGTAAGCCCTTCGGATACGTTCAGAACCAACGGGTGGGCAACGCCGATTGAGGGGCCGGCTATTAGTCTTCCCTGGCCATCCTGGAGTGCAGGCGAAAGGTGATCAGGCGGTTCACAAAAGCTATGGCAAACACGACTCATGCGGACTGGGCAATGCCCTATCTTCGAGGTGACGATGTCGCCGTGAGCCGGGCCGATTGGAATCAACTCCTTTATCACGAAGTAGTCGAATCGATGCTACCTCGGTGCTGGCTGAGATCGGCCGTTCGGTTCGCTCAGATCGGAACGACGGTTACGCCGGGCAACCCCGTGGACGAGCAACATGCGGCCCATCTCCCGGACGTCGATGTCTTTCTCACTGGCGACGCGAAGTACCAGCGATTGCTTGAGGGTCTGCATGGTTGCGCTCCAGTCCCGATTGCGCGTCCGCTTCTGGTTCCGGGGGGAGCTGACGATCTCATCGAAGCGATTGAGCGATTGCTTCGAGGTCAGGCAGAGAAACCGTGACTCCAGACCGCATGTCGCGTCCCCTATTGCCACGTGCGCGAGTGTGGTGGGCGGGCGCTCATAACTCAGATTGCGAGGGCATCGAAATCATGTCGTCGACCTGCTGGTCGAGAAATGATTCAATCAATCGTGCCGAAGGACGATATTCGTCAGGTGAATAGTGTGGCAACCTACCTCGATATGACTGAGGAGGAGCGCCGTGGTTTTGGTCGTTATCTTGAGCAATGCAAGAAGCACGGAGATCTAGGCTCGAAGGAGCGCGGTGACTTCAATCGATCAGAACTCATTGCGCGTGGTGAGGAGTTCTTGAGATCGACGAGGAGTAACTCATGAGCCGAACTGACGCATCGTTCCCACCTGAAGGGCGCCTCCGAGAACTTGTCGGAGAGGACTGCAGTCTTGTTGAGTTTCTGTACGGCGGGGAACTAATGCTCGGGTTTGGCACCCTGCGACCAGCGAAGCCTCCTTTGCGCGACGCCCTGGAGGCAGAGTGGGCGCTCTGCGTAATCGACTCGCCTTGGGTTGTAGAGGATAGCGAGGGAGTTGTAGTTTCCGACTCCCAGCGTGACAAGGAGGCCAGCTTGTCGCTCCTTCGCGACCGTTTCATTGGTCACCAAGTTGAGGACTACCAGCTGAGGTCAAGCCGCGTTGGCTTGACTCTTGCCTTCGAGTCTGGTGTCTCTTTCTTGATACAGCCAAAATCGCCGACAAGTCCAAGCTCGCCATGCTGGGAGCTTTTCACCCCTAAAGGCGACGTTCTCGTGGCCGAGGCCGGGTTGGGTCTTAGAACAGCCGACGCTAAGGCCCCTTTCCTCGGACCCCTTGTCGCGTACGTAGTGGAAGAGGCGCAGCGCGCCCAGGCGTCTGGCATGAGCGAGTCCGAATACCTTGCCGGATCGCCGAGCCTCTTGCTCAGAACGGAGTCTAGGGGTGCCTCGTTCAGCGCCGCGGTCGATGCGGCCAAAAGGAGTTCATTCTGGCCGTGGACGGAGGATGAGGGCTGAGACTCCCAGTCGATGCGATGGCTGCGTAACAGTTGCGTTGCACCCGCTGCGACTATGCCCTCCCAAAGGGCTAGCGTAAAAATTCCCAAGGGTCCCAGCCCAAATATGGTTTCAGATCCCCGGACTTTGGCTCGGGCACATCGGGGGCCGTGATTTAGGCGGCTTCGACTGAGCGGGTGCTCGGCTCCGGGGCGTGGGGCTTCGCGCACGCCCCGGAGGCCAGGAGCATGCATGTAGCGAGAACAACGCGCCCAAGCTTTGCTTTCACCACCCTCGGCTTCGCCGACCGGGAGTCCTCTTTCCCAAGTCTTTACGCAGGGCACTCCCGGATGCGCGCTCACCCTGGTCGCGGGCGGCGGAAATGCTTTTGTCGGCGTCGGCTGCATTCACAGCCATAGGCACCTGACGTCCGAGACGCTTCGTGTTCCGGCTTCAGGCGGAGCAAGTACGAAAATTCTCTCCGAGCCGCTGCAGCTGGCTTTCGCCGGAAACTTTCTGTGGGCTGCGGGAAAGGTTTCTTCGGGAAACCGCAACGTCTTGGCCAAGATCGATCCGGCGACCGGGGCAGTCGTCGCCTCCGTGGCTGTCCCGCACAATGATTTGCCCGAGTTGGTCGCTGGCGATGCGGCCGGAACCTGGATCCTCACGAGCCGCGGCCAGACGAGTTCTGGAGTCACCTATTCGCTCCATGGTGTTAACCCTCAGGGAACAAAGATCGTGCAGTCGGTGCCCCTAGGGGGAATTGAACCGAAAGGAGCGACGCCGAGCCGCATTTTCGAAGGACTGGCGGTCGATGCCGGCTCGGTGTGGCTCATCGATCTCGGGCTTTCCAAGGGCGGCGGTCTCGTTGTTGATGGCTACATCATTCGGGTCTCGGCCCGCAGCGGGAGAGTGACAGGCGTGGTCTCGGTCGGACATACAAACACGTTCGCGGTCAGTGACGGTGCTGTTTGGACCAGTAACGGAAATGGACGCGGCATCCGCATCGACGCAAAGACCTTGAAGGTGACCGAGCTTAAGGCCGAGAGCAACTTTGAACCCTTCGCAGTTGAAGAGGGCGGCGTGTGGTTCATGGTGCGCAATACCGGAAGTAGCCATCCGGCGCCTTGATCCAAAGACGCTGAAGGTCGGTGTGGGTCGCGAGCGACTTCAAGAAGCAGCTCACAAGAATCGATGTGAGTGCCTGAATCGCGACCTCGCGATGTCTTCTCCTCGGGCCCGTCAACGGGAGGGCGGCGGAAGGGTGAGACACGAGGGGGGGCTCGGAAGATGTCGTCAACCCGAGGGGCCTTGTGTTCCCTCGCAGACCCGCTATTAGGCCAGGCCCATCCTCCGAACGCTCCTCAGGCTCTACCTCCTGCTCCTCCTGTTTGCGGAAAGGGCAGCCTCTTCCTCGATAGCCCGCGCAAACTGATCGAGGACGTCGGCGAGCATGCGGGCCTTGCGCACACTGTTCCGCCTGTCCCGCGCCTCATCCAGGCAAAAGTAAAGCGAGATTCTTTCGGAGCAATCCGCGATCTCAAGACGCGAGTAGGCGTGGTCGTCCGGGTCGGTAGAACCACTGGTGTTCTCGACGTATGCGAGGACATAAGCGCCTCCGTTGTGACCGGCGAGGTTGAGAAAACGGCGAACCGAGTATCGAAGAGCCACGGTGGTGCCTCCTTGGCGAGATACTTCCTCGCTCGGAGCGGCAGCCCATTTAGAGAGTTTTCTAACTGTTTCCGCTCGATGCTCGGCGCGCGGTTACCGATTGGCGCAGCGCAACCACTTGTGATTACTCTGGCGCGATCAGGTCAACAGGACCTGTGAGATGGGGAAGGAGGCGCATGGCCGACATCAGTCAAGGAGCTAGGCCTATCGGGGGACCCAAACCCCCGCAAGATCCGACAAGGTGGCCTCCGTGGTGGTTGCGTCTTGGGCGGTGGTTCATCGCAGTCGACACCCAAACCGCGCAGCCTCCTGTCGATCAATATTCGAGTGAAGCTGCTCTGTCTCCGGGGGAAGAGCGGATGGGAGTCTGCTGCTCGGGGGGAGGAATTCGCTCCGCGGCCTACAACCTTGGGGCTCTCCAAGTTCTCCAAGAAAAAGGGGAACTACAAAAGTCCCGCTACCTTTCGTCCGTCTCTGGGGGTGCGTATATCGCTGCTGGTTTGGCGTTCGTCGCCAAATATTCGAAGAGCCTGGACATTGATGGGAAGCTCGTCCCGCCGTTCGCCAGTAATTCACCAGAAGAACCCTACTTAAGGAACCGAAGCTCCTATGTTGCACCCGGCCTGAAGGGAAAGATCAATCTTGTAGCGACGCTCGTTCTGACACTCTCAGTGAACCTTGGGATGATCGTGATGTTGCTGTTCATTGCCTCGCGCCCACTTGGCCATCTTTACGAACGGGGATGGCACATCTTCGGCCGAAATGTTCATGCGCTGCAGCCGCGTTTGAACACGGGCAGGTCCAAGGTTGTCAGTGTGAACCTAGCCGACTGGCCGGCAATCTGGATGATCGGCGGCGGGGCAATCGTGGTGGCGATCCTCCTTCTTCTGGTTCGACCACCCGCTCGATGGAATCATGTGACGCGTTTTTTCGCAGCCTGGTCGCGAAGGGTTTTCTTGATCGATCTCTTTCTGTTCCTTGTCTGCGTAGGGCTGCCGTTCCTGATCTACCTGCTGAAGGAGGTAAACGGAAGGGAAACCATCGTGAGCCGGATCACTTTGGTAGGTACGACCTTAAGCTCATTGGGCTTGCTCTCAGCGCTCGCAGCAGCTGCGAGGAAGTATCGCTCTAAGGCGGCCCTGGTGGCCGCAGTTCTGATCGGCCCCGCGACACTCCTGTGGGTCTTTCTTGCTTTCGTGATCGACGCCCTGGTACGGGAAAAAAAAGCGAACGCCGAGCTCGCGACCATTTCTTTGTGGAAGCGACTCTTTCTTGCCGATGACTTCTGGTTCTGGCTCATATGGGTCGGGATATTTCTCCTCCTCTATCTCGTCATCGATCCCACCCGCACCTCGGGACATCCTTTCTACAGACGCCGCTTGGCCTCGGCGTTTTGTCTCGAACGCTGGAGGCATCCCGAAGGCTCAGTGCTCGCCAGAGAGATCGATTATTCAAAAATGACGACTCTTTCGAAGAGTCAGCCCGAACGCTGGGCGAACGGGGATCCACACCCGGAGCTTCTCGTCTCCGCGGCGGCAAACGTGTCCGATCGAGACGTGCTTCCTCCGGGACGCAACGCCGTTGGCTTTGTCTTCAGCGCGGCTCGAATCGGCGGACCAATGATCGGCAGCGTTTCAACCAAGTTTTACGAGGACTCCCTCCCGACTGGGCGACGCCGGGATACCACCTTGATGGCGGGCGTAGCCATATCCGGCGCTGCCTTCGCTCCCTCTATGGGCAAGATGACACGTTCCTACAGGTTTCTAATGGCCCTCCTCAATATCAGACTCGGTGTTTGGCTCGAGAATCCTCTTCGGTTGAACGACAGAGCCTCCGCCTTGTCACGCAGATTCCCCGGTTGGCTCAGAAAGCCACGCCTGCGATACCTACTAAAGGAGATGTTGGGGACAAACAAGGTCAGTGCCAAATACCTGTATGTCACCGATGGGGGCCATTTTGAGAATCTTGGGCTCGTCGAGCTCCTACGCCGACGATGCACCAAGATCTATTGTTTCGACGCAAGTGGTGGGGACGAGCATGAGTTCTTCACCCTGGGCGAAGCGATCGAAATCGCGCGAGCCGATCTCGACGTCGAGATCGACATCGATACTTCACCCATGATCCCTGATGAGGAGAGCGGCATTGCCGCGTCGGATCACGTCGCCGGCAAAATCTCCTACCCCGACGGAGCCGGAGGAAAACTCGTCTACGCGCGAACGGTAATGACCGAGGGCCTGCCGGTCGACCTGCAGGTCTATTCTCAAAAGAATCCCAAGTTTCCGAAAGACCCCACCTACGACCAACTCTTCGACGAGGCACAGTTCGAGGCGTATCGAAAACTCGGCTCAATGGCTGCGGAAAGGGTTCTCGAAGGGTCTGTCCTCAGGCGATTCCTGCAGAGAATCTAGTGAGGGGACTTTTGACTTGTTCTACCCCATGAGGAGGCGTGCGGGTCTGCCCCCAGTTCAGTTGACTCGAAACGTTGAGAGCCTTCAGGCTGCATGAGCGACCTCGAAGAGCGTCTCAAGTGCACCACCGTCCCCGTCGGTCGTCGAAGGCCGGCGGCTCCTCGAAAGCGCCGCCACCGCAAGCGATGCTTTCATGCGCTCGTGCATCGAGTACCCGACGATCCGATTCGAGCAGGCGTCCTTGATCGCGCATAGGTAGACCAATGGGTCTCACACCTGACCCGAGAAGTGTAGATGCGGGATTTAACGGTTTCTCAGCCGCTGTCGATCTTGCGCGATGGTGGCCATAACTTAACTTGAGTTGGCCTGTCGGACTAGGTAGAGAGGCAACTCATCAATGTCCCAACGGCGAAGGCTACTGGGCGTCGCCTTAATTGGCGTTGCCCTTGTTGCTACCTCATGCACGGTCGGCGGAGCGAAGCGGATCCCGCTCCCAGAGACAAGTTTTGCCTCTCTTCCTGTTTCTCGTGTGCCAATGGATGCTGGCATACACCTGCTCAGCGTGGCCTGGATAAGTGATCGTCAGTTCATCGCACCCGTTCCGAATACTTTGAGCCGGTAGCTCTGGGCGACGGAACTGTTGGAAGCAGTCATGCTTCAGAAGGAACGAAGCGGCGCTGATCCTGCCGAACGTACCACCCCAAATTCGTGCAGCCGATGTCAAAATCCCCACCCAACTCTCATAGATCAGGGGTGGAAATCATGATCGCACAACAAAATTTGTCGCGCTAGCCCCAGGGACCCAATGATGGGCTGGCATGAGTCTCCCCCGATGCAGGGGGGCACACGCTGCCTTCGAGGAAAACGAGGCAAAAGACCTTTTCTACCGCCTTTCGATTTGGCTTATGGATCGGGCTCTTTCAGGCAAGCCGCCATTTTCTACGACCGAGGCTCTTGCGGTTCTGCTGCCCCATACCGAACTTGCAGTGAGAATGTCGCGGGCTTCCACAGCCTTCAAGGGAGTGATGAGTCTGGGCGGCGTAAGATTCTCAGGCATGGCAAGCCGCGGCTGGCACTACTGGGTCTTTGGTCCCTCGCCTGACGTGGAAGAGATCCTCGGGCCATATACGTCTCTCGGCGAGGCCCGAGTTGCCGCCACGTGCGTCCGAGGTCCGGCTGACCTCCGCCGAACGCCGTTTTCTGGTGGGATTGCCGAGCACGTGGAGACCGTTGAGTCAGCAAGGGAAGACGGGCTTACCGCAGAGCGGGACTGCGTGGTGCGGAAACTTGAAAGCGCAGCCGGCCCTATCGATCAACTGGATCTTCCCGAATCGGCCGGCATCTACGCGGTATGGCCCTCTGAGGCAGGGGCGCTCTCCGATCTCGGGCTTCGAGAGTTCGATGGCCAGGTTCCCCTTGCTGAGCGGCCCCTGTATTTGGGCAAGGAGGAACGCTCGCTTACCAGACGGGTCGCCACCACACACTTCGCTTCAGGCGACACGGGCCATTCAACCCTTCGGCGAAGCTTAGGGGCGCTTCTTGATCTTGAGAGCACTCCCCGGAAGAGCCGGCAGGCCACTCCGGATGAAAAGCAACTCGCTACCCTAATTCAGAATTACGACCTGGAGGAAGCGGATGACGAGCGGCTTACCGAATGGATGTCAAAGAATCTGACGGTGAGCGTGGCGCCTTCCTCGTGGAAACCGCTTCGCGACCTCGAGCGGGCAGTAGGCGCGGTGCTAAAGCCGCCGCTTGACCAGGACCGGCCGCCCATGTGGGAGCCCAACCCGTGGCGAGAGCAGGTCGCCCTAGTCCGCGGACGCCTCCGTGAGCGGGCAAGGCGAGCGGCGGAGCAGTCGTACGGCTAGGGGTGCAGAAGGGCCCCTTCGGTTCAGGTCGCGTCCTTGTTGGGCCCGGCCCACTCGACCGAGACGCTTACTCCCGTGAGCGTAACGCCGATCGAGTATGAGATCGCGCCCCAGTCGCTTCGCTGTTGGGCACAGGAGGTGGTATGACACGCTCGCTGAGGCCAAGGCCGACCGCAGCTACGACAACTGCGCCTGGTGCCTCGGGTCGTCGGAGCGCTAATCCCCGAAGGCGGGGGCGGGCAAGATCGGAGATCGCGGCGGAGCGTGAACTCTGGGCGGTGCCCCTGGCAATAGATCTAGTGAGATGCCAAAGACGCAGGCACATCGCGGTGCAGCGGTTCCCACCTCGGCCGGCCGGACTCGCTCAAAACCCGCTGGGGTGCTTCCTCGCCTTTCGAAGCGAGAAGCCTCCATCCTGCAGCTCACCGCCGTTGGCTTCTCAACCAAAGAGATCGCGACACAGCTCGGGGTCAGCCCGCAGGCCATCTCCTATCACCTAGGAAAGTTGCTCCAGATAACCGGCGCACGGAACCGCACTGCGCTCGTCGCGATGGCTCTCGTTAGAGGTCTTCTTTCCTCGGACCGCTGGCCACCGCAAGCCAGCACATAGAGTCACCCTCGGACAAGCTCGATTAGTCATCCTTCTAAACTTTTCATTGCTTACGCACGCGACATTCGGTCTCGATTTGCTTTCCGTGAAAACATTGATCTAGCGTCGCTGCAGGCTTCACCCCGAGCCATGCAAGGTGACGGGTTTCCCGGATCGGGATGAGGGCGGCTAACCGATCGACGGGGCCTCGATGAAGAAGTTGGCTCGAAGGAATCCTCCACTCGTTCTCGTTCTCGTTCTCGTGCTAACAGGATCGGTACTCGCAGCCGTTCCTTCGCTCGCTTCATCGCCGACAGAGGAGGAGTCTTCTCCGCCCGAGGTCCGCATGGATCCGGCGAACGAGATGCCTGCCCCTTTGTCCCACGAAGAACGGGTTCCCGAAAGGGCGCCGTTCTTCAGCATCGGCGATAACAACATTCCCACTGCCTCCATCGATTTCGACGGAACCGCTCCCGCCCAGTCTCTCGATGACCTCGTTCGCGTGGGGAGCGGAGAGGACTACAAGCTCTACGCGAAAGACGAAGACGCGCCCGTTCACATAGCGGTCTTCGAGCAGGAAACCGCCACGCTAGAAGAGAGGCCCGGCGGCTGGGAGGCTGACACGGGCGATGCCGTCGTCTCGCTTCCGGAGGATCTCGCCAAAGAGGGCGTGGGGTTCGCCTCCGGGCAGGGCTCGCTCGAGATATCGCCCGTCGGCGCCGCGGCACCGGCGACGAAGGACGGAACGATCGTTACCTATGCCGATGCACTTCCCGGCGTGGACCTTCGCTACTGGGTAACACCCGGGGGCTACAAGGAGGCGGCGGTCCTGAACGAAAAGGGCGCGGGCGACGGGCTCTCGTGGTCGATCACCTCATCGGGTCTCACGCTTTCGCCCGAGGGGGGATCCATCTTCGTTCTTCGCGACCGGGAAAGGATCGCGGAGATCCCGCCGCCTTTCGTGACGGACGCCGATGGGGTCCAGGCCGAGGCTTCGTGGGCACTCGAACAAAAATCCGAGAACGCCTACGAGGTCTCGATCGACTGGGCAGACGATTTCCTCGCCCGGGCCGCGTATCCCGTAAAGATCGACCCCGGCGTGACGACGATCCTTTATGCGAGCCGCGACACCTTCGTGAACGAGGGACAGCCGAACACCCAGTTCGAGAACAACAGCCTTCTGAAGGTGCACGGCGACCCGGTCAAGTACTCCTTCATCCGCTTCGACACTGCGGCGATACAGCAGCAGGAACGGCTCGTCTACCAGGCAGACCTCAAGCTCTATGCCTCCGTCGCGCCCGGAGGCGGCGCCAATATAAAGGCCCGCCAGGTGACTTCGTCGTGGCCGACAGGGAACATGACCTGGAACAACCAGCCGGCCGCTTCCACTTCAATAGCCGCGGAGACCACGGCCAACGACGACGCCTGGGCAACCCTCGATCTAAGAGGCGTCTATCAGGGTTACATCGACACGACCGTGACGGACCTAGGCGCGAGGATCGGATCCGGATCCGATGTGCAGTTCAACTCCTCGGATCATTCGGGCTCTAACGACCCGCAGCTGCAGCTCTGGTACAACGACCTCCCCGAAGACCCAACGGCTACCGCTCTCACCGGAACGATCGAGACCGACTCGCCGACGCTCGGGATCGACGGGCCCTGGCCGACCGATCCGAACTCGGACGAGGTTCTGGTCAGGTTCCAGGTCTCGACGACTGCCGATGACCCGGGAACCGGATCCTGGAACGAGTTCGTCGACGGGATCGCTCACGAGTCGAACTGGCTCTCGAACGAAGGACAGGCATCCGATGGCATCACCTACCAGGTCCCGCCCGCGATCATGGAGGACGGCGAGACCTACTACTGGAGGGCCGTCGCGCGCGATTCGTGTCCGGGCCAATCGGAGGGACTCTGTCCGCTTGTTGACGGCGCCGGCGTGACGCGCTTTGTGCCTCAGTCAGAAGAGCAGGAACTCGAGGTATCGCTTGCCCACCTCGGCGAGGATCCCCGTTACGCGATGTGGTCGCACGAACTCGGAAACGGCGCGCACATGTCCGTGAACGAAGCCAACGGGAACCTGTTCGTTTCGGTTCCGTTCGACTACAGGGAAACGCGTCTTGGATTAGTCGAGTTCGGCCTCACCTACAACTCCCGCGAGCTTACCGACATAGGAATAGGCCCCGGCTGGGACGCTTACGCCGGGCCTCAGGGCGAGGAATTGCCGACCCGCGTGCAGGAGATGCAGGCCTCGTCGGCTGCCGGCGTGAAGCTCACGATGCACGACCGCGCAGTGCGCTACTTCTCCCCGAAGGACGCGGGATCAGACACCTATTTCCCGAACGGCTCGGGCACCGGCCAGATCCTGAAGAACGACGACGACTCTTTCGCCTACTACCCTTCAGATGGTGGGACCTTCGCCTTCGGGAGCGACGGCTATCTGGACACCGCGCGTTTCGCCGGAACCACCATCGAAGCGGCTTCCGACCCGACGACCCCTGAGGTACTCACCTACGACTTTTCCTCGGGAAGGCTGCAGTCCGTTACCGATCCTGCGGGCCGTTCGATCGATTTCAATTGGACGACGGGCGGAGTTCCCCAGCTGGATTCCGTGGACGTGTTCGCCGAAACGACCTTCGATGTCGCGGTCGCTTCGGGAAGCCTTGCCGTGATTGATCCCGAGTCGAACACCGTCGACTTCGCCTCTTCCTCCGGCCTCGTCACCGAGATACGAGACGGTGAGATCGTTGCCGGCGACAGGACGGGCTGGGTGATCTCCTATGACAGCTCTCGCGTGGCCTCGGTTACCGCCCCCGGCGGCGGTGCATCCTCGAGTCCGGTCCCCTGGGAATTCGACTACACGGGACCGTTCTTCGGCGAGACGGCGTCGGTCACGAGTATCACCGACCCCCGGGCCACGACCACTACCGATCCGAACGATTTCATCGAGCAGGTCGAGTTCTCCACCACCGGCCTTCCGATCAAGGAAACGGGACCCGCGGACCAGATCGGCTATCTGCCCATCACGACTCGGATCTGGGATTCCAACGGATCGCTGCTCTGCGAACGAGGTCCCGAGGCCCATGCGATCGACGAGGAGGCGGACCTTTCCCACGATCCCTCGAACTGCGACGCCAACCCCGGCGGGACCTCATACGACGACAGCCTGCTGAGCGAGGAGGTCTCGTACCGTTCCACGCCGCCGTATGACGAGACTGCCTATGTCGGCGCCGATCCTGACACGGACGGCACAGACGAACGGCCGAACTCCGACACGACGCTTGATGAAGGGATCCAGGGGCCCACCTGGTGGACCTATGACAACGCGAGCCTTTCTGGCCAGCCCGTGAAGTCCGGGAACTGGTCCGTGAAGCTCTTCAGGGATTTCGGCACCGGGTATCCGGCGGGAGCCACCCACGGCGACACGTTCTCGATGAGGTTCTTCGGTTACATAAAGAACGATTCCGGATCGAACAAGACCTACAAGTTCAAGCTTTTTTCAAATGATGGGGTTTCGCTTACGGTAAACGGCACGACGCTTGTGAACTGTTTCGGTCAGCCCCTGGACTTCGACGATTACAACGATTTTAACTGCGACACGAACCAGGTGAAACAGATTACCCTGCCGGACGGGCTGTGGCCGATCTCGATCCGCTATTCAGAGTTGACCGGAAGCGCCAAGTTCGACTTCCAGTGGAACGGAGGGTCGGGATCGACCTTCTACACGATCCAGGATCCGAATGTTACGCCGACCCAGATGCTCGAAGCCAGGGCCGGGATCGAGACCGAGAATCTTTCTCCCGAGGCCTCCACCGAGCAAAGGCTCGACACCGACTACATCTATGGATCGGCGGACGAGGACTCAGGTAAAACGAGGATGCTTCCTGAAAGCATCGACCAACAAGAGGGAAGCGAGTCCAGAGAGACCGATTTCGCATATGACTCTTTCGGCAGGACGACGAGCGAGACGGAAGCCCCGGGTCTAACGGAGGAGGCCGCGACCTCATACACCTACGCCACCAACTCATGGTGCGCGGAGGAAGAGGAAGGCCCCGTCCCCGGGACGCTCATCGAGCGTACCTGCAACACGCGCGGCCAGGTGACCTCCGAGACCGTGAACATCAGGGCCGTGTCGGATCAGCCCGCCCAGGAGCGAACGACGACTTACACATACGACGACATGGGAAGGCTCATGACCGAGAACCCGCCGGGCGAGGCGCTCGTGTCCCACACCTACGATTCCTCGGGTCGTCAAGAGTCCGCCACCGAAATGATCGATGCGGACCCCTTGGGAGATTGGACGGCGACGACGATGAATGTCTACGACGACGCAGGGCGACTGACTGAGGAAATTCGGCCGGAGGAAGGCGGCACGATCTTCTTCGACTACGACTGGGCTGACAACAGAACCGAAGAATCCGACCCTCGGGACGCGGATCTGATCACCGAAGCGGAGTACGACGGGCTAAACCGCGAGATCTCCACAACGACGCCGATGGGCCTTGTTTCGACCACCGAATTTAGCCTGGTCGAAGGCGATGTTTACACGAACGAAGAGATCGAAATCTCACCGGACGGTGTCTTAATGACTACGGCCTACGATGTCCGCCAGCGCGAGGTTTCCTTCCAGGAGGCAGAGCACGATCCGGAGACCTATTCCTACGACGAGGCCGACAACCAGATCGAGACGACCTCTTCATCGGGCGACGCGACGCAAGAGGCGATAAACGCCTTCGGGGACACCGAGTCGGAGGCCGTCGTGATAACGGGCGGGCCGGATCATGTAACGACCTACTCCTACGACGCCAGGGGAAACCAGATCGAGATGGACGGGCCGAGACCTATAGCCGACGCCGACGATCGCTTGACCTTCGAATACGATGACGCCGGGAACCTAACCGCCGTCGCCCAGCACGGCCTCGCTACGCCTAATGAGAACACCTATGCCTACTCAGACGCGAACGAGCTCGTCGAAATCAACCAGCCGATGAACTCAACCCAGACGATGACGAGGACATTCACCTACGACGAGGCGGGCAACAAGCTCACGGCCACGGACGATCGTGGGACGACGGATTACGACTACTTGGCCCCCGGCTGGGTCGAGTCCGAGGATCGGCCGAACGGGATCACGCTTTCCTACTCGCACGACTCCCTCGGAAGGATTTGGGGAGAAAGCTTCAGCGGATCCTTTACGGGCACATACAGGTTCAAGGAGTTCACCCTGGACGAGGCGGGAAACATCCTTGCGGCGGACAGGGGCGGCAGTACGCTCGACATGACCTACGACGACGATGGGCGTCTGATCGAGGTCTACAGAACGACCGGGGGAACGATGCCCTCGACGACAGACACGATGACCTACTCATACGACGAAGTGACCGGGGATCTCGACTCACTGACGACGGCTGCCGGGACGACGAGCGTCACCTACGAAGATGGCCGGCTCAAGACCGTCACCGATCCGTTCACCTCCGAAGCCACGACCTATTCCTACGACGACGCAGGTAGGGTGACGGGAAGAACAGATCCCGCGGGCCTTTCCTGGGCGAGGACGTACGAGCCCGACACTGGCCTCGTCGACACGCAGACGATCACTTCCACGAACCCCGACCCCGACGAGGAGATCGCATCCTTCGATCTCTCATACGACAAGGCCGGCAATGTGGTCTCGAGAGAAGAGATCGTCGAGTCCCCGGCAGGCGGGAACACCGAGGGCTCGGGGGTCTGGGAATACGAATACGACGACCAGAACAGGATGGTCTCCGCGACCGATCCGGACGACGAGGAAACGAGCTACGAATACGACAACACCGGCAACAGAACGAGCGTGCAAGTCGGGACGGCGGATCCCGTCACCACCGAGTACGACACGGCGGGCTTGCCCACTGAGGACTCCGACGGCACGACCTACACCCACGACGAGATCGGGAACCTCAAAGCCATCGACAAGCCCGGAGGCTCGACAGGAGACCGCTGCTTCTTCTTCGACGGGTTCAACGGGCTCTTCTCGGTCATGCTCAACTCGACGACCGGGTGCACGTCGAGCGGCGGGGACCGCCTGTACAGGAACGATGCATTCGACCGCACGACGATGAAGAGACTGTCGGCCTCCCCCCTCGTGCGGAATGTCTACTACTACGAGGGAACCGGCGAGACCCTCGCCCAAGTCGACGAACACGCGACTTCTACGACCACGCTCGGAGAGTACGCGAACTCCGACATGGGCCCGCTCGTTCAAAAAGAGGGATCGAGCCTCCATTTTCTCTTGATCGATCCGCGCAGAGATACGGTTGGGCTAGCGGACATGAATGGGGATGTGGCGGGCTCCCTACTCTATTCTCCGTGGGGCGAGATCATGAGCCACTCGGGCGAGGATTCTGTGCTCGGATTCCAGTCTCAGCTAACCGATGCCGATACTGGTTTCGTGGACATGACAACTCGCCAATACGACGCGAGGAGCGGCCGATTTATCTCCCGGGATTTGCTCTTCGGGGACACGAGTAGGCCGAGATCCCTTAACCAGTTTGCTTATGCATTCAACAATCCGATCTCAAACGATGATTTTTCGGGCATGATCACCGGGGATCAATGCTCCTCTTGGACGGAGAGCGGATCGGGCAAGATCCATTACCGATCCTGCATCGGCGGCATATATCACTTAACTGCGGTAGTCGCGTCGGCGTACTATGTTCAGGGTAGGGCCGTAAGCTACTTCTCCGGCTCGCGGCGCGACATCGTCAAATGGCGGCAGCAGGTTTCGGTATGGGACGAAAACGGCCGACAGGGCAAACCAAAATCCGTAACTTTTACTGGCGACGGGATGCCTCTCGACGGCTACAATGATCGCAACAGCACTAAGAAATGCGCTGGCATCACCAACGATCCAACATATGAGCGGGATTTCTACGCCAAAACTAGAATCTTTGTCACATACAGCAGTGGAAGGGTTAATAAGGAACCTAATGCAGGGCAACTGTTGTCGCCTATTCTCCAGGGGTCAATCTTCATTGACGCCGACCAGTGCGCGACATGATGCGTATGAGCGGACGGCTATCGTTCACATCTCGAGTTGCCGAGACGGATTCGAGGCTGGTGGTCCTTGTAGCCATCGTTGCGCTATCGCTGGGTGCTTGCGGCAACGGCCCTGCACCGCAGATTACGATCGCTGGAACCTTGAGCGTTGTTGATGGTAGGAGGTGTGAGGAGGCGAACCATGCTGGTGGCCGCAAGCTTGTAGTCGAAGGCCTTGACGGGCTCCCCCTTGGTGTGTTCTCCGCCGAGGACCATGAACTTGTTACAACGGGTGGCGTTGGGAACAGAGTTTGGTGCCGATCTGATTCGCCGTTCCAAATCGAGGTTCCCCGTCGGCAAGGCTATGTCATCGGAGCGAAAGACTTCGAGACGAGATCAACCAAGCTAGGATCTTACCCTGGCGGAGTTCCTGTCTCACTCCCGGCTCTGGATGAGTCCGGGTACGCCTTCAGTTTGATTTACTCCCTCAATGGCGCCCGGGGTCAAACAAGTGCAGATGTAGGGGGGGTCACTAGAGAGTCTGACGCTTCAGCGGGATGCAATGCGGCACTCTGTATCGAGTAACCGTGACGCGTTGAATCGCCCCGGGTTTGTTAGAGGGTATGGAGTTTGGCGGTCTCGCTCGTCCACCTGTGGAACGGTTGGAACTCTATAGGTCTTTCTGCGGCGGTAAAGGAGCAAGTCCGCACGGCTGGGCGTGGATCACGTCGGTTGATGCAACGAGGATACGCGATCTTGCCTACCGTTCAAGCGACCGTCGTGAAACACGCTTCGAGACTCGAATTCAACTGCCTCAGCCAGGGTTATTGTGCCATGTTGTGCTGCGGAGTCGAGTCGTTCTTTCACGAGGTCTTCTGTGAGCGGTCGCAGCCCCGTCGCGCGGATCGCATCCGATTCATGGGGGGTGGAGGAGCCGAGTCGCATGGTGGCCGAGAGGAAGGTGTCCATCCAGCAGCGCCTAGGAACTCCCCCTCGACAGTCCAGCGATCGGGTAACTCGTATAAGAGACATCGGCCGCGCCCCGATCCCTGTCGGCGATTCTTTCATTGGAAGAGCATCATGCTGCCTCCCCGCATGATCGAGTACGTCGTAGCCCACGAGTTGGTTCACCTTCAGCGCCTAGGAACTCCCCTCGACAGTCCTGCGATCGGGTAACTCGTAGGAGACATCGGCCGCGCCCCGATCCCTGTCGGCGATTGTTTCGCAGTAGGCACGGATGTCGGAGGGTCATGCCGCTGGTTTATCGACGTCGACGATCACTGAGGAGAGCCTATTCGAGGGAGCCCGGAAGTTGTCAAAGCGCTGAACTGTGTCAATATTGATTTGGGTCCTACGTAGGCTCGAGTTACCGTCAGAGCGGCATGACCGCCTTCTAGCAAGGAGGATGCGTCATGTCGAAGAACACCGCCGGACCTGGAAAGCCTAAGGTCCCTGCTCCTCAGCAGTTGCTCGTCGTACGCCACTACGTGAGTTGCGGGAGGAACTCGGCCCGAACCCAGCGTGACCACGGCCACAGCGAGCGCAACGTCCGTCGTCTTGTCCAGCAGTTCTCCGATGACGTCGACCGGCTCGAAATCGAGCAGGAAGACGAGCGTCGCCAGGATGAGCGTGATGCGCAAGATCGGGCTCGCGAGGCTCAGGCGGAGCACGACGCCTGGCTCGCGGTGCTTACCCCGAAGGTGCACGCCGCGGTCGAGAAGATGCTCGACAGCGACAACCCGGCCGATCAGGAAAGGGCTATTCGCTACATCACCAACACCGGAACCAAGGTGATTCCCATGCCGACCGAACCCGATGTTCGGAGGCGGCAGGAGATCCGCCGACTTCGGGATCTCGATGACTAGGCCGGCCAAGGCCCAAGGCCTGATCGAAGCATCGGTCGCCGAGGTCGTGAGCCAGCTTCGGCGGGCTCGGGAGGCGGGTGTTGCCCGCCTTCAGACACGGGTGTCGAGCCTTTGCAAGCCGGCCGCAAGTGCTGCCGGTCGTTCATTAATTGACAGGCAGATCGCCGGTGAGGCGGCCGTGTGGTCTGCGGCGATAGGGGAGGATCTTTCCGACGACACTCGCGATGCCGTTATTGATCGCCTTCGCGCCTGGGTTCCGAGCGATAACTGTGATCCTGCGGAGTGGTTGGATCCGGCGAGGCTTAGGGATCGCTTGGACAAGTCGTTTTCCGACTTGAAGGCCGGAACGAAGGCGTCTCGGGACGCGTGCATCCGTTGGCTCGAGACCGAAAACGTCGTCCACCTGCGTGAGACCGTTTCGTGTCTCGAGGCCGCGGTGAAGGAATACGACACCGATCGCCGGCGTGGTCCCGTCGCGGCTGAGTCGGTCGTCTTGATGGGTGCCCTTGCCGACTCATTGGTCGCGTTGGCGCCGCTGGCCCGGCAGTTCTTTGTCGCTGTTGTTCGCCACCGCGTTGATGATCATCGCCACGGCGGTTTTCATGGCCGTCACCGTGATGATGAGCAACACCTGTCCTCCGCGGATTGGACGGAGATTGACGGCGACGAGCCGATTCCCGATGGCATCATCTTCTCGGGCGATTTGCAGGCGGAGTTCCAGCGCGAGATGGACGACCTGAAAAATGATCGGCTAAAGGAGCAGCAGCGACTAGAGGCCGAGCATCGCCGGATCCAAGAATGGGAAGAGCGCAATCGGGCAAGAAGGGAGCAGGAGGCTCTCGCGACGGCCGCCCTCGATGCCTCGTCAACGGATGACGAGGCGCCCGCTCTGGTTGCCGGCACCGATGGGGTTAACGACGCCGTAGAGGTGCGGAAAGCGCACCTTCGCAGTCAGATCGACCCCGCGCGACTCTACGATCCGAGTTCCTTGAGCAGCATGCCTCTCGACTTGCTCGAAGGGATCGTCGCTCAGTTGAAATGGGAGGGGCGCCACGATGCCGAGAGACGTCGACGGGAGGAGGACAAGGAGGAGTACAAATGGCTGCTGATTTCAAGGTCGTAATTCGTTACCGAGGCGTGATTGGCGATTCGCAGACCTGGGGCTTTGGGCAATTCAACCAGCCCAACCTCGCCTACCTCGCCCGGACGGGTTGAAATGGTGGCAGAAATCCTCGCCAAGCCATCTACCGGGGGATTCGAGTCTAGCGATTCGGGCGGGACGAGGTCGTCGTAACACGCGATCAGTCGCCATCGTGCAGGTTCAGGGCAGGCTTTGTCCGGCCCGGCTGTTACGCGGAGGTTCGCTTGTCTAGGCGGCGGCCGGGAGACCGCCCGCAGCTCTGTGTCGGGCGAGCGTGAGGGCGTTGACCATTAGAGCCCAGCCGAGGATCTCGACCTGCTGGCGTCGCCAGCCGAGGCTGTGGGCCCGGCCTAGGTAGAGCGTGTCTTCAAGGCCTCGGTGCAGCGACTCGGCGTCGTTTCGGCGGCCGGAGAGCGCGGAAACTCGGGGTCGGAAGGGGGGATCGGCCGGACGTTCTCGGTCCGGTTGAACTTGCGGTCCCGGTCGTCATCGTTCTGATGGAGGCGGACGGTGACCTGCCCAGCGCCGAAGTGCTCTGGCAGCCGGTAGTCGTTGTACCAGCGGTAGAGGCCGTTCTTGTCGCGGACCCGGTGCGTGCGGATACGAGTCAGCGGCTCAAAGACCTGCTCACCCGTCTCGGTGGACCGAAGCAGGCCGATTGCTCCGGCCTCGGCGAACAGGCGAAGCCGGACGCTGCGTCCGTCGGCTAGCGTGACGGTCTTGTCTCCCACGTGCACGCGTTTCTCCCGGCGCTTGATCTTGCGCTTGAGGCTCCTCGAGCCCCAGGTCTCCGCTGCTGCCACCATGTTCACTGGCACCAATCCAAGGTCCCGTAGGATTGTCTGGTGGTGAACGCCCCGAAGGGCGGTGTCGTAGACGATGGCCAGGGCGCCGGGGACATGGGGCGCGAGGCGCTCGAAGCAGCTGACAGCCGTGGCAGCCTCCGAGCCGGGGGAGGGCACCCGCTCCGCATCAAGGATGATCCGCCCGATCGGTGAGCGCGTGGCCACCATCACGAACTTCGTCCCCAGGCGGCTTCGCCCGTGCCCTCGAAGTGCAGGTCCGCATCAGGCTCGTGGCGGACCGGCAGGACCTCGCCGGTGGCGGTGTCCACACGCGTGTCGCCGGGCTTGGCCTTGAACAGCGGTGTGATGACCTTCCCGTCTGCGTGGAGCACTCGGGAAAGGTGCGGGTGGGTGTGAGAGCCTTTGCCGGCGGGGTCGAGCAGCCCGATCTTGCGTGCCTGAGCGGCTGCGGCCGCCCGGTGGACCTCGCCGAGCCGCCCCAGGATCGCAGGATCGGTGAGGTAGCGGTCGCGCGCGTAGACGTAGTGGTGCCGCCGCATCGGCTTGCGCGGAAGGTGCATCGACGGGTCGTCCGGGAAGCGCCTGCGGGCCAAACGCCGCACGTGTTTCCACACCAGCGGGTGGGAAAGCTCCGATTCGACCTGCCGCCCGCTCCGCCAGCCCGAGAGCATCGCGCCAAACACCAGCACCATGTAGGCGGGATAGTCGCGGCGGCGCCCGCCCTTGCCCGGCTTCGGAAGGACCTCTGCCAGCTCGAAGAGCGCGTCGTTGACCATGATCGCCTCGATCTTCTCCAGCGAGGAGGCGACTGGGCGTTCCTGCTTCACGCCGGACCCCGCCAGTCGAAGCCGATAAACCTTGCCGCCCGGTCGAGCGAGCGCATCCCGAGCAGCCGCGCGACCTCGTCGATGGAGGCGCCTTCGGCGAGCTCCTTGGCTCCCCGCCAGGCGGCGAATAGGGCCTAATTGCACACGCGCTCCGGCGCAGGCGGCCTCCACCACCCAGCCGGGCGGGTCCGTACATCTCTGAGGTCGTCGGTTAACTACTCCGACAGCCCGGCGGCTTCGAGTGGTCCGATTCTGGTTCTGGGGCTAGGCGTCGTACTGGCCGCCGACCTCAGCCGCCCGGGGCCTACCTTTGACCCCGCCTTCTTGAAAGATCGCCGGGACCTCGGGGTCGGAGACGAAGTTCTGCCAGCCCTCCTCATCCCAGTCGAAGAGCACCCAAACCCGGTCGTCCTCATTCGGATCGCGAAAGACGGTCGAACCCTTGGACCCATGCTGCTTTCGCTTCTCAGCGCCTTTGGTTGAGAAGATCTTCACGAAACGGTCGAAATCCTCGACCTTCGACGTTGCCAGGATCAACTCTCTCCCTCCTCTGTGGAATGTCGTCGCGCTCCTATACACCCCGCGCATCGTCGCCTACGACGGACCAGGGCGCAACCCGGCCACCCATCTCCTGAACCACGCCCGAGCATCACGTCTCCGCCGTGCTGCTGGTCGCGATCTCGGACGGGACCGGAGATACGATACGGAGCGGCTCGTTCATCGGCCCATGAACCCCCGAGCGGCGGGGATTGATTATGCGCGAGTCAACGCGATTCCACGAGAGCAGTCTCGCACCCCGGCGCGCTTCGCTACTTCCCTTCGCGTGAGAAGGGTCCTTTGCGCACGTGACTGAGGTCATGGTGAACGGACCGGACGGGCGTTGACGTCGCCTACCCGAGCAGGGTGGCGACGTCGCCGGCGATCGTCGCTACCCCGGCGATCGTGACCACCCCCAGGACGACGTAGCCCGTCGTTGATGGCCGGGGCTCCGGCAACCCCCTGCCCAGCCGCTCGGCCCACGAGGACCCCACCAGACCGAAGAGCAGGAACATCGTGCCGTACATCACCAGCTGTGGGGCCGGATCCGCGAACCGGAAGTCTGCGGTCCCGGCCTCGGTGTCACCCACGAGGAGGTTGCCGAACACCCCCATCGTGAGCAGGCCGAACCAGATGCCTCGGAAGAGTGGCTGCCGTGGGAGCCAACGCCGGGCTACGAGATAGGCGACAGCGAGGGGTACGCCGCCCAGCGCCCCGAGCCACACGAGCCCGATGGAGCCGGCGAACGTGATCCGTCCGATCGTGTTCCCGCCGGTCGTGGGCGTCCCGATGAACTCGGGGTCCGCGATGATGGCCGTGACCCGCATGACGATGCGGGAACCGCCGCCCAGGACGAGCGCGCTCGCCAACACGCAGCCGATCGCGCCCATGAGCCATGGGGCCGGATTCAGTCGTTGCAGGTGTTCGGCAAGGCCTCGTCCGAGACGGTGCCAGCCAGGTGTGCCTGAATCTCGGCACCGATGCCCTGGGTCCCGGACGCGATCTCCGAGACGAAGGCTCCGAAGCCCGACCCGCCTTGGGCGTAGCCAGCCACGTCGTGGCCCAAGCACGCTTGGTTGGCGGGCTGAGCCGCGAAAGCCGGAGACGCTCCGAGCGTCAACGCCAGCGTGGCGAGGAATGCAACGGTCCAACGTCGCATCGGGTACTCCTCCTCCCTCTCGTGGACTACGGCGTGAACACTACAGCGGCCCCATCCAGCCAGGCAACCGCGCTTCTGGCTGGGGTTCGCGCGGGCAATCCTCGACGGACGCCTCTCCGATGGCGGAGCTCCAGTCCCATAGCGAGCATAGAACCGATCGCCAGTGGGCAGGAGACCATGTTCGAACGCTTCACCGAGTACGAGCACATTCGATTGCTGGATGAATGGTGGGAGCGTCAGAAGTTTGCGTCCGTAACCATCACGCCGGTCGGTGTCGCTCTCGCGTACGCCAACATAAAGCGACACATGCCGGAGGTGGAGATTGACTCCTTGGAGTCGTTTCTCCAGTAATCCTTTGACTCATGCCGGTCCTCCTGGGATCAACTTCATGACCCGAACATCTGCCGGACTGCCCCGGCACTCATGAGGAGGGGGAGCCCTAGATGACTCGAACTCTCGCGCATCCGGCTCGCCGCACGGTTGCCGGTAGCGAGTCGTTTCGAGTGTCACTTTCGGTGGGAACCGACATCGAGCGGGGATGAGAAAGCGGCCCCCCCCC
>JBBDHU010000003.1:0-125834 GCA_040880705.1 Actinomycetota bacterium | reverse complement strand
TTGCCGGGGGGGGGGCCGCGTTCGTATCGGGTTACAGGTTGTCAGGCACTCCGCCTGGCTGGTTCGGTCCGGCCGGTGGAAGCGGCTGGGGAGCCGGGAACGGCTGTCCGGGCGGCGTGGTCGGTGCGGGTGCTGGTGCCATTCGTTGTACCTCCTTCGACGGTCTCGATATCTTCGGTCGCGTACGGTGCTCGGTGGTCTGAGTCGTACTGCGACTGCGGGTAGTAGCTCGGCGACGCGGTCATGCCGCTGCGATCGGGTTGACGTTGCACCGCGTGCAGCGGAGTTCGGCCGGTGTACGCTTCCGCGTCTCGGCGTCGGCCTCGACGTTACGGACCACATGCACGCCGAGCGTCACGGCCTCGACGCACTCGACGCAGTACTCCGAATGACAGTCCCTCCGGTGGTGACGGCCATGTGGCCGACGGCGCTGGAGGAGGAGCCCGTTTTCGGGCTGTCGGTACGTCTGGAGGTGGGAGTCCCCGCGCTCGCCAACGACCCACCCGACCTGAATGGTGACCGCGGTCTTAGCTTCTGAGCCCGGGTCAGGCACCCTGTCGATATCCAGAATCAGTCGCCCGATCTTCGAGGTGTGGAAACGGGCGATCGTTGACGCCCGGCCCGAGGAAGCTGTGAAGGCGGACGTGTGGGACTCCATCTTTCCCAAGCCGGGTGGCGGGGCGTTTGACGTAGTTCCCCGATCCTTGAGAACCGACTTCATCGAGCGGTGGGAGACGCGCCCAGACGCGGCGGCCGGCGACGCGGAACGTCTGGGCGAGGAGATCATGTCAGCCATAAACGAGAACAGAATGGAGGAGTTCGTTCCGTTTACGGGTCAAGTCGTCGGGTTGATCGATGACGTTCGCCCGGCTGCGCAGATTGTTCAAGACATGGTCCGGAGTGCGGAGGATACCCTCCGCCGCGCCGCGGCGACGTGACGGTTCGGAGCCACCCGCTCCCTGAATCGTGATGGATCACGAATCTCGGACGCGACGTTCCGGTTGGTCTTCAACCGGTTGCAGATTCTCCGCTCCGGGATCGAGTCCGCCTGAGTCTACTCGTGTGTTCTTGTGCCTGACGCGTTACCAAATGGAACGAATCCGTTACCAGGAGGAGTTGGGCATAGTTGCTGACCTGGGGATTCGGGGATTTCTACCACCCCGACCTCGCCCTCGCCCGGGCCGGTAGAAATCCTGGCAGAAATCAACGCCAGGCTTGGTTCCGGGGCTCTTGATACTAGCGATTCGGAAAGAGTTGGTCTCGGTAACGCCGATGTCGTTGTTGTTGGCGGCTTCCGCGCAGGCTGAATCCCTGTCGGGCTGTGCGAGGGGGTTGGGAAGGTCAGGCGGCCTGTTCGAGGCCGTCAGCGGCTCGGTGACGGGCCATCGTCAGCGCGTTGACCATGAGAGCCCAGCCGATCATCTCGACCTGCTCCGGTAACGCTGGTCACGGAAACCGTTGCCCGCCCATGCCACCAGGGCCTCTGAGTAAGAGCTATTCGTTGCATCGTGGCAGGCAACGGGCTAGGGACGGCCTCCGGTCAAGGGTAGGCGGGCGACACTTTCAGGGTGTTCTGCTGGTTGGTCCCGCAGGGCTCACCCAACCACCGAGTGCTGATGCTTCGGTCGAATCCCTGGACGACGGCTGACACCGCCTCCTCCTCGCAGACCCTGCCTTTGACCCGCCAGGCGGCGCTGAGCATCCCGTCGAGCGGCCGGTCGCGACGCTCGTAGGTCGAAGGCGTCCCCGAGATAGGAAGTTCCTCTCCATCTGGAGTGAGGAATCTCAGGGTCAGGTCCGAATCGGCGACGCAAGGGCCGGCAACGTCGATGTCCAGGCTGATGAGGCCTGCTTCTTTGACTTTGAGGGCCCCGAACGTCACTTCGCGGGTGCCACATGGCTGAACCGTAGAGCGTGACCCGTCATGGTCAAGGTCGGGCGCGGGCGGCGCGCTTGTGCACGCGGCCGTCAGGGCAACGACGATCGTGAAGGACGCCAGCGTTGTCGGTCTCACTCTCAGTAGACCGCGCATCCTGGGTGAAGGTTCCGGTCTGCTACGGGGCAACTCATTCTCGACGCGAGTCCTCATTCGGGATGAGCCCGTTGCGGAAAGGGGCGAGGCCCCTGACCTGGCGCTGGGGCATCTCTTCCGACCCTACAGGGGGCGCAAGGGATGCTGGCGTTACCAAATCGGCAAGATCCGTTACCAGCGGGAATCGGGCACCGCGTATGACCAGGGGTGGAATCGATTTCTACTACCCCGACCTCGCCCTCGCCTACCTCGCCCCTCGCCCGGGCCGGTAGAAATGGTGGTCGAATTGCTCGCCAGGCCATCTACCGGGGAATCGAGTGTAGCGATTCGGACGGGACGAGGTCGTCGTAACGCGCCGAGACGCGGAGCGGCTTCAGGGCAGCCCTTCTAGGGCTTTGCGGGGCCTCGGGAAGGGGTTCGCTCCCAGGCGGCCGGCCGGGAGGCTGCCGGGCGTCCCTGTGGCGGGCGAGCGTGAGCGCGTTGACCTATCAAGGCCCAGCCCAGGATCTCGACCTGCTGGCGGCGCCAGCCGAGGCTGTGTGCCCGGCCGAGGAACGAGGGGAGCAGCGCGAAGCCGCACGGATTCACCGCGGCGAGCAAACCGGCGCCGAACGCGATCGCGACCGGGGTCATCTGTCCGCTCTCGAGATCTCGGCGATAAAACGGTGCTGGCACGAGCCGAGCTCTAGATCGCCGGGCGAGTAGGTGGCCCTCATGCCGCGCAGCACGAGAGCAGCGCCACGTCGCGATCGAACGCCTGCGCCGCGAGCTTCAGGGCCTCGGCCATCGTGAGGTAAGGATGGAACGTTTCGGCGAGCTCCCTGGTGGTCAGTCCGAATTTCACGGCGAGCACCGCGGCCTGGATGGCATCTCCGGCGCCCTCGGCGAGCATCGAGGCCCCGAGGAGACGGTCGGTGCGGGCATCGGCCACCAGCTTGACCAACCCCCGGGTGTCGCGGTTCACCAGCGCCCTTGGCACTTTGTCCAGGCCCAGTTCTGAGACCTTGACCTCGTGGCCGGCCTCCCGCGCCTGCGCCTCGGTCACGCCAACCGCGGCGATCTGGGGGTTCGTAAACGTGACGCGCGGAAGTGCCGAAAGATCCAGCGTTCGCCCCTCGGCTGAGAGCGCGTTCTCGGCCGCGAGCGCACCTTGGTGCGCTGCGACGTAGACGAACTGGGGGGCTCCGGTGCAGTCTCCGGCCGCGAAGATCCGCGGGTTGGTGGTCTGTGACCGTTCGTCGATCACGATCGCTCCTCGCTCGTCAACCTGCACTCCGGCGGCCGAAAGGACCAAATCGGCGGTGTTCGGACGACGGCCGGCGGCAACGAGCACCTCGTCGACCGGGAACTCGCGCGACGCTCCGGCGATCTCCGCGACGACGATGCGGCGACCAGCATCCGCTCGCACCGCGGTGATCTGCGCCACCGGATGGACTCCGGCGCCCTCGCCTTCGAGGATCGTGCTCAAGGCATCGGAGACCTCGGGTTCCTCAAACGGCGCGATGCGTTCGGCGACATCGAAGAACTCCACGCGCGAGCCAAGGTGCAGGAACAGCTGACCGAGCTCGAGCCCGATGGCATTGGCGCCGATCACCGCTATGGCGGGCGGTAGCGATCGCAGCTGAAGCGCATCGGTGCTCGTGAGGTACCCGGCCTCGGCCAGCCCCTGGATGGGCGGGACGGCGGGCGAGGCGCCCGTTGCCACAAGGTACCGGTCGGCGACGATCCTTCGACCCTCGACGTCGAGCGCCTCGGGTCCCACGAAGCGCGCCTCCCCACGGATGAGCTCGAACCCGTAGGCCGTAACGAGATCCAAGTACTTCTGCTGACGGAGATCCGCGACGAGCTCGTCGGTGTGGCGAACGAGCTCGTCAAGATCGACCGGACCACAGGTGGTGGGCACGCCCCGGTGGACCGGGTGATTCGCTCGGAAACACGCCTCCGCGGCTCGAAGCATCGCCTTAGAGGGGACGCAGCCGACGTTCACGCAGGTTCCCCCGATCTCGCCCCGCTCGATCATCGCGACGCGCGCACCGAGGTCGCTCGCCCTGATGGCCGCGGCGAACGCGGCCGAGCCCGAGCCGACGATCGCAAGGTCATAGTCGGCGTCGGAAAGGTGTCCCTCCTCGCGGGGAGTCGCCGATGTGACATGGCGCACCGCACCGGGGCCGTAGCCCGCGCCGGTGATCTCCGCAGAAAGGCGTTCGAAGTCGGGGTCCTGCGCGGAGAATCGCGCTTCGCCCTTTCGCCAGTCGGCGACGATGTCGGTCGCCCCGGGGCGCGAAAGGGCCTCGGCGACGTGGTCGTTGCACGAATCGCAGGTCATGCCGGCAACCTGCATCACGTAGGTATCCATCGAGCCTCCCAGCTTCAGTCCGGCGACGTGGTCAATCGATCGGGCAGTCGGGGCAATGGGGTCCCTGTGGGATGACGGGATCCGGGTCCATAGCGGCACCTCCTCGTCTTTTCGTCGTGCCCTTCTCGGGGTACGGACTTGACGGTACACCTTCCAGTGGGCTGGAATGTCAACATGAGGATCGGAGAACTTGCTGACCGCACAGGCGTGTCGGCCAAGACCATCCGCTACTACGAGTCGGTCGGGCTGATCGATGAGCCCGGCCGACAACCCAACGGCTATCGCGACTACTCCTCGTCGGCGGCCTCGCGTCTGGCGTTCGTTCGCAGCGCGCAAGGGATCGGACTCACTCTGGGTGAGATCCGGGGCGTGATCGCCTTCCGGGATCGCGGGGAAGTTCCATGCGTGCATGTCGCCGACCTCATCCAGCGTCACGCCGATGAAGTCTCGGCCAAGATCGAGGCCCTCGAAAAGGCCAGGGGCGACCTGGAGCGCCTGGCACGCAGGGCCCGCAGGCTTTCACCCTCGGACTGCGAGAAGGCGGAGGTCTGCCACATCATCGAGGGCCAGGACGGGTCGTCGCACTAGTCGATCGCGAGCCTTCCGGGGCCGGTGAGCAGCAGCAGAAAGCCTCCCGCGAGCAAGACGAGATCGAACTCCCATCCGGTGCTCTGCTGAGACATGAAGCCGGTCTTGAACCTCGTCATCTTCACGAAGATGGCGCCGATCATGATCAGCATGAACGCCGGGGCGACAAGCTGCGTATGGCTCACCTCCTTCTCGGCTCAACGCAGGACAGCCGCCGGCGATTCCTTCTCCGTGTGCGCGCGTTGGCTGTCGACCGCCCGGCTGGCGACGATGACCGCGTAACCGGCGGTCCCCTCGGCGACCGCCTGCCGGCCGAGTGCCAACATCTCCCGGGTGCGGACCGGATCGAGATCCGCCAGCATCGGAAGGTCCATCGAGGCCAGGACGGCGATGCGTGCGTCGATCTCATCGATCATCCGCGCGAGAGCGCCGGGAACGTGCTCGACGGATGTGACCTCGAAGCCGGCCCCATGAAGGAGCCGCTCGTATCCGGTGACCGAGGTCGCTCCTGCGATACAGGCGAACCATGAAACGACCGACCGAAGGTCCGGGTGCAAGCGGGGCGGGTCAACGATTACGTCCGAGATGCCGACCGAGCCGCCCGGCCGGAGCACGCGGTGCACCTCGGCGAGCACACGAGGCTTGTCCGGGAAGACCGACAGGGCGCACTCGCAGATCACCCGGTCGAAGGAACCTGCTGGAACGGGAAGCGCATGCGCGTCGGCACGAACGAGCATCGCATCGTTGGCGAGTCGGCGTGCTTGTCGAAGCGCTCGTGGAGAAGAGTCGATACCGAGCACGCCAGCCTCCCATCCCCTGGCGATCAGTCGCGCCGTCGCCCCCGAGCCGCAGGCGAGATCCATCACGCGCATGCCGGCTTGGATCTCCAGGCGCTCGGCCAGCGACCGGGACAGGCCCTCCCCACCGGGGTGGTAGCTCTCGCCGAGCAGCAGCGGGATCAGTTCGCCGTCCCAAGCCGCGCAGCACGCGTCGGCCGAAACCGGCCGGTCACTCATGTCTCCGTTCCCGCGGCGAGCGTCATCGAGCCATGCGGGGCTCGTCGAAGCAGACCTTCTAGTCCTGCCGCGTTCGGCACCACGGGCGCGACGGGGATACCGGTGAGTGCGGCGCGGACCTCCTCTCGGTACCCGACCGAGTTGTACGCGCAGAACGGGATCAGCCTTCCGTCGGGGACGATCTCGGCCACGCAGCACTTCATCAACTGCGTCACGTTCAGCGTGTAGGGATCCTGGAAGTCTTGGATCACGACCATGAACGCGCTACGGGCAAGGTCCCGCGCTGCCGCGGGGAGGTCGATCTCGCACGTTGCGCAGGCGAGCTGTTCGGCCGTGGCCTCTGTTCCCGCAACCGCTGACGCGCTCCAGAGCCGCTCCAGGGCACCACGTACCGACGGATCCGGGAGAGCGCGGTTCGCGACGTAGTCAAGATGCGCCTCGACGTCGAGCAACCGAGGGACCGGAATGATCGCGCCCTCGGCCCGAAGCAGGTAGGTGACGAGTCGGCACGCCGGGTGACAGCAGGGGACGGGCACGAAGTCTTCCGGCGCAAGCACCGCGGGGGTGCTGCCCGTGAGTGCCGCCACAACGTCCGCATTTGTCATGCGATCGGTCGGGTCGAAGGGCCCGTGGCGACCGGCGTGGGTGACCGGCTGATACACGACGGAGTTCACCGCGGGGTGCGAGAGACCGAACTCCAGCACGGCGAGGACCTCGTGGTCGTTCACTCCCTTCTCGATCGCCGCCACGAGCGTCACGCGGAGCCCCTCATCGAGGCAGCGCTGCAGCGCTCGCTCCTTGAGTGCGCGAAGGTCCCGTCCACGCATCGCGATGTCGGTCGCGGCGCTCGTCCCGTCGAACTGCAGGTAGATCGAGGCACCCAGGGACGCGAGCTCGGCCGCCAATCGTGCATCCTTCGCGAGCCGGATCCCGTTGGTGTTGATCGTGACCTGGGAAACGCCGAGCTCGTTCGCGAGGCGGACGAAGGAGGCGAGTTCGGGATGAAGGGTCGGTTCGCCTCCGGAGAACATCACCATCTCGGGTTGTCCCTCGGAGCGCACGAAGGTTTCGAGCCCCAGGCGCACCTGATCGAAGCTGAGTGAGAAGGAATCGGGCTGGTGTCCGGAGTCGGCGAAGCACACCGGGCAGTCCAGATTGCAGTTCGAGTTGATCTCGATCAGGCCGACGCACGCGTGCTGCTTGTGCGAAGGGCACAGTCCGCAGTCCAGGGGACACCCATCGCGCTCCTCGGTTTGGAACTCCAGCGGGATCGATCCGGGCCGGTTGTATCGTTGGGCATCGAGCCACGCATCGGCATCCGAGGAGAGCAACGCCTCGAAGCTCCCGTGCTCCGTGCAGCGCTTGGAGAGAAGGATCCGGCCGTCACGCGCCAGGATCTCGGCGTCGAGTACTGTCTTGCAAAGCGGGCAGATGCTCTTGGTTACCTGCAGGAAGACCTCATCCCGCTCCGCCCGGATACTCATGCGAGTCGTGAGAGGCCTTTGGTCACCGCATAGAGCAGGGCGTAGGCCCCGACGGCCGTGCCGGCGAGCCAGAGCGATGTCCGAGTGCTGCTCGGGCGCTCGGCGACGGGGCAACTACGCGCGCGTCGGCGCTGGATCAGTATCGCGGCGAGAGCGAAACAGACCGCGGCGAGCTTGAACGCCCACCCCCAGTCCCGATACAGGCGGTTCCCCATCGCTACCGCTGTCGAGGCTGAGGCGAGACCCGTCAGGGCCAGGACCGTCGGGCCCACGCAGCATCCGATGCCGAGCGTGCCTGCGAGCAGGCCCAGCCGCACGCCGCTCCGGCGCTCGGATCGGTGCGCGGGACCGGTCACGTCGCCTCGGTGCCGGGCTCCAAGCCACCGGTACTGGCCGAGGGTCGAGCGCATGTCGGAGCGAAGGTGTGCCACACTCCTTCCGACGCCTCTGACCCCGGTCTGATTCCGCGCGAGACGGAATCCGCCGGCGCCTCCGGGCGTTCGGAAGAGTGTGGACACGACTCTCCAGGGATCCCGGCACGACAAGGATGCGTTCTTCGCCCAGGATCCTCGCTCGCCCTTGCGAGTGGAGCAGCGGAACGCCTTCGCGGGCCTGGTCTACTTCCCGGAGGACCTCGCGCTGGTGTTTCGCGTTCGTCTCGATCCTCCGGATGATCGCTCCTCCGTCTCGATGCCGACCACCGACGGGCGCACGCAGATCTACGCCCGACGTGGCACGCTCCGCTTCGAGGTCGACGACGGTCCCGGTCGCCTGACGCTCTTCTCCAGCGAGCGCGCAGGTGGGTTCCTTCCGTTCCGGGATCGAACCAACGGGCGGGAGACCTATGCGGGGGGTCGGTATCTGGACGTCGAGATCCGCGACGGGGTCGTACTGCTTGATTTCAACCGGGCCTACAACCCCTACTGCGCCTACAACCCGGATTGGTCCTGCCCGATCCCTCCGCCGGAGAACTGGCTCGAGGTCCCCATCCGGGCAGGCGAGTGCGCTTTCGCAGACGGATGAGCGTGGATCTACAGGTCTTTTGGGCGCCTGCCCTTGCCTTCGCGGCGGGTCTCGTCTCGTTCGCTTCCCCATGCGTGCTGCCGCTCGTGCCCGGCTACGTTGCCTTCGTTGCCGGGACCGAGACCGGGACGGGAGCCGAGCATGAGCGACGCCGAAGCCCGATCCTGCTCTTCGTGCTCGGCTTCTCGACGGTCTTCGTCGCGCTCGGTGCGTTCGCGGGGACGCTGCTTCCGATCATTCGTTCTCCGGTCGGCACCCGGCTCGCGGGCCTGGTGATCATCGGGTTCGGTGCCGTGATGCTCGCGTACGCGCTGCACCGGGGGGCCTGGCTGCTGGTCGAGCGGCGACCGCTGCTCGCGCGGATCCGACCCGGGCGCACGGGCTCCTTCGCCTTGGGGATGGCCTTCGCGGCCGGCTGGACCCCGTGTATCGGCCCCGTGCTCGCGGCGATCCTTTCGATCGCGACGATCCAGGGCGCTTCGGTCAAGGGAGCATTGTTGCTTGGCTTCTACTCGTTGGGCCTGGGGGTGCCGTTCGTACTCGTCGGGTTCGGTTTGCGGCGGCTCCTATCGTTCCTCGATGTCCTCAAGCGTCACTACCGGGCGATCGCAGGCGTTTCGGGACTGTTCATGGTCGCGATCGGGTTGCTCTTGGTGAGCGGACTATGGATGCGGCTCATGTCGCCACTGCTTCGCTGGGTGGGCGGCTTCACGCCGGTGATCTAGGGAGGTCGCGATGGACGAGAAGATCGTTGTCTACGGCGCACCGTGGTGTCCGGACTGCAAGCGCACGAAGCGGTTCCTCGGCGAGCAACGGATCTCGTTCGGGTGGATCGACATCGATGAGGATCCGGAGCAGGGCGAACTCGTCGCCCGGTTGAATGAAGGCAAACGGATCATCCCGACCGTGGTGTTCCCCGACGGATCGTTCCTGGCCGAGCCGACCAACGCCGAGCTCGCCGACAAGCTGGGCCTGCGCGTGCGAGCGTCGAGGCGCTACTTCGACCTCGTCATCGTGGGTGGGGGGCCGGCGGGCCTGACCTCGGCGATCTACGCGGCCCGGGAGGGCATCAATGCGCTCGTGATCGAGGCGAGCGCCTTGGGGGGACAGGCGGGCGTCACCCAGCGGATCGACAACTACCCGGGCTTTCCGGAGGGGATCGAGGGGGCAGAACTCGCGGGGCGGATCATCGCCCAGGCTCACCGCTACGGCGTGGAGATGCTTTCGGGGGTGGCGGTTGGCTCGATCCGCAGGCTCCCGGACTGCCTCGAGATCACCACGGGCACGGGCGATCTCTATCTCGCCCGGGCCGTCATCGTCGCGACCGGGTCTTCCTACCGGCGCCTTGGAGTCCCGGGGGAGGAGGATCTCATCGGGGCAGGCATCCATTTCTGTGCGACGTGTGACGGCCCGTTCTACAGGGGCGCCGAGGAACTGATGGTGATCGGCGGCGGCAACTCGGGGTTGGAGGAGGGCCTGTTCCTGGCCGAGTTCGCCGAGAGGATCCGCATCCTGGAGTTCGCGCCCGAACTTGCCGCCTCGGCGTTGTTGCAGGAAAAGGTGAGGTCGCACCCGAAGTTCGAGATCCACACCGGGGTCCGGATCACCTCCTTCGACAAGCGCGATGCTCGTCTGGCCGCCGTGCGGGCCACCGAGTTGGCAACAGGGGAGGAGCTTGTCTTTCATCCCGAGGCGGCCTTCGTGTTCATCGGATTGGACCCGAACACGGACTTCCTCGAAGGGTCAATCGACCTCGATCCGGGCAGGTTCATCGCGACCGGGCCGACACTGCAGACCTCGATCCCCGGTGTGTTCGCCGCGGGGGACGTTCGGCGTGGAAGCACCAAGCAGCTGGCCTCGGCGGTCGGGGAAGGGGTGACCGCGCTGCTCATGGTGCGCCAGTACCTTCAGCAGCTCGAGGAGGTCCCCGTGCAGGGGGTGGGTTGATGGCGGAGCCATCATCCAGGTCGGGAATCCGGGGCTGCCTGGAAGCGTCTGACTAAGTATGAGAGTCCGGATGGTGATCGGCGGGCTCCTTGTGCTCCTGGTCGTTGGCGTCCTCGTGAGCCTGGGGTCCAGCGGGAGGCGAGAGCGCGCCGAGACGCTTGGCGAGCCGCGGCGATCATCATCCTCCCCGCTGATCGACGAGGATCGGATCCTTTCAGGCGGCCCGCCTCCTGACGGGATCCCCCCGATCGACGATCCGAAGTTCGCCTCCGCCCCCGACATCGATTTCCTGGAGGGCCGAGAACCCGTCCTCGCGCTCCGAGTGGGGACCGAGTCGAGGGCCTACCCGTTGCAGATCCTCACCTGGCACGAGATCGTGAACGACACCGTGGCCGGCACGCCCGTGGCCGTGACCTACTGCCCGCTGTGCAACACCGGGATCGCTTTCGTTCGCCCGAGGATCGACGGACAACTGCTCGATTTCGGAACCTCGGGCAAGCTCTACAACTCGAACCTGGTCATGTATGACCGACAGACCGAGTCCTACTGGCCTCAGGCGATGGGCAAGGCGGTGACCGGACCGCTCACCGGCTGGGAACTCGAGTTCGTCCCGACGCAGATCCTCTCTTTCGCGGACTGGCGAAGCGAGCATCCCGATGGCCTGGTCCTGACCACCGAGACGGGCTTTTCCCGTCCCTACGGTGAGAACCCGTACCCGGGCTACGACGGCAGCCGTTCGCCGTACCTGTTCGACGGGACGCCCGATGATCGGCTGCCCGCGCTCTCGCGCGTCCTCGGGCTCGTCGGCGAGGACGGGGAAGTCGCCGTGCCCTTCGAGCGTCTCGCCGGCCAGGCGAGGGAGGGATGGGCCGTCCTCGAACTCAGTCTCGGAGCCGAGCCGGTCGTCGTCTTCTGGCATGCCGGAACCGCCTCGGCGCTGGATGCCGAACAGATCGCTCAGTCACGCGATGTCGGGGCCGCCTCGGCCTTCACCCCCGAGGTCGACGGCCGGGCCCTTTCCTTTGGCATCGGCGAAGAAGGGATCACCGACGAGGAGACGGGCACGACCTGGAGCATCCAGGGGCGAGGCCTCGACGGTCCCCTGGAGGGGGAGCAACTTCCTCGCGTCCTTGCCATCGACAGCTTCTGGTTCGACTGGGCGGCGTTCCACCCCGCGACCCGCATCGCGGGATAGCCGGCGCGGCGGCGCTTACGTCCCGAACGAGTTCGCGGCAACGACCGGGACGGGGCAGTTCACCGTGAAGACGGTCCCGTCGGTGTCGGGCGTGCCGGGGAACTTGTCGAGTTCCCCGCCGTCACGCGCCTCGTGGATCTCCGCTTGAGATCGGAGGACGCGTGCCCCCTGCTCGCTCGCCCAGGCATAGGTCATGTGATCCCAGTACGGGCTCCAAGCAGGGTCGCCTGCCGTCGCGTCGAAGACCGAGGGCTGGAAGCCCATCGGGCCGCTCCCCGGGATCCCGTTCATGAACACGTTCACGAAGCCGGTCGCCCCGGCATCGGTGGCGCCCTCCAGCTCCGGCGAATAGGCGACATGCATGCCTTCTGCCATCGGCTCCATCGAGGTGTCGCAGACGATGTAGCGCGAGGCCGGGAAGCACTCGTGCAGCTTGAAGGTGACCATGCCTGCTGCGGTATCGGGCGGCTCGATCAGCTGCCCGCCGCCGAGGTACTCGATGAGATCGGGGTCAACGGGCAGCTCCCCTCCGGCCCACTTGACGGCGGGAGCGTTGATCACGCCGCGCGCCCGGATGGAGAGGTCACCGGCCTTGGCTGCGTCCGCCACCTGCTTCACCGACGTGAGCGGTTCGGCCCTGCCGCTCCACCTCGCCTCGTGGATCCGCCAGGCTGGCGTGTATCCGGGGGCCGATGGGTCCGAAGACAGCACGACCGGCTGATCGGGGACTCCGTTGGTGATGACGTAGGCCTCGCCGGAGAGACCCTTGGTCTTAAGCCCCGCGAGTTTCGGAACGTAGACGAGTCCTTCCTTCGATGCATAGTCCTGATCGGAGGCGTCGGTCCGGATGAAGTAGACGTCGGCGCCGTCGACGATGCCATGGTGAAGTTTCAACATGACGGCCCCGAACGCCCCCGGCCACCCATGCGGGGAGAGCGTGAAGTCCATCACGTCTCCCACGATGGCCGTGCCCTGGTCGGCGCCGCCGGCCGGGGCGATGCTCGTTGCAGCCGCCGGGGCCGGCGAGTTCGTGCTCCTGGTACACGCCGCGAGCAGGGCGGGCGCCAGGGCCCCGGCCGCGCCGATCCGCAGCCCGCTACGCCCTGCCCAAGCTAGAAATGCGCGTCGGTCTAGATTTTGCATCGTCCCTCCCGGATCTTGAGTGCCTACAAGCTCTGGGACTCCACGTGGGCCGCCTGATTCCCACGTCGCGGGAATCTCACGGGTGCTTGCGGCGTCGTAGGTGAAGGAAGCGATGAAATGAGCCGGATGGACGAACGGATCGAGTTCGAGCAGGCCACGATGGGTGCGATGGATCTGGTGTATAACCTGGCGAGGCGAAGCGTTCCGACCCGCGAAGACGCGCAGGATCTCGTTCAGGAGACGTACCTACAGGCGTTCCGCGCCTGGAAGGCGCACCGGCGCCCGCGCAAGGTCGAGCCCTGGCTCGCGACCATCTGTCTGAACCTCGTCCGGTCGCGCTACCGCCGCCTCTCGCGGCGGCCCAAGGAGCTCCCCTGGCTCGATGAGGCGGCTGAGCCGCGCGATCTTCGTCCCGAGACCGATCCCGATCAGGAAGATGTTCGTGCCCTGCACGAGGCGCTGTGGAGGCTGAACGACGATCAGCGGATCGCGATCACGCTCGTGGATCTCGACGGCTTCTCGGTCGCCGAGACGGCCGAAATCATGGATACCCCGAAGGGGACGGTGCTTTCCCGACTTCACCGCGGGCGGCGCGCGCTCGCGGGGCTGCTGGAGATCGAGGTGATGGAGACGACCGATGAGGACCCGTAAGCAACACGACCCAGAGCGAAACGCCGTGATGTTCCTCAGCGGCCAGCTTCGGACAAGGGTGCGCAGGCGCCTGGAGCGTCACCTTCTCGATTGCGAGGATTGCTGGGAGGAGTTCCTGCTCGGCCGCCGGGGCAAGCTTCTCGCGGAACGAGCGCGCGAGATAGCGCCATCGTGGCTCCGCGAACGCGTCCGCGCATCCGTGGCCACGGCGGAGTTCGAGTGAGCCGCTCCACCGAGGCCAAGCGCGCCCGTCGGGAAGAGGCGCGGATCGAGCGCGAGGCGGCATGGCGCCGGGAGACTCAGCGCAAGTGGCTTCGCTCCGCCGCGGTGGGGATCGGGGTCGTTGCCGCGCTCTCACTGCTTGGCTGGTTCGTCGTCGCCGGCGGGGGCTCCGCCCTCGCCTACTCGGGGGACATCCGCCCCGGCGGGCACCTGGAGAGGCTCACGCTGCCTGCCCTCGAGGGGAGTGGATCCATCGACTACGCCGACTACCGGGGCAAGCCGCTCGTGATCAACTTCTTCGCATCGTGGTGTCCGTCCTGCATCGCCGAGATGCCCGACTTCGAGCAGGTCCATCAGGAGCTGGACGGCAAGGTCGCGTTCATCGGGATTTCGCAGCAGGATGCCCCGGGCGCGAGTATCGAGCTCGCCCGCCAGACCGGCATCACCTATCCGGCGGGGATCGATGCAGCCGGGCGCTTCTTCAACGCCACGGGCAGCCAGGGCATGCCGGTCACGATCTTTGTTCGATCGGGAGGTGAGATCGCTCATATTCAGCAAGGTGCACTCGATGCCGACAGCCTCCGGCAGTCGATCCAGGCCTATCTCGGCGTCTAGCCCCACGCCCGCGAGGGTGAGCGCACTGCTCGGGGGGCTGCTGGCCGCCACCTGTTGCATCGGCCCGGCCATCGGCTTTGCGACCGGGGCCAGCGCGGGCTCCTTCCTGCTTGCCATGGGCGGTTATCGACCGTTGCTGTTCGCCGTCGGGGGGTTCGCAGCCGCCGCCGCCGTCCTGGCGCAGGTGCGCAAGCGGCGCACCTCGTGTGAGAGTCGGGCGGCCTACAGGTCTCTGCGTTCTGCATGGCTCACGGCGGCGATCGTCTCGTTCGCGCTGACCTACGCGGTTGGCCGCTTCGTGCTTGCACCCTTGATCGAGTCACTGTCGTGAGCGCGGCCCAGTTGGAGGTGGTCGATCCGGTTCCTCGCACTCGTCGCCTTGACGGGCGCTACGCGCTGCGCCTCTCTGGTCGGGCCCTGCTGATATTCGCTGCTGTGATTGCTGGCTACCTCGCTTGGGTGCTCTTCGGGACGGGGATCGGCTCCGCTCATTCGCAGGCGGTTCTTCGAGAGCAGTTTGAGACCGCGAACGCCGCTCCGCACGGCGTCCCCGCGCGGCCGATCCCCGGTTCGGCCGTGGCGCGGCTCGTCATCCCGAGTATGGAGTTGGATGTCATGGTGGTCGCGGGAGCCGATCCCGAGGATCTTGCCAAGGGGCCCGGCCTGTATGAGGCGTCGGCGATGCCCTGGGATGGGAGCGGGCGAGTGGCGATCGCCGGGCACCGAACCACCTACGGCGCCCCCTTCTGGGATCTTGATCACCTCCAGCCCGGGGACGAGCTCGTGCTCGAGACGATTCGCGGAACATTCACCTATGTGGTCTCCAGATCAGAGGTCGTATCCCCGACCGCGGTACGCGTTCTCGAGCCCACGACGCGCCCGACGCTCGTCCTGACCACATGCAACCCTCGCTTCTCCGCCGCCGAGCGCCTCGTCGTGTTCGCCGAGCGGGTACCACCGGGCCAATGAAGAGAGCTCGTCATCGGCACGCTCGTACTTCGGCTTGCTCGGCCGTCTTTGGAACACCTCGGGTCGAGACTTCGTGTCGCATGCCAGAGTATTGGGTCTACCCTGTGGCGCGAATCCGTTACGAAGGAGGTGGGATCAGGGTTCCGACCAGGGCGTTTGGGCAATTCTTCCACGCCCACCTCGCCCGGGCCGGAGAAATGGTGGGATTAATCCTCTTCCTTTCGACCGGGGCTTCTGAAGTGTAGCGATTCATCTGGGTCGGTTCTCTGGCAACGTTTCGACAAGCGATACCATCCGCATCGTGCGTGCCGACGAGGTCCGGCGGATCCGGGGAGGGTGCCCATGTTGAGGACGGCGCTGTGTGAGGTCTTCGGGATCGAGCATCCGATCGTGCAGGCAGGAATGGGCCCCTTCGGGAGCGGCGCGGATCTGGCCGCTGCCGTCTCGAACGCGGGAGCGATCGGCACGGTTGGTGGTTCCGCGCGCCCGCTGGACGAGCTGCGTGGCGAACTCACCAGGGTACGGGAATTGACCGATCGGCCGTTCGTGGTGAACTTCACGCAGCCGTATCTCCAAGAGGTGCCGGAGGCCTTCGACGTCGCCCTTGAGGCGAGTCCACCCGTAGTGTCACTTGCGCTCGGGGATCCGGGCGACCTCGTGAAACGAGCGCATGACGCGGGTGCGCGGTTCATGCAACAAGTTCACACGGTCGAACAGGCAGAACTCGTGGCCGGTCGAGGCGTAGACGCCATCATTGCGCAAGGGACCGAGGCGGGTGGCTTCACGGGACGGATCGCGATGCAGGTCCTTGTTCCTCAGGTGGTCGACGCCGTGAGTCCGATCCTGGTGCTCGCGGCGGGTGGCATCGCCGACGGGCGGGGGCTCGCGGCGGCACTAGTGCTCGGCGCTTCGGGCGTTAACGTCGGTACTCGGTTCCTGGCGTCCGAGGAGTCCTCGATCCACCAGGTGTGGAAACGGGCGATCGTCGACGCCCGGCCCGAGGAAGCTGTGAAGGCGGACGTGTGGGACTCCATCTTCCCCAAGCCGGGTGGCGGGGCGTTTGACGTAGTTCCCCGATCCTTGAGAACCGACTTCATCGAGCGGTGGGAGACGCGCCCAGACGCGGCGGCCGGCGACGCGGAACGTCTGGGCGAGGAGATCATGTCAGCCATAAACGAGAACAGAATGGAGGAGTTCGTTCCGTTTACGGGTCAAGTCGTCGGGTTGATCGATGACGTTCGCCCGGCTGCGCAGATTGTTCAAGACATGGTCCGGAGTGCGGAGGATACCCTCCGCCGCGCCTCGCCGACGTGAAGGCGATTCTCACGAATTGAGACTGCGCGCATCCTCGCGTCTTTCGAAGCGACTGGGCAGTTGACACGGGTCTAACCGGTGATTTTGACCCTCGCGCGTACCCAGTCGTCCTGATCCTGGTCGATCTTGGATTGTGTCCGAATCGGATATCCGTACGCCGTTCCTTGCGCGGCCCTCCGGGGCGTCTTGACCGTGAGGAGCAGCGATGTCGTGCCACCGGGAGGAAGATTGACGACTCGGTATGTTCCCGCGCGCACGGCACCCGTCACATCGTCCCCTCCCGCGCGGAACCTACTCGGAAACGCGCTCTGGCGAAACGCGCTGCTCAAGGTGAAGGAGTCGACGGTGGACCCGGTGTTCTCGAGGCGGATCCGGAAGCTCGGATCTCGACCGGCACGAACCAGCGCGGTGACGGTTACGCCCGCCTCACCGACTTGAGCGGAAGATGTCGTGCCCGATCCTGAGGCGCGATGGATGGTCAGTTGGGGCCGATAAACGGCCGGCATGATCTGCACCTTGCTTACGTTGTTTCCGACGACCTGGGTGAACCAAATGTTTCCGTCCGAACCGCTCGTCATGCAGTAGGGAAGGCTGCCGGGGGATTCCAGCGGGAACTCCTCTATCTCCCCGTCGGTGGAGATCTCGGCCACCTGGTTGGCGTGGTACTCCGTGAACCACAGTTCCCCGTCGCTGCTGGGCGCGATGCCGTAGGGAGAGCCGGGGGTTGGAAGGGGAAACTCGGTAATTGTTCCCGAGGGGGTTATCCGGCCGATCTTTTGCCCGGTGTGTTCCGTGAACCAGATATTTCCGTCGCTTCCGAGAGCTACGAGGGCCGGCCCCGAGTCGGGAGTCGGCACCGGGAAGGCAGTTGCCACTCCGTCGGGAGTGATCCGGCCGATCTCGTTCGTTCCGTTCTTCGCAAACCAGAGGTTGCCGTCCGAACCGACGGTGATCCCATATGGGTAGCTGCTTGCTTCGAGGGCAAATTCCGTAATGCTTCCCGTATCCGGGTCGATTCGGGCGATCTTGCCGGCAAGCGCCTCCGTGAACCACATGTTCCCGTCGGGTCCCTCGGTTATGACGCGTGGCTGCGAGTTTTCGGTGGGCGATTCGTACTCGGTTATCTGTCCGTCGGTCGTGATGCGCCCGACCTTGTTTCCGTCGAGTTCGGTGAACCATAGGTTGCCGTCCGGTCCCGCGGCGATAGCTCCGGGCTTCGACTGGGCGGTCGGGATCACATATTCGGTGACCTTCCCATGAGGAGTGATCTTCCCGATCCGGTTTCCTGCGATCTCGGTGAACCAGATGTTCCCGTCGGGTCCCGGACCCAGCCCGTATGGCGAACCTTCGGGCAGGATGACCGGGAATTCCGTGATCGGATAAACCTCATGCCCGTCGGCCGAGGAGGTCCCCGCGGTTCCCAGAAGAAGCATCCATGCGGCGGCAACGAGACCGGATCTTCTCATCCCTGCGGTCCCGACCGGATTTGAACCGGCGACCTCCTCCTTGACAGGGAGGCGTGCTAACCAGACTGCACCACGGGACCATTTGCAGCGCCTTGCGGCGCCACTAATTATGAACTTCCCGGTGCCCCCAACGGGATTCGAACCCGTGCCTCCGCCTTGAAAGGGCGAGATCCTAGGCCGCTAGACGATGGGGGCGGGTTTCGCTCCGCAAGGGGCAGCCGGGCCCAAGTATAGCCTCAGCGTTTCGCCCTCTCGGATGTCCATCGGCTCCGGGTACTCGATCACGTGACGCGCACCAAGACGCGGGAGCGCGACGCGGTTCGGCCGCAGAAGGACGACCTCGACCACACGGAATTCGCCATCCAAGAAAGCTGCTTTGATGGCGAACCGCATCCCGATCGTATGAACCGACCGGCAATTGGGTAAGAGCAGCGCCTCTCCGGGTTCGAGCGTGTCGCGGCCGAGTAACCCCTTCATCCGCTGGCGTCTGGAACCGGCGACCCTGAGTCTCACCATCGGATTCCGACCCTAGCCCAACCCGACGACAGAGGATCACGTTAAAACCGGTCTGTCGGATAATGGCCTCCATGAGACGAATACTTGTTTTGTTCGTGGCGTGCCTCGTCCTGGGTGCGCCGGCGGTTGCGAACGCAGCGGTGGGCGCGACCGTGAAGGCGAAGGACAACTTCTTTCAGCCCAAGCGCGTCGTCATCAGCGTCGGGGAGAAGGTCAAATGGGTGAATCGAGGCAATAACGATCACACGACCTCGGGCGACGGGTGGAGCGAGCGCCTGAATCCCGACGAGGTGTTCCGGCGTCGCTTCAACGCCATGGGCACCTTCCGGTACAAGTGCCGGATCCACGACGACATGCGGGGAAAAGTCATAGTCCAATAGGCAGGCGGAGTGGGCCGAGGAGGGATCGAACCTCCGACACGAGGGTTAAAAGAAGCCGTCCGAACATCCGAACACACAACTAGCTGGGACGACACAACTCTTGGCACCGAAGCGGCGACCTGCTATCCCAGCGCGATCCGGCCGGGAACCACGCCTTTCGACTCCAAGCGACGTGTTTATACAGGCCTGCGGGCGGGAGAGATTGTGGCGCTGCGCGTGAAGCACCTGAATTTCAGACGCGGGAGGGTGACAGTGGAAGATTCCGTTTCGGATCTCGCCGGCAAGTTGGAATCGGGCCCGACGAAGAATGGCCGAGCTCGGGCGTTCGGAATCCCGTCATCCTTACTCAAGATGCTCGACGAACATCTGGAAGACAGACGGGGGAACCCGGAAGCGTTCGTTTTTCCGGGATCGAACGGGACCCGATGCGGCACGCAAACTTCTAAGGAAGGCATTTCAAGAAAGCGGTCAAGAAGGCGCTCTCGGTGGGGCTCCACGACCTTCGCTTCCACGACCTCAGACACACGTGTGCGAGCAGCCTGATCGCGAACGGTGAGCATCCGAAAGCAGTCCAAGAGCGGCTGGGACACTCGGGCATCGCCATAACGATGGATCGGTATGGGCACCTCTTCCCGGATCAGGAAGAGGCTTTGGTTGGACGACTCGAAGGCACTTTTCTCGGGGCCCTCGACGCCAAGCAAGCGTTGGATGCGACAATGTCCACGGACCAGTAGGAGACATCGACCGGGGGCGGCAGAATCGGCGAGCAGACGACTGCTTTGATTATCACGGGCGCTACGGGCGTCCTCGGAGCTATGGCCGGCGGGTGGGCGACCTACTGGGTGGCCCGCGGGAACTGGCGGCGTGAGGACGCGAACCGCTGGAAGGAGCACAATCGGGAGGCGGTCGCCGGCTTCCTCGCGGCGGCACAAAAGGCATTTGATGCCGCCATGAATGTCCTCAGCGCAGTTTCGGAGGCCGGGCCGCAATCTGCCGAGACGGCCAGAAGGGTGGAGTTTTTTGACGAATCGCTGTCCGGATGGCTCAGGACATCCTTCGAAGTAGACCTCGTTGCCGGGGAGCGTCTTCGAAAAAAGAAGGTTCCGCTAAGCACGGCGTTGGGAGGCATCGCCAATGAGATCCTGCGCATACGGTCGGGTAGTCAGCTAACTCCTGGTGAACAGGCCAGTCTCATTACCAACATCAGCAAGCATCACGCAGATTGGGGAGAAGCTCTCATAGAGCTAATCCATGCCGCCCGCCAGGACTTGGGCGTGGAGAGCAGCGAAGGATAGGGGTCAGGCCTACGGAAACGAGCTGCGTGCCAAAAGCCTGCCAGGCGCTGCTCCCCGCTTCAAAACACATTGCAACGAACGTTGCGGCGTGCAATTTACTTTAGTATGTTGGCTGCAACGAGGCACCCTGGATGACGGGATGCCGGAAAGGATGAAGATGACTCCTCACGAATTGACCGTCGACGATGAGGTTTTTGTCAAGCTGCAGGCCGAAGCCATCCCGTTTCTAGACACTCCGAACTCCGTGCTTCGTCGCCTCTTGGAACTGCCCCCTAACTCATACTCAAATCCGGCCGTTTCCGCGGAACCAACCGGGGACGCGTCAGAGCGACCGGTTGGGCGCAGGTCTAGGCAAGGGCCCAGGCGGCGGGTAGCGAAAGGGCGGCGAGCTCCGAAGGGAGCTCTTCTGGACGAGAGCGAGTACGAAATCCCTTTGCTCGAGTCGCTTGTTGAGCTTGGTGGACGAGTTCCGACTCGAGAGGTTCTCGATCAACTGGAGCCGAAGATCAAGGGCCACCTCACGGCATTGGATCAGGAGCGGATTTCTTCTGGGAGCGTTCGATGGAAGAATCGGGCACAGTTTGTCCGACTCACGCTCGTGAAACGAGGAGACATGGTTGATAAGTCTCCTCGTGGAATCTGGGAGATCACTGAACAGGGCCGCCGCCGACTCAAAGAGGCGAAATGACGGTACTCAGCAAGGGCGCCCGAAGCGGAAGTGGCGGAGCGTGACTACGCCTCGACGGCTGAATAATCCGGAGGTGGTCACCCTTGCGGTCTACCTTTCCGGCGGGGTCAGCAGGGCCGTCGACACCGAGGACGTAGCGATGAAGACAGCCGAAATTGCTCCCGGTCGTTTCTCCTGGCGCAAGTATCCGGAGCAAATCAATATCGAGCAGGTTCGCCGCCGGCTGACTGATGCTGCCCTGCCAAGGAAGGGCGGGCACGTCGTCGGTTCCCAGAAGACCGGGTGGCAGTTGACCGCGAACGGGCTTCGTTTCTGTGAAGAGGTGGCGCCCACGCTGAACGCTGATCTTGGCCGCCAGCCTATGAGCAAGGCTGAACGGAATTGGGCCAATAGGGAGAAGGCGCGGATGATCTCGAGTGAGGCGATTCACGCGTTGAATGATGGGGGTCCGGAGTCCGTGACCCGGCGGCAAGCGGAGAGCTTCTTCAAACTTGACGACTATGTCAGAGGTGAAGCCCGGGAGAAGAAGATCAGTCGAATCGTGAACGCATTCGGCCGCGATCCTGAATTGGGCCCGGCGATCGAGTTGCTCTTGACCATGGTCAGAGAGGATCAATGATGGACGCTTCCGTTCCACAACTTCAGGTTCGCAGTCACGTGGCGAGGGACTTGCTGCAGAGTGCCGCCTTCTTCAAGACGGATAAGGCTGCCGTGTGGGAGTACGTGTCCAACGGACTGCAGTACGTCGACTCGGGTACCTCTCCCGTGGTGAAGGTGCGACTTGACTCAAAGGGGAAGAAGATCGCGGTTCAAGACAATGGCCGAGGCATGGACTGGGCGGGCCTCCAAAACTTCTTCGTCATGCATGGGGAGAACGTAGATCGTAAATCCGGGGCGGCAGGTAGAGGGCGGTTCGGCACAGGAAAATCCGCCGCGTTCGGAATTGCCGACACCTTGCGGATTACGACTGTCCAAGGCGGGCTTCGAAACAAAGTAGAACTCGATCGCAGCGATATCGATGCGATGGCATCCGAGGATCCGATACCGGTGCGAATCATTGAACATGAAATAGATACAACTGAGTCCAACGGAACTCTCATTGAGATCGAAGGTGTGCGCCTTCGAAGTATTGAGCAAGCAGGCGTGATCCGATTCCTTGAGAAACATCTGGCCCAATGGCGTAAGGATGCGAAGGTTCTTGTCAATCATCATGAGTGTGAGTGCACCGAGCCACCAACAGCCGAGGTGCGGACCTTCTCCCCAGACGAGGAAACCAGGAAAGTCATCGGTGACGTCACCCTGACTATCAAGGTATCGAAGGCTCCCTTGGAGGAGGAGCTCCGCGGGGTCTCCATTTTCTCGAAGGAGGTGTGGCATGAAACGACTCTTGCCGGATGTGAGGGCCGCGAGATGGCTAACCACCTTTTCGGTGAGATTGATGTCCCGCTCCTCGATTCGGACACGTCAACGCCTGCGGCCTTCGACATGAGTCGTTCTATGAAACTCAATCGCGAGAATCCTCTCGTGTTCGCCGTCGACGCTTTTGTTGGCCAGAAGCTAGACGAGGTTCGAAGAGAACTTGTTGAGGCGGATAAGGAGCGGCGGCGGTCGGAGGAAGCGAAGAGGCTTCAGGAGCAAGCCTCGGAAATCGCTCGGGTCCTAAACGAGGATTTCGAAGACTACCGACGGCGTCTAGCAAAAGTGAAGGCCATCGCGGGTTCCGGTCCGGACTTCCAGCCTGGAGCCCCCGAGATAGAAGCTGGCGACGATTTCCTCGTGCCGGGCGATGAAGTGGCGGCAGTCGAGAGTTACCCGCCGAAGTCCGATGAGCCAGTAGACGAGCCGAGGAAGCCACCCGAGCTTGACCGGGAATCAGATGGTGACATCAAGGCAAAGCCGGTGAAAGCAAAGAATTCGGGCGCCAAGCGACCCCGTGGCGGCTTCAGCGTGAAGTTCGGCAACCTTGGCGATGAGTCTCCCCGAGCAAAGTACGAGGGTGACGAGCGGACTATCTTTATCAATCTTGATCATCCCCAGATAGTTGCGGCGAGAGGCCTTGGGACGACCGAGGATGTCCAGTTTCGACGTCTGTCATACGAAGTCGCTTTCACCGAGTATGCCATCGCCCTCGCATATGAACTGGCCCTGCGCGGCGAGTTCATGGACTTCGACGAGCCGGTCGGTGAGGTGCGCGACACGATTAATCGGCTTGCCGCCCGCGGCGCGGTTCTCTACGAGGAGTAGTTTCGATGGGGAGCTACCCACGTGAGGGACAACGGCTGGCCCCCAACGCGCTTCGCCCTGTACTCGAAAAACGGGTCTTACCATCGTGGGCGGCAGGCAGGGATGACTTTCGCGTGTTAGCTGATCTTGACGAGCACACGTGGCAGGCTTTTGATAAGCCCACCGTGGCGCGACTGGCTGAGTATCTTGCTCGAGAAACGCAGTCGATCATATCGTCGGGATTACCTCCTGAAATCAACCTAACTCGTCTCGGGCCGGCTGATTCAGGTCTCACTCTTGACGGGCTCAAACTGAGCGTTAGGTCTATCAACTGCCTGACGAGGGCCGGTTACGACCTAGCGCCAGATGAACTTTGCCAGGCAACAATTGGGGAATTGCTGGAACTCCCGTACTTCGGGGCCGTCTCGCTGCTCGATGTTCTTACGGCGTACGAGCAGCGGCAGGAGTTGAGGATGGTCATTGAGACAGAGCGTCAGCAGCGGGATAAAGAGCAAATTGGCAATCGCCGAAGGCTAGTTCAAGAGCTGTCAACCGAATGGGACAGGCTTGACGCGATCCCTGGCGCTTTGTCGGTGGGACCCTCGGATCCGCGGTTTGGCGACGGCTTGCGATTGGTACACCGTCAGGCCAGCTCGCTTGAGGAAGCAATCGAGAGCTTGTTGGATTCGTCCGGCCGGCCAAGCTCGGAGATCCTTGAACGAGTGCGTGAGCTGCATCTGCGAATTGCCCACGCCATGAGTCTGACGTTTGAGGCTGAATTGTTGGACATCCTTGAAAGTGTTGCTTCGGCACGCGATGCGGCAGTAGTTATCCGGTATCACGGGTGGGACGGCGCAGGCGGAACAACATTGCAAGTTGTTGGGGACGATCTTGGCATAACGCGCGAGCGCGTGCGCCAAATAATCGAGCGGGCGTTAAGCCGTCTCCCGAAGCAGCCGGTTGTCGCTCCCGTTCTAGACCGAGCGCTCGCATTCGTAAGCAACCACGCACCGATTGATGCTCTCGAGTTGTCCCGATCGATGCAGGCGGAAGGTATCACCGAAGGATATTTCAACCCGATTGGGCTGCGCCTAGCTGCGGAGGTCTTTCAACGAGAATTTCCGGTTCAGATTGACGGCCGTGGCTCCAGCATGGTCGTGGTCTCTGCTGAGGATTCCGGAGGCCCAGCTGAGATCCGCTTCCTTGCGAGGAAGCTCGTCAGTCGGTTCGGCGTTGCCTCGGTTCCCGATATCGCCGCGCGCCTCACGTCGTCTGAAGATGCCGATAAGAGCGAGCGAATGGTTCGCGAAACACTTCAGGTTAACCCAGAGTGTGTCTGGCTCGACGAAGAGCAGGTTTGGTTTTGGCTGCAGAGTGTCTCGCACAATCGAAATCGGCTGCTCAATTATGCCGCAAAGATCTCGAGCGTGGCTCCAAGAGTGTCGATCGGCGAGATGCGCACCGGGTTGGGTCGGCACTATCGGATGAAGGGGTTTGCGCCGCCGACCCGAGTTCTCGAACACCTCTTTGAGGTCGTGGGCAGATATCGAGTCCAAGATGGCTATGTCTCTGCAAATCCGCCCTTCGATCCGGACGAGGTGCTGGGCGGGGTAGAGAAGACGATGATGGCAGTACTACGAGAGTTGGGCCCTGTGCTCCCTGTGCGACAGTTTGAGGATGAGTGCTTCAAACGAGGAGTCAACCGAAGTACGTTCTGGGTATACATTCAATACTGGCCTATTTTCGTACGGGTGGCCCCAAGTCTCTATTCATACGTTGGCGCTGAAATCGCGCCGGGCAAGGTCGAGGATCTGCAACGCCGGCTCGGACAACCTCGCGGCGGCAAGGTGTTGAAAGACTTCGGCTGGACAGATGGAAGGGTGTGGTTTCAATACCAACTTAATCAATCAACATTGAGCAGTGGGGTCGTAAGCCTTCCGTCAGCCTTTCGTGACCACGCTGAGGGTGAGTATGCGTTGAGCGGAGCCGACGGCGACCGTGTAGGCGCTCTTGTTGCGAGAGGGGGACACGTTTGGGGGCTTGGCCCTTTCTTCCGGCGACGAGGTGGGGATGCAGGAGACACCTTGCTTCTGATTCTGGACAAGAAGGCTCACGTCGCCTCGGCCGAAATCGGTGATGAGTCGATAGTCGATGGATTCAGCGTCGAAGGGACTAGCGAGCGCTGAGGGGTCGGGGGTTCGCCGATCTCGGCTAGGCGCGGGGAACCGAATTACCAAGGTATTCCAGGCACGAAATGACATCGATGTAATTGCACGCTTGCAATTCGCCCTGCGGCCTGCTACAAAGAAAGGTGCTCTCGAATTGAGGGTCGCACGGCCCTGATCAAGGTGTCCTCTGGCGCCTCTTCCCCGGCAGAGCTGAGCCGTTGCTTATGCCGAAGGAGGCGTTGAACATGGCCGACGATTTTGATATTAAAGCCCTGCTTTCAGGGTTGGCCCAGCACGTGCGAGACGAGCTAGCTTCGAAGCCCGACGTTGTTGATGTCGGAGATGATCTGAACCTGGACACGCTCGCGGTTGCGGCCCGACGTTGGGCGCGAGTGGACGAGATCGTTGCGGTGGTTGCCGATTTGAAAGGCTCCACGACCCTTGGAACCGGGAAGCACGCTGCTTCAACGGCGAGCATCTATGAAGCGGCGGTCCGACCCCTCGTGCAGATCTTCTCCGACTTCGAAGCGGGCGACATCGACATTCAAGGAGATGCCGCATTCGGCGTGTTCTGGGGAAATCGTCGCTTTGAGCGAGCGATGTGCGCGGGGATCACGATCAAGACCTTCTCTCAGAAGCACCTCGAACCGAAGCTCGAGGCCAAGTGGCCGGACATGCCGAAGACGGGATTCAAGGTCGGCGTTGCAGCCAGCCGCATTCTTGTGAAGCGGGTCGGACTCCCCGGAACTGATTACCAGGAAGAGGTCTGGGCCGGCAAGGCAGTTAACTATGCGGCGAAGGCGGCACAGCTAGCGGACCGCCGGCAACTGTGGGTGACCGATACGGTCTGGAACGCGATCGCGGAGAACGACTACATAGTGTATTCGTGCGGGTGCAACGGCGGGCCGAGCGACATTCTCTGGGCGGACGCAGAGATTGATCGTCTCCCTGAGGAGGATCCCGACCGGCAAGGACGGAAGCTCCTCGCTCCTTGGTGCGACGACCACGGCCCGGAGTTCTGCGCGGCGATCTTGGCGGGTGAGACGTCTCGTCCTGAGCTGCAAGAGTTTCTCCGAGCGAGCCACATCAAGAAGTTGCACGAAAGCGTCCCGCGGCTGAAGGCGAAGAAGGCCCGCGAACTGCGCGACGCTCGTCTTGGACGTCGGTGAATACGGCAGAGGAATACGGTCGCCGACTTCTCGGCGAGACTCGTGAGGAGATTTCGCGGGCCGACACAAAGGCGAGCATCGTCCTAGCAGGCGCCGGAGTAATCGTCGGAATTGTCCTGACCGGCTTCGTAACTGGCGATATCTCGCTCTCGGGGCAACGCGTCGGGATCCATGTCCTGGTCATGGCGGCTGGTGCGCTTTCAGTTGCTGGAATCCTTGCGCTTGGCGCTGCAGTGTATCCGCGGACCAAGAGTCCGGAGCCGGGCCATGCCAGATACTTCGAAGAGATCTCGCAATTTACGAAGGATGAGAAGTTGCTTCGAAAGACCGTTGACGACGAGAGCGGCGATGCATTCGATCGCGACGTGAATCAGATGCTTGCGCTGTCGGGAATAGTGCACTCCAAATACAAGCTGACAAGGATCGGCATGCAGTTCCTCGGCCTTGGCCTAGTCCTTGCCGGATTGGCCTTGGTATTATGGAATTGAACGATTGGCAGACTAGATCCTGCCGAGTTTCGTGAAGGTCCGGGGTTTCACTCCGGGGGAAACTTGAGTGACGGTCGTCTCAGTCCATCTCTCGGACCGGGCGACGTCATCGCGTTTATTTCCGGGCCGAACCGGCATGCCTTCCCTATGTCTCGGGATTAGTCTTCGGTGGGCTGATCCTCGATCACGAGCAGCCCGTCTGTTCCCGGCTCGTTTGTGGCGACGTGACGAACCGCAAACCCGGCAAGTTCAGCGGGAACCTTCTCAAGTTCTATGAACCACCCTGGCGGCCCCTCCGCCATGATCCCCTGTGTAGCTCCCTCGCACGGGGGATCGGTCGGCCCAAGGGCGGGTGTCCCACCGGCTCTTTCTACACGGAACTTCAGGGCTCGGCTCCCTTTGAATGGCTCGGGACTGTAGGTGGCGACGGCCCCTCGGACCGCCAGGTACCGTGCACGTTCACGAGGACGTTGCTTTGCTTCTCGCGGATCGTTTCTCCATTCTACTGCCCATGCCCGATCTCCTTCTCGGCATCCTCGAAAAGCTCGCTAGGGGCGAAAAACACATCCGCGAAGCGGACCGCCTCATCAAGCGGTACCGAGTATTGAATCCATATCGCCTCGAACGACAGCTTGATCTCAAGCGGACGGAGATAGATATCCGGCTCTATATCTATGAGCCTGTACCTGCCCTGGAACTCGGATCGATCATTGGCGATGCGGTCAACAACTTCCGATCCGCACTCGACCAACTGATCTGGACCCTTACCATCCAGCGGCAGCTGCGCCTGCCCGCGGAACCCCAGCCCGGGGGATGTTGGTGGCAAAGCGTCGCATTCCCGGTTAGGTACAGCCCTTGGCCCGCTAGCCACCCGCCGCCCGGCTGTAAGGGAATTGACCCTCGTCTCTGGCCCTATGTTCGGGAGGTACAGCCGTTCTCGACGGGGCAATTGAACCGCGATCCTCTGTGGTTGTTGCGGCAACTCTCCAATTGGGACAAGCATCGCAGCATCCCGGTCGTTCTTTCCTTCGCGCGGTATACGCCCCGTATCGAGGTCCAGTTGCTGAGCGCGGTCTTTGGCCAGCGTGCGGGCTTTCGCCCGGTATTTATCCAGAACCCCGAGAGGCCAGTCGAAGACAGCGATGTATTGGTCACCCTGGAAATCACCGACGAGTTTCGAAGCATTACCGACCTCGAGCCATATCTCAGCACACACGGCTACTTCACCATTGACATTGCCCTCGAACGCGGGAATTGGGGTTGGGCCTGGGGCGTAAGGAGCGCGCTTCGGCAGATGAGCCAGCGGGCTGCCGACATCGTGGCGACACTGGGGCCGTTTGTGCGAGCGAGAACGGGAAGATACCCCCACCTACCTTGCCCTGATCCAAAATAATGTTCGTGCCTGCACCGCCAGGGAAGGGATAATTGCCCGCGACCACGGAACCCGAGCCCCTGCACCTAGCCGCACTACCATTGCTTGCATGGCTCACGAAGTCCCCAAACGCATCTCACCGAACGCCTACCAGGCCCTTCGGGAGGCTCTGCCGGTTGTCTTCCACTACAAACGGCCCTACGAGAGTTACCTTCGAGCGGCGCTGCGCGACCATCCCGAACTGCTCGCCGGACTCAACTTTACGGACGTGAAGCGGAGGGTGGCGGATGAGTTAGTCGAGCGCCTGGCGTCGAACGAGAACCGTTACCAGGAGACAACCGTCGACCTGATGATGTCGGTAGCCAGCATGGCGCGCTTTCCGGATTTGGAGAAGCACGAGGACGCGGAGTTCAAACTAGCCGAGGCGCGGTCGGCGGTCGAGGAGCTGCGGCGGTGGACCGAGCCGTACCTGAAGCAACTGACGGACCAGGAGGAAGCCGCGTCGCGCCAGCAGATGGAGCGGCAGCAGCATGCAGCAATACGCGCGTTCGCGGATGACCTCGGCGGCCTTCGGGATCAGTTCTTGGAGCTAAACAGTCTCGAGGACGCGCAGGAGCGCGGGCAAAGGTTCGAGAAGTTCGTCGCATCACTGTTCGAACTCTTCGATCTTGAGCCTCGCCTCGCCTATTCGCTTTCAACCGAGCAAATCGACGGGTCGGTGACGTTCGACACGGACGATTACATCGTCGAGGCGCGTTGGCGGAAGGAAGCCGTACAGCGCGGCGACGCCGACGTATTCGCGGCGAAAGTGCGCCGGAAGGGAAAGAACGCCCTCGGCATGTTCATCAGCGTCAACGGGTTCTCGGCGGGCGCTCTCAAGGAGTACTCGGAGTCCACGCCATTCATTGCCATCGACGGTGCTGATCTTATGGCTGTACTCGAGCACCGCATCAGACTCGATGATCTGCTTCGTCGTAAGAAACGTCACGCCAATGAGACGGGCTCCTGCTTCCTACCGGTCTCCCGAATCGCAGTGGACCCCTAGTGCACCCGGGCCCGCATCATCTACACCTGCGTTTGGTCGGTCGGAGGGTGAGGTACCAGTCCAAATCCGGGAGCGAAGGCTCCCCTTTCGGGAACGAAAGGCTATACGGACACCTGGAATAGGATTGCGGAAACCCTGGCCTTGGCGGTCGTGGGCCGAGGAGGGATCGAACCTCCGACACGAGGGTTAAAAGCCCCCTGCTCTGCCACTGAGCTACCGGCCCCCATTCGCGATCTTACCGGTGGGAACCCCTGCCCCTAGCCTGAGCGTCTTACAGGAGGCGAAAGGGGGCAATCATGGGAAAGAGTGCTGGAATCGCGGGTGGCTTGGTGGCCATCGCGCTGCTGGCAGGATTCGCAATCCGAGCAGTAGTAGGGCCCGAGGGTGACGAGCGTCCGCATCAGATCACTGTGTCGGGGGCTTCGTCCGTCAGCTCGGCTCCAGACCAAGCGATTGTTTCGATGGGGGTGCGGGTCGAAGGGGAGGACCCGGAGTCGGCTTTCCAGGCGAAGTCCGCGCGCGTCAACGCGGTGATGGATTCCCTGGGAGACGCGGGGATCGGCAGGGACGATATCTCGACCACAGACCTCAGCCTCGACCGGCGAGTGCGCGATCGCGGGACGCCTCGGGAAACCGTCACGTACATAGCCGAAAACAGAATGGACGTAACGGTTCGCGAGCTGGAGAAGGTAGGCGAGATGGTCGATCGCGCCGTAACGGCGGGGGCGAATGTTGTCGGCGGCGTGGAGTTCAGGCTCTCCGACCAGAGCGGCGCGCGGGATGAGGCACTGCAGAAGGCCGTCAATGCTGCCCGCGAGAAGGCGGAAACGCTGGCCGAGGCGGCCGGTGCCTCGCTGGGGGGCGTCGTACGCATCGAGGAGACTCGTTCGGACTTCGATTCCGTCGTCCGCAACCAGCTGGCTCCGGCGGCCTTTGATGCGGCCGGGGAAACAAAGGTTGTCCCGGAGGAAGTGGAGACCAGCGTCAACGTGCTGGTGATCTGGGAACTGGACTAGTCGGCGCCGCCCGCGCGGAACCGATTGGTGATCGGGAAACGCCGGTCACGGCCGAAAGCCTTCGGTGTGGTCTTGACTCCCGGGGGCGATTGGCGGCGCTTGTACTCGGCGTGGTCGATCATCGCGACGACTCTTTCGACCAGGTCGGGATCGGCCCCGCCGAAGATGATCTCGTCGGGGGATCGATTCTCCTCGACGTAGGCTTCGATGATCGGATCCAGTTCCTCGTAGGGCGGAAGTGTGTCCGTGTCCTTCTGGTCCGGTCTGAGTTCCGCCGACGGCGGTTTCTCCAGCACTCCATCCGGGATCGGCGCCTGATCCGACTGTTCGTTTCGCCAGCGCGCCAATTCGTAAACCATGGTCTTAGGCACGTCCTTGATGGGAGCGAATCCGCCGGCAAGGTCGCCATACAGTGTTGTGTAGCCGACGGCCATCTCGCTCTTGTTTCCGGTGGCCAAGACGAGCGAGCCGAATTTGTTCGAGATCGCCATCAGAATGTTCCCTCGGACCCGCGCCTGAAGGTTCTCCTCCGCCGGGCCCTCGGGCGTTCCGGCGAAGATCTCCGCCAGCGTGGAGAGATACGACTTGAACAGGTCGTCGATCGGAACCCGGTCAAGATGAACTCCGAGGCGCGAGGCGACCTCCTCGGCATCCTCGACGCTTCCCGTGGACGAGTAGGGCGACGGCATCGAGAGGACGCGGACGGATTCAGGTCCTACTGCGTCGACAGCGAGGGTTGCCGTAAGCGCGGAGTCGATCCCCCCGGAGAGCCCCATAACAACGTCCGCGAAGCCGTTCTTCTCCACGTAGTCGCGTAGTCCGATCACGAGCGCTCCGTAAACCTCTGCCGGTCCTTTCGGCCAAGGCTTGCGGGTCGGGTCGGCGACGCCACGCTTCTTGATGGCCGGCGTGCCGGATCCAGGAAAGCCGTCACCTGCCGGACCTACGTCCAGGTCCACAACCAGCAGGTCCTCGTCGAACATGGCCGCGTGCCACGCCCGCTCGCCTTCGGGAGAGATCACCATGCTTCCGCCGTCGAAAACCAGCTCGTCCTGTCCTCCGACGGCGTTTACGTAGACGATCCACGCGCGCGTTTGGGTTGCTCGGGCGCGGCCGATCTCCAGTCTCTCGGCCGTCTTTCGCCGGTGGTACGGAGAACCGTTGATGTTTACGATCACGCCTGCACCGACGCGGGCGTACTCGTCGAAAGGCATGCCGTCGTGCCACGCGTCCTCGCAAACCGACAGGCCGAACGGCGCCGACGCGACGCGCACCGGGCACGCCGTTTCGCCGGGAACGAAGTAGCGTCGTTCGTCGAATACGCCGAAGTTCGGCAGCTGCACCTTGTGATAGCGCTTCACGATGCCGCCGCCGTGAAGGATCGCTGCGGCGTTGTGTAGCCCGGCTTCCGATCGATCCACGAACCCGGTGACTACGGCGCATCCCCTGGATGTCGCCTGCGCGAGAGCGTCAAGCGCCTCGAGGTTGTAGTCGACGAAGTCCGGCCGAAGCACGAGGTCTTCGGGGGGGTAGCCCGTCACCGCGAGTTCGGGAAAGCAGATGACGTCGGCGCCCTCTTCGGTCGCCCTGCCGGCCCATTCGGCCATCTTCTCGACGTTCCCGTCGAGGTCGCCGACCGTGATGTTCACTTGGCCCAGCGCGACGCGAACCATGCCGATAGCCTAACGGCGTCCGCTAGAGGACGGGCAAGTAGCGCTCCAGCTCGTAGGGCGTCACGTAGGCCTTGTACCCGTCCCATTCCTCGCGCTTGTTCCGGATCAGGTACTCGTGTACGTGCTCTCCGAGCGCGTCCCGGAGGACCTTCGAGTCGTCGGCGAGCTGGATCGCCTCGTACAAGTCCTCCGGCAACGAGATGATCCCGCCCACCCGTCTCTCTTCCTCCGTCATCTCGAAGATGTTGTTGGAAGCCTCGGCCGGAAGTTCGTACTCGCCTTCGATCCCCGCGAGCCCCGCGGAAAGCATCGCCGCGAATGCCAGGTAGGGGTTGCACGCCGGGTCGGGCGAGCGGTACTCGATGCGCGTAGCGTCCTCCTTGCCCGGCTTGTACATCGGTACGCGGACCAGAGCGCTTCGGTTTCGGCGCGCCCAGCACACGTAGACCGGCGCTTCGTACCCCGGGACCAGGCGCTTGTAGGAGTTCACCCACTGGTTCGTCACGAGGGTTATCTCCGGCGCGTGCCGAAGGAGTCCGGCGATGTAGTGCTTTGCCGTCTCGGATAGGTGATGCTCGTCGCCCGAGTCGAAGAACGAGTTCCGATCTCCGCTGAATAGCGATTGGTGCGTATGCATGCCGCTGCCGTTCACGCCCATGACGGGCTTGGGCATGAACGTCGCATAGATCCCGAACTCCTGCGCGACCTCCTTCACGGTCAAGCGGTAGGTCATGACGTTGTCGGCCATCGTCAGGGCGTCTGTGTACCTCAGGTCGATCTCGTGTTGGGATGGCGCCACCTCGTGGTGCACGTATTCGACCGGAATCCCCATTGACTCCAAGTAACCGACTGTTCGCTTTCGGAAATCAGTGGCTACGTCGAGCGGCGTCTCGTCGAAATAGCCCCCCTTGTCCAGGAATTCCGGCACCTCGTCGTTCTTGAAGTAGAAGTACTCGAGTTCCGGACCGACGTAAAAGGTGAAGCCGAGGTCGGCGGCGCGCTTGAGTTGTCGCTTCAGAACGAAGCGAGGATCCCCGTCGAAGGGGGTCCCGTCCGGGTTCGAAATGTCGCAGAACATGCGCGCGACTTCGGCCTCGCCCCGCCAGGGGATGATCTGGAAGGTCGCCGGATCCGGCACGGCGACCATGTCCGATTCCTGGATCCTGCTGAATCCCTCGATCGAGGAACCGTCGAACCCCATTCCTTCGGCGAAGGCTCCCTCGAGCTCCTGGGAAGTGATTGTGAACGCCTTCAGGAAACCGAGCACGTCGGTGAACCAAAGGCGAACGTATCGAATGCCTCTCTCCTCGACGGTTCGCAGGACGAACTGGGCCTCATCGGTGGTGACCATGGTTTCGAGGTTAGCCGCCGCGGCGGGGGGCGCGGTTACGTCAGAGTTAACTCTGAGTCCGGCGTGCGCTCGGATACGATGCGGGCGATGAACGAGCGAATCGTCGTCTGCGCGCTCGGCGGCGACATCGATCCGTGGCTTCTGCCCGAGTCCAGGTTCGTCGATCGGCCCTGGATCGGTGGGGGCGAGCGCACCCTCTACTCGCTGGCCACAGCAGCGGCCTCTCTAGGTTACGAAGTGGAACTGCGTGGCGCCCTGGTCGCCTCCGACCTGGATGAGATGTCCGGCGTCACGGGCGCGCGACCCCACACCGGTGTGGGTCCGCGTCGTCCCGATGGCGACGACTTAGTCGTCGTTCCGGAGGGATGGACCGACCCGCTTGCCTATGCGCGAGTCGCGATGTCGCCCGCCCGTGCCGTTCTTCTCATGCTCGGCCCGCCCGGCCTCATGGGATGGGGATTCGAGGACGGCTGGTCGCTTCCCGATCCGCTGACGGTTCCGGTTGAGAACGTCGCCCCTCCCGGCAAATACCGTGCGGCTGCCGCGCTTGGGTTCGAGCTCTGGACGAATACTCCCGCCGTTGCTGAGGATGCTAGGTCGGCGGGGATCGAGTGCGTGGACATTGGAGTCGGCAATCCCGAGTCGTTCCCCGACCTCGTCGACAAGACCCACGACATCGCATTGATCGAATCCAACCGTTGGGCGTCCTTAGCGGAGGACGTTGCCAAGCGACTCGCGGGCGTCTCCCTCGTTCGTATCCCCGAGTCCGGACACGACCAGATTCTCAGGCTGATCGGCTCCGCCCGCGTTTTGCCTTGGCCGTCGCGTATCGAAGGGCACTCCCGGATCGCAGGCGAGGCGCGGGCGATGGGGACCGTGCCGGTGGCGTTGCCCAATCCGTTCGCCCGCGGCCTCACCGAGGAAGAGGGCGCGGTCGTCGTCTCCTCCATAGAGGAGATGCCCGCCGCGGTCGAGAAGCTGCTCGCCGACCCGGATCGGCTCGCCGAGCTCCAGGAGCGCGCCATCCGGACCGGTCGCGAGCAGTACGACTGGGGGTCGTTCGTCGAGAGGGTTGAAGGGGCGCTGGCGAAGCCGCGACCGAGCGACGCCGGCGCCAAGGTCCGGGCGGCGTTCGGGCGCGCCGTCGAGGATTACATGATCGGGGCGGACCAGGTGCTGCCCGAGATTGCCCAGGCGGACGATTCGCTGCGCTCGGCTTATGCAGCGCTTCGGCGGCGTGCGATCGAGGTTCGCAGCGCCTTCGCCGATCGAGTGCATGAGGCCAAGGGCGAAGCGACTGACGCGCGCCGCGAGACGGATCGCTCGCGGGAAGAGGCGCGCGACCTCCGCGCGCAGCTCGAGGCGAAGCAGGCAGAGGTAGACCGGCTGCTTGCAACGAAGACTTTCCGCTACACGGCGCGCCTTCGAAGCGTGTACGAATGGTTTCGGAAACGCTGGGGACGCTCGTGATCGAGATTCCGAAGGTGGGGCTTCAACGCGTCTCCGTCGTGATGGTCACGTTCGGACATTGGGATTGGGTATCGAGTGCGCTGGAAGCGCTGGTCCGCGAGACGCCTCCCGTGTTCGAGGCGATCGTCGTGGACAACGCCCATCCGGACGGAACCGGGGAGAGGCTCGAGCGCGAAGTGACGGGGGCGAAGATCATCAGGAACGAAACCAACGCCGGTTTCGGCCCCGCGTGCAACCAGGGAGCGTCGGCGGCCAAGGGGGAGTTCTTGTGCTTCCTCAACAGCGACGTACTCGTTACGAACGGATGGCTAGACCCACTGATCGCCGCCCTGGAGGATGAGGCGGCCGGTGCCGCCGTGCCGTGTCTGCTGAACCTGGACGGGACAATTCAAGACGCCGGTGCACTGGTCGGTTCCGACGGGAGGACGGTGGCTCTCGGCGCAGGCGGCGATCCCCTGGACTTCGCCTACCGATTCCCAAGGGATGTCGACTACGGCTCGGCGGCCTGTCTTCTGGTCCGGAGGCCGGTGTTCGAGTCCCTCGGCGGTTTCGACCCCGTCTATGAGATCGGCTACTGCGAGGACGTCGATTTCGGGTTTCGTCTGGCCGAGCAAGGTCTGGTTGCACGGTACGAACCGAGATCCCGGGTGCTTCACGCCGGCGGCGCATCGAGCGCGCCCGAGGTCGTAGAGCGGCTGGTCGAAAGGAACACGCGGGTGCTCAGGGAGAGATGGAGGCGAGAGCTGGCGCTTCGCCCCTCGCTCGTCGGGTGGGAGGGGCGCCCGGACGTGGTCGTAGCCGCGCGCGACGCCGAAGCTTTGGACAGGTTCCTCGTCATCGTCGACCGGATTCCTTCGCTGGATGCGCCTGAGGGAAGGCTGGTAGAGACCATGCTCACCGAATGGCCGCGCTCGCGAGTCACGATCCTGTCGCCGGCCGCTCCCGGAGCAGAACTCGCGGATCATTTGCTCGATCTGGGGGCGGAGATCGTCTGTGATCCGGAAGACGACTCGGCGTGGTTCGAGGCTCGGCTCTTCCATTACTCGGTCGTTGTCGACTGCGTTACGACAAGCGAAAAGCGTTTCGCCCATCTCGTCGAGCGAACCCAGCCGCAGGCGTTCGTCGCCGATGGGTCCTTGCTCGCCGACGATCCCGGCCCGATTGCCGAAACAATGGCCCGCTTCGGCGTGGCTCCCGCGTCGGCGGCCTGACCTCCTTGGACGGCGATGCGCTGGCTCAATCCCCGGATCCGGAGCTTGCCGAACTGGCGCTGTCGCGAGTAGCCGAAAACCCTCAGGCGCGCGACGCGCTTTCGCGCTCCGAGGTCCTGGCGCCGGCGACGCTCCTATTGGGTTTCTCGCGGTCGGTCACGGACTTTCTCGTGGCGCATCCCGAGGAAACGGCGTCGCTGGCGGATCTTCATCCCAGGTCGTGGGACGAGCTTGCCGCAGAACTCCGGGCGGACGTAAAGTCGCGCGGCTCCCTTGCCGGCCTTCGCGTATTCAGGCGGCGCGCCATGATGCGCGTCGGTGCTCGCGACCTCATGGGCGCGCCGCTCGAGGCAATCGTCGAGGAGATCACGAACACGGCGGAGGTCTGTCTCGAAACGACATGCCGAGAGGCTTGGGACGGCAAGGGGTTCGCCATCCTCGGTCTGGGCAAGCTCGGCGGTGCGGAGCTCAACTACGCATCGGACGTCGACGTGATCTTCCTGCACCGAAGCTCGGACCTGCAGGAGAAAGCCCAACGCGCGGCGGCGAGCCTGATCCGCCTGCTGTCCGAGCCAACCGAGGAGGGCCTGGCCCTTCGCGTCGATGCGACGCTTCGGCCCGGTGGCCGCGGGGGCGCCCTCTCGCGCTCGCTCGAGTCGTCGATCGCCTACTACGCGAACGAGGCGGCGACATGGGAGCGGCAGTCGCTGATAAAGGCGCGGCCGGTTGCAGGCGATGTCGCTCTCGGGATCGAGTTCCTCGAGGCGGTTGCGCCTTTCGTTTACCCGGAGGACCTCTCCTCGCAAGCGATCGACGAAGTGAGACAAGTGAAAGTCCGGCTGGAGGAGTACGTCCGTGCCCGCGGCAAGGAAGCAATCGAGGTCAAGCGAGGGCGCGGGGGGATCCGAGACGTCGAATTCGCCGTCCAATTGCTTCAGATCGTTCACGGGCGACGGGACGAACGGCTTCGCGAGCCGAACACGCTTCGAGCGCTGGCCGCCCTTGCCGACGAAGGCTACGTCGCCGAGTCCGACGCGGAAGTGCTCGCCGGCGCGTACCGATTCCTCCGTCGCCTCGAGCACCGCCTTCAGATCGTGCGGGACCTGCAGACTCACGAGCTTCCGGCCGAGCCCGAGGCCCGTCTTCGCATTGCCCGATCGCTCGGACTCGCGGGTCCCGACGAGTTGCAGGCTGAATACGACCGCCAAACGGAACTTGCGCGAGAGGTTCACGAGCGACTCTTCTACCGGCCGCTGTTGGAAGCCTTCGCCGGCGCCCGGGCCCCGCGCCCCGGCGTAGAACGTGAGGCGACCGAGGAGCTGCTTGCGGGCTTGGGGTTCGCTGAGCCGGCCGGCGCGTACGAGCTCCTCGAGTCGCTGGTTGATCCCGCCACGCGAATGGGGAAGGTGCTCGCCCATCTCTTCCCCGTTGTCGTAGCGCCGCTCGCGCTGGCTTCGAAGCCGGACGAGGCGTTGGTCAGACTCGATCGGATCCTCGGGGCCGCGCACCCTGACGTCGCGGACGCGATGGCAAACGATCCGGCGATGGCCAGGAGGCTGGCTCACGTTGCTGCGACGAGTTCCTTCGCCGCCGACCTGCTGATCGCGAAGCCCGAGCGTGCGCTCGGCCTGGCCGGGGCAGAGATCCCGGCCGACCCCCCGGCGGCGCTCGCGTCGGTCGCGGCGCGGTACGCGGCGCGCGAGTTCGGAACCCGCGAAACGGGAAGGGAACTCGCAAGGATCGCGCAAGGCGTAATCGTCTCCGCGCTCGGGGCCGCAGGTCCGGATCTGCCGTTCGCGGTGATCGGAATGGGGAAGCTCGGGGCAGAGGAGCTGAACTTCGCTTCGGACCTCGACGTCGTGTTCGTCTACGAGGGCGACGGGCCGGAGGACTTCACGCGGGCGGTCGAGATAGGGGAAGCGGTGCTGGCCGGAGTTCGCGAGGCGGGATGGGAGCCGGATGCAGACCTTCGTCCGGAGGGCCGCTCCGGCCCGCTCGCCCGGTCCTTGACCGCGTATTTCGAATACTGGGAGAAGTATTCGGAGAACTGGGAGTTCCAGTCGCTGCTTCGCGCCAGGTTCCTTGCCGGCGACGAAGATCTTGGGCGGCGGTTCGAGATGAATGCCGCGGATTTCGCTTACGGAGGACAGCTAACCGTCGATCGCGTCGCCGAGATGCTGAGCATGCGCGAGAGGATCGAGAAGGAACGCGTTCGCCCACCCGAGGCCGGCAAGTTCCACTTCAAGCTGGGCTACGGATCGCTCGCCGACGTGCAGTTCGCCGTCGAGTTGTCGCTCATCCGGCATGGGCACGAACACGAGGGGGTTCGCCGCAAGTCCACCTTCGAGGCGATCGAGGCCCTGGCGGAAGCCGGCCTGCTGGAGGAGAGCGCCGCGAAAGCTCTCGGTGACGCTTTCGTTTTCCTGAACGACGTAAAGAACGCGCTCGAGGTCGATCGCCGCGTTCACTCGGAAGCGATTCCGCCGCAGGTTCCCGAGCAGAGGTCACTCGCTCGCCGCCTCGGCTACGAGGAATATCCGCGCCAGTCCTTCATCGACGACTACCTTCGGATCACACGCCGCGCGAGACAGGCCATGCAGCGGGTGTTCGCCGACGCGGGCGCGGCGTAATCACGGTCCTTAGATGTCGTAGTACAGGTAGAACTCGTACGGGTGCGGCCGCAGCCTTACTTGATCGAGTTCGTGATCGCGTTTGTACTCGATCCAGGTGTCGATCACGTCCTGGGTGAAGACCCCGCCCTCGAGCAGCCATTGGTGATCTGCCTCTAGTGCGTCGAGTACCTCTTCTAGCGAACCGGGCACCGAGGTGATCTGCGACTTCTCCGCCGGCGGCAGGTCGTAGATGTCCTTGTCCACCGGGTCGGGCGGCTCGGTCTTGTTCTTCACGCCGTCGAGCCCCGCCATGAGCATCGCCGCGAACGCGAGGTACGGATTGCACGAGGGATCCGGGGTGCGGAACTCGATGCGTTTGGCTGCCGGCGTCTTGTAGTACAGGGGGATCCGCACGCAGGCGGAGCGGTTTCTCTGCGAGTAGACGAGGTTGATCGGCGCTTCGTAGCCGGGAACCAGACGCCGGTAGGAGTTCGTCGTCGGGTTGGAGAACGCGAGAACGGATGGCGCGTGTTGCAGCAATCCGCCGATGTACCAGCGCGCGGTGTCGGAGATTCCCGCGTACCCGACCTCGTCGAAGAACAGGTTGTCTCCGCCCTTCCAAAGGCTCTGATGTGTATGCATCCCCGAGCCGTTGTCCATGAAGATCGGCTTCGGCATGAAGGTCACGGTTTTGCCGGCTGCTTTAGCCGTCTGCTTGACCGTGTACTTGTACTTGAGCACGTTGTCGGCCGTCGTGAGGAGCGTGTCGTAACGCATGTCGATCTCGGCCTGTCCAGCCGTTCCCACCTCGTGGTGGTGAACCTCGATGTCGATCCCTACGCGTTGCAGGTTCAGGATCATCTCGCTGCGCAGGTCCTGATAGTGATCCATCGGCGGCAAGGGGAAGTAGCCTTCCTTGTACCTCGGTTTGTAGCCGAGGTTCTTGCCTCCCTCTTCCGATCCCGAGTTCCAAATGCCCTCGATGGCGTCTATGAAGTAGTAGCCCTCGTGTTGGTTCTGGTCGAAGCGGATCGAGTCGAAGATGAAGAACTCGCATTCCGGGCCCCAATATGAGGTCTCCGCGATTCCCGTCTGCTTCAGGTAAAGCTCGGCTTTCTGTGCGATGTAGCGAGGGTCGCGCGAATACATCTCGCCGGTGACCGGATCCTTGACGAAGCAGTTGATGACGATCGTCGAGTGCTGAAGGAACGGATCGACGAACGCGCTGTCGGGATCGGGCAGAAGGAGCATGTCGGATTCCTGGATCTCCTGGAACCCGCGGATGGATGAGCCGTCGAAACCGAAACCGTTTTCGAAAGAGTCTTCGGTTAGTTCGCTTATCGGTACGGAGAAATGCTGCATGAGTCCCGGCAAGTCGCAGAAGCGAAGATCGACGATCTCGGCTCTTGCGTCCTTCGCCATCGCGAGCACATCCTTGGCTGTGGCCATTCCCGCTCCTTCCCCGTGAATTCCGGCAAAGGCTATCGCCGTTCGCCGGACAAAGGGTAGCCGGGGAACAGGCAGAACCAGGTTTCGCCCGGGTTAATTTCCTGTTAGCTCTCGCAGGGCGGCCCAGTCCTCCGCGTCCGTCGTCGAGAAGTCGTAAAAGCTGGCGCCGAGCAGATCCTGGGCGCGGGCGGCCTCGGCGAAGGCCCTTGTCTCGGCCGCCGAAGACTTTCCGGCCAGACCGCCGATCAAGTGGACGGGTGTAGAAGAGCCGGCGATCTTCTCGCGCAGGATCTCGATGTTTTCGGCAACATCGGCCCGAACCAATTGTGGTCCGTTCCCGTGATACGTGTAGTAGCCCATCACAACCATCACGTCATAGATTCGTGCCAGTTCGGCGTAAGGGAACTCCGGCCAGTAGGTGCTTCGCTCGAGTCCCTCCGGGGATGGAATGATCGCGCCGAGAGGGTAAGAACCGCCGACCGCGTTCCTGATTCGTTTCGAGAGGCGCAACAGCCTTTCGTTTCTCAGGGACACGGGATTCACGAGCGTTCCCTCGATGTCCAGGCCGAATGCATCGAATCCGTGACCCCCTGGAGATCGAAACCTCACCGCCGACATGACCCGGCGTAGGTCCTCGTCGAGGTTCCTGAACCCGGGCAGGTACCAGGCCACCACTTCGATGCCGCGGTCGTGTGCGGCGTCGATGAACTCTCCGGCAGCCTGAACGTTATAGACGTCGGCATCGCGCGAGTAGTTGCCGGTCTGCAGGTAAAGCGTGTGCACGCCGTCCTCGTTCATCTCTCGCACCGCGCGTTCGGGGTTCCGAAACGACCGCTCGTCGAAGATGTCCACCCAGATGCCCAGGCCGGTGTAGGCACTTAGGCCGGGAGCACCCCTGTTGCCGGCGTCGTACTCGGCCCCAGGAATGGTCAGGAGCACGAGGAGGAAGAGTACGAAGAACCCGGCGGCCACCCGCGCCTTGGGGGCGCGAGAAGCGCGCGTCATACGAAGATGTCTGCCGCGCGATACCCGACTCCGCGCACCGTCTCTATCAGGTGCTCGTGCGCGGGGCCGAGCTTCGCCCTAAGGCGCCTGACGTGGACGTCCACCGTACGGGTCCCGCCGTAGAAGTCGTATCCCCACACCTCGCGGAGCAACGCCTCGCGCGAAAACACCACGCCCGGGCGCGTCGACAGGAACCTGATCAGCTCGAACTCCTTGTAGGTGAGGTCAAGCGGGCGGCCGTCGACTGCGACGCGGTAAGTCTGCGAGTTCATCGTCAAAGGACCCAGACGGAGCTCCGCCTCCTCGGCGCCTCCGGCACGCCTCCTGAGCATGGCGAGACGCAATGCGGCCTCAGCGCTCGGCGCATTTGGATCGAGGAGGTCGTCGGCAACCTCGTGCCAGGGATGCTCGTCGATTGCCGACTCGGCGGCCACGACGATGGTCGGAATCCCCCCAGCCTCTGAGCGCAGTGCGGATAAGGCCTCGAATGCTTGCCCGGGGTCGCGTGAGGCATCGACCGCAACAGCGAATGGAGCGATCTCCCGGATTCGGGCGGCAGGAAACGACAACGCTTCCACCTTCACGTCGATACCCGCGGATTCGATCGCAGGAAGCGCAGCTTCGTCGTCGGTAAGCAGGATCAGGATCGCCAATGGCTCATTTTCGAGCGTAGCAGGCCAGCACCTTGAGTACCCTTGGTTCGTGCGCGTCAGACTCTTTGCCATCCTTCGTGAACTGGCCGGCTCGTCCGAGGTCGAGGCCGACGGCTCGAGTGTCGAGCAGGTCGTGCAGATCCTTTGCGATCGCTACGGCGAGCGTTTTACTCAGGTGATTCGCTCTTCCCAGGTCGTGGTAGACGGCGAAGTCGCGCCGCTTGACTTGAGTCTCGAGGGTAAGGAGCAAGTTGCGTTGCTGCCCCCGGTGTCCGGCGGATGACGGGAGCCCGGCGTCCCGAGCGCCTTCTCCTCGTAGTGAACCCGTGGGCGCGGGGAGTCACCGATTCGAGCGTCGACGTGATCCGCAGGGCTCTCTCGGCCGACTTCGAGCTCGAGATGGTCGAGACCCGCGCTAGAGGGCATGCGCTCGAGGCGGCCAAGGACGCTACGGAATCGGGCGCCGACGCGATCGTCGTCTTCTCCGGCGACGGCACGATCAACGAGGTCGTGAACGCGATCGCGCAAACGGACGTTGCGTTGGGGATCATCCCGGGCGGCGCAACGAACGTGCTCGCGCGGGCGCTGAAGCTCCCGACTTCTCCGATCGAGGCGACCGGCACCTTCATCCATCTCGCACTCGAGTCGAAAGCGCGCCGCGTGAATCTCGGCAGCGCAAACGGCCGGTTCTTCGCGATCAACTGCGGGGCGGGCTTGGACGCCAGCGTGATGGCGAGGGTGGAAGAGATCGCTCCTGAGACCAGGACCTCCCACGACCGCGCCGCCCTCTTCGCTGCGCTCGGAGCCGCACGAAAGTACGTCGGCAAGAGGCCCGATCTCAAGGTCAGGGTGGGCGAGTCTTCAGAGACCGATGCGGTCTCCGTGCTGATCGCACGGTTGCACCCGTATGCGTACTTCAAGAACGTCGGGTTGAAGGTTCATCCGCGAGCTTCACTGGATGCCGGCCTCGACGTTCTATCCGTCAGACGTTTGCCGCCGCTCTCGGTTCCTCGGGTTGCGTGGCAGATGTTCGTTAGCGGCGACTTGGCTTCCAACCCGAACACCGACTATGCGCACGACGTAGACGCGGTGAAGATCGACGGCACCGGCGAGTTCCCGGTACAGATCGACGGCGAGTACCTCGGAGATCACGACTCGCTCGAAGTCGTCTTGGTCCGCGACGCGCTCTGGGTGGTGGCCTGAGGGCAAGACGGCGCAGCCGCTATGCTGGGACGGATCCCGACCGAAAGGCTCCATGAACGACGACGACCCGATAGCGCCACACGGAGGCACGCTCGTAGATCTGCTGCTCGGCGAAGACGAAGCGGCAAGGCTGGCTTCGGAGGCCTCCAACTATCCGAAGATCACCGTCAACGACCGCGAACTATCGGACCTGGAGATGCTGGCTGTTGGCGCGTTGTCGCCTCTGACCGGCTTCCAGGGAGAGAAGGACTACCACTCGATACTCGAGTCCATGCACCTATCGTCGGGCGTACCGTGGACCATCCCGGTAACGCTCTCGCTTGACGACGACGGGATGAAACGGATCGGCCGAGCCGATACCGTTGCTCTGCTTCGAGAGGGCGATGGAGATCCGCTTGCCGTCATCGAGGTCGCTGAGGTCTTCAAAAGAGATCGTGAAGCCGAGGCCATGGGCGTGTTCCAGACCGCGGACATCGAGCACCCCGGCGTGAAGGCCTTGTACGACGCCGGCGATTTCTGTCTGGCCGGCGAGATACGCGTGCTGCGTCTGCCGCCGCACGACGACTTCCCGGGCTACAGGCTGACTCCGGCCGAGACTAGAACCGCATTCAAGGACCGTGGCTGGAAGCGAGTCGTCGGGTTCCAGACGCGAAACCCCGTCCACCGCGCTCACGAGTACATCCAAAAGTGCGCGCTGGAGATCGTGGATGGGTTGCTCCTCCACCCGCTCGTAGGGGCCACGAAGGGCGACGACGTCCCCGCGAACGTCAGGATGCGCTGCTACGAGATCCTGTTCGAGAACTACTACCCGAAGGACCGAGCGATGATGTCGGTGTTCCCGGCAGCCATGCGCTACGCCGGCCCGAAGGAAGCGATCTGGCACGCGATCTGCCGCAAGAACTACGGGTGCTCCCATTTCATCGTCGGCCGGGACCACGCCGGGGTCGGTGACCACTACGGCACCTACGACGCGCAAAAGATCTTCGAGGAGTTCGATCCCGATGAGCTCGGGATAACGCCACTCATGTTCGAGCACTCCTTCTATTGCCGGAAATGCGAGGGGATGGCGTCGCCGAAGACTTGTCCCCACGGCGACGATGCCCGGGTCAGCCTGTCGGGGACCAAAGTTCGCGAGATGTTGCGGGCCGGGGAGCGGCCGCCGGTCGAGTTCAGCCGTCCCGAGGTGGCCGACATCTTGATCGAGGCCATGAAGGAGCAGGGCTCCTGAGCCTTGCCCGTCGCGAAGGCCCTTTGGTAGCCTGCTGGGCTTGTACGCGACCTTCCCCGGACGGCGTCCGAAATGGAAGGAGCAGGTGACGACCGTTTCCAAACTTCCCATCAGAATCTCCCTCGCCCTCATGCTCGTTGCCGGGCTGTTCTCTGCAGGGCGGGCACTTGCCGTGACCCAGGCGGACGTGAATGCGGCCGAGGCGGCGATCCGGGCGGCACATTCCGAGCTTCAACGCGCCACCTCCGCTCACGCGGACGCCGTGGCGCGGCTGGCGGAGATCCAGGACAAGATCGACGAGACACGTACGCAGATAGATGGGTTGCAGGAGAAGATCGGAAATCTTGAAGGACAGCTGAACGAGCGCGCGCGCACCGCCTACGAGACCGGGCCGGGGATCACGCTGAACGTCCTATTGGCCGCCGAGAACTTCTCCGATTTCTCCGATCGTTTGACTTTCCTCTCCAGCATGGCGGAGAGCGACAGCACCCTGATCGTGGGCTCCGAGGTCGCCGAGGAGGAGCTGCAGTGGCGCCGTGACGACCTGGCGGAGCTAAACGAGGAGCAGCAGCGCACGATCGCCGAGCTCGAGCGCCAGCAGGCCACGATCGAGTCGAAGCTCAAGGAGCTACAGGAGCGCCGCGCGTCCCTCGCCGAGCAACTTCGGGAACAACAGGCGGCTGCGGCGGCCGCCGCCGTAGTGACCGGCAGTGGCGGCGGGAGCACCGTAGTAAGCGGTGCCGGCCCTCTTCAGGCCTGCCCCGTTGCCGGCGGCAGTTCCTTCACAGACTCATTCGGCGACCCGCGCTCGGACGGGCGCACTCACCAGGGCATCGACCTGATGGCCTCCGAGGGCACACCGGTAGCGGCCGCGCAATCGGGGTCGGTCTCCCACAGCAACAGCTCGCTCGGAGGGATCTCCGCCTACGTCCGTGCGGGCAACGGCGACTTGACCTACTACGCACACATGTCGGGATACGCGCAGTCCGGCAGCGTCTCGGCCGGAACCGTGATCGGTTACGTGGGAAGCACCGGCAACGCGTCGGGCGGGGCCCCACACCTTCACTTCGAATACCATCCCGGCGGCGGAGGAGCGGTCAATCCCTACTCCTACCTGCTGGCGGTCTGCTAGTCGCCGCCTCTCCGTTCGGTCCATACTGGAAGCCATGAGCGATCCCGCGGCTGCGTCCGAAGGCCAGAACAAGGGCAGGCGGCGCCTGGACCGAATCCTTCGCGCCGACTACCTGGACGGACTCGAGGGAATGCAGATCGACGAGGTCCGCCGGCGCCGGGACGAGTGCCTGGCCGAACGAGAGTTCCTCTCGTACTTGCGGCGCTTGTATCAAGGCCGCCTCGATATCCTCGGGGCCGAGCTTCAGGCGCGCCGGTCCGGCGACGACCGGCCGCTCGTCGACCGGCTGGCGGAGATCATGAGCAGCGAGGGCTCCTCGCAAGGATCGCCGCGCGGCGAGGCGGTCCGTTTCGAGCTTCCGGATGAAGAGGTCTTGGCCGCCCGAAGGAGATACGAGCGCCTTGCGAACGACGCTGCGATCTCCGATCCCGGCTCCATGGATGACGCGCAGCTGGACGAGGCCGCGTCGACGCTCCGCGAGGAGGAGCGAGTGGTCTCCGACACGCGCTCACGGGTCCTTCAGGCCATGGATGTGCTTCAGGACGAGATCAAGCGCCGCTACAGGGAACAGTTCAGCTCCGCTCAGGGCTGAGCGCATCGTGTGGTCCCTTTGGGGGACACAGGGGAGTCCCCCACGTTCCCAGCCCGTCTTCGACAGGGCGATCGCAGTTTGAGCCCCAGTGCCTATAGACGCGCCCGCTCGAAATGAGTCACGATCAACGAAGCCGCGCGGCCCTGCGAGGTGAACTGCCCGCGTCGCCGCGCTATTCAGCCGAACAGCATTAGGGGGTTAAAGGTGGCGGCTGTCCCCGCAGACGCCGTGGGGGTTTCGGAGACGGAGACGGAGACGCCGGCTCTTCGCGAGCAGCTTGTTGTGTTTGCCCGCGAACTCGGCGATCTCTATCGAATGGAGCGCGAGCGAAGCGGCGAGCTTCGGAGTGCGCTCGATGAGCTTCGCGAGACCTGCCTGGCCACGATCAAGACCCTCGCATTCGTCGTCGAGGCGAAGGACCACGGAACCAGAAGCCACCTAGACCGCACCCATGGATACGGAGTGCAGCTGGCAAAGGCCGTTGACCCCTCCATCATGGAAGACCCCGACATCGCCTTCGGCTTCCTTCTCCACGACATCGGAAAAGTAGGCGTCCCGGAATCGATCCTTGGAAAGCCGGGGCCGCTGACCGACGAGGAGTGGGAAGTGATGAGGACTCACCCGGTACTGGGTGCCCAGATCGTCGAGCCGATCAGTTTTCTCGGTGAGGCGGTGGTCGTGATCCGTCACCATCACGAGCGTTTCGACGGCAAGGGCTACCCATCCGAGCTAAAGGGGGAGGAGATCCCCTTGCCTGCACGGATCTTTTCGATCGTCGACTCCTTCGACGCCATGACGAGTGATCGCCCGTACCGCGAGGCCCTTCCCATAGAGAAAGCCCTTCAAGAGGTGGAAGACAACGCCGGCACGCAGTTCGATCCAGAGATCGCGAAGACCTTCGTGACGATGTTCGAAGCCAAGACCAAAGAATCCGTCGGCTGACAACGTTTCACCGGGGAGCCGGTATCGTCTTCCCATGGTCGAGGCCCGCGTCGCCATAATTAGCTTTCACACCTCACCGCTGGAACAGCCCGGAGTCGGTGATTCCGGGGGAATGAACGTCTACATCCGAGCGGTTGCCGAGCGTCTGGCGCGCCAGGGAGTGAATGTGGATGTCTTCACGCGCGCGCGCGACACCAAATCCTCAGAGGTCGAAGAGATCGCGCCCGGGACGCGCATGATCAAGGTTCAGGCCGGGCCTGCGGCGCCGGTTCCCAAGACGGACTTGCCTAGGTTCTTGCCGGCGTTCCTCGGCGGCGTGTTGGAACGCGCTCACGGCGAGGGTGTGGGTTACGACATCGTTCACAGTCACTACTGGCTCTCGGGCTGGGTCGGAAATTCGACGAAGGAGATCTGGGGTGTTCCTCTCGTCGCATCGTTCCATACCTTGGGCAAGGTAAAGAACTACTCGCTGGGGCGCGGAGAGCACCCGGAGCCGACGATGCGTTTATCGGGTGAGGAAAGGGTGATCGAACGCGCGGATAGGATCCTCGCGCCCACTCCCGACGAGGCGGCGCACCTGGTGGGGCTGTACGGAGCCGCGCCCGACCGCATACGAGTCGTTCCGCCCGGGGTCAATCATTCGCTCTTCTTCCCGAGAAACCGTAACGAGGCGAAAGCGAGGCTTCACCTCGCGGATGTGCGCCTGGTCCTGTTCGTCGGGCGGCTTCAGCCGCTGAAGGGCCCAGATGTTGCGGTCAGGGCTCTGGCCGAGGCGGTTGCCCGTGATCCTGAAGGCGCGCGCGACGTGATGCTTGCGATCGTCGGCGGACCGAGCGGCCTTTCACATGGAGCCGAGGTGGCCCACCTGATGGATCTCGCGTCGGCCGTCGGGGTGGAGGATCGGATCATGTTCTTCCCTCCCCAGCCGCAGGACCGTCTCGCCGATTTCTACGCAGCTGCCGAGGCCGTCTTGGTTCCATCGCGTTCCGAGTCGTTCGGGTTGGTGGCCCTGGAAGCCCAAGCGACGGGGACACCGGTCGTAGCGGCCTCCACCGGGGGGCTTCGCCATGTCGTGATGGACGGCGTGACCGGTTTCCTGGTCCCGGGTCACGATCCGCGAGACTATGCGGACCGATTGCTGAAGTTGCTCGGCGACAGGGCCGGTGCTCGCCGCATGGGCGAGGCGGGCACGGTTCACGCTCTGCGTTTTTCATGGGACGTCACCGCGGCCGAGATTCTCTCCGTCTACCGCGAGGTCCTCGGAGACGGCGCCCGTTCACCCGATGGCGGCTGATTCCGCAACCTCCGCGTTGGAGCGATTCCTCGAGGGCCATTCCGACGATCTGACCGTCATCGGGAGATCCGGCCGAACGTGGGACGTCTTGGTGCCCTCGTACTGGAAGGAGACCGTCGCAGTGTCCATTGCGCTCGGGGATAGGTCGCTTCGATGCGATTGCTTCTTCATGCTCGCCCCCGAGGAGAACGCCGAGCAGGTGTACAAGACCCTGCTTCGTCGAAACGAGCGATCGCACGTCTGGAAGTTCGTGGCGAGTGCCGAGGGCGATGTGGGGTTATTGGCCGAACTCCCGGCCGCCGCGGTGACGGAAGAGGAGTTGGAACTACTGTTCGGAACCCTCGTCACGCTTGTCGACGACACGTACGTTCCGTACATGAAGCTCGGGTTCGCGACTTCGCTCGCGGAGCAAGTTAGGAAGGGCGGTCCGGGCCTCGACCGTCCACCTCCTTGGGTGAAACAGCCGTAAAACGCCAGGTCAAACGGGGCTCGTCTTGTCACTCTTTTCAATGTGCGCTTGACCTGCGCATATGCCGTCTGACCTGCGGTTTCGCAGGCTTGACCGGCGACTTGACCGGCAGTAGATTGCGTTTCGCTCCGAGCAGCCGGAGCGGTTGAGTCAGGGAACCGAATGGGGACCCCTGGGAAAGCCGTAAGGCGAACTGGGCGCACCGGCTCGTACGCTAGGGAAGGCCAACTTGGTGTGCGGGTGGGGAAGCTTGGTCAGCCCCAAAGCCCAACGAAAGGGTCGACCATAAGGAAACCGAGACAACTGCAGGAGGTTGCTCGGAGCACTAGGGCCCGTGGGGCCGAAGGTGGTTGGTGGGTTCGCCTACCGACGAGCCGGAGGTCCCTCGGGTCTTTCTTTTAGGCGTGAAGCGAGGGCGCGGCGAAGCCGGGCTTCGCCCGGCGGGAGCTGTGCCGAGTCCACGCTGCGGCCGGAATAGCCGGCCCCGAATCGCGGAACCATTGCGCTCCCCGCGCAGTCGTATTGGTATGAGGTCCAGATGAGGCGGCTGGCTTCCTTTCTTGCCGCCATCGGAGTGCTCGTGGCCGTCCCCGGCGTGGCCTCGGCGAAAGGATCCGACCTCGCGTTCGATCCCGAGGAGGTTCGCCCCGGCGCCCGGGTGGAAGGGAGGGCAGGCGTCGGCACCTGGCCGGGCAGCGGGGGCCCCGAGGACGGACCTTTCGCCGTGTATCTCGTAAAGGGGAGTCAGGAACTCTGGTACCGCCACCTCCCGGGGCGTGCGATCGAGGTCGGCGGGCTCGAGTTCCGCAGGAAGGGAGCCGGCCGGTATGCCGTCCAGGCGTCATTCCGGGTGCCCCGGACCGAACCCGGGACCTATTCGGTATGGGTTTGCAACGAGGGCTGCCGAACCGGGTTCGGGGATCTCGTCGGAGGTTCTATTACGGTCGCCGGGGAAAACACTCCGCCGCCGGCGGCCGAAGACGGGGGACCCCGGCCTGTCGCTCGTGAGCCCGGGACCTCGCGCACGGTCACCGTGTGGCTCCTCGCCGCCGTCCTGACCGCCGCCTCCGCGTTCGCCGTCTGGAGGACGCGGGCAAGATCTCCTCGGTAGTTCGTTCGAGAGCTTCTTGCCGCCGGCGGCCGGTCCGATACCCTATCCATCCCGAAAGGAGCAGGGATGATCGGACGGAAGGTCGCCTTCCTGGGCGGCGGGAAGATGGGCGAGGCCCTCGTGTCGGGCCTGATTCGCTCTGCCGGGAGGAAAGAGAACGAGCTGATGGTGACCGCCCGGCGGGGCAAGCGGGCCAACGAGCTAGCCGACCGCTACGGGATCGAGGCCACGCTTTCCAATCCTGAGGCCGTCGAATGGGCGGATACGCTCGTGCTCACGGTCAAACCGCAGGACATGGACGAGCTTCTCGGCCAGATCAAGGACACCGTGTCGATTGACAAGTTCGTTATCACCTTCGCGGCCGGTATCCGGTCGTCCTTCGTGGAGGCTCAACTGCCCGAAGGGACGCCGGTCGTCCGGGTCATGTCGAACGTTCCTGTCCTGGTGGACGAGGCGATGTCCGTGATCGGCGCCGGTTCGCATGCCGACGACGAGCATCTCGCCTACGCCGAGGAGCTGCTTTCCAATGTCGGCCGGGTGATCAGGCTGCCCGAGAAGCACCTCGATGCGATCACCGCGACGAGCGGCTCCGGGCCGGCCTACTTCTTCCTGCTTGCCGAGGCGATGATCGACGCGTGCATCCTGCTGGGTCTGTCGCGTGACGTAGCGACCGAGCTGATCGTCCAGACGATGCTCGGTTCGGCGAAGATGCTTCGCGACACCGGGAAACACCCTGTGATCCTGCGCGAGATGGTGACTTCGCCGGGAGGTACAACCATTGCAGCGATCCGCGAGCTGGAGCAGGCGGGGATCCGGGCGGCGTTCCTAAACGCGATCCAGGCCGCGAACGATCGCAGCGTCGAACTTGCCAAGGGCGCGGAAGCGAGGGACGAGTAGTGGGACGCGGAGACAGAAACAAGGTTCGCTGGGCCCACAAACGCGAGCGAAGGAAGAAGGATCGCGACAAGCGCAAGGCCATGGAACGCGCGGAGGCCCGGAAGAAGCGCTGATCCTGCGGACCCCGATGCACAATTGTGGCATAACATGCCGAACTCAGTTCCTAGGGCCTCATTGATCGGGGGCTCCTGGATTCCTGACAGGCCGCGTGCGACCGGAGCGTGATAATGGAATCTCATGTCCGGCCCCCCGTTTTTCGGTCCAACTCCCTTGTCGTAGCCGGGCAATCATGAGAGACCGATAGGGGGCAGTCCCTCCCGCCCAAACCCCGGTGCAAGTTACAGACGCCAAGCGAAAGTCCTCCGAACGCGCGAAGGACCGCAAGAAGTGCTGACCTAGGTCCTGGGCCGCCTATCCCAGGGTGGTACGACGGCCCAAGCGGATTGCCTCATGCGATCGTCCATGTGAGCTTCGTCTGTCGTCGTGTGTTCGCGCTTCCGTCGAACGAAATACGGCCCCGCCGCGCATAACGCCAGCCCGCCGGTCCAGAAGACCACGCCCACATCCTTCACGAACGCAGCCAATGACGCGGCCCGGTGAACGGCGCTGAACTCGTAGAGGATGGCCGACCAGTCGTGCTCGGTTCCGATGAGAGGCAACGCGCCATAGGGGGCGTCGGCTATGTAGAGCGATACCGCGTGGCAAGCCGCTCCCGCCCAGGCGGCGCAGAGGCCGGCGCCGAGCCATTCGCGCTTGAACGCGAAATACACGGCGATCGACAGTGGGAATGCGATCTGGAAGAGGGATCCCATCGCCAGAACGACCAGACGCGGTGCCCAGAAGACCGCGAAGTGGCCGAACTCGTGTGTTGCGAGATCCAGGCCCGACAGAATGGGAACAGGCCGGTCGTGGATGAACGCGAACCAACCGATGAGGAGGATCACCGGGATACCGGCGACGTAGCGCCAGGTCGCCTCCCAGGCGGTTAGAGGAGCCTCGGCATCGGCATCCATAGTCCTGTAAATCGGAACGTCCCCGGAGAGACTTGATGGTGACCTAGCGGCCCCCCACGAACCTCAACTCCGCCAACCCGAACCGAGTTTGCTCGGGCAGACTGGTCGCTGTCTTTACCTCGTCGAATGCGGTGGATGGCGGGAGATCCTCCGGTGAGAGAAACGGGTTAGTGAAAGCCCGGCCGCGCGGCGGCCGGGGATGAGCGGCGTGGGAGCGCCCCAGCTCGAAAAGCGAACGCGATCGCTTCCTCCAGCCAGCGGAGCCGCTGCAGAGGAGTCGCCTCGGACTCTCGCCGGAGTTGGTCGAGGCGGTGCTTCTCCCAGCCGTCTACCCTGCTCTCGATGGGGTCGCTCATCGCTTGCCCCTTCCCTGTTCGATGATAGCCGTCAAGGCCTCGATGTCGTCCAGGTCGAGTGGACGACCAGAAATTCGTTTCAATGCGATGAGATCGGGGATCGAGGCTACGCGCGCTTTGGTGGTTTCGAGATCGATCAGTTCCGAGCGTTCCCACAGTTCCTCGAAAGCGATGGGTTCCACGACGAACAGATCCACGGCCCGCGTCGGGTCGTGAGGGTCCCACAGTGAGAACACCGCCATGCCCTTGTCCTCGATCCAGCTACGGCGAACCATCGGGTCGGCGAATCCTGCAGGGTCGATCGGGAGTCGAGGGACGAAGCCGATGGAGGTGAGGGCATCGATCGCCGTGGCGGCCTGTTCCGGTTCGAGATCCACGACGAGGTCGAGGTCGGTCGTCAGCCGGGCGTGTCCGCGCAGCACAACGGCAACGCCGCCGACGGTGATGTATCGCGCGCCTGCGGTTTCTAGGGCATCGAAGATGGGCTCGAACAGAGACATCGATGGGCCATCCTCTCAGGGTTACGAGGCGATGCGGCGCCGGGCCCGTTTGCCGAGGCGCGCCTTGAGCGTTCCGATCTCCTTCTCGTAGACCTCGATCTCCGAGCCGGGTTTCGGCCCCTTGATCCTCTGACCGATCCGCCCGAGGGTTCCCGAGCTGTAGACGTCGCCGGGGACGAGTTCCGCCATCTTCGAGGCCTGCATGATCATCTTCGGCAAGTTCACCTTCTGCTCCGCGAGTGTTCCCTTCGCCCATAGACGCCCGTTCACCTTGACCTTCACCTCGGCGTGACGCGCCTCGAACTCGTCCGGCGTCAGGATGCATGGGCCCAGCGCCGCGGAGAAGTCGTCACCGTTCGACCAGTGGATCATCAACGTGTATCCGAAGATCGCCTTTTTGGCTTCCGCGATCGTTAGCTTCCTGCCGGCATTGCCGACGATCGCTGCGAGCTCGACCTCGAAAGTAGTGTCGCCGTTCGACGAAGGCGGGGGTGGAACCAGCTCGTCTGGACCAACCAGAGAGCGGTAATCCTCCTCCTGCATTGACGGCGGAAGTATCGGGACCAGAAGTTTCGGGCGAGGTACGATCCAGTCGGGAATTTCCGAAGTCCTGTCGAGCGCGGCGCGCGCAGCGTAGAGCACAGTGCCGCGTTTGCTCGACACCAGGGCCTCCATTGTGGAGGGGAAGGCCGGATGCCCCGCCAATCCGGGCAAGTCCACGACCTTTGCGCCGACGAATGCCCCCAGTCGCCGGTGCCCCCTCCGGTCATAGGTGACAAGCCTCACTAGGGAGCGCGATGATACCCCTGTCGGGACGGGAAACCCCGCATCCACCGTGCCGAAGAAACGGGTGCCATGTAGCCGATTTGGGGAAGAATCGCCGGTGAACTACGATATTGACCGAAGTATCGTCGATCGGGAGGCGATCTGAATGGCAGAGCAAGGTTTCCGCGTCACTTACGCAACGATGTCGGCCGACGACGAGGAGATGCACGAGGCCTACGACCGGGGAATCGAGACCGCGAAGTCGTGGCTGGGCAGGAAACATCCCTTTTACGTGAACGGCGAACCCCGCGAAGGCAGCGGAATCTTCGAAGAGCGTTCGCCAATCGACAAGGACCTAGTGATCGGTGAGTTCGCGCAGGCAACACGGCAGGACGTCAAGGACGCGATCGCGAACGCGAAGGATTTCTTCCCGATTTGGTCGGAGACCCCCTGGCAAGAGCGTGTTCGCATACTCTCCAAGGCCGCCGACTTGATCACTGAACGCCGCAACGAGCTTTCGGCGTTGATGGCGATGGAGGTGGGGAAGAACCGGCTCGAAGCTCTCGGGGACATAGAGGAGTCGGCCGATCTCATTCGATGGAACTGCCACGAGATGGAGAAACACGAGGGGTTTACGGTTCCGATGCAGCCCCTCGGTGCACCCGGCCAGTACGTGGACGTAATGCGGCCATACGGGGTGTGGGGAATCATCAGCCCGTTCAACTTCCCGATGGCGCTGGCGGCCGGGCCCTCCGGAGCCGCGCTCGTCGCGGGCAACACCGTGGTGTTCAAGCCGTCTTCGGCCGGGGCCTTCACCGGCCTCAAGCTCTTCGAGATCTACCGGGACGCCGGTGTGCCGGCCGGCGCGTTTCACTATTTGACCGGGTCCGGTGGGGAGGTAGGCGACGAGATCGTCGACAACCCGGACGTGGGCGGGCTCACTTTCACCGGCTCTTACGCGGTCGGAATGTCGATCTACAAGAACTTCGCGAAGCAATACCCGAAACCCGTTATCTGCGAGATGGGCGGCAAGAACCCGACGATCGTTACGAAGAGCGCCGACCTCGACAAAGCGACGGACGGGGTGATGCGCTCCGCGTTCGGGCTTCAGGGACAGAAGTGCTCCGCGAACTCGCGCGTGTATGTAGAGCGTGAGGTCTACGATGACTTCGCCAAGATGCTCAAGGAGAAGACCGAGAAAATCGTAGTAGGCAACCCCCTGGACAAGGACGTTTACCTCGGACCGGTAATCAACGACTCCGCGGTCAAGACGTACGAGGAGGCGACGGACGAGGCTGAATCCAAGGGCGAGATCCTCACCGGCGGCGAAGTAGTGAAGGAAGGCGACCTGGCGCGCGGCAATTTCGTGAAGCCCACGGTGGCGCACGTTCCCCGGGACTCCTGGATCTGGAAGAAAGAGCTGTTCGTCCCGTTCGTCGCAGTAGGTGAGGTGGACTCGCTGGACGAGGCCTTGCAGCTTGCCAACGACACCGAATACGGACTCACCGCGGGCCTCTACAGCGAGGACAAGAAGGAGATCGACCGATTCCTCTCCGAGATCGAGGCCGGGGTCGTCTATGTAAACCGCCGCGCCGGATCTACTACCGGGGCGTGGCCCGGCGCGCAGCCGTTCGGGGGGTGGAAGGGTTCCGGGACGAGCGGCAAGTCGAGCGGCGGTCCGTATTACGTGCTGCAGTACATGAGGGAGCAGTCCCGGACGGTGATCGAGGAGTGAGTGCACCGGAGGTCGCCCTCACCGATCTGGCAAACGCGCCGGCGCCGAAGATAGTCGTTGAGCCTCCGGGTCCTGAAGCTCAGGCGAGGATCGAGCGGGATCGAAAGGTGACCTCCCCTTCGCTTCCTCGCGCCTATCCGTTCGTGCCGAAGCGAGGTTCCGGCTCCGTGCTCGAGGACGTGGACGGCAACCTTTTCCTCGATTTGAACGCCGGCATCGCGGTGACCTCGACCGGACATGCGCATCCCGCGGTAGTCGAGGCCGTCACGCGCCAGGCCGCCGAGCTGCTGCACTACTCGGCCAGCGATTTCTTCCTTCCGATCTACTCGGAGGTCTGCGAGAAGCTCGACGCCATAGCCCCTATGTCGGGTCCGGTCAGGAGTTTTCTGACGAACTCGGGGACCGAAGCCGTGGAGGCGGCCATCAAGCTGGCGCGCTACACGACGGGGCGCCAGAACCTGATCGCCTTCTACGGCTCGTTCCACGGGCGCTCCTACGGGAGCGTGTCGCTAACCGCCTCGAAGACTCTTTACCGGGAACGCTTCGGGCCGCTGCTCCCCGGCGTCTATCACGCGCCGTACGGAGACACAGAGGGCTTCATCGAGGAGGTGCTGTTCAAGCGGGTGGTCGCGCCGGACGAAGTCGCGGCGGTCGTGGTCGAGCCGGTCCTCGGGGAGGGCGGCTACATCGTCCCGCCCGACGGGTGGCTGGCAGCGCTCCGTGAGCTTTGCACTCGCCACGGCATACTTCTCATCGCCGACGAGGTGCAGTCGGGAATGGGCCGCACCGGAAAGATGTGGGCCGTGGAGCATTTCGGAGTGGAGCCGGATGTGCTGCTAACCGGCAAGGGCCTCGCGAGCGGGCTCCCGCTCGGCGCGATGGTTGCCCGCGAGGATCTGATGACTTGGGAGACGGGCGCTCACGGCTCGACTTACGGCGGGAGCCCCGTCCCATGTGCCGCGGCGATGGCATCGATCGAACTGATCGAGAACGGCCTCGTCGAGAACGCGGCTCGAATAGGGGCGCTCATGATGGACGGGCTCAATACGCTCCGAGAAGAGCAGGCCTTGATTCGCGATGTTCGCGGGCTGGGACTCATGATCGGAATCGAGTTTCCCGACCACGAGACCTCGGATCGCGTCGAGAAAGCGGCGTTCAAGAGGGGATTGCTGGTTCTCGGTGCCGGTGACAATGTGGTGCGCATGTCGCCCCCACTCGTGTTCCGCGAAGACCAGGCCGAGACCGCGATCGCCGTCTTCTCCGAGGTGTGCGCGGAGGTCGCCTCCTCCTAGTGGAGAACAAGCTAACGACGATGCGCGATGCCGTCGCGGAACTCGTTCGCGACGGTGATTCGGTCGCGATCGAGGGCTTCACGCACCTGATCTGTTTCGCCGCCGGCCACGAGATCATTCGCCAGACCAAAAGGAACCTCACCCTTTGCCGTCTCACACCCGACGTCATCTACGATCAGATGGTCGCCGCCGGCGTGGCGACTAAGTTGGTTTTCTCTTGGCTCGGGAACCCCGGCGTCGGGTCGCTCCACGCGATCCGGCGGCGTATCGAACACGACGACCCGGCACCGCTCGAGATTGAGGAGTACAGCCACTTCGGGATGGTCTCGCGGTACATGGCCGGCGCATCGAACCTTCCCTTCATGCCCATTCGCAGCTACTACGAATCCGACCTCCCGAAAGCCAATCCCAGGATCGTGCCGATCGAATCGCCCTACGACGGCGAGACGGTCTATGCCGTGCCGCCGCTCAACCCGGATGTCGCGATCATCCATGCACAGCGCGCAAACGAGGGCGGCGACGCGCAGATCTGGGGCTTGCTCGGCTGCCAGAAGGAGGCCGCATTCGCGGCCGACCGGGTCATCGTCGTGTGCGAAGAACTGGTCGGCGAGTCGGTCATTCGCGCCGATCCGAACCGGACCGTCATCCCCGGCTTGATCGTGAACGCGGTCGTCGTTGAACCGAAGGGATGCCATCCGTCGTACGCGCAGGGGTACTACGACCGCGACAACCGCTTCTACCTGGACTGGGACGAGATAGCCCGCGATCCCGACCGCCTCAGCCAATGGCTGAAGGAGTGGGTATTCGATCTCTCCGGCCACGCCGACTACGTTCAGAAGATGGGCGGCGCGGCGTGGGACCGCCTTCTGCCCGGCGACGCACCGTCCGGCGAGGTCAACTACGGGGAATACTCGTGAGCTGGTCGGCCAACGAGATGATGATCGTCGCAAGCGCCCGATGGCTCGAAGGGGAACGCGTGTGCTTCGTCGGGGTCGGTCTCCCCAACATTGCCGTAAACCTCGCGAAGCGCACGGTCTCTCCCGCGATGGAGCTCGTCTACGAATCGGGGGTCTTCGGCGCCGAGCCGGCCAGACTCCCGCTGTCCATCGGTGATCCCACGCTCGTAACGCGTTCGACCGCGGTGACGAGCATGTACGACTTGTTCGCTTTCTACCTGCAAGCCGGACTTATCGACGTCGGATTCCTGCAAGGGGCGCAGATCGACAAGTTCGGCAATCTGAACACAACGGTGATCGGGGACTACGAGAAGCCGAAGGTCCGGCTCCCGGGGTCCGGCGGCGCCGTGGAGATAGCCATCAATGCGCGCAAGGTATTCGTGATCATGCCTCAGCGGTCGCGTTCGTTCGTCGAGACCATCGACTTTCGGACGAGCCCGGGACATTCGGGCGATCCAGAGCACGACGCCGCCCGCGGCTGGCTCGGGAACGGGCCGTCGGCGGTGGTCACCGACCTCGGCGAGTATCGCTTCGACGACACGACCGGGGAGATGACCCTCGTGAACCTTCACCCGGGGGTCACTCTCGACCAGGTCAATGAGAACACCGGGTGGGAGATGAAGATCCCTGCCGACGTCGGCGAGACGCCGCCGCCCACCGACGAAGAGCTTCGGCTGATCCGTGAGGAGCTCGACCCCGACGGGGTTTATTCGAAATGACGCCAGTTTTTCCCCGTGCCGGCGTCTCGTTGCCCACGGCGGTCCGTGCCGAGGGGGTCTGGATCGAAGCTGCCGACGGCAAGAAGTACATCGACGCATCCGGCGGGGCTCTCGTCGTTTCCGTCGGACACGGCGACCCGGAGATCTTGAAGGCAATGTGCGAGCAGGCGGACCGGCTTTCCTACGTTCACGCGTCCGCCTTCACCACCGAGGCACTGGAGGCGTATGCGGAGGAACTCGCCCCCGTGCTTCCCTTCGAATCGCCGTTCGTCTACCCGGTTTCGGGGGGAAGCGAAGCCGTCGAGACGGCGTTCAAGATGGCCCGGGCTTATCACCTGGCCAGGGGAGACGAGGGGCGCCACAAGATCATCTCGCGGTGGGGTTCCTATCACGGGAATACGCGCGGCGCGCTCGATGCCTCGGGGCGCGCGCCGCTTCGGGCTCCCTATCTGCCGTGGCTCGACAAGTCGATTCACGTTCCCGCCGTCTACGAGTATCGCTGCCCGCTCATGACACATCCGAACGCCTGCGGGAAGGAGCACGCCGTCGAACTCGAGCGAGTGATCGAAGAGGAGGGCCCGGAAACCGTAGCGGCATTCATTGCCGAGCCGATAGCCGGCGCTACGCTGGGTGCCGCCGTCCCTCCCGACGACTACTGGCCGGCGATCGCGGAGGTGTGTAATCGCCACGACGTGCTCTTGATCGCCGACGAGGTCATGACCGGCTTCGGGCGCACGGGTCTTTGGTTCGGAGTGGACAACTGGTCGGTGAGTCCGGACATCATCGTTGCAGGCAAAGGCGCATCAAGCGGGTATTGGCCGCTCGGTCTCGCGATCGCGAGCGAACCCGTTGGCGAGACCGTGGCCGGACACGGATTCGTTCACGGCTTCACTTATTCGCACAACGCGGTAGGCGCGGCGGTGGGCCGGGCGGTGCTGCGGCGCCTGACCGACGGTGATCTGGTCGGCGCCTGCCACGCTCAGGGAGCGCGGCTGATCGGGGAGCTTCGAGCCGTCTTGGCCGACTATCCATTGGTGGGGGACGTCCGCGGCCGGGGCCTCATGATCGGGATCGAGCTGGTCTCGGACAAGACCGCCAACACGCCCTTTCCGCGTTCGCGCCGCGCTGCCGAGACCGTTGTCGAGGCGGCGAGGGAAAGAGGCCTTCTCCTCTATCACTCCACAGGCTGCGCCGACGGAGTCAACGGGGACGTGATCATGCTCGGCCCGCCGTTCATTGTTTCGAACGACGTCCTCGATCAGATCGTGTCGCTCACCGTCGAGGCCGTCGGCGTCCTTAGGTGAGTCGCAATGTCGCGCTCGTCCTTTGTCCCGACGCGAGGATCTACGACCACGGGCCGGAGCATCCGCTGCGGCCCGATCGCGTATTGCTTACATGGAAACTGATCGAGGCTTCCGGCCTCGACCGGCTGCCGAACGTCCGCAAGGTGAACTGTCGCGCCGCGACCGACGAGGAGCTGGGGCTGGTGCATACGAGAGACTTCATCGACGCCACGAAGCGTGCCGGCAGCGGCGAGCGCGGCGATTGGACGGAGTTCGGTTACGGGCCGGGCGATAACCCGATCTTCCCTAGGATGCACGAGGCGGGGGCTCTGGTGGCCGGCGGGACGATCGTGGCTTGCGACGAAGTCTGGAGCGGCCGTTCGGACCACGCTTTCAACGCGGCCGGGGGACTCCATCACGCAATGCCGTCGCGCGCGTCGGGCTTCTGTGTCTACGACGATCCCGCTGTGGGAATCGCATGGCTGTTGGAACACGGTTGCGAGCGCGTTGCCTATGTCGACGTGGACGTGCACCACGGAGATGGTCCGCAAGCCATTTTCTACGAGGATCCGCGAGTGCTTACGATTTCGCTTCATCAATCGGGTGCGACGCTGTTTCCGGGAACCGGATTCGAGGACGAGACGGGCGCCGGCGCCGGCCGGGGAACGGCCGTCAACATTCCCTTTTGGCCCGGTGCCGGCGACGCGGAGTGGCTCGAACGGTTTCGGGAGGTCGTCCCGAAGCGCGTTCGCGAATTCGAGCCGCAAGTCCTGTTTACCCAACTGGGATGCGATTCGCATGCTACCGACCCGCTTGCCATGCTCAACCTGACGACTCGCGCTTACAGCGAGACCGCGAAAGCACTGCACGAACTCGCGCATTCCTTACCGGAGGGCCGGTGGGTGGCGACAGGTGGTGGCGGTTACGAGTGGGCGCGGGTCGTCCCGCGTGCCTGGACGATCTACTTCGCCGAGATGTGCGGGGCGGAGCTACCCGACGAGCTGCCGGAATCCTGGGTGGAGGAGGCGGAGGCGCGCTTGGGCGCGCCGGTTCCCCGGCGCCTCTCCGAATAGACCGGCGTACGCGAGACTTGGCGTTTCGTAGCAGAATGGATCTCGTGGCGGAGGTTTCAATGAAGAAGAGGGCGCTGGCAGTCTTGATCGGCTGTGTCTTGCTTGTCGCTGGATGGTCGGCGCTTCCCGCGTCGGCTCTTCAGATCTTCCAAGCAGGCGCAAGGGTTTGGCAGCCCACGGAGCTATCCGCGGCGAAGAACGAACGGGTTGCCTGGCGTAACAACTCCCCGAACACGCACACGGTGACTTCCTACGGCAAGGCGTGGCCGAGGAAAAAGAGGAAAAACGTGGTGCTCGAGACCGGCGAGGCGACGCGTGCGAGGTTCGACAAGGCCCGTACTACAAGTTTCGATGCCGCCTGCACTCCACGCTCGTCGATGGCGTTTGCGATGGCATGTGTGGAAAGGTGATCGTCGGTTAGCGGCGCTTGCGCCTGATACGGCTGGCGCGCGCGTGTCCCGGGAGGCCCTCCGCCTCCGCCAGCGTTTCGATTTCCTCACCGTACCGCTCCAGCCCGTCTCGCGAGGCGTCCACTACGCTCGACACCGTCACGAAGTCGGCCGCACGCAACCCCGACGAGAACCGGGCCGTTGCCATCGTCGGAAGGACGTGGTTCGAACCTATTCCGTAGTCGCCGAAGGAAACTGGAGTGGACGGGCCGAGGAAGGCCGCGCCGTAGGATCGCACGCGCGAAAGAAACCCGGCCGGGTTCTCGGTGACGACCTGAAGGTGTTCGGGCGCCATACGATCGACTATCACCGCGGCATCATCTTCGTTCTCGACAACTATGCCGACGGCGTTCCCCAACGCTTCCTCCACGACGTCGCGCCGCGTGGAGGCCTCGACCTCACCGCCGATGCACGCGTTTACTCGTTCGACGAGAGTGACTTCCGTACAGATCAGCGTGGTCCGCGCCAGCGGATCGTGTTCGGCTTGCGCAACGAGATCGAGGGCTAGAGTTTCGGGCTCCGCCGATTCGTCCGCTACGACGACGAGTTCCGTTGGCCCGTTTAGCCCGTCGATTCCCACCGATCCCGCGACCTCGCTTTTGGCCGCCGTGACCCAGACATTCCCCGGCCCGACGATCTTGTCGACGGGTTCGACCGACTCGGTCCCGAATGCCATCGCGGCAATCGCTTGGGCCCCGCCGACTCTGTAGACGGCATCGGCCTTGGCGGTGGCGGCGGCGTAGAGGACGGCGGCAGGCAAGTTGCCGTCGGACCCGGGGGGCGAGCAGACGACTGCGCGAGCGACTCCCGCGACCTTCGCCGGGACGACGGTCATGAGCACCGTCGAGGGATAGGCGGCCAGGCCCCCGGGTACGTAGCACCCGGCCGACGCGAGCGGCTTGACGGTTTCGCCGAACTCAACGCCCGCTTCTGTTGCGGTCCACTCCTCGGGGAGCTGGCGTGTGTGGAAGGCGACGAGACGCTCGGCCATGTGATCGATCGCCCGACGCAACTCTGCCGGCGTGGCCGACGCCGCGGATTTGATCTCGTCCTCCGGGACCTCGATGCGTCCCGCTATGTCCGCGCCGTCGAGTTCCTTCGTTAGCGAGACGAGTGCGGCGTCACCCTCGGTCCGGACGCGCCCGATGATGGCGCGCGTGGCCTCGAGCACTTCAGGCCCGAGCGCGACCAGGGCGGGCTCGGGCAGCGGATCACCCTTTCGGAAGTCGATTAGGCGCAACATGAGCTCGGTAGCTTAACCACCCTCACGATTCAATCCGGAGCAGGCTCCGGGCGATGCCGGCGCCTCAAGATCTTTCGAACGGCCCAACGGTACGGTCCCGGCGTAAGGATGCGAAATGTCTCCAGGGACCCTGCCCATCGAGGAATGGAAACCTCCGGCGCCTTGTCCTTCCGGACCACGTCCACGATCACGCGCGCAACCCTCGCGGGCTCCATGACCAGGCGGGGGTCGGTTCCCACCATCGGGAATCCCTCGGTCCTGACGAGTCCCGGATTCACGGAGGTGACCAGCACTCCTTTGGATTGAAGTTCCTCGTTGAGCGAATTCGAGAACGCGACCACCGCGTGCTTGGTTGCCGAGTAGACGGAGGCTCCCGGGACGGCGTGACGCCCGGCCAGCGAGGCGATGTTCACGACGTGGCCTCGTCCGGCTTCAAGCATCATCGGCAAGAAGGCCTTCGTGCACATGAGTATGGAGAGGAGGTTCGAACGCACCACCGACTCGACTTGCTCGAAGGAAAGCTTGGTGAATTCGCCACCACCGGGGACGCCGGCGCTGTTCAAGAGCACGTCGCACCGGCCGAAGGAGTCGCGGACTTCTCGTGCGAGACGCTCCACTTCGTCGCGTAAAGTGACATCGCATCCGACCACCAACGCACGGCCGCCGGCGGACTCGATCTCGCGTGCGGCCTCCTCGAGGCGGTCGATCCTCCTGGCGGCGAGCGCAACGGATGCCCCGGCTCGCGCGAATTCGAGCGCGGTCTCCCTGCCGATTCCCGAGGATGCTCCTGTCACCACCGCGGCGGCGCCGCGAATCTCCATCGAATCGACACCTCCCGAAGGGCCCCAAGACTACCCGGCGGTTCGGCCACGGCGTAGAATTCGCGTGAATAGCGACAGACATGAGGCTTCGGTTCGCAACGTGTGTGAGACGGACAACTTTTTGAACCCCATCGATCGAGACGCGGGGGCCGGCTAAGGCCCACTCACCCGCTGGCGAAACGACGCCTCTGGGCGCGGTCCGGAGGCGCAAGTGAACGAGCATGAGGCATTGGTCGAGCGCGCGGCCGCTTCGGCGCACACGATTGCGCTGATCGGCGGGCTCGACTCCGGAAAAACGACTCTCGCGAAGCAGCTGCTCAAGGCGGCTGCCGAAGCCGGCCGCAGCGGGGCGTTGGTGGATGCCGACGTCGGGCAGAAAACGGTCGGGCCACCGACCACGATCGGGCTCAAGCTCGTTCGCTCTGCTGCGGACCTTGAAGCAGCATCCCTCGAACGCGCAGACTCGCTGGCTTTCGTCGGCTCCACATCGCCTCAAGGCCACCTCCTCGACGTGGTTGCGGGGACGGCGCGCGCTGTGTTCAAAGCTCATGAGGAAGGGGCGGATTTCGTAGTAGTTGATACGAGCGGGTTGGTGTCGGGCGTCCACGGGCAGGTCCTGAAGTATCACAAGTTCGAGTTGGTTCAGCCCGATCTCGTCGTCGGTCTTCAGCGCGGAGAGGAACTTCTGCCGCTGCTCGGAGTCGTGCAACGATTCTTCTCGTCAGACGTGACGGCGCTCGGCGTACATCCGGATGTGGTCCCGACTTCCGCGGACCAGCGCGCCGCGAAGCGGGAACTCGCAATGAGTAAGTACTTCGCGGAGCCTCTTCAACGTTGGCGTGTGAAGCCGACCGTCTTCATGCCGACGCTTCCTCCCTTGTTCGACTTTGCACAGCTCGACAGGATCCTCGTCGGGCTCTCGGACGGGAAGGGCTCATGCCTGGGCCTCGGGTACTTGGACGCCGCGGAGGACGGCGTACTGCGCCTGGTCTCTCCGGTTGCCGAGGGGCCCAAGGCGCTTAGACTGGGGGCCGTCCGCCTGGACGAAGGGTTCGCAGCCAGGCGGGTGGATATTCGCAGCCTGCTCGGGACCGACTAAGGAGCAACTTTTGCCCTCGCTCGTCAAGAAGCGACGAAAGAAGATGAGAAAGAAGAAGCACAAGAAGCTTCTGAAGAAAACCCGCTGGCAACGAAGGCAGCAAGGCCGCTAGGCTCGCGAGATCGTGGCGAGCCGGCCGATAGTCTTCCTCTCGGACTACGGGCTGGAGGACGAGTTCGTCGGAATCTGCCACGGAGTCATTTCCCGGATCTCTCCGGGATCGAGAGTGATCGACCTCACGCACAGCGTGCCGCCCCAGAACGTCCTTAGGGGCGCTGCGACGCTTGCGGAGTCGACCGGCTACATGCCGCCGAACGCCGTCTACCTAGCGGTCGTGGACCCGGGGGTCGGCTCTACGCGCAGGGCCGTCGTGGTGGAGACATCTTCCGGAGCCACGCTTGTAGGCCCCGACAACGGATTGCTATCGATCGCCTGGGAACGGCTTCAGGGCGCGATCGAGGCGGCGGAGATCAATTCGGACCAGGTCATTCTGCAGCCCGTGTCCAAGACCTTCCATGGCCGGGACATTTTCGCCCCTGCAGCGGCGCACCTCTCCGCCGGCTTCGACTCGTCGCAGGTTGGCCCGGAAGTCGACGTCTCGACCTTGCGCCGCCTGCAGATGAGGGTTCCTCGAGTCGATGACGGCAGGATCGTGTCGGAGGTCACCGGAGTCGACCGCTTCGGCAACGTGCAGTTGAACGTCAGGCAGGAGCACATCTCCGCCGCAGCGATGAGGGATTCCATCGAAGTGGGCGGCCGGAGGATCCCCCTGGTCGAATCGTTCTCCATGGTTGCGCCGGATGAGCTGGCGGTCGTGATCGATTCACGTGGATGGATAACGCTGGTTGTGAATCGCGGCGACGCGGCCTCTCTCTTGGGTCTCGGCGACGGATCCGAAGTTGTGATCTCGCGAGCCGGCTAGGCCGCCGGCCAGCTCGGACTCTCCGAGTGGAATGCGGCGGCGCCCGTGCAGGGAACGCCGACGCCGTAGGTCGTGCCCGCTGTTTCGGCCGAATGCTTGATCCAAAAGCACGTGCCGGACTGTGATTGGGCTGCGGCGGACCAGAATGTCCCGGCTGCGAGGATGCTGATGTTCGCGGGCCCGGCCGAAGCGGTTCCTCCGGCTTCATACGTAAGTCGCGGTTCTACGTCTGCCATGACCTGTGCGTTGGCTCTGGCGAAACTCTTCGTTGCGGCGCTGATCTTGACGGCGCTGTCGAGGGCGGTCTGAAGGCTGCGCTGGGCGGCCAGATCCTGCTTTGCCGGGGAGGGCGGCTCGACGGTCTCCCCCGGCGGAAGAGGGGATGCGGGAGCCGCCGACGGCGGTTCTTGGGGAGTCGGTAACGGCGATGGCTCGTTTCCGCCGCCGGCGCGAGAAAGGTAGACGGCCGAGGCAATGAGCAAGCCGGCGACGACGATTGCCCCGGCGATGATCCAGGTGCTCGCACCGGTCCGTGATTCGGCCACGGGGCGACGCTATGGCAAGGCTAGCCCGGCCGCAACGACCCTACGGGAGAGCGTTCGGCGTGCTCGTCGGCCCGCGGAACGGCTCACGGTCCCGAGAAGCTATGACGAGTTGCACAGTGGCCGCGACCGCGATGAGAACGACGAGGAGAATCAACAGCACGCGTGTACCGGGTCGCATGCCCCGAGGCTAGCAAAGGCCCGGACCGTGTTTCGTGGCGGTCTTCTCGGGGAGGATTAGGCGGGAAGCAGCGCTCGCCGCTCACAGAACTCGCGGTTGCGAACGAGCACCTCTCGAATGGCTCGGTCGCCGGCGAACGGCCGAAGGTCGAGTTCGAGCGACATGGTTCCTTCGTAGCCGCTCAGTTCGAGGTCTCCGAGGAAATCTCCGATCGGGAGCACGCCTTGATCGAGAGGCAGGTGCGAGTCCCAGCCCTTTCCGGCGTTGTTCGACAGGTGTATGTGCATCACTTGCTCCCCGAGCCGGTTGTACGCCTCGGAAGGGCCGAGGCCCTCGACCGCGGCGTGGCTCGTGTCCAGCACCAGGGGAGAGTCCGCCGGAAGCAGCTGCCCGTCGTGCATACGCAGCCCCGCGCCGCCTATTCGAATCGGAAACATGTTCTCGACGGCGATCCGGACGCCCGTCTCGGCTATGAGTTCGGCGATGCCCTGTTCCACCCAGCGCCGGTACGGGTACTGCCAACGGTAGGGCGGATGCACGACCACGAGGCCGGCCCCGACCTCTCGAGCCAGGCGCGCCGTTCGTTTCACCTTCTCTATCGGTTCGGTGCCGAAGACCCTGCGCGTGAACACCAGAAATGGGGCATGGATCGTGTCTACGGAGAGGCCGAACTCGGCGGCCGTCTCGGCCAGCGCCTGCGGTTCCTGCGTGGCGGGGTCGTTCGTGACCATCACTTCGACGGAAGTGAATCCCGCATCGGCGATGTGCCCGAACGCTTCGCGCAGGGGCCGGCGGAAGAAAGGCGCTGTCGAGAATTGCAATGGATTCTGCATGCGGGCCGAAGTCTAGTGGCGCACACCGCCGGGTTATGCTGGCGGCGGTGACCTCCAAACAATCTTCACAACGGTGTAGTCGCGCACCCGGGAGGATCTGACGGTGGCGGTCTTCCCGCTGGCCGCGGCAATAATCGCGGTTGCCTTCGCCGCCCTGTTGGTCCGCCAGTTCCGTGAGCGTCGCCGCCCCTATCAGGCTCTATGGGCCATTGCGATGGCTATGTACGCGGCCGCCTCCGGCGCCCTCTTCCTCGGCGTGCTGGATGGCTGGAACCCCGCGGAGTTCCGCATCTACTGGCTGTTCGGCGCAGTTCTCAACGTGCCTTTCCTGGCACAAGGGGAGATCTATCTCCTGGTTCGAAACCGGGTCGTCGCCAATGCGGCCCTGACGGTGCTCGCGGTGGCCACCGGATTCGCCATCTTTCGTGTGATGTCGGCCCCGGTTACACACGAGGCCCTCGCCCGCACACTCCCGAAGGGACGGGAGGTCTTCACCTCGGATCCCTACGCTTACAAGCTCGCTCCGTTCTACGCGTACCCGTCTTACGTCTTCCTCGTTCTCGGTGCCGCTTTGTCCGCACGGCGAATGTCGGGCCGCTCCGAGCATCGAAACCGCTTCCGAGGGACCCTCCTGATTGCCCTGGGAGCCACGGTGGTCGCCGCGGGTTCGGCATTCGCGGCTGCTGGGGCCGTGTTCGGGTTCGCCGCCACTCTGGCGGCGGGGATATCCCTCATGTTCTGGGGCTTCGTCCTGGCCTCCTCGAAGCCCGGGCAGGCCGTCTCGGCCGAGTAGGAGAGTTTTGCCCCGCCCACACTAATCCGGCTCTCCCTCTTGCGCGAACGCTTGAACAGGTTCGTCGACAAGAGGAGGTGCTCCATGAACAAGCGACTTCGCAGGAAGTCGGTGGCCGTACTGGCCGTTGCCGCTCTCGCGGCCGGCATGTTCGCGGCCCTTGGTCCTGTCCCGGGTGGTGCGTCAAGTCACCGCGAGGCGCCGATCATCTCGCGGGATCCGGGAGTGGACAATACGGATCTCTACGCGTTCAGGAGTCCCGATCGTCCCGGATTCATTACGCTCATAAGCAATTGGTGGCCATTCTCTGAGCCGGCAGGCGGTCCGAACTTCTTCTCGTTCGATCCCAACGCTCGGTACGACTTCAACATCGACAACGATGGAGACGCAAAGACGGAGATCACCTATCGTTTCACCTTCGACAATCACTACAACAGTAAGAACACTTTCCTTTACAACACCGGCCAAGTTACATCGCTGAATGATCCCAACCTGAATTTCTACCAGACGTTTGATCTCAAGCGTTTGGCTCGGAGTGGGACTACAACTCTGCTCAACGACAGGAGGGTGGTGCCCAACCGCGTCGGTAATGCATCCATGCCCGACTACGTGGACGATCTGTTCATGCCGGGGCGGTACGGCTTCGGGCCGTCCACGAATAGGGCATTCGCCGGGCAGTCGGACGATCCGTTCTTCGCAGACCTTCGAGTCTTCGACCTGCTCTACGGGACGGACTTCAGCGAAGTAGGCGACGATACTCTCGCCGGTTTCAACACGCAGGTGCTGGCGCTGCAAATCCGCAGGACCGACCTCGTCGTGAACAACAGCCAGCCAATCATCGGGGTTTGGGCAGCCGCATCCAGGCGTTCGACCCGAGTCCAGCAGGCCAATGGCAGGCAGGACTTCAGCGGGAAGTTCGCGGAGGTTTCAAGGCTCGGGATGCCCCTAGTGAACGAGGTCGTCGTTCCGGTCGGGGACAAGGACAAGTGGAACTCCTCAAATCCGGCGAACGACGGTCAGTTCCTCTCGTACGTCACCCATCCGGAGCTGCCCGAGCTCATCGAGGCGATCTACGGGGTGCCTGCCCCGTCGACGCCGAGGAACGACCTCGTCGACATATTCCTGCGGGGACTGGCGGGACTGAACAGGCCTCCGGGCGTGGTCGCGAGCGAGATGCTCCGGCTCAACACGTCGACCCCGACGTGCGAGCCGCCGGGCTGCGGAGCCTACTCACGGCTCGGCGTGATCGACGGCGACAACTCCGGCTACCCGAACGGCCGCCGTTTGGCCGACGACGCGATCGACATATCGCTGGACGTAATGGAGGACCTGCCGGCGGGATCGCTCTCGGACTCGGTCGATTTGAACGATGTCCCATTCCTGACGCAGTTCCCGTACGTCGCAGCGCCGCATTCGGGTTCCGACCCGATGCCCCACTAGCAACGGAACCCTCGGAGGGATCCGGGCCCCCCCCGGATCCCTCCGGGCACCCACCGAGGGAGGCGACGGGTGAAGAGAACCGCAAGAGCGGGACTGGTGTTGGCGATCTCCCTGGCGTTGTTCGGCGCCGGGGGGATCGGCCTGTTCCGCTCAACCGGTCCCTCCTCCCAGGGCACTTCGCCCGTTGCCGCCCCCGGCCCCCCGCTTTCGATGGAAGCATCGGAAGCCGGGTCCCTGGATCGCGTCGTCCAGTCGCTTCAGAACAGCTTGCGCACGAGCCCCGACGCGAATGGTTTCGCCTCGCTAGGTCTTGCCTATGTCCAGCAGGCGCGCCTTACCGCGGATCCCGCCTTCTATCCGAGGGCAGAGGCCGCACTTCGGCGTTCGCTGGCGCTGGGCGGAGAGTCCAACTTCGACGCCTTCGTCGGGATGGGAGCGCTCGATCTGGCGCGGCACGACTTCTCCTCCGCGCTCGAATGGGGAAAGAGGGCTCGCGCCCTCAACCCTTACAACGGCGGCGTGCAGGGATTGATAGGAGATGCCCTTCTCGAGCTGGGCCGTTACGAGGATGCCTTTCGCGCTTTCCAGCGAATGGTGAATCTCAGGCCCGACATGGCTTCCTACGCCCGCGTCTCGTACGCGCGGGAGCTTCAAGGCGACCTCCCCGGCGCCATCCGCGCGATGAAGCTCGCGCTCGAATCCGCCAGTACTCGCGAGGACGCGGCCTGGGCCGGCCATCAACTCGGGGAGCTCTACTGGGGCATCGGAGACCTGAATCGGGCGGCGTCTTGGTACCGCCGTGGCGTCGAGATGGCACCGTCATTCGTTCCCCCACACGCGGGACTGGCAAAGGTCGCGTACGCGCGCGGTCGCACTGCCAAGGCGATCCACACCTACCGCTGGGTCGCCGAGCGCTATCCGTCGCCGGAGTACCTAATCGCTCTCGGGGACATCTTTCGGGCATCCGGACGCCCGGAACTCGCCCGGCAACAGTACGAACTCGTTCGCGCGGAGGCGGAACTCTTTCGCGCGGGCGGAGTCAACGTCGATCTCGAACTCGCGCTCTTCGATGCCGACCATGGGGGCGAGAAGGCGGCACTAACGACCGCTCGTGCGGAATGGATACGCCGCCATAGCGTTCACGTCGCCGATGCGCTCGCTTGGGCGTTCTACCGGAATCAAAGGTTCGAAGAGGCCGACCGATATGCCCGTCGCGCTTTGCGTCTGGGGACGAAGAATTCCCAGTTCCTCTACCACGCCGGCATGATCCGGCTGGCGCTTGGCGACGAGAGAGCCGCGCGCTCGTTGCTTCGGCGTGCGCTGGGGCTCAACCCCGGGTTCTCGATCCTTTCCGCACGGATCGCGGAGCGGACTCTCACGGGACTTGGACGAACGCCATGATGGGCCGCAGGGTCGTCCTAGGCGCTGGTGTCTTGCTCGTCGCGTTCGTACTCTTGGCCCCTCCCGCCGGCGCGCACCCGCTGGGAAATTTCACGGTGAACACCTTCACGCGGATCTCCGTGGCGCCGGGGGAGGCGCGTGTCCTTTATGTAGTCGACATGGCGGAGGTTCCGACCTTGCAGGAACGCCCGCGTATCGACTCGAACGGCGATGGCGCTATCGCCGCTGCGGAGCGATCCGGATGGGCCGCGCAAACGGCTTTCGAGCTTGCCTCCGGCCTCGATCTCGAAATCGGAGGCCGGCCGGCCGGCCTCGACGTCAGCTCCAGCTCCATGGAGCTCGGGCCGGGACAGGCCGGGCTCGAAGTGCTTCGTTTCGAAGGAGAGTTCACCGCGGCGATTCCCCGCGAGGGACTTATCGAATACAGCGACGGTAATTACCGGGGCCGTGTGGGCTGGCGGGAAATCACCGCGAACGGCGTAGGCGGCCGGGCGCTTCGAGGATCAACGGTTCCGACCGGCAGCGTCAGCGACGAGCTCCGCTCCTACCCCGACGACTTATTGGAGAGCCCGCTGGACGTTACCGAGGCCACGTTCTCGTTCGCCCCCGGCGCCGGCGAGTCGTCGAGTGGCCCTACGTCCGAGGCGGGTCAAGCCCGCCCGGGCGTGACGGAGAGCCCATTCGCCGGTCTCGTGTCCGGTCCGGCCGGCGCAGTTGCGCTTCTTCTCGCGTTCGCGTTCGGCGCTGCGCATGCGCTCGCCCCGGGGCACGGAAAGACGCTGATGGCCGCCTACTTGGTAGGCGCGGGCGGGCGGCTCCGCCACGCCGCGATCGTCGCCTCCGCGGTCGCGGTGATGCATACGGCTTCCGTCCTCGGTCTAGGCCTGCTCGTGCTTTCCGCGCAGCGGCTCTTCGCGCCGGAAAAGGTGTATCCGTGGCTGGGACTGCTGTCCGGGATCGTTGTGCTCGGCCTCGGGACCTGGCTGCTCGTCGTTCGGTCGCGGGCCGCCGGGTGGAGGGACGGTTACTCGTTCGCGCGTGGACTCGATCGAGACCAAGGCTCGCAGGATCACGGTCACGGCCACGATCACGCCCCACCGGAACCGTCGTCGGCCCTGCTGTCGAGAAGCGGCCTGGCCGCCCTTGCCTTCTCGGGTGGGATCCTGCCGTCGCCTTCCGCGCTGGTCGTCTTGCTGGCTTCCGTCGCGGTTCATCGTGTGGGATTCGGTCTCGCGTTGATCGGCGCGTTCAGCATCGGATTGGCCGCCTCGCTCATGGTGGTAGGCGTCGTCGCGATCCGAGCGCGGGACGCACTGGCGAATCGCGTCTCCCCGCGACTGACCGCGCTCGTCCCCGTGGGAAGCGCGTCGGCGATCGTGTTGGTGGGTGCGGCACTGGTGGTGAGAGCCGCGGTGCAGCTCTAGCCGCCGGCCTCCGGAGTCTCGTTCTCTGCCGCAGCCGCCCAGAGCACTCTTCCGGCGGGATAGGTCGTCAGAACGTCGGCAGGCTCCTCGGTGATGATGAGTTCGTCGTAGCGAGTCAGATCGAAAGTGATGAATCGCTCGACCCACCCGTTCTCGTCCGGCCAGAACTCGTCCACGGCGATGTAATCGCCGTCCTGATTCAGCCAGATCCGATACACGTTGCCCTTAGCCGGAGGCGGAACATCGACGCCGACTATCCAAACCTGCGGCTCGCCGCCGTCGTACGCGGCAAGCATGTCCTCCGGATGCGTGGCCCCGGCGTGCAGGCTGACCATGGTCGATCCGGGTTCGGTCGCATGATCCACGATCCTCGCGAGGTCGCTTCGGGCGAGTTCCGTGTCGGACACGCGGTGGCGAAGAAGCACGTTCCATCCGGCCATCGCCCCAACCGCAACGATCATCGCGGCAGCCACCGTCATCATGAACGGCCGAAGCGTTCGCACGGGGCGATCTCGAAGAGCTTTTCGCAATCGTGGCAGGAGGGTGTCGGGTGGGTCGGCGGGAGTCGCGGCAAATCCCAGCTCACCCGTCACGCTTTGAAAGTCGTCGAGGACGCGCCGGCATCGGGCGCACCCGGGGACGTGGTCGGTCAGTAGCCCGTCGGCCTCGCGCGCATCATCGCCGGATAGGCCCTGGAGAACGTACCCGGCGAGAAGCTCCTCGATGCGCTCGTGGTCGTCGATCATCCGTCGTCCTCGCTGAGGGCGGCCCTCATCTTGCGCATGGCCGCGAGCGTCCTCGTCTTCACGGTCCCGAGTGGGATCGAAAGCTGATCCGCGATCTTCGCCTGGGTGAGTCCACCGAAATAAGCCATTTCCAGAACCTGTCGCTGGTCGGGGGGTAGTGTCACCAGCGCCTCCTTGACCAGTTTTCGCCGGTCGGCAAGCCAGGCGTCCTCCACGACGCCCTCCGCTACATCTTCGCCTGCGGTCTCGTCTAGGTTCAGCGCCCGCTGTGTCCTCTTGCGCAGGCGCTCCTCCTTGCGAACGGCGTCCACGGCCCGGTGATGGGAGAGGGACATGAGGAAGGTCCGCAGGGAGCCTCTCGCCGGATCGTAGGCTTCGGGGGCCCTCCATACAGCCAGGAACGCATCGTTCACGACTTCCTGGGCCAGAGGCCCGTGACCCGTGACCCGAAGAGCGAGGCCGTAGATCGCCGACGAATAGCGCTTGTAAAGTTCCTCGAACGCCCCGGCGTCCTTCCCCCGGATACGCCTGTGGAGCTCCAGGTCGAGCGTTTCGTCGTCGCGCACGAGGCCCTTTGTACCCCGCTCAGGTTGCTGCCGCTAGCATGGCCCCGGTGAGGGCCCAGCCCAGGATCGTCATGTACTCCCGTCCCGTATGTGGCCTCTGCGACGAGGCCCGGGAGATCATCCTCGCCGAACGGCGCATGATCCCCTTCGACTTCGAGGAGATTTCGATCGAAGGCGACGACGATCTGGAGCGCGAGTTCGGAATCAGAATCCCCGTTGTGCTCGTCGACGATGAGGAGCTGTTCGAGTACAGGATAGAGCCCGAGCTTCTGTCCGCGGCCTTGAGGAAGTGAGGCCGGCACGCGAGTTGTGCATTTGTGACCGTTTTCACTAATGCGCTAACCTGGCGTGGTCGATGAGCAAGCGGCCGATCCCCGAAGCAACGGTAGGGCGACTGCCCGTGTACCTGCGAGCCCTGGTCGAAATGGCGGAGGCTGGTGCCGCTACGGTCTCTTCTGAAAGCCTTGCCGGAGCGTCGGGAGTCAATTCGGCGAAGGTGAGGAAGGACCTGTCACACCTGGGCTCGTACGGAACGCGAGGTGTCGGCTACGACGTCGCGTACTTGATCCACCAAGTGCGCAGGGAACTCGGGCTCACGCAACACTGGACGGTTCTGATCGCCGGTGTAGGAAACCTGGGACACGCCCTTGCGAACTACAAGGGCTTCACGGAGCGGGGGTTCGAGGTTGTTGCGCTCGTGGACAGCGACAGGAACAAGATCGGTGAGATCGTCAACGGTTTGCGCATTCGTGACATAGCGGATCTTCCGAAGATCGTTCGCGAGCACGATGTCGCGATCGGCGTTATCTGCACGCCGGGGTCGGTTGCGCAGGAGGTTGCCGACGACATGATCGAAGCCGGCATTCGTTCCATCCTCAACTTCGCTCCGGCACTGGTATCTGCACCCAAAGGCGTTTCGATGAGGAAAGTGGATCTGTCGGTGGAACTTCAGATCCTCGCTTTCTACGAGCAGCGGAAGGCGGCTCTGGCCGCAGTCAAGGGTGGCAAGGCCGCGGACATGGCGCGAGCCTGACGTGCCGATCCTCAGCCTGGGCGTTTCCTACCGGCACGCCTCGGTCGATCTGCTGGAACGCCTCGCGTTTTCTCAGGAGGATCTGCCGAAGGCGTACGACCACCTCACGAGGATGCGCGCCGTCAACGGCGGCGTGATCCTTTCCACTTGCAACCGAATAGAGGTCGTGGGAAATGTGGAGTCCTATCACTCGGGATTCCAGGAACTGAAACAGTTTCTCTGCGAATCGCGGGAGGTGGCTCCCGAGGACTTCGAGGAGCCGCTGTACTCGCACTACGAGGACGACGCCGCGGAACACGTGTTCTCGATTACGGCGGGAATCGACTCGATGGTCACCGGGGAGCCTCAGATCCTGTCGCAGGTGCGCGCGGCCCTTAAGCAAGCCGAAGCCGAGGGGGCCGCCGACCCTGCGACGCTCGCGTTCTTCCGTTTCGCTGTAAGAGCCGGCCGCAGGGCACGCAAGGAAACCGGGATCGAGGCCAGCCCAGGCGCATTCGTCGAGGCGGGGGCGTCGCTCGCCGACGACGCACTCGGCGGGCTCTCGGGAAAGAATCTTCTTGTGCTCGGAGCGGGCGGCATGGGCGATCTCGCCGCCCGTCACCTGCGGGACCGCAGGATGGGCCCGGTACGAGTGTTGAATCGAAGTGTCGAGAGGGCCCAGCGCCTTGCCAGGCGAACGGGCGGCAGCGCCGGAGCCCTCGCGCACCTGCCCGAGGCACTTCGCGATGCCGATCTGGTGGTGTCGTCGACGGGAGCGAGCGGTGTGCTCGTCGACCTCGACACCGTGAGGGAGGCCGTCGCGGGCCGTAAGGATCGCCCGCTCTTCTTCCTCGATTTAGCCGTGCCGAGGGACGTTGACCCGCGTGTGGGTGAACTCCCTGGAGTTGAAGTCGTGAATATCGACCGGCTCGGTGGTGTCGTCGCCACCGGGGACGAGGACGAGGTGAAAAAGGCGTTCGCGGTTGTTCGGGATGAGGTCGGGAAGTTCGGCGAATGGCGCAGGGCGGCCGCTCTCTCGCCGCTCATTCAGGCGCTCCATGATCGAGGAGAGAAGATCCGCGGTGACGAGCTGAGGCGCGCGCAGAAGCGTCTCGAGAACCTGTCGGAGGATGAGCGTGAAGCCGTCGAGGCGGCGACCAAGGCGATAGTCGCGAAGCTCCTTCACGATCCGGTGGTTCGAACCAAGCGAGGCGAGGCGCGGGCCGCGGCACTGGCGGAGTTGTTCGGGATCGAGGCGGGCGAATAGGCCCGAAAGCGTGACTCGATCCGGCGAACTGTTCGAACGAGCGCTCACCGTCACACCTGGCGGGGTCAACTCTCCCGTTCGCGCATTCAAGTCCGTCGGAGGTACTCCTGTTTTCGTTGCCCGCGGGCAGGGGGCGGAGCTCTTCGACGTGGACGGCAACGGTTACGTGGACTACGTCCAGTCGTGGGGAGCGCATCTGTTCGGGCACGCGCGCGAGGAAATCGTCTCAGCGGTGGCGTCCGCGGCGCGGGGAGGTACGTCTTTCGGCGCGCCTACCGAGCCGGAGGTGCGGCTGGCCGAACGGATCGTAGACGCCGTTCCGGGGGTCGAGAAGGTTCGCCTCGTCAACTCGGGCACTGAGGCGTGCATGAGCGCGGTGCGCCTGGCACGCGGTATCACCGGCAGGGCCGCCGTCGTGAAGTTCGAGGGGTGCTACCACGGTCACTCGGACGCCCTTCTCGCCAGGGCGGGATCGGGAGTGGCCACCCTTGGCCTTCCCGACTCGCCGGGCGTGACGGGCGCCGCAACGAAGGACACGATCGTCGTTCCGTACAACGATTTGGAGCTCGCACGCGCGGCTTTCGAGCGCCGTGAGGAGGAGATCGCGTGTGTGATCGCCGAGCCGGTCGCCGCCAACATGGGTGTTGTTCCTCCGGTGCCGGGATTCCTAGAAGGACTTCGTGTCCTTTGCGATGATGCCGGCGCGCTGCTGATCTTCGACGAGGTCATAACCGGCTTTCGGTTGGCGCGCGGGGGAGCGCAGGAACTCTTAGGGATCGCGCCCGACCTGACCACGCTCGGCAAGGTGATGGGCGGCGGAATGCCGTGCGCGGCGTTCGGAGGAACGGCGGATCTGATGGATCATCTCGCGCCGGAGGGATCCGTTTACCAGGCGGGCACGCTCTCGGGCAATCCGGTTGCTGTGGCCGCGGGGCTGGCCGCGCTCGAATTGGTCGACACGCTGAATCCCTATGCCGCCCTGTCCGATCGGGCCGCTGCGTTTTGCCGGGATCTGAGCGCGCTGGCATCCGAGAAAGGAATCCAGCACTCCGTCAACAGGGTCGAATCGCTCTTCTCGCTCTTCTTCGGCGAATCCGAGATCGTCGACTTCGAATCGGCAGACCGGGCGGGCCACGACGAGTACGCGCGTTTCTTCCACTCGATGCTCGACCGGGGTGTCTACCTGCCGCCTTCGGGATACGAAGCGTGGTTCATGGGTACGGAACACGGCGAAGCCGAAATCGAGCGGACGCTCGAGGCGGCGAGCGAAGCTATTTCGCGGTTGTGATGATCATCACGACGAAGATCGCGATCACCATCACGCCGAACAAGATGAACTGGATGCTTCCCTCGTCCAGGATCGATCGGGCCAGCATTCCCATTTCGAACTCCTTCTAGGCGGGGCCGCGCCAGGGCGGCGCGGTTCCCCCGGTCAATATCTCCTTGCGTTTCCTCTCCGCGCGGTCGAGGAACGGCAGGTGAACCGCCAACCCTAGAACCGACGCGGCGAGGAAGATGTACGAATACACAGGCACGTTACCGCTGTCGTGGTAGGCGACCACGGTTACTTCCGGGCCGCCGTTGTTGTAGAAGGCCCGTCCGGCTGCGAGTGAGGTGCCGTCGACCGCCGTGAAGCGGACGTCCTCGACCGAGAAATCCTCGGGGATGAAGGGGATGGCTTCGGCCAGATCCTCCTGCGTTATCGTCCCCCCGGCGTGGGCGGGAACGACCCCGTCGAGCGTCTCGATCCCGGCCTGCTCATTCGCCGTCTCGGCCATGAATTCCGCGATGGTGGTCTTGACGGGGTCGACGGATGCAAGCGCGCCTCCCGTCGGGTCCCGCCATGGGTCACCCGGATACTTCTCAGTGGCCGGGAAGCGGTCCGACGCGACCTCGAAGCCACCGGCAATCGGCTGCCAGTGCGGCTCGGTCCCGCGCGGCCCGAGGTTCGTCGGGGTCTCCGGGCCCTGTGACCAGAATCCGAAAGCCCACAGGGCCGACAACAGGAGCATCCACGAGAAGAAGCAAGTGGCGAGGACCAGGTAGCCCATTCTCCTTCCGAAGACAGCAGCGAGGATCACGTACACGCTGCCGACGAAGAGCACGAAGGCCATGGCGATCGTGGCGGCGCCCTTGCTGAACAGCGGAAGGTCGAAGGTGGCGATGGCTCTCAAGGCGAAGCCTCGGGCGAGCTCTCGGCAGAGGGCGACGGCGATGCCGCCTCGGGGTTGATGCACTTGTTCTGGTCGAACGGAACCTCTTGGATCGAAAGCAGGTAGTTGATGATGTCTGCGATCTGCTGGTCGTTCAGCGCCCCTTGGAACCGCACGCTCCAAGAAGGCATCGGCGTCCCGGGTCTTCCCTGCATGATCGTGTTCCGAACCTCGTCAAGCGTCAGCCGCTGACAGACGGTGACGAGCGGCGGCGCGGGATACGGCTCTCCTTCGAACTCGATCTCCTGGCCGCGAAGTTCAGGGCCGTGGCAGCGAACACATGCGATTCCACTGGGGTTTTCTTCACTGAAGAACTGGACGGCCAGTTCGCCCCGTTCGATGGACTCCTGACTCATGGCCTTTTCCCTGGCGAGGTTGGCCGAGGGTTCTTGGATCCAGTAGATCGCCATCCAAACGGCGGAGAAGGCGACGAGTACGATTCCCCAGCCCTGGAGCTTCTCGAGAAGCGGTTTCTCCAGGTCGGGATCCGAGGGGCCGGGGCGCATCGCCGGGGGAATGTCGGCGGCTTCTGCCTCCTTCTTCTTGCGAAAACCGCGGCGTTGCGCGACGAGAATCGATGCGACGACGACAATGAACAGGCCGGCGCCGGCCATCAGGAACCCGGCAGTCTTCGAGATCGCCAGCAGCGTCATCACGCGCAGAACGGGCCCTCGGGGTTTTGGTGAATCGTGTTCGTGCCTCTGGGCGGGCCGAGGACGATCGTGGAAGTGTCGACGGAGAGCTCACCGTTTTCAGCGGTGATCTTGAACCTGTCCATGCCCCGGGGCGCCGGTCCGAGCTGGTACTCGCCGGCCCGGTTGTACTTCGAACCGTGACAAGGACATTCGAACCACTGGGACACCTGGCAAAACGGCACGCGGCACCCGAGATGCACGCAGCGCTGGTAAAGGGGCATCAGGCCTTCCGCAGTCAGGCCCTCCTTAACGTAGTCGGCTCCGGTGGCCTCGTCTTTTCCCGATCCGGTGTAGGGCACCACGTAGAAGCGGCCGGCGCCGAAGTAGAAAGGCTGGTTCGTCTCCTGGATAGCGCTCTTGATGTCGGCCGCTGATCCTATGGAGAACGTCGCTCCGAATCCGCCCTTGAGGTTCGGCCAAAGGAAAGCGATCGTTGCCAACCCGAATTGGGCTCCGAAGAGCCCCAGCGAAGCCAGCCAGGACTTTCGGAAGAACTCGCGCCGGGTCGTGGCCTTCGTCTTCGTGGCGGGCGCCGACGCGACGCCCGTGGGTCCGGCGGCGGCCGTGCCGGCGCCGGCGGCATCCAATTCGCGCTGGGCCTTTCGCGCCCGAAGGAACGACATGGCGAGGACGACGGCGAACAAGTCGAGGACTATCACTACGGCGATGACCGCGACCGTTCCCGAGGAGATGGCGAGGGTCGTCATAAGTCGAAGAACACGCCCTGTGTCCACGGCCAAACCCAGTTGAACCCGGGGCCGCGGAAGAAGGATCCGATGATGGTGAGCACCGCGCCGAACATGAAGAGGATCGTGAACAGCGTGATCGCGATCTTTCTGTCACCGGGCTTGTTACTCGGGTTCCGGTCGACGAACGGCACGACGGCAAGTCCGACGAGGATGAAAGTGGGGATCGTCACCCCGGCCACCATCGGGTGGAAGTAGCGCAGCAGCTCCTGCAGACCGAGGAAGTACCAGGGCGCCTTGGAAGGGTTCGGAGTCAGATTCGGATTGGCCAGCTCGCGAAGCGGCGCGTTGACGAAGGTCGAATAGACGGTTATGAGCGCGAGCATCCCGAGGAGCACGATGAACTCCTCGATCATCAGGTGCGGGAACGTGTTCACCCTGTCGCCCTGGTCACGCTCGACTGCCTGGACTCCCTCGGGAGGGACGAGCGCCAGCAGCCTGTGCTTGTCGGGAGCGCCGGGCTTCGGTGTAGGGGGCTTTCCCGTTGGAGCGGGCGCCGTTCTTGCTCCTGCAACCGGTGCGGCAAGTACCGGGGCAGCAGCTGCCGCCGCGGCCGGGGCAGCAGCGGCACCTGCCGCCGGGGCGCCCGCGCCGGGTTCGGCGTGCTGGCGTTCGGCTGCCGGTTTTGCTTCGCGAGTGGGCTCGCCGTGGACCTTGCGATATGCGAGCAGGCCGGCACGGCGCGCGCGACCCTCCGCTATCCGGCGGTCCGTGCCCTTCGCGAGCTCGGCCGCTAGCGTCTTGTCGAAGACTTCCTGATCCAGTTCGACGTCGTCGGGTCCGGCCATCTCTCTCCTAAAGGGGTCCCGAGATTCCGCCGTCCTTGCGGATCCTCCAGAAGTGGACGGCGAGGAAGGTCACCAGTACGAACGGAAGGGCGAGAACGTGCAGGACATACCAGCGCAACAATGTTTCGGGCCCAACGACGACGCCGCCGAGCAGGAGGAAGTTCGCCTGCTTGGCGATGAACGGCGAATACCCAGCGAGGCTCGTTCCCACGGACACCGCCCAGATCGAGAGCTGGTCCCAGGGAAGCAGGTAGCCGGTGAACGACAGGCCCAGGGTAAGGAACAGCAGGATCACGCCGATCACCCAGTTGAACTCCCGCGGTGGCTTGTACGCGCCTGTGTAGAAGACGCGCGCCATGTGCAGTGTCACCGTGAACACCATCAGGTGGGCGCCCCACCTGTGCAGGTTGCGAACGATGTCGCCGAAGAAAACCGAAGTCTGAATGTTTTGCATATCGATGTAAGCCTGGGAGGCTCCGATGTCGGCCGACGGGCGGTAGAAGAACATCAAGTAGATACCCGTGATGGTCAGCAGAATGAAGAGGAAGAAGGAGAGCCCTCCGAGACAGAAGGTGTAGGTCAACTTGAGCCCGTGCCGTTTCACCTTCACCGGATGCAGGTGGTAGAGCACGTTGTTCATAGCCGCCAGAGCGCGGTCCCTGGATGTGTCCTTGTAACCTCTGCGAAAGATCGAGCCCGGCCGGAAGACGGACTTCCAGAACTCGGATTCGCGGACGCGGTCGAAAACCTCGTCCGGCTTCGGAGGCTTAAGCTTCAATCCGTCCCGGCTCCTCGGTTACTCCTGGGCCTGCTGTGACATTGGGACCGACCCCATGGTTCGGCTGCCCCCGCCGTCTTCAGGCAGGCGCGCATAGTACAGGCAATCGCTTGGGCAGCGCTCGACGCACACCGAGCACCTCGTGCAGGCGTTGTCATCGACGACGAATATCGCCGTCGAGACACTGACCTCTGCTGCGACGGAATCGTCTTCAGCACTCTTCACAATCTCTGGGCTGAGCATGAAGATGCAGTTCCACGGACAAACGTCTTCGCAGGCCCGGCAAAGGATGCACGGCTCCGGGTCGAGCATCAGGTGCTTCGGAGACTTGACTCCCTCCGAGAGCCACTCCGGGTCGACCGACTCAACGACGTAGTCGGTGTGAATGTCGACTTCGGTCTTGGTGAACGGCATCAGCGATAACCCCCACTCGGGCGGACCGTTCCGGTCTCGCCGCGAAGCTTACGTCGCGTGTTCTGCAACACGGCAACCACGACGAGGAACGTGATGAACGGCCCGGTGGTAAGGCCCATCGCGATGGCGTCGCGGAGCTGGTTCTTGAGGGCCGGACCGGCGGGCTCGAGGCCGAACAGGTGCCAACCGAGCGGCATGACCTGTCCTTCTATGAAGACCTCCCTTGCGGCTTCGGCGATGTCCGTGGGTCCTCCCCATCTGAGTTTCTGCTCGGCCAGGTACATCCAGAACGACGGCATGATGACCATTGAGATCAGCACGAAGAAACAGATGCCGATGGATGCGGCCACCGCGCGCGTCCAAGTCCACTCCCATTCCTTGAGGAATAGTCCCCCGCGCTCGATGAGCGGCGCGAGCTTCTTCTCGAGGCCCTTCGGCAATGGCAGCTTCATGCGGACACTCCCATCTTAGCCGCGCAGGCACGGACGATGTTGCGCGGACCCGACGGGTGGGCCTTCCCCAGCGACCTTGTGAACTCGTTCACAAACAGGGTGAACAATACTCGATCCCACTGGGGTTTCTGCAACCTCGCAGTGGACGGGCCGCTGCCTAGACTGGGGCCGGAGCCGGCCGCCGCGGCCGGGAGACCGATTATCGCGAACCTCGTCGACACGGGTCTGACCTCTTGGTGGGCACCCGCGCTTGCGTTCCTGGCAGGCGTTGTGTCGTTCGCGTCCCCATGCGTCGTTCCCCTCGTTCCCGGCTATCTGGCTTTCGTCTCGGGGGCTCGGACGAAGGATGAGCGACGCCCGGTCGTTCCGATTCTGCTCTTCATCGCCGGCTTCGCCCTGGTGTTTACGGCCCTCGGCGCTTTCTCTGGAGCATTCGTCCGGATACTGAAGTCCGAGCTGGGCTTGCGCGTCGCAGGCGGATTCATCCTGGTGTTCGGGATCGTGATGGTTCTCTACGCGCTCAGACTTCGGTGGCCGGGGCTATATGCCGAGAGACGGCCGTTCCTGGAGCGGGTTAAACCGGGACCGGCGGGAGCCCTGCCGCTCGGGATGGCCTTCGCTGCCGGGTGGACCCCCTGCATCGGACCTGTTCTCGGCGGGATCATTACCATCGCCGGCGTCCAGGGCGGGGTTGCGCGTGGGGCGTTACTCCTTCTCTTCTACTCACTCGGGCTCGGGTTGCCGTTCCTGCTGGTTGGGCTCGGGGTGAGCCGCCTCGTCGGGGCGCTCGACTTCGTGAAACGGAACTACCACTGGTTCGCCGGCGTGTCCGGAGGGGCCATGGTGGTGATCGGGGTCCTAATGGTGAGCGGCTTGTGGTTGCGAGTGCTGAGTCCCGTCCTGCGTGAGGTTTCCCGCTTTACTCCCGTTCTTTAGGCTCGCGCGTGGGCGTCGGCGTCGGCGTGACCGTTTCGAGTTTGTTGACGTAGTTGGTTCGAAAGTCCTCGCGTTTCACGACCCTCCCATCCTTTTCGATCAATCGGTGCACCAGCACCGTGTAGCCCCCGGGGTATCGGTCCACTATCACGGGGTCGGTCGCGCGCACTCTTCTGTCTTGGGGTGAGCCGTAGATGGAAACGGTGATCGAGGACGACGTGTAGTCCGTCGCTACGAGGATCGGGTTCTTAGTGTCGTTTCGGAAGGCCAAGTCTGGATGGGTCCAGTGCAGCGTGGCCTCCCTGCCCATTGGGTACCGGTCGATGTAGAAACTGTGCGCCTGGTATTCCTCGAAGGGATATCCCCCGAAGAACCCAGCATTGAAGATCGTCGTGGCGAGCTGAGAGATACCGCCCCCGATGTCCGTGGTGAACGCCCCGTCGTAGATTGCCGGCGCCTCCACGAAGCCGCGTTCTGCGGTCCGCTGGCCGATGATCTCGTTCATGGAGAACACGTCACCCGGTTCCACGACCTTCCCGTCGATGATGTCGGCGGCAAGATGGATGTTGGTGACTCGGGATTCGCCAGGCGTGTAGTAGGTCGTGAAGCTCGAAATCTTCTTCGTTATGCCGAGTTCCTCCGCCTCCGCGGTCGTGAAGGGGGCCTCCTTCTCAACCAGGGGGATGCGGCCCGAACGCGAATCGCTCTTTGCGATTCTCGCCAGGCCTTCCGCGGCCACGTCGGCGTCCAGCGTGCGGCCCGGGGCCGACGGTTTGATCTCGACCTTGTGTCCGTGCTCCACGAACTCGGCGGAGCGGGGTTCTCGCTCGAAGTCTTCGTCGTAAGGCTTCAGGAGGTGTCCGACTCGTGCGGGGGAAAACCCGACTTCCAAGCTCGCGTCGGTCTCATCGGATCCGACGCGTGTTTGCAGATACCGCCCCATCTTTGATGCCGGAACGGTCAGCTCGAGCCGGCCTATTCGCACCTCGACCGGGCCGGAGATCATTCGCTCAGCTTCTTCTGCCGCTTCATCCACGTCCGCCCGAGTGGTGGCGGGTTGCACCGAGATGATCGGAAGGGCTATGTCGGGTTCGGCCTCACCGTTGACGAACGAGTCCACGTGCGCGAGTAGCTGTTCCACGTCGACGGACCGGCCGGGAGCGGGATCGGAGGTCCTGATCGTGCCGCCGTCCACCCATACCCGGCCTTCGCGCGGCGGCTCCCCGACGTCCTGGGACCAGCGCTCGACGACCTTACGCGTGGCGGCCAGATCCCAGTCGGAGTGCCAGGAGACGGACCTCGCCACGATCCATGTGGTCGCGCGGTTCCAAGCGATCGTCCACGGTGGGCCCGCGCGGCCGACTTCGAATGCGGCTCCAACCGTGGCTTGCATGTCCGGCCGCCATCCCAGCTCCGAAGGAGTCGTCGTGAAGGCCCTACGCGACCACTGGAACCCGATCTCGCGCCCCGCGAGCTCCCGAACCGCCGGCGCCAGGGACTGCTCTGCCTCGGCCGGCGTTCGCCCGCCCAGCGGAATCCCGACGACCTCGACCCCGTGATGGACCCGCCCCCGAGCCGCGGCCGCGTCGAAAACGGCGAGGGCCACCACGACCACAGTGCCGATGACGACGAGGCGCACGTGCCTTGTACGCGCCTGCGTCCGCAAGTGTTCCATCCTCGCCCCGGCCGCCGGGGCCTGGCTCTTGTGAGGCGCTTTGCGGCGGCGGGAGGCGAGGCCGGAGAAGGTGCCCCTCTTTGCCATGGTTCCGGAAACGATATCAGCGCCAGGCCGTAGAATTCCCCGGCCAATGCCCCGGGCAGGATCAACCCCAACTCTTCGCCACTCCCTTGCCCTGGTCTGGCGATCCCTTCGGTCCATGCGAACCGCGCTGGTGTTGCTTCTGTTGCTTGCGGCCGCGTCCGTTGTCGGTTCACTGATCCCCCAGCACGGCGTGGCCGACCCGCGAATCGCCGCGATGGAACTGGACCATCCCTTGCGCCACGACATCTACGAGAGCCTGGGCTTCTTCGACGTCTACGGATCGGTGTGGTTCACCCTGATCTACGGGCTGCTCCTCGTTTCGCTGGTCGCCTGCCTGTTTCCCCGCACGAGGGCTCTCTTGAGAAGCATCCGGAGCCGCCCTCAGCCGGTTCACGAACTGGACGGATTCCGTCACTACGCCGAGCGCGAGGTTGCGGCCGACCCGGCACGCGCAATCGCCCGCGCTCGCAGGGTGCTTCGCCGGCGATTCTTTCGGGTAAGCAAGACGAATGGGGCGACTCGAGCGCTTGCCGCCGAGAAGGGGATCGCGCGCGAGGCCGGAAGTCTTATTTTCCACTGGTCATTCTTCTTGATCTTGATCGGCATCGCTCTCGGCAAGGGGACCGGATTCGCCGGCAACGCGGTGATAGTTGAGGGCGACACTTGGACGGAGGCTCACGCGAACTACGACGGCAACATCGTCGAAGGCCGGTTCTTCAACGAAGCTCACACCGGTCTCCAGCTCGACGTTCGCGACTTTCAGGTGACGTACCGTGATGGCGGAAGCGCCGAGGACTTCGTTACGCGTGGGGAGGTAACTGTCCCCGGTAATCGGGCCGAGCCGGTCGAGATCAGCGTGAATCATCCCGCGGCCGTCGGGGGCGTCAAGCTCTATCAGTTCGGGTTCGGCTGGGCGCCGATCGTCGAAGTGCGCGACGGAAGCGAATTGATCGCGTCCCGGCCTGTCCCGTTCTCCCAGCTTGCGCCCCCCCGCGGCGCCGATCCCCGGGCGCTTCCCTGGAACGGAGTCGTCCGGCTGCCCTCGCTTCGTCCTCAGGTGGGCATCGAACTGTCGCTCTGGCCCGACAGCAGCGCACTCGTTCAGTTCCTCGAAACCGGCGAGAGTTCGCCGATGCTGCGCCCGGTCGATCCGGTAATGACCTACGTGGTCTATCGTGGCGCCCTGAGGCTCAAGTCGGTCGAGACGAGCAACGAACTCGACAAGTCGGCCCTTCAAGTGTGGAAGCGTGGCGCCGTGGGACTCGGGGGATCCGAGGAAATCGGGAACGGCTTGACCATATCGTTCCCCGAACTTCGCGAGTACACGGTTCTGCACGTGTCCCGGGACCGCGGCGTGATGATTATGCTGGTGGCCGCAGTGCTGGTTCTCGCGGGATTGATCGCGGCGCTTTATTCGTCGCGTAGAAAGCTTTGGGTGCAAGCGGAGCCGGTGGCGACGGGGACGGTGCTCAAGGTGGGCGGGTTCGCTCTCCAGCGCCGGATGCAGTTCGAGGAGGAGTTCTCGCGGCTGGTGGATGAGCTTGCCGGGGGTTCCGAGGAGAGAGCGGGAATCCGTTGACCATAGACCAGTGGACTTCGGTCTCGAGGGCTGCGTTCACCGCCGCGTTGGTCGCCTACCTAGTGTCGATGCTCCTTTACTTCCACTTCCTCGCATTCCGACGGAAGACCGTGTGGAAGGTAGCGATCGCGCTGGCGTCGATCGGACTCGTTTCCCACATCTTGGCGGTCGTGGCCCGGGGAATGGCGGCAGAGCGCGTTCCGTGGGGGAACATGTACGAGTATTCGTCGCTTCTGGCGCTGCTCGTCGTCGCCGGCTATCTGTTCATCGTGGAGCTTCGCTACAGGGTTCATACCCTCGGCGGGTTCGTACTCGGTTTCGCGATCCTGACGATGGCCGTCGCGGCAATGTTCTTTTACCGTGGTCCCGCCCCGCTGGTCCCTGCGCTCAACTCCTATTGGATAAAGATCCACGTTGTGGCCGCGATAACGGGCTCGGCGTTGTTCGCACTGGGCAGCGGAGTGTTCACGCCGCTTTATCTCTGGCAGTCGCGCCGCGAACGCAGGCGGGACGAAAGGCAAAGGGCCGAAGCCGCCGAGCTGGGCGCGAGGAGCCCGGCGCCCATCATGGGCGGATCGCTCGACGACGACCCTCCGGGCTACGAGGCGGGGGCCGACGAGCCGGCGGCAGGTCCATCGAGGCATGGGCTTCTGCCTCCGGCGGAAGTGCTCGATCGCTTGGCCTACCGGACCATCGCCTTCGCTTTCCCGATTTGGACGTTCGCAGTCATAGCCGGCGCTATCTGGGCCGAGCGGGCATGGGGCCGCTACTGGGGGTGGGACCCGAAGGAGACCTGGTCGTTCATCACATGGGTGGTCTTCGCCGGCTACCTCCACGCGAGGGCTACCGCTGGCTGGAAAGGCCGCAAGGCCGCCGTCGTTGCGCTCGTCGGCTTCGCGTCTCTGCTCGTGACCTACTACGTGGTGAACATCTGGGTAGTGGGGCTCCACTCGTACAAGGGCTTCTGATGAGTTGCTGGTGCTATCGTGTGCGCCGCGCCCGGCCGGGCGCAGGGGAAACGACGAGAGAGGTATGAGGGGAAGAGGCAAGGCAAGGCTCGTGGCAGGGGTCGCCCTCCTCCTCCTATTGCTCTCCGCCTGCGCCGACAATCTCAAGCAAAGCACGCTCAATCCGGCCGGCCCCGTCGCGGAGAAACAAAAGGATCTGTTCGACCTCGTCTTCTGGATCGCGGTGGTCGTCTTCGTGCTCGTCGAGGGGGTTCTAGTTCTCGCGATCGTGCGTTACCGGCACCGCAAAGGAAACGCCATCCCCGAGCAGACCCACGGCAACCTGAGACTCGAGATCGCGTGGACGATCGTCCCCACCGTTCTCTTGGCCGGCCTTGCCGTCCCGGCAGTAGCCACCGTCTACGACCTGGCGAAAGAACCAAAAGGCCCCGACGTCCTGAACGTTCGAGTGGTCGGCCACCAGTGGTGGTGGGAGTTCGACTATCCGGATCTTGGGATCACGACGGCGAACCAAATGCACATCCCCGAGGACACGCCGGTTTTCATCGAACTCAGCGCAGTGGGGGCGACGAAAGGCGGGACGCCGGTGGGCATTCCGGGTTCGAAGGAGCCTCCCCCGGCCGTCGGGTTCGCAGTGATCCACAGCTTCTGGCCGGCAAGGCTTGCCGGAAAGACCGACGTGGTGCCCGGCCGCACGAACACGATGACGATCGAAGGTTCGGAACCGGGGGTGTATCCGGATCAGTGTGCCGAGTTCTGCGGGTTGTCACACACCCTTATGAGGTTCGAAGTGATCGTCGACACGCAGGACGGATTCGACTCGTGGGTGCGAAAGAACCAGGCCGACGCGGTCGATCCGACGGACCCTCTGGCACGCAAGGGTATGGAGGTGTTCGCGGGGGAAGGATGCATCGCCTGTCACAGCGTTGACGGTGCCGAGCTGGATGGCAAGCCGTTCGCCGGGATCGGCGGGCCGAACATGACTCACTTCGGCAGCCGGACCTGCTTCGCCGGATGTTTCCTGCAGAACCATCCGGACACGGTCAAGCGGTGGGTGCGGGATCCGCCGGCCCTCAAACCGGGATCGTTCATGCCCGACTACGCTCTCACCGAGGACCAGATCGATGCGGTTGTAGCGTATTTGGAGACACTCCAGTGAGGATCGGCTGATGGCAACTGCAGTTGCGCCGTCGAAAGAGGGGCTTCTCTCGCGGCTAGGCCGGCGCCCGAGAAAGACGACGGGACTCTTCAGCTGGGTCACGACCGTCGACCACAAGAAGATCGGGATCCTGTACGGCCTGACCGCGATCCTGTTCTTCTTGCTCGGCGGTCACATGGCGATTGTCATCCGGATGCAGCTGGCCCAGCCGGACGGGACGGTGGTGAACGCGGCCACCTACAACCAGATATTCACGATGCACGGCCTGACGATGATCTTCCTGGTCGTCATGCCTATGGGGGCCGCTTTCGTCAACTATCTCGTCCCGTTGATGATCGGGGCCCGCGACGTGGCATTCCCGCGGCTAAATGCCGTCTCTTACTGGATATTCCTATTCGGTGGCTTGTTCATGTACTCGAGTTTCTTCCTGGGCGGCGCACCGAACGGAGGGTGGTTCGGATATGCGCCGAACAGCGTCGTAGATCCCGGCCGGAACATGGATTACTACGCGATAGGGCTCATCATGCTCGGCCTCGCATCCACTGTTTCGGCGGTGAACCTGGCCGTGACGATCATCAACCTTCGTGCACCGGGAATGAACCTCATGCGGATGCCCGTGTTCGTATGGATGTCCTTAGTCGTTCAGTTCCTACTGATCTTCGCTCTGCCCGTCATCACCGTGGCATTGATCCAGCTCCTCTTCGATCGCCGCTTCGGCACTCACTTCTTCGACCCGGGCGCGGGCGGTGACCCCATCCTTTGGCAGCACCTGTTCTGGATCTTCGGGCACCCCGAGGTCTATATCCTGATCCTGCCGGCCATGGGGATCGTCTCGGAGGTCCTGCCGGTATTCGCGCGAAAGCCCCTATTCGGCTACCCGTTCATCGTCTTTTCGGGGATCGCGATCGGCTTCATGGGATGGGGCGTCTGGGCGCACCACATGTTCGTCGCCGGACTCGGGCCAACGGCGAACGCCGCGTTCGGCCTGACGACGATGTTCATCGCTGTTCCAACGGGCGTGAAGATCTTCAACTGGCTGGCAACTATCTGGAAAGGCGATATCCGGCTGCATTCGCCGATGCTCTTCTCGCTCGGCTTCATAGCTATGTTCATCATCGGAGGTCTGTCCGGCGTTACTCACGCGATCATCCCCTCCGATTACCAGCAGTCCGACTCGTACTACATCGTTGCGCACTTCCACTACGTGCTGTTCGGCGGTGCGATCTTCGGGCTGTTCTCGGGCCTCTACTACTGGTTCCCGAAGATCTTCGGCCGGATGCTGTCCGAGCGCTTGGGCAAACTGCACTTCTGGCTGATGTTCCTCGGCTTCAACCTAACCTTTGGTCCGCACCACATCCTGGGACTGCAGGGGATGCCTCGACGGATCCACTCGTATCCACCTGGTCGAGGCTGGGACATCTGGAACATGGTCTCGACCATCGGCGCGTTCACGATCGCCGCGTCGATAGTCGTTTTCCTCATCGCCGTCGTTTCGGCGCTGCACCACAAGCGGGAGTCGGTGGACGACCCCTGGGATGCGCGCACCCTCGAGTGGTCCACGGCGTCGCCTCCCCCCGAATACAACTTCGAAAAGATTCCGGTGGTGCACTCGTTGGACGAGTTCTGGCATCGAAAGTACGTCGAACGCGAGGGCGAGCTCGTGCCGGTCGCGTCCGGCGGCGCAGGCACATATGGCGATGATGCGGCGGCAAGCGGTGACGCGGCTGCGAAGGGAATCCACATGCCGTCTCCCTCTTACTGGCCGATAGTTGTGGCCGCGGGATTGCCGCTGATCGGTTACGGCATCATCTACAACTGGATCTTCTCTTTCATCGGCCTGGCGATTCTGCTCGTCGGCCTTTACGGATGGGTCCTCGAACCTTCGGCAGCGGAGGATCACTGATGGATCACGCCGCGGCGGTCGAGCACGAGGAGCACACGAGTACAGGCCTGCCTACGCTCAAGATCGCGATGTGGGTGTTCCTGTCTTCCGAATGCCTGCTCTTCGGGGCCCTGATCTCGACCTATGTGCTCTACCGGGGCCGAAGCACCACCGGACCGTATCCCAACGAGATCTACGACATCCCGTACACGTCGGTCAGCTCGTTCGTGCTGCTCGCCTCGAGTCTCACGATGGTCCTCGCTCTCGCGGCCATACAGCGTGGCGACCACGGCCGGCTAAGGCTCTGGGTGCTTACGACCGCACTCCTCGGCATCACCTTCATTGGCGGACAGATCTACGAGTTCACGACCTTCGTCAACGAGGGCCTGACTCTGAAGACGAACATTTTCGGGTCCACATTCTTTACGCTGACCGGGTTTCACGGTGCTCACGTGACCGTGGGAATCCTCATGCTCCTGTCGCTCCTCGGGCTCTCGCTGCAGGGGAAGCTTCCCCAGGAAAAGAGCCTTTCGGTCGAACTCGTCGGCCTCTATTGGCACTTCGTCGACATCGTCTGGATCGTGATTTTCACCGTCGTCTACCTCATTCCCGATCCGAGCCGGGGTGCGGGCTAATGGTCGAACAGGCCGAAGCTCCCGAGTCCGCCGCACCAGGATCCCCGCTTCGGGCCCGCGACCGGCACCGGGGGGGTGGCCATCCGAGCGTCGCCACCTACATCAAGGTCGCCGCCGTTCTCGCGGCCATAACCGGTCTAGAGGTGGCCATCTACTACTTGGAATCCATTCGATCTCTGCTGGTTCCGCTCCTCTTCGGCTTCTCGGCCATCAAGTTCTCCCTGGTCGTGCTCTTCTTCATGCACCTGAAGTTCGACAGTCGTGACTACGCCCGCGTCTTCGTTACCGGGCTTGCGGTTGCCGCGACCGTCTACACGGTCGTGCTCGTCACTTTCGGGGTGTTCACGAGATAGTGAACTCCTGGCACGCTCACCCCGACGTTTGGCTGCTGCTCGGCGCGGTCCTGTTTGCCTACTTGCTCGCCTGGCGCCGGCACGGGCCCGACGCCGAGAAGCAGCGGAAGGTCACGCTCTTTTCCCTCGGCATGGCCGCCCTGTTCCTGGCAGCGGAATGGCCGATCCACGACCTCGCGGAGGGTTACCTCTACAGCGTGCACATGGTTCAGCACCTGCTCCTGACCCTCGTAGCGGCGCCGTTGATCCTCGCCGGCACGCCGGCGTGGATGGTTCGCCCATTGATTCGGAATCGTTCGGTCAAGCGAGTAATGCGCTTTCTCACGCGGCCGCTCGTCGCGCTCGTCGCTTTCAACGGGGTGCTTCTCGCCAGCCATTGGCCGGAGGTCGTGGAGCTGACCGTCCGATCCCATCCGGCGCATTTCCTCGCGCATGTCGTGCTGCTCGGCTCCGCGGTGTTGATGTGGTGGCCGGTTTTCTCGCCCCTGCCGGAGTTGCCCGGGATCTCCCCGCCGGGGCAGATGCTCTACTTGTTCCTGCAATCCTTGGCGCCGACGATTCCGGCCTCGTTTCTCACGTTCGGATCGTCGCCGCTCTACAAGATCTATGAGACCTTCCCGCAGATCTGGGGCATATCCGCCATCTCCGACCAGCGAATGGCGGGCCTCATCATGAAGATCGCCGGCGGGCTCATCCTTTGGGGAGTCATCACGGCCGTGTTCTTCCGCTGGTACAACGAGGAGCGTCGCGCCGAGGGCTGGGACGCGCTGCGCTTCCGGGATGTGGAACGCGACGTCAGATCGGAGATGTCGAAGTCTTGAGCGACGACAAGCGCGACCGATTCTTGATGCCGATCTTGCTGCCCTTCGGTGCCTTGGCGCTGATCGCCGTACTTGCGATCGGATTCGCGTTCGTCCTGCTGTCTCTGTCGGCAACGGCTGCGACGGGCACAGCGCTCGCGGTCGCAGCCTCGATCATGGTTGTTGCCGGCGCGCTCTCCTCCCGCGGCCGCGTGGGGATTCCGCAGCTGTTTTCGCTGATCACGGCGATCGGCGGGGTCGCTCTTTTCGCGGGCGGGGTCGCCCTCGCGACGGGAGCCGGCCACGAGGAGGAAGGCGGCGAAGCCGAGAAACGAGCCGCGGTGGCTATTGCCGCAAAGGACCTGCAGTTCGATCCGCGCGAGGTCTCGGTGCCCTCGGGCGAACCGCTGGCCATCGCGTTCGACAACCAGGACGCCGGCACCCAGCACAACATCAAGATCTTCGAAGGTGAAAACGAGGAGGCGCCCGTCCTCTTCACCGGGGAGTTGATTACGGGTCCGGCGAAGGTCACCTACAACGTCGAGCCGCTCGAGGACGGCTCATACCTCTTCATCTGCGACGTGCACCCGACGACCATGACCGGCACGATGTCGGCGGGCGAGGAAAAGCCCGCGGAACCGTCCTCCACTCCCACCGGCAAGAAGGAGGAGAAGCCGGAGGAATCGCCGACCGCCTCTCCCGCAGCCGCGGCGAAAACCATCGAGTTGAAGGCCCCGCAAAACGCGATCGTCAATGGCTTCGACCCGACGACGCTGTCGGCTCCCGCGGATACGCCGACCACCATCCACTTCGTCAACGAGGAGTCTGGCGTGCCGCACAACGTGGAGGTGTTCGAGGGGACCGACGCCAGCGGGAAACAGGTCTTCGCGCCTCCCGGCAACGCCACGATCACAGGCCCGGCGGAGACCGACTACAAGCTCCCACCGCTCACGGCGGGGGACTACTTCTATCACTGCTTCGTGCACCCCTCAACGATGACCGGGACGCTAAAGGTCGCTTAGCCAAGCTGCGGCCCTGTTAGCTTGAGTTGCGTGTTGCGCAAGACCGCCATCGTCTCGTTTGCTCTTCTCGTTGCATGTGCCGCTCCGAACCAGACGGGACCCGGTAGAACCTCCGGACCCATGCCGGAGCTGTCCGGCAAGACGGTGCAGGGCGGCACGCTGTCGCCCGAGGACTACCGGGGCAAGGTAGTAGTCGTGAACCTGTGGGGGTCTTGGTGCGCCCCTTGTCGTCGCGAGCAGCCCATGCTTCAAGACACCTACGAGCAAGTGAAGGAACAGGGCGTCCTTTTCATCGGAATCGACAACCGCGACGATCCCGCCGCGGCACGGGCACACCTCGAGGAGTTCGGAGTGACTTATCCGAGCGTGCCCGACCCCGACGGCAAGCTCGCGTACGAGTTCGAGTTCTGGGGGGCTCCGGCGACCGCCGTCGCCGGCAGGGACGGCGAACTCAGATACATCAAGGTCGGTGAGATCGACCGTTCAGAACTCGTTGAAATGCTTCGGGGCGTCGGCGTCGATGTCTAAAGCGAATCGACCGCCACGGCGGCGAACAGAAGTGCGAGATAAACGATCGAATATTTGAAAAGGCTCATGGCGCGCGCTTGCGTGAAGTCTCTCCGCAAAGAGAGGGCTCGATAGACGAAGATCCCTCCGAGCAACAGCGCCGACGCCAGATAAACGGCTCCCAGGTGACCGACCGGGTAAAGCAGAAGTGAAACCGCGAACAGCACCAGGGAGTAGAGCAGGATCTGCCGGAGCGTCTCGTCCCGGCCGCGCACGACGGGCATCATCGGAACACCGGCCGACGCGTAGTCGTCCCGGTACTGCATGGAGAGTGCCCAGAAGTGCGGCGGCGTCCAAACGAACACAATGCCGAACAGGACGATCGCGGGAAGACCCACGGTGCCCGTCACGGCGGCCCATCCAACCAGCGCCGGCACGGCGCCCGCCGCCCCACCGATGACGATGTTCTGTTCGGTCGAACGCTTGAGCCAGAGCGTGTACACGAACACGTAGAAGGCGATTGCCGCGAGCGAAAGGGTCGCCGCCACGACGTTCACGGCTATCGAAAGGAAGAAAAACGAGATCGATCCGAGCACGAAACCGAAGCGAAGCGCATCGTCGGGGGTGACCCTGTGTGACGGAAGCGGGCGCCGGCGCGTCCGTCGCATGACTTCGTCGATGTCGCGATCCAGGTAGCAGTTGATCGAGTTGGCGGAGCCGGCCGCCAATGTGCCGCCCAAAAGAGTCGCGAAGACCAGACCGAAGGGCGGCAGGGATCCCGATGCGAGGATCATCGCCGGAACGGTCGTTATCAGCAGCAACACGATGATGCGGGGTTTCGTCAGCTGGAAGTAAGCGACCGTTGACTCCCGAAGCGATCGCCCGCTCGGTTCGGCCGGCTGAGTATCGGACGAAAGCACCGCCAGCCGGGTCGCAGCCGTCGCCAGGGCGACGACGGCGGCCCAAGTCAAGGCGGAAAGAGTTACGTGCGCGACGACCGACGCCGTCGAAAGACCCGTCCAAACGTTGGCCGCACCCACCAGTATCTGCACCGCGAAGAGTACGACGACGAGCGATGAGATCTTGATCAGGGCCGGGTTTCGCGTGCTCGAAGCCCGCGCGCGAACCGCCGTGTAGATGACGAGCAGACACACGGCTGCGGCCAGCAGTCTGTGAAGGAACATCGGCGTGGCGATTCCACCCAGCGCCGGTACGAGCTTGCCGTCCATCAGAGGCCAGTCGCGAAACGCAAGCCCGGCTCCGGCTCCGCGAACGTATGCGCCAACAAGTAACAGACCGAAGGTCGCGATCAGTGTCAGCATCGTGAGACGCAAGAATGGCCGGTCGCGCCTTTCGGGCTTTTCCTGAGGCAGGAACGACGAGACCAGCACGAAGGTCAGCACACCCGCGAGGACCATCGCCGTTGCGAAGTGCGCCGTCACGAGGGCGGCCTTCAGCTCTTGCCGGACGACGATCCCGCCCAGCGCGGCTTGGAAGAGGACGATGCCGACCGCCGCGAGTGACGGCCAGAGGATTCGCCGGTCCGAGCGGTGGTGCCGCCATGCGCTCACCGCCAGCGCGCCGATCAGCACGATTACGATGCCGGCGACCAGCCTGTGGGTGTACTCGATGATCGCGTGATACTCGAGGGGCGGGATCCATCTGCCGAAGCAGCGTGGCCAGCCCGGGCACCCGAGGCCCGAACCGGTCGCACGAACCAGGCCCCCCACGGCGATCAGGACGAACGTACCGGTGGCTGCGGCCCCCGCCAGGATCCGGAATCGTCTCACGGTGCTGACTCTACCGCCCTGCGTACATCGTGCCTGCCGCAATCGGCTTGCTGGAATCGCTCCGGCGGGTCTACAGTGAGCTTGTGAAAACCTTCACAAGGCCTGGGAAGGCCCACGGGGGTTAGGGCCTTGGCATCGAATGGAGCGACCGAGGCCGACGTCTTGATCGTCGGCTCCGGGCCCGGCGGGTCGGCCGCCGCTTATCACCTGGCGCGTCACGGAGTCGACGTCCTGATGGTCGATCGGGCGGGATTTCCGCGGGAGAAGGTTTGCGGAGACGGCCTGACACCCCGGGGCGTCAGAGCGATGATCGACATGGGAATCGACCCGGACGACCCCGGGTTCACGCGGGCCGACGGCCTTCGCGTGTACCGGGATGACCGCCTCGTGCTTTCGCTTCCCTGGCCAGAGCTGTCGTCGTTCCCGAACGTGGGAGTAGTTCGCACGAGGCTGGACTTCGACCATCTCTTGGTCCAGCAAGCCGGCAAGGCCGGCGCGAGGCTCTGGGAACGCACCGAGGCTGTGAATCCAATCGAGGACTCCTCCGGATGGGTCACCGGGGCCACGGTGCGACGACTCAACGGCGAGGCGAAACCCAAACCCCAGGACGTTCGGGCAAGGTTCGTCCTGGCGGCCGACGGAGCAGCCTCGCGTTTCGGCGCGCGCGCCGGAGTAAAGCGCGACGCCTCGCGTCCGATAGGCATCGCGGCGCGCCGTTACTACCGGACGACCCGCGACGTCGGTCCCTGGCTCGAATCGTGGCTGGACCTGTGGGAGAACGGCGAGATGCTGCCGGGTTACGGATGGATCTTCCCGGTTTCCGAGGGTGTCGTGAACGTCGGCGCAGGACTTCTGAACACCTACAAGGGATTCAAGGACGTGTCGGCGAAACGGGTGTTCGACATCTTCGTCTCCATGCTCCCCGAAGATTGGGGGATTGGGGAGGAGACGGCGGAAGGTCCCCTTCTGTCCGGCCCCATTCCCATGGGAATGAATAGGACCCCTCTCGCAACTCCCGGGATGCTCTTGATCGGCGACGCCGGCGGGCTCGTCAACCCGTTCAACGGAGAGGGAATCGCCTACGCGATGGAATCGGGAGAGTTGGCCGCCGAGCTCGTTCACGATGCGCTGGCGAGTAACCGCCCCGGTCTCGCCCAGACCTATCCGGTGCTGCTCCGCGAACGATACGGAAGGTACTTTCACTTGGGCCGCAAGTTCGTCGGCGCCATCGGCAATCCCGCAGTCATGCACTTCGCGACGAAACACGGGCTGCATCGGGAGTGGTTGATGAAGTTCGCGATGAGGGTGCTCGCGAACCTGACGGACGGCCGTAAAGGAGACGCAAGGGACAAGCTCATGTACGCCATGGAACGCATGGCGCCGGCATCGTGAAGGAACGCGCGTGCTGAGCGGGTATCTGCCGATCGTGCTGCTGCTCGGGTTGGCAACGATGTTCGGGGTCGCATCGCTCGCGGTCTCGGCGCTGCTTCGTCCGCATCGCCCAACTCCCGCCAAGGCCGAGCCGTACGAATCGGGCATCGTGCCGGAGCGGCTCCAGCGCGGCGAGAGATTCCCCGTGAAGTTCTACGTCGTCGCGATGCTGTTCATCGTCTTCGACATCGAAACGATCTTCCTTTTCCCCTGGGCTGTTTCGGTCCGGCGGTTGGGACTATTCGGGTTGGCCGAGATGGCCGTGTTCATCGCGCTGGTGTTCGTCGCGTACGTGTACGTGTGGCAAAAGGGCGGACTCGATTGGCAGCAGGAGGTTCCCGGCGAACGGCGCGAAGCGGCACAGCCGCCGAAGGAGGTAGCCCGTGCCGGTTGAGCGACTACCGGGAATTCAAACCGGCAAGGCGGGGCAGGGTGACGTCCTCGACCCAGAGGAGGAAGTCAAGCGCGGCATCCTCCTGGGCACACTCGAGAAGGCGGTCAACTGGTCGCGCAAGCAGTCCATGTGGCCGGCGACGTTCGGCCTCGCGTGCTGCGCGATCGAGATGATGGCCACTGGCGCGGGCAACTACGACTTGGCCAGGTGGGGAATGGAGGTCTTTCGGGCCTCCCCGCGCCAAGCAGACTTGATGATCGTGGCCGGGCGCGTGTCGCAGAAGATGGCGCCCGTACTTCGCCAGATCTACGACCAGATGCCCGAGCCGAAGTGGGTCATCTCCATGGGCGTCTGCGCCTCGTCCGGAGGGATGTTCACCAACTATGCGGTTGTCCAGGGTGTCGACACGATCGTTCCCGTGGACATCTACGTCCCGGGGTGCCCGCCGCGGCCCGAAATGTTGATGTTCGGAATCCTCAAGCTCCAGGAGAAGGTACGCAAGGAAGGCCACATCAAGTGAACGCGGAGGAGCTTGCCGATCGCATAGCCCCGCGGTTCCCGGAGACCGTCGTCGCACGCAACGAAGCGACGGTCACGATTGATCCCTCGGAACTTGTCGCGTCTCTCGAGTACCTGCGCGATGAGAAAGACTTGGCCTTCGATTCGCTCTCCGATGCCTCGGCAACCGACTGGCCGGGCCGCGAACCTAGGTTCTGGCTCGCGTACCACCTATATTCGATGACTCATCGCCATCGCGTCCGTTTGACCGCCGGAGTTCCGGAAGAACGAGCGAGCATTCGGTCGGTTACCGGCATGTTCCCGGGAGCCAACTGGCTCGAGCGTGAGGTCTTCGACTTCTTCGGTATCAACTTCGAGGGCCACCCGGATCTAACGCGCATCCTCATGCCCGATGATTGGGAAGGTCACCCGCTGCGCAAGGACTACGGTCTGGGCGGCGTTCCCACGCGTTATCACGGCGCCTTCATTCCTCCCGTCGACGAGAGGGGGGGCTGATGGCCGACGCACCTGCGGAATCCGCAACCGACGGGCTCGCTCAGGAAACGATGGTCATCAACATGGGGCCGCAGCACCCCTCCACCCATGGTGTCTTGCGGCTGGTTCTCGAGCTAGACGGTGAGACGGTGGTTTCGTGCAGACCTGTTGTCGGCTACTTGCACACGGGGATCGAGAAGAACACCGAGTACCGAACCTGGCAGCAAGGCGTGGCGTTCGTGACGCGAATGGACTACCTGTCGCCGTTCTTCAACGAGATGGCGTATTGCGCGGCGGTCGAAAGGCTGCTGGGGATAGAAGCACCGGTCCGCGCGCGCGTGATCAGGGTGATGTTCGCGGAATTGAATCGAATTTCGTCGCACCTTGTGTGGCTCGCAACAACGGGGCTGGAGCTCGGCGCGATCTCGATGATGCTCTACGGCTTTCGCGAGCGCGAGCTGATCCTGAACATCTTCGAGATGGCGACCGGTCTGCGAATGAACCACGCGTACATGCGCGTCGGTGGTCTGTCGATGGATCTCCCCGACGGCGCAACGGGGAAGATCCGCAAGTTCTTGCGGCTCATGCCGGAACGACTAGGTGAGTACGAGGATCTCCTGACCGAGAATCCCATCTGGCTCGAGCGGAACCAGGGCGTCGGCTATCTGCCGAAGGAAGAGGCCCTCGCTCTCGGGATAACGGGGCCGCTGTTGCGCGCCGCAGGCGAACCGCGTGACGTTCGAAAGGACGAGCCCTACGGCGGTTACGAGGAATTCGATTTCGAGGTGCCGACCCGCGAGGAGGGCGACTGTTACGCGCGTTATCTAGTGCGCATCGAGGAAATCCGCCAATCCCTTCGGATAGTGCAGCAGTGTCTGGAGCGGCTCCCGGACGGTCCGGTGATGGTCGAGGATCCCAAGGTTGCTTGGCCCGCCGAGCTTTCGGTCGGCCCCGACGGTATCGGCAACTCGGAGGAGTACGTCAAACACATCATGGAGGAATCGATGGAGGCCCTCATCAACCACTTCAAGCTGGTGACGGAGGGCTTCCAAGTTCCCGAGGGCGAGGTCTATCAGCCCGTCGAATCACCCCGCGGCGAGCTCGGTTACTACGTGGTTTCGGACGGGGGCAACCGGCCGTATCGAGTGCGCGTGCGAGACCCGTCGTTCGTGAATCTCCAGGCGATACCGGGAATGGTGCGGGGGCGCCTGGTCGCCGACACGATCGCCTGCATCGCGAGCATCGATCCGGTCATGGGCGGTGTGGACCGCTGATGGGCGTGTTGTCCCCGGAACAGCGCGAGCAGGCCGCCGGGATAATCGCGCGCTATCCCGAGGGCCACGAGCGCTCGGCGATGATGCCGCTGCTCTACCTGGTGCAATCCGTCGAGGGTTACCTGTCCCGCGAGGGCATGCGCGAGGTTGCCGAGATCCTCGGGCTGCGTACGGCCGAGGTCGAGGCGGTTGCTTCGTTCTACACGATGCTCCGGCGGCATTTTCCGGGGGATCACGTGATCTCGGTGTGCACCAACCTCTCCTGTGCGCTTCGCGGGGCCAACGAGCTGTACGCGAAAGCGAAGGAAATCGTGGAGCCCGACGACGAGAGTGTCTCCTCGGACGGAAAGCTGACCGTGCATGAGGAGGAGTGCTTGGGCGGTTGCGACGGCGCGCCCGTTGTTCAGGTGAACTTCGCGAACTACGACAACATGACGGAGGAGAAACTTGCCGAGCTGATCGAGGCCGTCCGCCGCGGCGAGCTGCCCCCGCCGTCGCGTGGCACGACGCCGAAAGACATTCGCGACGCGTCGCGAACGCTCGCCGGACTTGGCGGTGAGCAATGAGCGAGCGCGTGATCAGTGCGCGGTTCGACAACCCCGACGCGGTTTCAATCGACGGGTATCTGAAGACCGGCGGCTACGAAGCATTGGGCAAGGCCCTTCGCATGAGTCCCAAGGAATTGATCGACGAAGTGAAGGCCTCCGGCCTTCGAGGCCGGGGCGGTGCCGGTTTCCCGACGGGAACGAAGTGGGCTTTCGTTCCCCAGGACACCGGGAAACCCGTCTACATCTGCGCCAATGCCGATGAATCCGAGCCGGGGACGTTCAACAACCGCGAGCTGATCGAACGGGACCCGCATCAGTTCATCGAGGGTCTGGCGATCGCCTGCTGGGCCGTGCAGTGTCACACGGCGTTCGTTTACTGCCGCGGCGAGTTTCTGCATCCCGGGCAAGTGCTGGAACGGGCGATCCGCGAGGCCTACGCGAAGAAGTTCCTCGGGAAGAACGTGGCCGGCACCGACTTCCAGCTCGACATAGTGCTTCATCGAGGCGCGGGGGCGTACATCTGCGGGGAGGAGACCGCGCTGCTCGAGTCGCTCGAGGGGTTCCGAGGCCAGCCGCGACTCCGCCCGCCGTTTCCCGCGGTGGAAGGGCTGTACAAGTCCCCGACGGTAATCAACAACGTCGAGACGCTGGCGAACGTGCCGCACATCATCGACAAGGGCTCGGAGTGGTACGCCTCCATCGGAACCGAGGGCTCGAAGGGAACGAAGATTTATTCACTCTCCGGCAAGGTTGAGCGTCCGGGGAACTACGAAGCGCCGATGGGAACGGCCGCGGGCGAGCTTCTCGCAATGGCCGGGGGTGTTCTCGGCGGTCATCAGACAAAAGCCTGGACGCCCGGCGGATCGTCCACTCCCTTCTTAACGGCGGATCACCTAGGTGTAGGAATGGACTTCGAGTCGATCGCCGACGCCGGATCGCTGCTCGGCACCGGCGCGATGATGGTTCTCGACGAACGCGACTGCATGGTCGAGGCGACGCGCCGCCTGTCCCGCTTCTACGCACACGAATCCTGTGGTAAGTGCACGCCGTGCCGCGAAGGCACCTGGTGGGTCGAGCGGATCCTGCAGCGGATCGAGGACGGGCTGGGCCGCGAGGAGGACATCCCGCTCCTCGAGGAGGTCGGTGGCCACATCCTGTTCAAGGCGTTCTGCGCGCTTGCCGACGGCGCGGTATCGCCGATCCAATCGTCGATCAAGTACTTCCGCGACGAGTACGAGACGCATGTCCGGGAGCGGCGGTGCCCGTTCAAACCGGAACGCGTTCCGGCGGAGGTGAGCGCGTGAGCGATAACGGGCACGTCACGCTCACCGTCGACGGTAAAGAGGTGACGGTCCCGCAAGGGACTCTGATCATCCGCGCGGCCGAGCAGCTCGGGATCGAGATTCCCCGCTTCTGCGACCACCCTTACCTCGAGCCGATCGGCGCGTGCCGTCAGTGCTATGTGGAAGTAGAAGGCGAGCGCAAGTTGCTCACTTCCTGCACGACGACGGTGACCGACGGCATGGTCGTCAAGTCTCAGAACACGAGCGGTGAAGCTCGTGAGGCACAGATCGCGAACCTCGAATTCCTGCTCTTGAACCATCCGCTCGATTGTCCCGTTTGCGACCGTGGCGGCGAGTGCCCGCTGCAAGATCAGGCGCTCGAGTTCGGTCCCGGTGAGAGCCGATTCATCGAGGCGAAACGAAACTTCGAAAAGCCGATCGCCCTCTCGCCGTTGGTCGCCCTCGACCGGGAGCGTTGTGTGCTGTGCGCGCGATGCACCCGGTTCTGCGACGAGATCTCGGGGGACCGTTTCATCGAGCTGTTCGACCGGGGCGCCGAGCAACAGGTCGCGATCGCCGGCGGCGAGGACTTCAAGTCGCCGTTCAGTGGGAACACCATCCAGATCTGCCCCGTGGGAGCGCTGACCGCAGTTCCCTACAGGTTCGCGGCGCGCCCATTCGACCTGAAGAGCGCCGATACCGTCTGCCCGCACTGTTCGAGCGGCTGCAACATTCGCGTCGACATGCGCCGCGGCGAGGTCGTGCGCGTCCTGGCCCGGGACAACCCTGAGGTCAACGACGAATGGATCTGCGACAAGGGCCGGTTCGCGTTCCAGTTCGCCGACTCTCCGGATCGTGTGACGACGCCGCTTCTGAGACGAAAAGGGTTGGAGCCTTCTTCCTTCGACGACGTGTTTGCCGCGATCGCGGAATGGTCGAAGGGCAAGAAGGTCGCGTTCCTCACCGGGGGGCGGCTCATGGACGAGGACTACTACGCGCTTTCGAAGCTGGCCCGCACCGTCTTCAAGACCAACGACCTCGACCACCGCCGCGTGTTCGGCAGCACCTTTGCCGAAGTCTTCGCCGCCTCGCCTTCGAGTTCTGTTTCGAATCGAGATGTCGAGAGGGCGAGCTTGATCGTGGTCGTTGGGCTCGATTCGGAACAGGAATCACCGATCCTTCACCTGCGGATCAGAAAAGCTGCTCGTCGCGGCGCGAAGATCTTCGTCGTCCACTCCCGCCTCACCCGCCTCAGCGACGTTGCAGAACACATCCTGGCTAGGCCCGGCGAAGAGGGAAAGGCGATGGAATCGTCTGCGTCCCTCATGGAGGCGCTCAAGGAAGCCGGAGCATCGGCCGTTGTCCTCGCCGGGCAGCAGGCGGGTGGTCAGGCAGATATCGCTGAGGATGTTGCTCGGGCTGCCGAGGCGAAGTTCGCATACGTGTGCCGCCGGGTAAACGATCACGGCGCACTGAGGGCCGGTGTTCATCCCGAGCTCCTGCCGGGCGCGCGTTTCGCGAGCGTTGGGGGCGACCGGGCGGAGGTGGAGGCCGTTTGGGGTGCGCTCGACCTGCTAGACGGCGTGGGCAATGCCTGGGAGATCCTTAGGGCGGCAGCTGCGCGGGAGATCGATGTCCTGTATCTGATCGGAGTCGATCCGCTCAACGACTTCCCCGACGCCGCGTTGGCCCGCAAGGCGCTGGAGAACGTCGAGTACAAAGTGGTGCAAGACCTTCGGCTCGGTGAGTATGAAATCTTCGCCGACGCGTTCCTCCCCGCGGCCGCAACCTGGGAGAAGACCGGCCACTTCACGAATTGGGAAGGGCGCGGCCAAAGGATTCGACCGGTGCGGGGAGCGGGCGGCCTCTCCCGGCCCGACTGGGAGATATTCGCCGGCCTCGCCGACGCGATGGGAAAACCGCTGGGGCTTCAGACGCTGGAGGACTTGCACGAGGAGATGGGTAGGCTCCTCGAGCCGACGTCCCGGGTCGTGAACATCATCAACGGTGACAAGGGCGGCAAGACTGCGGGACTCACACTCTTTACCTATCCGCTCCTCGTTGACGAGGGGATCCTTTCCGAGGGCGCCGACGAGCTAAAGGCGGCCCAGGAGCAAGCGTCATTCGTCGAGATTCATCCGGGTGATGCCGGCGTGGCAGGAATCGAGGACGGCGCCGACGTAATCGTTAAGACCGAGGCAGGCCAGGCCACTCTTCCGGCGCGCGTCACGGAGCACATCGCGAAGGGTTCGGTCTTCGTTCCCTACAACCAGCCGGGCTTCCGTGCGAACACCTTGCTGTCCGGCTCGTTCACCACCGCGGTCGAAATCGCTCCCGCCGCCGCCCGGGAACCGGAGGAGGAGGCGAGCTGATGGATCTCACCGACTGGATCCTCCTCGTCGTTCGAGTAGGCGTCGTTTTCTTGGCCCTTCTGATCTCCGTGATGTTGCTCATCTGGATGGAGCGCAAAGTCATCGCGGACATGCAAACGCGCATCGGGCCGAATCGTGCGGGCCCCTTCGGTTTGCTGATCACGCTCGCCGACGGCATCAAGCTCTTCTTCAAGGAAGGCATTACACCTTCAAACGCGGATCGCCCCGTCTACGTCATCGCCCCGATCCTCTCGCTCATCCCGGCGTTCCTGGCCTTCGCGGTCATTCCGTTCGGCACGGGAGTGACGATCGCCGGGCGAGAGGTGCCCTTCCAGTTGGCCGACCTGAACGTAGGGATCCTCTGGATACTGGCGATGACCTCGATCGGCGTTTACGGCATCGTGCTCGCCGGCTGGTCGAGCGGGTCGCGATACCCGCTTCTCGGGGCGATCCGCAGTTCGGCCCAGATGATCTCGTACGAGATCGGTATGGGCCTCGCGTTAGTGGCCGTCCTCATGTACTCGGGAACGCTCTCCATGTCGGGCATCGTCGCCAGCCAGGATCGCGTGTGGAACATAGTTCCCCAGTTCCCGGCGTTCGTTATTTACGCGATAGCTTCACTGGCTGAAACGAACCGGCCGCCGTTCGATCTTCCTGAAGCGGAAACCGAATTGGTTGCCGGGTATCACACGGAGTACAGCGGCATCAAGTTCGCGATGTTCTTCCTCGCCGAATACATGAACACGATCACCGTGTCGGCAGTTGCGGTAACTCTCTTCCTCGGCGGTTGGCGCGGCCCGATGTTCGACTTCCTTCCGTGGCTCTGGCCACTTCTGTGGTTCGCGCTGAAACTCTTCCTGGTCCTGTACCTGTACATCTGGATCCGCGCGACCGTGCCGAGGTTCCGCTACGACCGGTTGATGAACTTCGGATGGAAGGTCCTCATCCCGTTCGGGTTGTTCTGGGTCCTGGCGACCGGTGCGGTGATCGTCCTTCCCGAGGAGATCGGGCGCCGGCAACTCATAACGGGTGCGATCGTTGTGGCCGCTGTGCTCCTGTTCATCTCGGCGTTCTGGCCCACGAGCAAGAAGGCCGAGGAGGCGCGGCGATGACTAACCAGCAGGGAATCCTCGGCGCGTTCGGAAAGATCGCCAAGGGAATGTCGGTCACTTTCAGGCAGATCTTTCGAAAGGACGTGACCGAACAGTACCCGAAAGAGATCGTCGAACCGCCGCCGCGCGCGCATTCCGGCCGCCACCGCCTGAACAAACACGACAACGGCCTCGAGAAGTGCATCGGATGCGAGCTTTGTGCCTTCGCCTGTCCGGCGGATGCCATCTGGGTCGAGGGCGCCGAGAACGACCCGGAGAACCCGGTCTCGCCGGGAGAGAGGTACGCGAAGGACTATCAGATCAACTATCTGCGTTGCATCATGTGCGGGCTTTGCGTCGAGGCTTGCCCGACGCGGGCGCTCACTCTGACCAACTACTACGAGATGTCGTGGGACTCGCGCGAGGATGCGGTTCTCAACAAGGAACAGTTGCTCGAACCTCCGCCGCCGCTCGGGACCACGCCGGGCGTCGAGGAGGGATGATGGCCGCGGACCTGATCGTTTTCTGGGTCTTCGCCCCGATATCGGTCGCGTCGGCAATCGCCGTTTTGATCCAGCGAAACGCCGTGCATGCCGCGCTGTTCCTCATCGTGAACTTCTTCACTATTGCCGTGTTCTTCCTGTTGCTCGGCTCACCGTTCCTATTCGTCGTGCAGATCGTCGTTTATGCCGGCGCGATCATGGTGCTCTTCCTGTTCGTGATCATGCTGCTCGGCGTCGACCAACGTGAAAGTTTGGTCGAGAAACTCAAGGGGCAGCGCTGGCTGGCGGTAGCGCTCGCCGCCGGAGTGACGGCGGAGATCTTCTTCGCGGTCAGGCTCGGGGTCGGTCTGTCGGAGCGCGCGCCGGCCGGTTTTGATCGGGTTAACGAAGGAGGAAACCCGGCTGCTCTCGGCCGTGTGCTGTTCCGCGACTACTTCTTTCCCTTCGAGGTGACCTCGATCTTGCTGATCGTCGCTGCGATCGCGGCGATGGTGCTGACTCGCCGCCGCGTGGCCGCTGCGAATGAGGGGCGGCGGGAGGACCAGGCGGGATGAGGACCCCCATCGCGTACTTCTTGATCCTGTCCGCGATCCTCTTCTCGATCGGAACGGTCGGTGTGCTGGTCCGCAGGAATGCGCTGATCATCTTCATGTCGGTGGAATTGCAACTGAATGCCGCGAACCTGGCGTTGGTCGCGTTTTCCCGGCAGCACAACGAGCTGGACGGGCAGGTGCTGGCGTTCTTCTCGATGGTTGTGGCGGCGGCCGAGGTGGTTGTGGGCTTGGCGATCATCGTCGCGATCTTCCGGCGGCGCCAAAGCGCGAATGTCGATGACGCGACCCTCCTGAAGTGGTGACGCGATGCTTGATCTGATCTGGCTCGTCCCGGCGCTCCCTCTCGCCGGTGCTGTGATCAACCTCTTCTTCGGCAAACGGCTGGGAAAGTGGGCGGGCTGGCTAGGTTCCGCCGTCGTTGTCGCCTCCCTGGTGATTTCAGTCGGCTTGCTTGTTGGGCTTCTGGCGCTTGGGCCCGATGGAGAGTCCATTCAACATATTTACAAATGGCTCGGGGCCGGAGAGATCGTTTCGAACGGGGGGCGGGGAATATCGGTGCCTTTCGAGGTCAGCCTGAATCTCCTCCTTGATCAACTGTCGGCGACCATGATTCTCGTCGTCACCGGCGTGGGTGCGCTGATCCATGTCTACTCCATCGGCTACATGCGCGACGATCCTAGGATCGGGCGCTTCTTCGCCTACATGAACCTATTCGTGTTCTTCATGTTGCTACTCGTGCTGGCGGACAATTTCTTGATCCTCTTCGTGGGCTGGGAAGGTGTCGGACTCTGTTCCTATTTGCTGATCGGTTTCTGGTTCGAGAAGCCAGCTGCGGCCTCGGCTGCCAAAAAGGCTTTCGTCGTCACTCGTATCGGCGACACGGCCATGTTGATCGGCATAGTTTGGCTCGCCGTGCATTTCGCGACCCTGGGCTTCGACAAGACTCTCAACTTCTGCACGCCAGATAGAGCTGTGAATATGGAATGCCTTGCTGTTGGGCCCACACACGCCGTCCAAACGGCGATCGCGCTACTTCTGCTCGCGGGCGCGATAGGCAAGTCGGCGCAGATCCCGCTTCACGTGTGGCTGCCCGACGCCATGGAGGGCCCGTCGCCCGTTTCCGCGCTCATCCACGCGGCGACCATGGTCACGGCCGGGGTCTATCTGGTTGTTCGCGCCCACGTCCTGTTCACGCCCGAAGCCTTGACCGTCGTCCTGATCATCGGGCTTGCGACCGCCTTCTACGCGGCCACAGCGGCCCTCGGCCAGGACGACATCAAACGCGTACTCGCGTACTCCACGATCAGCCAGCTCGGGTACATGTTCTTCGCCGCGGGCTTGGGCGCTTACTCCTTGGCGATCGTCCTGCTGGTTGTTCACGCCTTCTACAAAGGCCTGATGTTCCTCGCCGCCGGAAGCGTCATGCACGGTTTGGGTGGCGAGGAGACCGACATGAAGAAGATGGGCGGTCTTGCGAAAACGATGCCGTTCACCGCCACCGTCTTCATAATCGGGGCGCTCGCGTTATCAGGCTTACCGCCCCTGTCGGGGTTCTTCTCCAAGGACCCCATCCTCGCGTTCGCGGCCGAGAGCGGCTTCGAGATCGCGTGGATAGTCTCCCTGGCAGCCGCGTTCCTTTCGGCGCTCTACATCGCGCGGCTGATCTTCCTAACGTTCTTCGGTAAGTACCGAGGGGACGCGCATCCCCACGAGGCGCCCCGGGTCATGCGCATCCCCATGGCGATCCTTGCCGCTGCGGCCTTCTTCGGGGGCCTGCTCACCCTCACCGTCTCGTCCGGGATCATCGAGGACTTCCTCGAGCCGGTGTTGGGCGAGATTCCGGAGCGGACCCAGGGCCTGCCCGACTCAGTGCTCACGGTCATCTCGATCGCCGTCGCCGCTGCCGGCGTTCTCCTCGGTTACTTCATCTGGGGTTCGGGCAAGGTCGACTGGCAGAAACTCCGCACGCGCGTGATGGGGCTGCATCGTTTCCTCGAGCGGGGTTGGTATGTAGACGACGCCTATGCCCATCTCCTGGTTCCTGCCGGGTACGCAACGGCGGGGTTCCTTGCAACCAGTGTCGATCAGCGCGTAATCGATGGGAGCGTAAACGGGCTCGGGCGTGTGTTCGCCCTTGCTGCGTCGGCGGGCCGCCAAATCCAGTCCGGGCTCGTCCGGCGATACGCGCTCGCATTCCTGCTCGGGGTGGCGACCGTCCTGCTGTACCTGGCGGTGAGGTACTGATGCTCACGCTCGTTTTGTTGGTGCCCCTGGCCGGGATCCCGTTTCTCCTTATCCCCAAGCTCGACGACCGGTTCGCCCGCCTCATAGGACTCGCGTTCTCACTGATCACCTTCGTCGTATCGCTTGGGATTCTGTTCTCGTTCGACGGCAACGCCTCCGGCTTTCAGCTGGTCCAGGAAGCGACCTGGGTGGAATCCCTCGGCTTCAAGTACATCCTCGGCGTCGACGGGATCAGCCTCTTCATGGTGTTGATCACCACCTTCCTGATGCCATTGGCGATCCTGGCTTCGTGGAAGGTGGACAAACAGGTCCGCTACTTCATGGGGTCATTCCTCGTTCTCGAGACGGCGCTGCTCGGCACCTTCATGTCGCTCGACCTGCTCCTGTTCTTCCTGTTCTTCGAGGCGATGCTTTTCCCGATGTACCTCATCATCGGCGCGTGGGGCGGGGATCGCCGCGTGTACGCCGCCGTGAAGTTCTTCCTCTACACGATGTTCGGGTCGGCGTTCCTATTCGTCGCGATCCTGTTCCTCTATTTCCGGGCCGGATCGGAACTCGGACAGGGAACCTTCGACCTTCGCGTCCTTCAAGACCTTCCGCTCGCGGCCGCCACGGCTCGATGGCTTTTCCTGGCGTTCTTCGTCGCGTTCGCGATCAAGGTGCCGATGTTCCCGCTCCACACGTGGTTGCCGGACGCCCACACCGAAGCGCCGACCGCCGGCTCAGTGATCCTGGCAGCGATCCTGCTGAAGATCGGCGCGTACGGACTGCTGCGTTTCAACCTGTCCCTGTTCCCCGACGCCTCGCGCTACTTCGCGGATTTCGTTCAGATCCTCGCGCTGATAGGGATCATCTACGGTGCCGCCGTGGCGCTGATGCAAACGGACATCAAGCGGCTCGTGGCGTATTCCTCCGTGTCCCATCTTGGTTTTGTCGTGCTGGGCATCTTCGCGTTCACGGAAATCTCGGTCTCCGGCGGCGTGCTTCAGATGGTCAACCACGGCCTCTCGACCGGCGCGCTCTTCCTTCTCGTCGGAATGCTCTACGAGCGAACGCACACTCGCGAGCTTGGCGAACTGGGCGGATTGGCGAGCGTGACGCCGGTGCTGGCGGGCCTGTTTCTCTTCGTCTCGCTCTCGTCGCTCGGCCTCCCGGGATTGAACAACTTCGTCGGCGAATTCCTCGTGATACTCGGAACCTTCTCCGAGAACGCCGTTTTCGGGTCGATCGCAGCGGTCGGCGTCGTGTTGGCCGCGATCTACCTGCTAACGGCCTACCAAAAAGCGATGCAGGGCCCGGTCAACCCGAAGCAGTCCGGGCTCCAGGACCTCTCGAAGCGCGAGATCGCGGTGATCGCCCCGGTTGCGGCGGCCATCCTGGTCATCGGGATACTGCCGAACCTGCTGCTCGACCGGATCAACCCCACGACGACTGAAGTTGTCAGGACGATGCGGTCCCAGGTGACGGCCGTGTCGGCGGAAGGCGAACCCTGATGCCGCCGGACCTCGTCTACTACCCGATAGTGCCGGTCCTGATCGTCGCCGGAACGGCGATCGTTCTGCTCCTTGTCGACGCGGTGGTCAAGCGGAGAGACGAAGACCGCTGGCAACTGGCCCTTGTGCTGGCAACGATCGGAGGCTTGTTTGCTTCGATGGCGATGCTTACCGGTCTTTGGGAATGGGATCACGAGTCAACGGTTCTCGGCGGAATGGTCGTCGTGGACCCGTTCTCGGTGTTCGCCCAGTACGTGATCGTCGTGGTCGCGGTCCTCGCGGCCTTGTACGGCTACGGCTACTTCAAACGTTCCGGCGAGGCGAAGGGCGAGTTCTACCCCCTGCTGCTGTTCGCGACCAGTGGGATGATGCTGATTACCTCGGCGAACGACTTGATCATGGTGTTCGTGGCACTCGAGCTGCTGTCCTTCTCGCTCTACGTGCTCACCGGTTTCTCTGATAGGCCGGCCTCGAGCGAGGCTTCCATGAAGTACTTCCTGCTCGGGGCCTTCTCCTCCGCTTTCTTCCTTTATGGGATCGCCCTGGCTTACGGCGCCACCGGAACGACGAAGATCGCCGGTATCGCCAACGCCCTTTCCGGCGAAACAGCATCTCCCGCGCTGGCCATCGCCGCAGCGGGCCTTCTGATCGTCGGATTCGCATTCAAAGTCTCCGCCGTCCCGTTTCACATGTGGACGCCCGATGCCTATCAAGGGGCGCCAACCGCGGTGACGGCGTTCATGTCGGCCGCAACGAAGGTGGCCGCCTTCGCGGCGCTCATCAGGGTCTTGGACGTCGCGTTCCAGCCGCTGGCGTGGGATTGGACTCCCGTTATCTGGGTTCTGGCGGCGCTGACGATGGTTACGGGAAGCCTGATCGCGATTGCCCAAACCGATATCAAGCGAATGCTCGCCTATTCGAGCATCGCGCACGCCGGCTTCATACTCGTGGGCCTCTCGGCGGCCAACAGCGACGGCATCCGGTCGGCGCTTTTCTACCTCGTTTCCTACGCGGCCATGATCCTCGGCGCGTTCGGAGTGGTGATGCTGGTCTCTGCGCGCGGCGAGGAGAAAACGTCCCTCGATTCGTACGCGGGCCTCGGAAGAAGGAGCCCGCTTCTCGCAGGACTCATGACCCTGTTCCTTCTGTCCCTCGCCGGGATCCCACCGACCGCCGGGTTCATCGCCAAGGTGGCGGTCTTCGGCGCGGCGGTCGGCGCCGGTCACTGGCCGCTCGTGCTCATCGCCGTGCTCGCCAGCGTCGTCGCGGCTTTCTTCTACATCCGAGTGATCGTTCTCATGTACATGAAGGAGCCGGAGGAGGCGGCTGCCCCTTCTGCCGGGGCGGAGGCGTTCGTCGTCGCAGTGCCGGCGTTCCTGACTTTGCTCTTCGGACTGTTCCCCGGAATCGTTTTCGGATTCCTCGAAAAGGCCTCGGTGATTAGATGGTGACTGCCGTTCTCCACGGGTACGATCGGGCCCCATGACCGGCCTCCGCATTCCTCGTCTCGACGCGCCTGATGCCATCCTCGAAGGCGAGGTGCGCGCCCGCCTCGGCGAAGTCGAGCATGCGCTGGCCAAGGCCGTGGAGGCGGAGTCCGAAGTCCTGTCCGAGAGCTCCGCGTATCTGTTGGAGGCCGGCGGAAAGCGCTTTCGCCCGATGCTCGTACTGCTGGCCGGCTACTTCGGTGATCCTTCCGACACCCGCTTGATCCCGGGGGCTGTTGCGATCGAGCTGACTCACCTCGCGACCCTCTATCACGACGACGTGATCGACGAAGCCGATTCGAGAAGGGGAATCGCCTCCGCGAATTCGCGCTGGGACAACACCGTGGCGATCCTCACCGGCGACTACCTGTTTGCGCGCGCGTCCGAGATCTCGTCCGACCTCGGAACCGAAGTCACGCGACTACTTGCCAAGACGATTGCGACGGTGTGCGACGGTCAGATCCGCGAGGTTGCGGCCGCGGGACGGGTCGACCAATCGGAAGAGGATTACTTGAAGACGATTGCGCGCAAGACGGCCGCACTCATCGCCACTTCGTGTCGTCTGGGCGGAATGTTGTCCGACTCCCCGGCGGAGCATCTAGATGCGCTCGAGGGTTTCGGCGAGGCGCTGGGGACGGCATTTCAGCTGTCCGACGACATCATGGACGTCACCTCCACTTCCTCTCAACTCGGCAAGGAGCCCGGGATCGATCTCAAGGAGGGCGTTTACACGCTGCCGGTTCTCCACGCCCTTGGTCAGGACGGGCAGGGCGAGGAGCTTCGCGGCCTGCTCGAGCCCGGCCCGCCCGACGGCGGTCCGCTCGAGCGGGCACTCGAAATCGTGCGTGGGGATGGGAGCCTGGATTACGCGAGGAGGGCCGTGAGTGCCCAGGTCGGACGGGCGAAGGAACGGGCGGCACTCCTTCCCGAGGGGCGAGCCAGGATGGCCCTCTTACAGCTCGCCGAGTTCCTGGCCATTCGCTGCGGCGCGGAGGTCTGAGCATGGTTGGATGCGTGCCCGCAGCCTGCACTAGAATCCGGCTTGGGAAAGCGTTCACAAAGTCGTGACGAGCTACTACCGGTCCTACGGGGTTCTCCTTGCGCTCGGGCTCGCAGGAGCCGGCCTGGTCGCAGTAGCTCTGCTATTGGCGAAAGCGGTCGCCCCCAGCAGACCCCTTCCGGAAAAGCTCACCACCTATGAATGCGGGATCGACCCGGTGGGCGAGGGATGGTCCCAAAGCCAGATCCGCTACTACATCTACGCGTTCTTGTTCGTGATCTTCGGCGTCGAGAGCGTTTTCCTCTTTCCCTGGGCGAGGATCTTCGAGGGCCTCGGTTACCAAGGGGTTATCGAGATGGCGATCTTCATCTTGATCCTCGGCGTCGGGCTGCTTTATGCCTGGCGAAAGGGCGTGCTGCGTTGGGCCTGATCGAGAAGACTCCTCTTCCCAAGATCAAGCCGGTTAAGTTCATCCTCAATTGGGGGCGGCGTTACTCCCTTTGGGTTATGAACTTCGGGCTGGCCTGTTGCGCGATCGAGTTGATCGCGACCTCCACTTCCAAACACGACTTCATCCGCCTCGGCGTTATCCCGGTCGCTCACGGGCCGCGTCAGGCCGACCTTCTCATCGTTGCCGGAACGGTCACGGACAAGATGGTCCCCGCGTTGAAACGCGTGTACGACCAGATCCCCGACCCGAAGTACGTCATCTCGTTCGGCTCGTGCTCCAACTGCGGCGGGCCCTATTGGGATTCCTACTCGGTCACCAAGGGCGTCGATCAAGTGATTCCGACCGACGTCTACGTGCCGGGATGCCCTCCGCGCCCGGAGGCGTTATTGCACGGGATCGTGAAGCTCCAGGAGAAGATCGCGGGCGAGGACATTCAGGAGAAATGGAGTGGCAAGCTCACTGAGCCCGCTGCCACCACCTGAGATCGGGGAGCGCCTGCGCGCCCAGTTCGGGGACGACGTCCTGGACTTCCAGGAGCAGTTCGGGCACGCCGTCGCGAAGGTCGCGCCGGGGCGGTATCGCGAGATAGCCACCTTCCTCCGCGACGACCCGGATCTGGCGTTCGACTTCTTCGACTTCACCGGCGGCGTCGACTTCGGAGACGAAGGGATCGAGGTGCTGACTCATCTCGCGTCGACGGAGCACGGACACCAGGTCAGGCTGAAGGTGCGCTGCGCGAAAGACGGTCCTTCTTGTCCCACGCTTTCCGATATCTTTCCCGGCGCCAACTGGCACGAGCGCGAAACGGCGGAGATGTTCGGCGTGAAGTTCGAGGGTCACCCTCAGCCGGTGAAGCTGTTGCTGGCGGAGCAATTCGAGGGAAATCCCCTTCGAAAGGACTTCCCTCTCATGACGCGTGAGGCTAAGCCGTGGCCGGGCGCCGTCGAGGAGGAGGAAGGCGAAGAGTGATCGCCGAAGCCGGGGTAAGCCTCGTCGACGAGTTCTTCTCGAACTTCTGGGTCGTGCTCGGCATCAAGGTCGGAATCATCATGGGGTTCTTCCTAACCGCTCCGATGGCCGTGGGGTACGCGGAGCACAAGGTCCTGGCGCACATGCAGTCGAGGCTCGGACCGATGGAGGCGGGCAAGTTCCACGGATGGGCCCAACTGATCGCGGACGGCGTGAAGTTCATCCAGAAGGAAGATGTCGTCCCCGCTGCGGCCGACAGGTGGGTGTTCTCCCTTGCTCCGGCAGTCGTGATGGTTCCCTACATAGCGCTGTTCTTGGTCATCCCGTTCGGGAACGACATCTTCGCCGAGAACTTGGACGTCGGAATCTTCTTCATCATGGCCATCTCGTCGGTATCGGTGATCGGCGTCCTCATGGCGGGATGGTCGTCGGCCAACAAGTTCTCCTTGATCGGTGCCATCCGCGCGGCGGCACAGCTGATCGCCTACGAGCTTCCCCTCGTGCTGGCCGCAGTGGGCGTGGTAATGCTTGCCGCGAGCCTTTCGCTCGTCGACATAACCGAGGCTCAACAGAGCTACTGGTACGTCCTCGTTCAACCGGTCGGGTTCTTCATCTTCCTCGTGGCTTCGCTGGCGGAGCTGACGCGACCGCCGTTCGACATGCCTATTGCGGACTCCGAGATCATCTTCGGTGCGTATACCGAATACTCCGGCCTCAAGTTCGCCTTCTTCCTGCTGGCCGAGTACGGAGGGATCGTTGCCTTGGCGGCGATCGCATCCGTGCTCTACCTCGGCGGGTACCAGCCGGCTCCGGGTCTGTCGTTCATCCCCGAGCCGCTTTGGATGGCGGCCAAGATCGGGGGCCTTTCGTTCTTTATCATCTGGCTGCGCGCGACCTATCCGCGGTTGCGCGAGGATCAGCTTCAGCGCATGTCCTGGGTCGTTTTGATCCCGCTGGCGCTGGTGAACATCCTCGTGACGGCCGTCGTCAAGGTCGCGGTGTAAGGGGGAAGGATGGCCACGGAGAACGGGGAGCTTCAAAAGGAGGCCGGGCGCGGCCTTCCGGGTACCGGGCTGATCAAGGGCCTGGCCGTGACCCTCAAGCACATGCTCCGGCCGGCCGTTACGCAGCAGTACCCCAAGGTGAAGCCCGATCTTCCTCCCAGGACCCGCGGCGTGATCGCGCTCAAAGAAGCGAATTGCACCGTCTGCTGGAAGTGTTCACGCGAATGCCCGGACTGGTGCATCTACATCGAGGCTCACAAGGAACAACACGAGCCGGCATCCGGAGGCCGGGCGCGCTCGGTGAAGGTCCTCGATCGTTTCGCGATCGACTACGCGCTTTGCATGTACTGCGGGATCTGCGTCGAGGTTTGCCCTTTCGACGCGCTCTTCTGGAGCCCGGACTTCGAATACGCCGAGTACGACATAGGCGGCATGACGCACGAGAAGGAGCGGCTCGAGGACTGGACCTACAAGGTGCTTCCCCCTCCGGCTCTGGAAGAAGGCGCAGAGCCCGGAGAGGAGGAGTCCTAGGCGGTGTCCGGCCAGGAGATCGCTTTCATCGTGCTGGCGGTAGCCGGCCTCGGGGCCGCAGTGCGGTTGGTTACAACGGATAACGTCGTTCACGGCGCGCTTTATCTGGTCGTGGCGCTCGCCGTGGTCGGCGGCGTCTATCTGGTTCTCGGGGCCGAGTTCCTGGCATGGGTACAAGTGCTGATCTACGTCGGGGCCATCGTTGTCCTGCTTCTCTTCGGCCTCATGCTCACGAGGGCGCCCATCGGGGGCGAGTCTCTGAACAACCAGCAGAGGTCGCTCGCGGCTCTCGTGGCCTTATCCGTGCTGGGCGTTCTCGTGTACCTGATCCAGGATGCGTTTCGAGGGGTTCAGATCGACGCCTCGCCGACGTCGACGGCCGAGGTCGGCACCTCGCTCTTTTCCAAGTTCGTGTTGCCGTTCGAGATCGTCTCCGTCCTGCTTCTGGCGGCTCTGATCGGCGCGGTCGTGATTGCGCGCAAGGACGATCGCCAGTGATCTCGCTTCCTCTCGTGCTGATGTTCTCGGCGGGCTTGTTCGCAACCGGTATCTACGGTGTTCTGGCGCGCCGAAACGCGGTACTCGTCCTCATGTCCATCGAGCTGATGCTGAACGCCGTGAACATCAACCTAGTAGCGTTCTCGCAGCAGCTTCACAGCGTCACTGGGCAGGTCTTCGCGCTCTTCGTTATTACGGTGGCCGCAGCCGAAGTGGGGATAGGCCTGGCGATAGTGATCCTCATATATCGCAACCGCGAGACGATCAACATCGACGACGTGAAGCTCATGAAATGGTGAGCGCTTCGTGATCAAGTACTCGTGGCTGATCGCCCTGCTTCCGTTCGTATCCTTCTTCCTCATCCTCTTCTTCGGAAAGCGAATGCCCGGAAAGGGCGCCGAGGTCGGGATCCTCGCCGTTGGCGCTGGACTGGTGATGTCCCTCCTCGTACTTCAGCACTTCGTGGCCGGCGGGGGGCCCTACGAGGCTTCCACCAGGTGGTTCTCGCTGCGGTCCTTCAAGCTCGAAATAGGCGAGTACGTGGACGGCCTGACCGCGGTAATGCTCGTCGTGGTCACACTCGTCTCGCTCTGCGTGCAGGTCTATTCCATCGGTTACATGCGCGGGGACCGGCGATACACCTGGTACTTCGCCGCGCTCTCCTTGTTCACCGGATCGATGCTCAACCTCATCATCGCGAACAACCTCTTTCAGCTTCTGGTCGGCTGGGAACTCGTCGGAATCTGCTCGTACCTGCTGATCGGCCACTGGTGGGAGGAGAAGGAGAACTCGAACGCGGCCATCAAGGCTTTCATCACGACGAAGACCGGTGACATCCCGTTTCTTTTCGGGATCTTCGTTCTGACGATCGCGGCCGGGACGGCGAACATCGGCGATATCACCCACCTCGCGGAGGAAGGCGAGATCTCGCAGGTGTTGCTCACGGCGGGGGCTCTCCTGCTGTTCGGTGGCGCCATCGGCAAATCGGCCCAGTTCCCGTTGCACGTGTGGCTTCCGGACGCCATGGCCGGGCCCACGCCGGTCTCGGCGCTGATCCACGCGGCGACCATGGTCGCCGCCGGTGTCTATCTCGTCGGCCGGGTATTCCTCGTTTTCGAACATGCGTCCGGCGCCGCGCTGACATTCGTGGCGGTGATCGCGTCCATCACGATGTTGATCGCCGCACTTCTAGCCCTCATCCAGGACGACATCAAAAGGGTCTTGGCGTATTCGACGATCTCTCAGCTCGCTTACATGATGGCCGGCCTGTCCCTCGGTCCCGACGGCTACACGCCCGGGCTCTTCCACCTCTTCACCCACGCGTTCTTCAAGGCGCTGCTGTTCCTCGGCGCGGGGGCGGTGATCCACGCAGTGCACAGCAACAACATGAGCGAGATGGGCGGATTGCGAAAGAAGCTTCCCATCACCTTTGCCACTTTCCTGATCGGCTCCGCGGCATTGATGGGCATCCCGCCGCTCGCCGGATTCTGGTCGAAGGACGACATCATCACCGCGGCATGGAATACCGAGAACTACGCCGTTTGGGCGGCCTGCTTGCTGACCGCGGTCTTGACGGCTTTCTACATGACGAGAACCCTGTGGCTCACCTTCGCGGGTGAATATCGAGGGCACGCAGAAGCCCACGAGTCTCCGCGCGTCATGACGGTCCCGCTTCTCGTCCTCGCGGGATTCTCCGTCGTCGTCGGGTTCCTCGGCGCACCTCAGTTCGAGGCAGTCTTCGCCGACTGGGTTCACCATCCGACCGAGGGCGTTCATGAGGCGGTGTTCCACTACGGCATGGCGGGCCTCTCGATTCTGAGCGTGCTGATCGGGCTGGGGATCGCAACGAGGCTGTACGGAACCTGGAAGGCCCGGGACCCTCTGCGATCGCTGGGCCCCGTTTACACGGTGCTCGAGAACAAGTACTACCTCGACGACTTCTACATGCGCTTCATCGTCCGGCCTATTCAGTACAAGCTGTCGGCGTTCGTCAACGGATTCAACAGGATCGTGCTCGACGGTATCGTGCACGCGTTCGCAGCAACCGCCCGCGGCCTTGCACGCGGGGTGGATGCCGTCGATCGCAACGTAGTGGATGGTGCGGTGAACAAGGTGGCGAATCTTGCCGAGGGATCTGGCGGTCTCTTGAAATACCTGCAGTCGGGCAACGTGCAACGCTACGCCGCGTTCCTGTTCGCGGGCGTGGCGGTGCTGGCAATCGTGATCACACGGATCTAAAGGAGAGCGGATGAGCGGTTGGGAAAAATCGGCGATCACGATCGCCACGTTCCTTCCGGTGGTGGGGGCACTCTTGATCATGCTCGTCCCCAAGGAGAAGGACCGAAGCGTCCGGACGCTCGGCGTAGTGATAACCGGGGCCGCTCTGCTCGTCGGCCTAGCCATGCTTCCCGGTTACGACTTCGGAAAGACTTCCGGACTGCAGTACGAACTCGATCTCTCGTGGATCCCCGCGATCGGTGCGCGCTATCACGTGGGGATCGATGGGATCAGTTTGCCTCTCTTCGAGCTGACGCTCGGTCTCTCCTTCCTTTGCGCCGTCTACTCCTGGAAGTTCATCCCGGATCCCGGCAAGTCCAAAGGGTTCATCGCGCTGATCCTGCTGCTCGAAACGGGTATGGCCGGAACCTTTATCGCATTCGACCTGGTTTTGTTCTTCGTCTTCTGGGAGCTCGTCCTGGTTCCGATGTACTTCCTGATCGCCGTCTGGGGGAGCGCTAATCGCGAGTACGCGGCGGTGAAGTTCTTCCTGTACACGCTGTTCGGGAGCGTGTTCATGCTGCTGGGCTTCCTGGCCATGTACTTCCGAGCAGAGCCGCACACCTTCGACATCCTGAAGCTCCAGGAGTTCGGCGCCGCCGGCGGCTTCTCCCGCACGTTCCAGCTGGTTGCCTTCGCTGCGGTCTTCCTTGGATTTGCCATCAAGGTGCCGATGTGGCCCTTCCACACGTGGCTTCCCGACGCCCACACCGAGGCCCCGACCGTCGGTTCGGTTCTGCTCGCCGGGATCCTGCTGAAGATGGGCACCTACGGTTTCGTGCGAATAGCGATGCCGATCCTTCCGGATGCGGCGAGGACCTGGGCTCCCTGGATAGGTGTCTTAGCCGCCATCGCGATCGTGTACGCCGCTCTGGCGTGTCTCGCACAAAAGGATTTGAAACGGTTGATCGCGTTCTCATCCGTGGGGCACATGGGCTTCGTCATGCTCGGGATCGCTACATTGACCGACATCGGCGTGAATGCAGCGATCTTCGGAATGGTCGCTCACGGAATCATCACCGGGATGTTGTTCTTCGAGGTCGGCTCGATTTACGACCGCTATCACACGCGAGATATCGCGGAGATCGGCGGCGGGATGCTCCAGCGCGTGCCGTATCTCGGAACCGTTTTCGCGTTCACCGCGATTGCCTCTCTTGGGTTGCCTGGTCTGGCCGGGTTCTGGGGAGAGGTAATGGCGCTTCTCGCCTCGTACAGCCCCGCTCCGGGACTCTCGGTGGGGCTGTTCCGCGGATTGATGGTCGCCGGGGGGATCGGGACCATCCTGACCGCCGGCTATTTCCTGTGGATGCTCCAGCGGGTGAACCTCGGCGTGTTACCGGAGCGCTGGAAGGAAGCGAAGTTCACCGACATCGTGCCGGTCGAGTGGGTGTCGTGGGCGCCACTTCTGTTCGGGATCCTGGTTCTCGGGATCTTTCCCCGTCTTTTGTTCGGGGTGACCAACGAGGCTGTGGCCCGTCTGTTCGCGATCTTTCAGTAGATGCAGCCGTCGATCGACCTTCACGCGGTCGCCCCCGAAATCGTGCTCTCGGGAACGATACTGCTGGTCGCCTGCGTGGACCTGTTCCTTCCGAAGGACCGGAAGTGGCTGTCGATGCCGCTGGCGCTCACCGGAGTCGTCGCAACGCTGATCGTAACCCTCACCCTGGTCGGCGAGGATCGGGCCACGTTCGGAGACACCTTCGTCGTGAATTCCTACGCCTTGCTCTTCAAGGTCTTCTTCCTCACGGTCGCCATCGCCGTTTTACTGCTTTCGCTTAGGTACTTCCAGGACGGCCGCTACTACCAGGGCGAGTATTACTTCCTCCTCCTCTCGGCTTTCCTCGGATGCCTGATCATGGCCTCCTCTCGAGATCTATTGCTCCTCTTCTTGGCACTCGAGTTGGTTTCGGCGCCGGGGTTCCTGATTGCGGCGTTTCGCAAGTCGGACCCCCGGTCGAACGAAGCCGGCCTGAAGTTCTTTCTCATCGGGGTGCTCTCGTCGGCGGTCATGCTCTACGGGATGAGCCTGATCTACGGGATCACCGGGACGCTGCAATTGGACCGCATTGCCGCGGCTCTCGCGGGCAACGAACAGGCCATCGCGCTCGCCGGCATCCTCTTCGTCGTCGCCGGGTTCGCCTTCAAGGTGTCCGCGGTTCCGTTCCATTTCTGGGCGCCGGATACGTACGAGGGGTCTCCGATCCCGGTTGCCGCGTTCCTGTCCGTCGCCTCGAAAGCGGCGGGCTTCGCCGGACTCCTTCCGTTGATGTTCGTTGCGTTCATCCACCAGGCGGAGTTCTGGGCGCCTATCTTCGCGATCCTTGCGATCGCGACGATGACCATCGGAAACCTGGTCGCCCTGCAGCAACGCCAGGTAATCCGCCTGCTGGCCTACTCCAGCGTCGCGCAGGCCGGCTACATCCTCATCCCGTTCGCGGTAGCGGGCCACAGCGCGGCGGTTGACGAGCGGGCTTTCGCTTCGGCCGTCCTTTACATCCTCATCTACGGCGTCATGAACCTGGGTGCCTTCGGGGTAGTGATCGCCATGTCGCGGGAGGCTCCCGGAGCGCTCATCAGCGACTTCGCCGGCCTGATCCACAGGGCGCCGGTGCTTGCAGTCGCTATGACCGGTTTCCTCGTTTCGCTCGCCGGAATACCGCCGACGGCCGGTTTCTGGGCGAAATTCTTCGTGATCGGAGCCGCAATCGAGCGAGGTGGGATAGGGATCGTCTTAGCCGCGGTATTGGTCGTGAACTCGGTGATCAGCCTCTTCTACTACCTAGCAGTAGTGCGGCAAATGATCTTCCTCGAGGGCGAGCAGAAGCCCTTGCGGTCACCGTTTCTGGTCCGAGGCGTTGTCCTCGCCGCCGCCGTCACCGTCATCGCGGTCGGCGTGCTTCCTCAGCTGTTCGCCCAGTTTCCACAGGGCTTGAGCCTGGGGCAGTAATCAGGGCCTGAAGTTCACGAACTGCAGGGGAATCCCCAAGTCGCGCTCCTTGAGGCTCGCGATCACCGATTGAAGCTCGTCTTTCTTCTTCCCGCTAACGCGAATCTGGTCGCCTTGGATCTGGCTCTGGACCTTCAAGCCGGTCCCCTTCACCGCCTTCACGATCTCCCGGGCCTTCTCGTCCGAGATTCCCTGGCTCACCTGGATCGTCATCTTCGCCGTGCCTTTGGCGGCCGGCTGGATGGCGCCCTCAGACAGGGCCTTCAGCGGAACCTTGCGGCGAACCATCTTCTCCTTCAGGACCTCAACAGCCGCCTTGAGCCGCTCGTCGGTGGAGGAGTGGACCTCGATCGAGGTTTCCTGCAGGGCGATCGCGGTCCCCGTGTCCTTGAAGTCGAATCTCGTGGAGACCTCCCGGCGAGCCTGGTCGATCGCGTTCGTGACCTCGTCCATCTCCACTTCTGAGACCACGTCGAAGGAGAAGCTTTCCTTTGCCATGGTCGCTAATCTTAGGGGTGTTCCCGGGAGGGTGCCCGAGCGGCCAAAGGGAGCGGTCTGTAAAATCGCCGGCGTATGCCTACGCAGGTTCGAATCCTGCCCCTCCCACCAAGGGTTGTTATCCAGTTCGGTCGCATCTTGTTATCAGATTCCCGCTGACGGCTGATCACTCCGAGCACGAGCGTCGGCAAGCACTCGACGTCATTGACATATTCCGCGAGGAAGGTTCGGTCGACGAGATCGGCGTCGGTGTCATTCGCGATGCCTTCGCCGACATGTTCTTCCCGGGCACTTCAACCATTCAGACTCGCGCCCCGGTACTTCCTTCGGCTCGTTCGAGCAGTCGAAGGTTCGTCTTCGGACTCGCAGCGGTTAAGAGCTGACATTTCGCTGCGCGTCACGAGCCCTTCCGATTCAAGTGATGAAGCGCTTGCTGAACTCTTCGGGGGGCCGGGAGTCGCTGGGATCGCCTTCAGGTGAAATAGTTGGGGGGTATTCCCGGCAGATTGTCCGGATTTCCGGACATAGTGGGTCCTCCGCGTATATGTCCGTAAAAGGAGACATATTGACATGTCTGCTATGATGTCCGCAAATGAAGACATCAGAGCATCACCCCGAAGGTTCTCAATTCCGTGTCTACACGCCGGAATCGCTCGCCGCGGCGATCCGGCACTACCGAAAAGAGGCGGGCCTCACCCAAGCGCGGCTCGCGGACGTCGCTGGCCTAAATCGAACCTATCTATCTGATCTGGAGCGGGGCGGCGAAACCGAGCAGGTTCGGAGGCTGCTACGCGTGCTCAAGCAGCTGGGCGTGAGGATGACTCTGCAGAAGGCCGACTGGTAAGTGGCGGAGGCCCTCGCGATATGGCTTAGCGGAACAAGGGTTGCTCTTGTCGAGCAGGAGCGCGGAAAGCTCCGACTCGCCTACACCCCGGAGGCAATGGACCGCTACCCCTTGGGCAGTCCCCTGCTCTCGCTGTCGCTCCCGCTCACGTCGGAGCGCTATCCGCAGGGGGTGGTGCGGGCCTTCATTGATGGGCTTCTTCCGGAGGGAGAGCCACGCCGCGCCGCAGCGGCCGACTTTGAGCTCGTGGCGAGCGATACCTTCGGGCTCGTTCGGGCCATAGGTCGAGACTGCGCCGGTGCCTTGATCATCCAGCCCGTTGACGAGCCGCCTCCGCCGTCACCCACGACTTTGACGGCAGAGCCACTAAGCGAGGCCGACATCGTGAAGCTCGTCGGGAACCTCCGTAGCGCGCCCCTTGGTGTAAGCGCTAACGTCCGCATCTCTCTTGCGGGGATGCAGGAGAAGCTCCTACTCACCCAGATGCCAGACGGCTCGTGGGGACGCCCCGTGGCGGGAACGCCGTCAACCCATATCCTCAAGCCGGAACACCCCACGTACCCGGACACGGTCGAGAACGAAGCGTTCTGCATGCGCGTAGCCAGGAACCTCGGCTTGCCGGTCGCAAGCGTAAAGACGACGACGATCGGAGGACGTCGGCTGCTGGTAGTGGAGCGCTACGACCGTGTTGTGAGTCCCGATGGAGCCGTGGAGCGCCTTCACCAGGAGGACTTCTGCCAGGCCCTGGGTATCCCTCCCGAGAAGAAGTACCAGGAGAATGGGGGCCCTTCGCTCCAACGCCTCGGCGACGTGCTGCAGGCCGCAGCCGGCCCCGATTCCATAGAGACGCTGCTTCAGGGAGTGGCCGTGAACGTCCTGCTCGCGAACGGGGACGCTCACGGTAAGAACTTCTCTCTGCTTCACGCCCAATCGGGCGCGCTCGTGCTTGCTCCGTTCTACGACCTGATGTCCACACTCCCCTACGGGGACGACCGGCTTGCTATGTACGTCGATGACGTGCGTCGGACCAATCGTGTCACTGGTGACCGCATCGTGAACGAGGCCGTGAAGTGGGGGATGTCGAAACGTCGGGCTGCCGAAGTGGTTGGAGACATCCTGGCCCGGACCCCAGGCGCCGTCGAGGCTGCGAGACAAGAGACCGAGGATGTGCCTGACGGATTCCCGCGAACGGTCGAGTCGCAGCTTGCTCAGGTCCGCAGCTCATTCGCAGCGGCCACATGACGTTCATGCACGTGGGGTCTCCCGGTGCGATGGGCCATGGCTGCCTAGATCGCGATCAAGACTTGAGGTCGTATCGTTTCTGCTCCTCGAGATGCTCGCCGTAGATCCGCTTCCCGTCTTTGCTCAATCCCTTCTGCAGGTCTCGTCGGATGACCCAGAACTCAACGTCCTTGCGACTGGCCCCTCGCCGGGCGGAGAAACAGGCCCAAGGCGGTTCGTGCAGGTAGTGTGTCTCGAAGACATCTTGGACAATGTTCGGCATCCGCTGTCCGGCTTGCCACGCCTCGAGCCGGTAGCGCGGAACAACGATGACGGGTGTTTCTCTGTGAAAGTGTGGACCCATGTGCACCGCGGGCGGGAACTTCCCCTGCTTGTACCAACCGAAGATCGTATTGCGGGCCTTGCCCAGGATCTCTCCTGCGTCTTTTAGGGAGAGCAGATCCGGATCGCCGTACCGCGGAAGCCTTGGCCGTGGCGCGCCCTCAGCCGAGGGGGCATGCGGCTCTCCCACGTCGCGGTTCTCGTTTTGACATTTTCCGCGGGATGCCTCGTGTATTCGAATCGATGAAGGTGTCGGCGAGTCCAGATCTGTGGAGGCTCGGATGCAAGTGGCGAGTTTCCCGAGGTCAGCGAGATTCGATAACACCCAACTAGCCGCCGTACGGGTACCCGGGGGGCGGCGGAGTGCACAGCTCCTTCAGGCGCCGTCGCTTCGATCTGAGGTTGTTGTTACGCCTGTCGGAGTCGGCGATCAGGTTATTGAGTTCGTAGGGATCCCTGTTCAGGTTGTACAGCTCTTCCTCGCCGCTCCTCCAGCGGACGTAAAGCCTTCCCTCACGGCGCACGGCGCAATAGGTCCGCTTTCCGGACGCGGCGTTCTCAACGAGGAAGTCGCTTCTCCAATCCGGATCGGGCGCGCCCCCCCCGATCAACGGCACGAGGCTCCTTCCGTCGATTTCGTCGGGGCCGTCGGGCGGCAGCGTGGGCGTGACTTCGGCAAGGTCGGCAAAGGTGGCGGCTAGGTCGATGTTCAGAGCCAGATCGTCGTTCTCCGTTCCCTTGATGGGAGCGGTGAGAGGGTCGTAGCGGATAACCAGCGGCACATGGATGGACTCGTTGTAGGGAAGCGTCTTCGTCGTCCAGCGATGCTCGCCCCAATGGATCGAGTTGTCCGAGGTAAAGACGATGACCGTGTTTTCGAGGCGCCCCTCATTCGCGAGTGCGTCGAGGATCCTGTCCACGGCCTCATCGACCGACTCCAGAGTCGCGTACTGGTTCTCGCGGAACTCGTCGTTCTCGGCTATCCGCCGGGCTGAGAGGCGGGGCTTCTTCGCGAGCCATTTGGGTTTGTCGGACATGTCCTTCTCGTTGAAGCTCGGGGGCCGCCACTTCTCGAGGTCGTCGAACTCCGCCTCATGGTCGGGATGGGGGATCGCTTCACGGTGGGGGGCGGTGGGCGTGAAGTAAAGGAACAAGGGATCAGCGTCGTTCGCGTTTTCGATGAAATCCACGGCCTTGCCGGCCAGCACATCCGTCGAATAGGCGTCCGGTGTGTCGCCGAAGGGATCGGGGTCCTCGATCGGGTCGGTCCTCGTGATCTGGTAATTGTAGAAACCGCCGTCGCCCTCGCCTATCAGCGCGTTCCACCGGTCCCAGCCGGGGGGCCGGTATTCCGGCTCCTGGCCGTATCCGATCAGGTATCGGCCGATCAGCGCCGTTTGGTATCCGTCGTCCTGAAGCCATTTGGCGATCGTGTGCTGGTCCTTCGGGTCCGTGAACGCCTGGAAGCCGCCGTGCTCGCCGGAGTTCCCGTACACGCCCGTCCAGTGCGAGTACAGGCCGGTGAGCGACGAAACCCGGCTCGGACAGCAAACGGGATTGACGACGAACCCGTTCGTGAATGTCACGCCCTCCTTCGCCAACCTCGTATCGACCTTCTGCATCTCGCCGAGCGAGTCCCAGCGCTGGTCGTCGGTCACGATCAGCACGAAGTTCGGAGGCGAATCCAGCGCGTCCGCCGGGCGTTCGGGAACGAAAAGCGACGGGAGCGCCATCAAAAGGGCAATCAGGGCGCCTGTGACCGCTCTTCGCCGGCCGGCGATGAGGCGGCCTTGGCGGGTTTCGGACATTCGGACAAGGGTAACAGCCGTCATTTCGAGACGGTTCGGTTCATCCGAATTTTCCGAATAGCTCGCTTGCCGGGTCGAAGAAGCCGCCCTCCGGGCGGGCATGGGCATGCCAGTGGTCGGGGATTCGCCGCCGCTCGGGATCCACCCAGAACTTCCCCGCGCCGTAACGCGCCGACGCGATCTCGTCCAGTCGGTCGAGCAAGCGGGTCTCCACCACGGGCTCGGGAATGCCGTGGGTTTTCCAGACGACCATCGGCGTTGCGCAGACCAGGCAGTCGGCGACCCAGCATTCCTCGTCCTCGAGATGCCACTCGGTCACTCGCTCCGCGACGCACAATGGGCAACCGTCGTCATGCGCCATCGGATCGCTCCAGCTCTACCTCGTCGCCGACGGCGACATCGTGCTCACGGAAGAAGCCCTGATTCACCTCAACCGCACCGACGAATGGCGACCCCGATTCGTAAAGGCGGCAAGGATCCTTTCGGCAAGGGTTCATGTCGAATATGTCGGTGATCCGACCGCTCTCGTCCCAAAACGCGATCGAGAGGGGAATCACTGTGTCCTCCATCGTGAAAGGCCCGTGCTCGGGTTCGTCGAAGACGAACGCCATACCCGAATTCTCCGCAAGTTCCGAGCGCCCTTGGAGGCCCCGGCTCCGGTCTGATCCCGTCTCCGCTATCTCCACCAAGAGTTCTACGTCTCCGTTCTGCGATTGGATCCTCAGTGTGCCCGTCGGCAGAGTCTCCGTGCCGGTGCACCCGGCGAGGGCAAGGCAGGCGGCCAGAACGAGAGAAGCGTGTCGCATGTCCATATGCTTGCACGGTGTAGGTCAAAGGTCGTTGCTATCATCCAACCCGCTGCTGGAGTAGCTCAGACGGCAGAGCACCGCCATGGTAAGGCGGGGGTCGTGGGTTCGATTCCCACCTCCAGCTCCTGCAGTGCCGCGTGCCCAGCCGGTAGACTTTCCGCCCAGGGGCGGGGTAGCTCAGTGGCAGAGCAAGCGGCTCATAATCGCTGTGTCGGCGGTTCGAATCCGCCCCCCGCTACGGTAGAGCGGTGGTCGAATAGGGCTTAGACGGAGGACGAGATGTCGAAGAAGAAGTTCGAGCGCAACAAGCCGCACGTGAACATAGGCACGATCGGCCACATCGACCACGGCAAGACCACCCTTACTGCTGCGATCACCAAGGTGC
>JBBDHU010000002.1:0-1145 GCA_040880705.1 Actinomycetota bacterium | reverse complement strand
CGCCAGTCGATGTAGTCGGCGATCAGTCGGCCCTGGGTCTCGTGGTCGGGGTGGTCGGTGCCGTCGAGGCAGAAGTAGCGGAGCCCCTTGAACTGCGGCTCGATCCGGTTGAGCCAGGAGGCGTAGTGGGGCGTATAGACGAGCTCGACGTTGTTCTTATCTGCCCAGCCGCAGACCTGGTCGCCTTTGTGGACGGAGAAGTTGTCGAGCACGAAGGCGAGCCTCGTCTCGGCCGGGTAGCGGGCGCGGATCCGCTCGCAGAAGGCCAGGAACTCGACCCGCGTCTTGCGCTCGCTGACCTCGCCGACGAGCAGATCGGAGGCGACGTCGAGCGCGCAGAGCAGGTGGCGCACACCGTGCGGGCGCGTGTAGGTGGCGCGGATCCGGCGCGGCTTTGCCCGTGGCGCCCACGCCCTGCCGCCCGGCTGCGGCTGCAGGTTGAGCGGCCCGAACTCGTCTAAGCAGACGACGACGCTGGGGTCATCGAGCCCCGGCTCGGCGAGACCGTCCGCAATCGCGTACAGCTCAAGAATCCGGTTCTTCTTGGCCTCGAAGGCGGGGTCGTTCGAGCGCTTCCACGTCCTCACGGCTTGAAAGCTGACGTCTTCCTCACGCAGCAGCTGCCTGAGCCCCTCGTGGGAGATGTCGTCGACCACCTCCTCGGCGACCAGGTAGTCGGCCAGCTTGGCCAGGCTCCAGGTCGCGAACGGCTGGCCAAGATCGGATGGGGCGCTGAGCGCGATCCGCTTGATCGCCCGCCGCTGCGGCAGGGTGAAGGTGCGCGGTCGGCCGCCGCGGTAACGCGGATAGAGGGCGTCGAAGCCGTCGCGGTTGAAGTTGTGGATCACCTCACGCACCGTGTCCGGGTCGCTGAAGACGACCTCCGCGATCCTCGGCGCCGGCATCCGCTGCGCCGCCAGCAGCACGATCTGCGCCCGACGCCAGGTAACGATCGAGCCGCTGCTGCGGCGAATGATCCGCAGCAGCCGGTTGCCCTCCTCGTTCGTGATCTCCCGCAGCTCCACGCGCGCCGCCATTGTCCCCTCCCGCTCGCTGACCGGTCGGGAGTGCTCCTTCGACGGCGAAGCAGAGGACCCTCTATCGAATCCGGCAAACGTTGCCGGTCAAACCACTAGTTCGGGTGC
>JBBDHU010000001.1:415865-488000 GCA_040880705.1 Actinomycetota bacterium | reverse complement strand
CGAGGGTATGAACGATGTCTCGAGACACCCCTGAACTATGTCCTGAAACCACACACTCCCGGGGGCACTAGCTGCAGAAACGTGTTTGGCGGCTCGGCTCCCGACTCATCGAGATCGGCACTAGTCTTCGCGATGCAGGCACGAAGAAACACGCGGTGCTACAAACCGTGTGTCAGGAAGGGCGCGCCAGTCGCTCCATTTCGAACGGTCAATCACCCGACGAGCTTCTCGGCAAGGGTTCGGGTTCCTTCAGAATTTTGAATATGAGTACCTGAGCCATCCTGCAGATCAAGAAACCGGAGGTTCTGGCTACGCATCTGGGCAACGGAGGCGGTTCAAATGGCTCCGGCGTCCAAGTCGTGGATCCACAGTTCGACACCGCTGACCGAAGAGCACCGACGAAAGCAACATCGCTGGTAAGTCCTGGCGAATCGTTCGTGTTAAAGCCATAACGAAGTCCGCTGCGCGTTAACTGAAGGCAATAGGCCGCGTCGCGGCGGCTTGCCGTCGCCACGCGAGCAACGTCTGAAGAGCTGGTAACGATGCTGACTGCCAGAGTCGGTGGATACGGGCCGGTATCCGGCGTCGAGAATTCCCGCACAGGCGGGAGCCCATCCTTCCATTCGAGCCCGGGGTCCAATTGTGCACCGACCCGAGGGGTGAACCCTTGATATGTCCCCTTCCTATGTTTGTAGGCAATCATGGTGTCCATTGCCCTGAGGAGGTTCATCCGCGCCCGCACGTCCTGAGCTTGCTCCCTCATAACGTTGAACTCTGGAAGTGTTTCGTTAAACCGAGCCGCCATGGGATCCATTACGAATAGACCCATCGATACGACTAGAAGGCCGGCGCCGAATGCACTCATTGTGATCCTCGCGAGTTTGTGGACAGGATAGGAATCCGACGATCCGATTTCGTTCTCCTCCACTGCTCCATACCTTCGGCTGAGCCTCGCCGCCAATCCTCGCCATCCCGAGCCGATCAGCCCGATCAGGAACAACGGGACGACGAGTCCGAACATCGTCCAGGTTTGGAATCCCTCCGGGTTCCACTCGAAGTAGCGGACGGCCGAGGGTCCGTAGCTCAAGAAGAAGGCGGGGACGGCGAGCGACCACGGCCACCAGCGCCGATTCTGTCCGAGCAGGGCACCGAAGATGCCGATCGCGGCAGCCAAGGGCGCGACAGTGCGAAACGACCACAGCTCCATAAGAATTCGGTCCTCTAAGCGCAGAGCCAGGATCCGTGGCGTCAAGAGGATGACAACGACCGCAGCAAGTACGCATATCACGGCGGCTACGCCCCGATATGGATCAGGGACCCGCGGCTTTGCCGGAGCATCTCGTCTCATAGTGAGACCAACAGCCAGTCCGGGGGCCGATAGAAGAGCAAGGCTTAGCGCTGGGGCGGCAAGCCGCTTTGCGAGACCTACAAGGAGATCGTCGTCGTACCAATGCACATCGTCCGTCAACCAAAAGAAACCCGAACCCAAGCCGAGGAGCGGTTGGGCAAGGAAGAGCGCCGGCAAAGCGGGCCACAGGGCCGAGAGCCGGCGGCCGGTTGCCGCCAGAATCGCGACCGGGATGGCAAAACCAACGCCGATCAATAGGGCCCCGATGACGACGTTGGCCTGGATGTGCCACTCGGGCGACGTGCACCACCAGTCTCCAGGGTGGGGCGGGATGCCGGACTCCTTGATCCTTTCGCACGCTCCGGTGAAGAGCGGAAGGCCGGAATCGTCGCCGACATGCAGGTAGCTATACGCGGCTGCGGATAGGAGCGAGACGCCCGCAACGATGAGGGCACAGCGCAGCCGATGAGGCACAGGCTTAGTCATCGTCGTTGCCCAGCCCAACGCCTCGCTTTCCTCATCGGCGCGCTCCGCGGCCGACTTGAGTGGTAACAGGGTCTGTTAAACCGTGTGTCGAAGGTTCGATGCCTCCCGAGCACAAACGCCAGGCAAAGAAGCCCGTAATGCCGGCCCGTGAGAGACTTGACCCTCCTAATGAGAGGGGCAAGGGATGGGCAACGCGCATGAGGACCTGCTTCGCAAGGCAACAGATTTGCTCAACCAGGGCGACATGGATGCGTTCCTCGCCGTCCATACACCTAACGTGGTGTTTCACGTGTCCGGAAACAACGCCATGTCGGGCGACCACGTTGGGCGGGATGGCGTGGCGGCTGTCTTCGGCAAGTTGATGGGGATACTGGACAGTCCGCCCTCGTTCGACATCCACGACTGCCTGGCGAATGACGAACACGGGATCCTATTGGGCGTGCAACACCTCTCACGAGGCGGGAACACGCTCGACGCGCGATCCACTCTGGTGTTCCACTTCGATGACGACATGGTCTCCGAGATCTGGTTACAGCCCCTGGACCAAGATCCGGTGGACTCGCTGCTCGCGTAACGGCCTTGTCCCGCTCGTCCATACCTCAATGCGTTATGACGGGCTCTTAGACGGTTGCAGATTCCGCCATTGATGTCAGGGTCGGACATGCCTGGAGACCCAATCGTGAGGACTTCACGTAGGCGGCTCAGGCCGTCTGACCCAGAGATGCAGGCACCGGCCACAGTCGGTTCGGCTAACCGTTGGTTTTGTCACTCTCCGACCGCTCGGCTGGCCTCTCATCGCCGGCCAGGGTAGCCACGGTCACCTTTAAGCCCGAACCACTCTCGCCACTTTCACGAGGGATCACCAATGGTCGCGACCGTGTGCCAGTCCCTCGGAGAGACTCGGCGTTGAACGATTACTTGCATCGCGCGTCCCCCGATCAGATGCGAAGCAGCCGTGACCGCCTCACCGATCGAAGTCGACTCCACCAGCACCGCCCCGGTCTTGGTGTCGACCACTCGCGCCTCGATGGCTCGCTCCCTATTCAACGGTCCCCCTCGAGTCGGCCTCCTGAGGTTATTGCCCGGCGACTGGCATTTGGTTCGCACGTACGGGTACGGCCTCTGAGTTGTGGGCCGTGAACCAACGCGGCCGCAAGAGGCAACACAGTCATCGCTGACACAAGCCCCTTTCTGCCGATCGCTGATGCATCGCTCATTTGTGCAAAAAGCGATGCGATCCTCATCCTCGCCCACACACATGTCTCGAAAAGAGACGCCTTGGAACAGGCGCTTGAGGAACTCGACGCCCTGGGGCGACCGATGGTCGCGGCGGTCTTAAACGGTGGCCGGCGATCGAGTGCCACCCGTTACGGTGCCTACTACGAGCCCTATCCGTAGGTAGATGTGTTGTCTCCGGGATCCTGTGCGGCGCCGGCGTGGGTGACCCGTCCTGCAAACCCTGCCCGATCGCTCAGGTCGAGCGCTACCCCAGATGCTTTCGCGGCACTCGGCGTAGTCGGCCTTCGCGCAACACTCAAAGTCGATCTTGCCCGAGACTGGCCGAGTTTCCGAGGAGATGTAGTCATGCGTCGGCCACTCGGAACAATTCGTGCAGAAGTGCCACAAGATGCCGTCGGTCCTGCGCCTGTACTCGGCCACCGACTCCTCCCAACTGGGGCCGTTCGACCACGTATTGCCGGGTGGGGGATGGGCGGTTCAGGCTTCCCGGGGTCTTGTCGATCTAGTTTCGGCGAGCCCAGACTCCAGGATCACCACCGACTCGTAGGTAAGGCCGGTTTCGAGCTCGACCACCTCTTGGCCCAGCTCGGCCGAGGTCTCGGGATCGAAAATCACCGTTCGTCGAATGCCGGACTCGGTGAATGACAGACCTATCCCCTCGCGGCCGGCGCGATCCAGCACGCGGCCCTCGAGTTCGACTCCCGGGAGTCGGGAGGCCGCCAGGTAGAGGGACTCCCGAAGCTCCGGCGGCACGTAGGCCTCTTCGAGTAGCTCGGCGATCACCCTGAACGTCGCGGCGTCTCCGAGCGGCTCGCTCCCAGAGAGCTGTCCGGCCCGAATCTCCGCCAAAAGTTCACCCGGGTCGCCCGGCAAATCGGACAGATCTATGAAAATGAATTCGCCCGGACCGTACTCATGATCGGACTCCCTCGGCTCGGGTAGCGGCGGAGAGCCCGCTGTTCGCCACTCGCCCCGATCCTTTGGAGAAAAGAACTCCGCGGCGCTTGTAACGCTCAGGTCTCGTCCTGAACCATCGGGGGCCCTCCACACCTCGCGCGTGAACGGAACGACGACCGTGAACTCCACCAATCCGTTCTCCGCGTCGTTCCAGAATGTACTCGAACGAATGCCTTCGAACTTCGTGTACGCGAACTGCCCCTGAGCGATTCGAAAACCAGGGCGGCCGGCCGCGACGACGGCAAGGTGACGAAGCTCGGATGCAGCGGTTGCCGGAGGGCCTCCACGCCTCGAGGGAAGGACGACGGAAAGTACAAGCGCCGCGATCACCAGCGCAGCGACGGCCGGCACCGTGATGAGCCAGCGGCGCCGCCGATGAGGCGCCCGCGCCGGACGTGGCGCTTCTTCAGGCGGGGCGATCTCGGCCATGAGGCGCGCCCGGGCACGCTCGCGCGATTTGGGATCAGCCAGTTCGGGCTCCACGCCGATGCCCCGAAGAAGCTTTAGCTCATCCGCCATGACCATCCTCTTCTTCCTTAGCCTCTATCCCGCCAGTTGCCGCAGACGAGTCGACCAGTTCTCGAAGAACACCCCTTGCCCTGTTGAGCCGCGAGCGAACGGTGCCAATCGGTATGGAAAGTGCCTCTGAAATATCCGAATAGGACAGATCCGCCCACGCATACAACAACAGGACGTCTCGATCCCTTTGATCCAGTTCTTTGAGCGCATCGAGGATGCCGAGCAAGGCTACCCGGGCTTCGAGAGGATCATCTTCACCGGCCTGCGGTGGATCGAGTTTCGCGTAGGCATCCAGCCGGGCTACCTCATCGCGCCAATGGTGACTCAGAAGGTTGGTGGCGATTCCAAAGAGCCACGGCCTGGCGTTTGACCTGGCCAGGTCGTAACGCGCGCGGCTCCGAAACGCCTGGACGAAGGTCTCGGATGCGATCTCCTCCGCCGCCTGCTTGCCTGCCCTCCGCTCGGCATAGCGGCTTATGACGACGAAGTGCCGGTCAAAGATCGCCCCGAAGGCGTTCGGGTCGGAAAGGGATGCCCGGACGAGCTCGGAGTCGCTTCGATCGTCAGGCAAGACGTTTCGGACCTGATGACTTTTCTACAGAACACATACAAGTTGTAACGCGGCCTTTGGACGACCCATCCGGCACCCGACCTGATAGGTGGGGGCGAACTCTCGTTCGCCGAAGGGGGTGCATCATGTTCAAGTCCAAGGTGCTCGGTGTTCTGGCACTAACAGCAAGCGTAGTCGCGGGACTTTGCGCGGTGCCGGTTCATGCGACGGCAGAGGAGTCTTTGACACTCGAGGAAGCGTACCCCGGTGGACTTCCGGAAGGGTCCATCGCTCTCGACGCTCATACGCTGGAACTAAGCAGCGGCGACACGCTCACCGTGGGCATCCTCGCCGTGGAGGACTGCCCCGAGTCGCATCAGTGTTGGTGGAAGCAGACAAACTTCAGTGGGGGGTCTCTGTTCGTCCACGACAACGGTAACGATGGGATTCCCTGGAGCGACGTCCCGGGCTCCTTCGACAACGATATGGAGTCCTGGAGAAACCGCGATGGTCAAGACGCGAAATGGGCCAAGGGTTCCAACGGCAACGGCGACCAGTTCTGCATGGATTCCCACAGCCGGGATTCGAACGTGGGAGCGGCCAATCAGAACACCATGAGTTCCCTTCGTGTATTCGGCTCTGGAGCCAATCCCTGCTAGGAATGCCGGCCATGCGCGAACCGGTGCCGGCCAAAGCGCCAAGTACTAGGTAGATGCGTGGATCGCCGGCTGATGAAGGCACGAGAGTCGTCCTCGTAGAGCCCGGCAACGGGCTGATGGAGACGATTCCGAGGCTGGTGAGCCTGGGCGCAGTCGTAGTCGTGGCTCCGAACGTGGGGTCGGCGCTCGAGCTGGCCAGCCTCGTTTCGTCCGGTCACGGGTCCGACGGTGAGAAGACGCCGATGACGGGGCTCGAGGTCGATGCCAAATCCAGGCTTGCAGTTTGGGAAGGCGAGCGGATTCCTCTCACCAACCTGGAATTCGGCGTCCTCGAGGCTCTTTCAAGGGAGCCGGGCCGTGCCTGGTCCTTCAAGGATCTTCGAGCAGAGGTGTGGGGCGATCAAAACCCCCGCAACGGTGATCTGAACGCCGTGCGGGCAGTCGTCCAGAGGCTCAGAGAAAAGCTCACCTCTGCCGGGACCGACGTGGCCGTGGACTCGGTCCGTGGCTACGGGTTTCGCCTCTCGCGTGAGGACACGGTCACCCAGTCGGAATCGAACGGAAGTCGGTGAGCCGCCCAGCGATTCGGGGCTAGGAGGACGAGTCGTACGACGCGATCGCCGGGATCGAGGCGTTCTCGTTCACGACCCGCCCGACGATCAAAAGCTGGTCGCCAGACGCCGTGAAATGCCGAAGCCTGGTGTCATCGGACGGAGGCCCGGACGCCCACAGGCGGGCGCCGTCGACGGGGTCGAGCGCCATAGCGGCGAACGGATGCGCCTTCGGCCCGAGCCGGCCGCCCATGAGAACGGTGCCGTCATCGGAATCAACAGCGAGCCCATCACTCGGGTGGACCTTCCCGGCGGCGTGCGAACGCACCCGCACCCAGCGCTCGCTTCCGCTGCCCGCGCGGTAGGCGACCGTTGACACGGAGCGCTGATCGTCGCCGGTGACGTAAACCTGCGTCCCATTTGGAGCGAACGCCGCGCCGGTCGGGATGTCCGAGGTCAGGCCCCGCGCCGGACCGTCGTAGCGGACCAGCCAACGCCGGTGGCCGTCCGAGGCTCGATAGGCGAGCGTGGCGAACATGTACCCGTTCCGGTTGTTCCAGCTATAGCCGGTAACCACGACCTGAGATCCGTCCGGGTCGTAGACCACATCTTCGGGAGTGTCTTGGTCGTCCAAACCGGTCGCCGGCCCGTCGAACCACGCTATCCACGACCGCGTTCCGTCCTCGACCGCATACGCAATCGTCGCGTAGTCGATCCCTCTCGCCTTGCGGTTGCTCATCCCCGTTACGACCACCTGCGAACCGTCCGGACTAAGCGCCATCCCCCTGGCCTCATCGACCCTGTCGAGCCCAAACCGGTGCTGCCACTCGCGATGCCATTCGACGACGCCGGTAGCAGCGTCGAGGGCAAGCGTCACGAATCGACCACCGACTGGACCTATAACCGGGGGATGACTGTTCTCCCACGCCCCGCCACCGACGACGACGGTCCCGCCGTCGGGCGTGACCTCGATGAAGCTCCCCCACCGATCCTTGGTTCCATCGCCGTAGCGTCGTTCCCAAAGAAGGTCGCCGGTTGCAGTGTCGAAGCACAGGATGAGCACATTGCGGTCGAATTCGTCCTTCGGCGATTCGGAACCGGTGACGAACACCCGAGAACCATCCGGCGAAAGCGCGACCGCATCGAGAGTCTGCCAGGTGTTCGGGGCGCCTGGAAACATCCGGCTCCAGAGTTCGTCGCCGTTGGAAGCGTCGATTCCGAATACCAGACCATCCCGTTCGAGCAGAGGTCTCCCCTCGAACGGATCGGACACCGGTCCGTATGTCGACTTTTCCCCCACAGCTGCCACAAACCCGCCATGTGCGGCGACAGCGTCGAAGCCTGCGTGGGTCAGGGGAACGCCGGCGCCGAAGCTCACCGACCACGCGAGGTCGCCGGGTGCAAGTGGCAGCGGGGAAGCGATCGTCCCGGCCGGCATCGATAGCAATAGCCCCGCAATGAAGCCCACAATCGATCCCGCGAACCTCTTGCGTTTGGGCATCTCGGGATGGAGTCTACTTTCCCTAAGCCGTGTGTCGCAGTTTGGATCTTCTAATGGTGCACTTAACGCGTCGCCGATCTCCAGCAGTTCCGGCTACCTGGGCTGGACCACGAGCGCGGATCAATCCCATGGGACAATCCGCTGCGTGGATCCGTCCAAGACAGCGCGTGCGCTCCCAGTCTCAACCAGTGACGAAGTTCGGCGGAGAAAGATAATGCTCGGCGTGCCGCCACGAGTAGCTGTATGGGTCGCGATCCTCATGGTCGTGGGTTCTTTGCTGTGCATCGCCCTTTGGGGCACGACCCCGCGGGTGCAGGTAGACACATCGTCTTATCAAGGTGCAGCCCAAAGGCTGTCCGAGCTGGACCTCGGCACGCTCTTTTATCGATCGCTTGGATACCCAGCGATTCTCGTGTTGACGGGCAGCGAGGAGCAGCTCACTCCGGTACTCTTCGTCGTCCAACTCGCGTTCCACCTTTGCACCGTTTGGGTGATCATCGCTCTTGCTCAACGATTCGATCTTCCCCATCTGGGCTCGCTCGGTCTAGCTTTTGTCCTCCTTAGTCCGCCCCTGATGGAGAGAGTGACGTTCGGGTTGAGCGAGACATCCTGCGCATTGTTCGTGGCGCTCACGGCGATGTTCTTAGTTCGATGGATGGAACGAAGAAAGGCGCGCGATGCTCTGCTGGCCGGGATTTCGATCGCGATTGCGGCTTTCATGCGCCCCAACTTCCAGTTCTATGGCGTGTTAATGGCTGTTGCCGTGCTCGTATGGCTCTGGAGGAGAGGACATCGTGGGGAGGCATTACGGTCGGCGGGGCTGCTCATCCTCGGATCGGCAGTCTTGATCGGGGGGATGACTCTGTTCAACGCCGTCCGCTTCGGGTACCCCGGGTTCTCACCTCTCACCGGCTGGCTATTGAGCACCAAGACGACGCTCCTCATCGATCACCTTTCAGACGACGATCCGGCAAAACCATTCCTCATCGCCGCAAGGGAAAGGGCCCTTGAGACCAATCCGCGAGGGGGACCTATGTACGCCTTGCAGGCGATTGACCAGCTCGAAGCCGATCTAAACATGGATCGAGCGACGCTCTCGCAATACATGCTGGCGCTAAATCTTCGGCTCATCCGGCATCATCCGGGCGAATACTCCGCGAGCGTCGTGACCGACGCCGGAAGATACATCCTTCCGACCACAGGGGGGACATCTGCGGACTTTGGCACCCGCGGCTTCTCCCTTTGGTTCTTGCTTGCGCATTTCGGGTTGCTTCTGGCTTTCTTCGTGCAGTTGGTAGGAGTCATCGGGCTGAACATTGCGCGCCGATTAGGCGCGTCGATCGCCGGGCCGTTCAGCAACAGGTCCGCGATCCAGACATGGTGGATTGCCCTTTCCCTAGTGGTCTATTGCGCTGTAACGACCATAACGGTCGTTTACACGTCGCCACGGCACCGCGTACCCACGGACCCCCTAATCCTTCTGCTCATCTTCGGGGGCACGTACCTGCTCTTCGCCGCGTTCCGTCAGGGTCATGACTCCGAACCTGATGGTCGTCAAGCCATGCATGGATCGGCTCTGGCGACGCACAGCCAGGGTGCCTAGGAGGATCCTCGAGGTGCCCAAAGTCGTCATCACGATGCCTGCCTACAAGGCTCAGCAGACCCTAGCCAAGACTGTCTTGGACATCCCTCGTGGAGTGGCCGAAGAGCTGATCCTCGTGGACGACGCAAGCCCGGACGGCACAGCCGACCTGGCCAGGCAACTCGGCCTTCGGGTTCATGTTCATCCGCACAATCGGGGATACGGGGGGAACCAGAAAACGTGCTACACGGTCGCGCTCAAGGAAGGCGCCGACATCGTTGTGATGCTGCATCCCGACTACCAATACGATCCGAAGGCCGTTCCGCTGCTGCTGGCTCCCATACTCGCAGGCGATGCCGATATGACATTCGGATCGCGATTCGCGGGTATGGGGGACCCCGTAGCCGGCGGGATGCCTCTGTACCGCTACCTGGGCAACCGACTAACCACGATCGCGCAGAACCTCATACTGGGAACCCGCTTCACCGAAATGCATAGCGGCATGCGAGCGTACACCCGCGACTGCCTCCTGGCGGTTCCCTACCTAGGCTACTCTGAGGGACACGCTTTCGATGCCCAGTTTCTGGTCGATGCGGTTACGTCGCGGCAAAGGGTGGTGGAGGTTCCGATCCCTACCAGGTACACGAAAGAATCGTCGTCCATCCCGATCATTGACTCGATCCGATACGTCGTTTCAGGTCTTGCCTACGCTGCGAGGCGGGTAATCGAGCGTGGCCGTCGGAGCCGCCGTTCTCCACCGTGATGAGAACCCCTTTCTTCGACTACTAGCCCGGAGAGCGTGGCGGATGCGGGGAACGACCCGCGGCTTTGCCCCAGCGGATGGCGGAGCGGTTTATTAAGACCGTGTGTCGAAGGTCTTCAGCCGGCGAGACTTTCGACGAAGGCGACGAGGTCGGACGCAAAGAGCCCGGGTTCCTCCCAGTAGAACGCGTGTCCCGCGCCCGGATACACGAGAAGCCGCGAACCCGGGATCGCCGACGCCATCGTCTCCTGGTCGCGCCGAGGAAGAATCGCATCCTGATCTCCCCAGACAACGAGCGTCGGGGCTCGTATCTTGCCGAGCTCCTCGAAGGAGTCATCTTCCAGGAGACCTTTCATCGTTGCCTTCCAGACGCGCGCGGGCACCTTGAGGTTCTCCTCCACGATCGTTTCCAAGAACGCTTGCGGTACCGGCTGGGCGAGTGTGCCCTCTACGAACTCGCGAACGAAGCTCGGGTCGATCGGATCAGTCAGAGTGGAGAAGGCCGAGTCCCACATCTTCTGGACACCCGGCTTGTCGTGGAGGGTGAACGGTGAGCCGATGAGTGCGAGGCCGAGTGTGCGCTCGGGATGATCGATGGCGAAACGCCTCGCGATGAAGCCTCCGCTGGAACCACCTGCAATGACTGCTGCCTCGATGCGGAGTGCGTCCATGAACGCGACCAGATCCGACGCGAAGTCCTGCGGACGATATCCCTCCGCCGGGCGGCTCGCGTCGCCATGGCCCCTCTGTGTCAGTGCGAGAGTGCGGATCGAGTCGGGCAGATGAGGAATTACGAGCTCGAAGGTATGCCAAGAGTCTGCGATGGCGTGGAGAAGCACCAAGGGAACCCCTGAAGGGTCTCCTTGTTCAATGTATGGCAGCTCTAGTTGGTTTGGAAGCCCGACGGTCTTGACGTCATGTGCGATGTGCAATTCCTCGCTCGGTTCAGCCGAGATATCCCTCCACAGTCTTAGCGTCGCGGACTGTCGCGTCGTCGGGATCCATCCCGGCGTTTCGCCGCGCTCTGCGCTGGTGCAATAGATCCCAACACTGATCGAGTGAAACCTCGACTTCCTTCAGTCGCGCTCTCTCTTCACCGGTTGCGGCACCTTTCGACTCCTTTTCGAACAGCCGGTGTTCTTCTTCCGCCAGCTCGTTGATGCGATCGATCACACCGTCGTCAGCCATCTCGGCCTCCCTTCGCCGGCGAGTCTAGGCGTGAGGTCGTCGCTCGGCAAAGCCGGCACGAACGTAGTCCCCGTGCTCGCGTGGCCCCGCTCCGTTGTGAATGGCGAAAATCCGGGCTCAGGCCCTTACTCGTTCCCGATCGGGATCGTAGAAGGCCCGGTCGCTTAGAACGCCGGCGGCCGACTCGCCGGTTTCCGCTGATACGACCGTGACCTCCGATCCCTGCGGGGTGCCGGCGTCCACATAGCCCATAGCCAAGTTCTTCCCGAGGAACCAGCCGGTGTCCGACGAAGTGACCTTCCCGACCTCCCGTCCGTCGGCGCTGATCAGGTCACCGGCCGCGGGCAGAAAAGTCGTGTCGGGGAATTCGATGCCTGCGAGTATTCGAGTTACGCCATCGTCGCGCTGCTTCGCGAGAGCGTCGCGTCCGATGAAATCCGCGCCGTCGATGTCGACCGCCCAGCCCAGGGCCGCCTCCAAAGGTGTCGTCTCCTCGCTGACATCCAGAAGGTAGAGGGGATACTTCTTCTCCATCCTCGTGCTTCGAAGGGCCCCGAGCCCCGCGGGTTTCGCCGCGAGGCCGGCGCCGGCCGCATGGACCGCTTCCCACATGTGCGAGGCGTAGTCGCGCGGGTAGTAAAGCTCGTAGCCGAGTTCACCGGAGTATCCCGTGCGCGAGAGAAGCGTCGGCGCTTCGGCGACGGTCGTCTCGATGAAGTTGTAGTAGGGCAGCGCCGCCGTCGACAGGTCTGCATCGGGCGCTAGCCCTGCCAGCAACTCCCTTGAACGGGGTCCTTGGACCGAGAGGTACGCGGTGCCCGACACGCAGTTCGTCACGTAGGCCCGAAGGGACTGCGCCTCGGCGCGGAGGTGCGCTTCGATCGCCTCGACCCGCGAGGGGGTAGGAATCAACCAAAAGTGCTCTGACGAAAGCCTGTATGCGGTCAGGTCGTCGATCATCCCTCCGGCCTCGTTGCACACCGACGAGTAGAGCACGCGCCCGTCGATCAGCCGTCTAGGGACATCGCGAACAAGGATCCGGTCGAGCAGTTTCTCGGCGTCCGGACCCTTGATGTCGATCGGACCTTGGTAATAAACGTCGTAGATGCCCACTGCATTGCGCGTCGCCAGGTGCTCTTCTTCGACGGAAGTGAATACGACCGCGGCATCGAATCCGATGCGATCGCCGATCTCGGCCCCGAGTTCGACGAACTTCTGATGATACGGAGTGTGTTTGCGTGCCGGACTCATCCTCGGCTGTCTCCTCAGCACCTGCGTGACGCGCAGCCTAAACGATCAGCTACCAGATGGCCGGCCTTCAAAGATCATGGCCGGTTCCTCGTGTCCTATGCCGCGTTCCAGGACCTGCAGCCTCTTTCCCGCCACTGAGGCGGTCATCGAAGTACTGGGGGACAACAGGAAGATCATCAAGACCAGGCTCGAGGAGAATGCAGCGCAGAACGTCGTTGACCCGCGAAAACCAACTATTTCGCCCAGAAAACGCGAACCGGCAAGCGCTGATAGGTAATACACCTATAGATATGTCCAATTTGCAGCCTGAGGGCAACGGAGCCAGATCCGCAGGATCCGTAGCGGAACGGCCTCCCCGCACGGCACCACCGGTGAGACGATCACGGCTTCCCACTCTGACCGAGAGACAAGCGAGCATCCTTCAGCTGACCGCCATCGGGTTCTCCACCAGGGAGGTCGCGGCACAGCTTGGCCTCAGCCCTCAAGCGATCTCCTACCACGTGGGAAAGCTTCTTCAGCTCACCGGGACTCGAAACCGCACCGCGCTAATCGCGATGGCGCTAGTCAAAGGTTTGCTCTCCTCAGACCAGTGGCCTCCTCAAGTGCAACGCTCAAGCGAATATCCTTCTAGTCGCTAGTCATTCATCTAAATAATCGAAGCCAGAGTTTCCCTTGCGCATTCTAGGGTTGGTAGGGTCCTAACGATGTCGGCGAATGGAGAAAACGGCAAGAGTCGAGATCCTGAGGTTTCAGTCCTCTGCGACAATTGCGGTCAACATCTCGAGATTCGGGTTCAGGGAGCACACGACGCCTCTGGACACGATATTCCCGCGCAATCGCGCCGCCCGTCCGAAGCACCGTTGACCAACTACGAGCTACAAATTCTCTGCTGCATCGCCGACGGGATGACCGACATGCAAATCGCTGGACGACTGCACTCCTCCATCAGCCGGGTAAAACACACGCTTCGCCACCTGCTCCTCCGTCTCGACGCGCGGAACCGCACGCAGGCGGCCGTGAACGCGCAACGGTCTGGGTATCTGCCGGCCGACTGATCAAAAGAGCGCTCATTCGAAGCCTTGCGCGCGGGGTTGGGTCACTAGTCTGCGAGTCACGGACCCAGCCTGGGTCATCAAGGAGGGCATGACGATGAATGGAATCCCAACCATACGCGCGAGGCTGCTTGGGGCTGCAGCCGGAGCTGCGGTGCTCATGGCGACTCTCGCCGGTCCTGCGTGGGCGCCGCCGGAACTCAACTGTTTCGGTCTAGAGCCCACCATCACGGGTACGACGAGCGGCGAAACGATCAATGGGACCAGCGGCGACGACGTCATCCTGGCACTCCAGGGGGCCGACACAATCAACGCGGGCGGCGGGAACGACCAGATCTGTGCCGACACAAGAACCGGCCTCAATGCGCACGCCGACACGATCAACGGTGAAGGCGGAAACGATCACATCTACACCGACGCCGGCAACGACACGATAAGCGGCGGTAGCGGAACGGACGTGATCTGTGTCTGCCTCGAACCAAATGACATCGCAAACATCGATCTCGCCAACACCATCCACCCGATAGTCACGGAAGATGGGTTCGGCTATTCCGATGATCCCGTTACCGGAATCGAGAACCTAAAGTCGTTCTCCACTTACAACGACGAGCTCGCCGGTGACGACGACCCAAACACCATCACGGCTCAAGCGAGTGGGGACAGCGATGTGGTACGAGGCAAGGGGGGCAACGACACGCTAAACACGGTCGATAGCTCAAGCGGGGACACCATCTTCGGGGGTCCGGGCACGGACAACTGCAGCAAGGACCCGGCCGACACCAAGACCGACTGCGAGTAGGTCAAACTCGCCGCTCTACAGTTGACGAACCCCGGCACTGCCGGGGTTCGTCGTTTTCCCCATCCTGCCACCTATCATCGGGTCGATTTCACCTTGAACAGGTGCCCGCAGTCGGTGCACTTCATGTTCACCCGGGCAACGGGACCTGCGTGGGTGAACGGCTGGGTCTGTTTGGATCCGCAGGACGGGCAAGCGGGGCGGGAGTTGTCGCCTTTCTCGGGTGCCATCCACACCCGGGCTATCGAGACCGCACCGCCGGCGGCTTCGAGAAGGTCCAGCGCCCATTCCGCCTTGTCGCGCGACGGAGTCTCGAGGGCGAGGAGCGGAAGGCTGTCCTCGGACGGCGCGACGGCTGAGGGCATGATCTCCGCGAGGGCCTTCGCGACGTCGGCCAGGCGGCCGTCCGACCAGCCCGTCAGCGTTACGCTTGCCCCCAGCACCTGACCCATCTCCCCGGCTCTTTCCGACACGTTCCTTCCCCTTTCCCCGGCTGAAGTGCCAGTATGGGGCATGGCCCCGCATCGGGGCGGCCTACAGGAGGTAGTGATGGCCAACAAGGACAAGGGCGGGAAGAGCAGCAAGAAGGTCGCATCCCAGGACCTGAAACAGAAGCGCAAGTCGAAGAAGGAAAAGAAGGCCGCCAAGGCCAACAAGTACTCGGAGTAGCGAAGGAGTTTCTGGTTACTCAGGGCGTGAGCAGAGTCGTCCATGGATCCAAACGGACACAACAAAGTGATGATGTCTGCGGGCAAGCCGACAGCGTCGGTTAAGGACGCAGACCGCAACGTCACCGGGCTCGTTCAGTCACCCTGACACGCTACGTGCTTCGCTGCTTGGCTGCGGGGAGTTCGATCCAAAAGCGGCTTCCCTGCCCCGCCTCCGATTCGAGCCCGACCTTGCCTCCCATTCGATCGACCGCTCGCCTGACTATCGCAAGTCCGATGCCGGTCCCCGGATACTTCTCCTCCGAGTGGAGCCTGCTCAGCATCCCGAATATCCGTTCGTGGTCGTCGGGCGACACACCGATCCCGTTAGTATCGAAGGGTTGGCAGGTCGGGACTAAGAGGCCTGAGACACTCCGTTAGCAGCGGCCCCATCCGGCAGAAGCACGTGGAAGGAAGCCCCACCCCCGGCGCGTTCCTCGACCCAAGCCTCGCCGCCGTGCATCTCTGCGAGTCCCGCGACAAGAAAGAGTCCGAGACCGGTGCCGGCCACGTCACCACCACCACGGGCGAACGCCTCAAAGACGGCCTTGCGCATGCCCACCGGCACTCCCGGTCCGTCGTCTTCGACGACGAGCAAAGCCTCCCCATTCGTGCGCTTGGCCCTGACCCATACACGCGTCCCGGGGGGAGTGTGTTTGTAGGCGTTGATGAGGAGATTTTCGAAGATCCGCTCGAGCTTGGCGGGGCTGACCAGCGCGATCACGCCTTCCGCCTCGACCTCGGTCGGATGTTCATCGAGTGACGCAAGACCGTCGACGATCGACATCGCGAATTCCTGAACGTTTATTCGCTCCCGTTCGAGCGGGGCACGCGCTGGGTCCAGTACCTGCGTATCTAGGAGGTCATCGATCATCCGGTCGAGGCCCCTGGCACGGGCGATTACTCGGTCGATCAACTCCCGACGGAGATCCTCGGGGACTGTGCCGTTGTGCTCGAGAGTTTCGGCCATTCCAAGAATCGCAGTGATCGGCCCCTTGAGATCGTGCGCGGCCGCCTGCAGCTGTCGTGCATGCTCCAGCTCCATGAGCGCCAGCCGTCGCTGTACCTGATAACGCCGTTTGAGTTCGCGGAGGGCCAACACAACGAGGAGCAGGCTTAGAAGGCGTAACACTGCGTTCCCGTAGGGCGTCCACACATTCGAGAAAGGCGCGTGCCTCGCTATTTCGACTTCGAGAGACATTCCGGCGGCCACCAGAGCGGCCCCTATGCCGGCCCAGTTCGGGCCGAACCAAGCCAAGAATCCAACCGGCGCGATGTAGAGAAACCGCAGTATCAGGTCGGCACTCGTCAAGTAGTCGAGAACAGCGACCAAGACAAGCCCGCCGAATCCCGATAGCAGCGCTACGGTGGGCGATAGGTTTCTTATCCGAGACAAGACCACCCCTTACGATCGGCCCAGGAAGCCATCGACACAGGGGCGGAATCTAGTCAGACTCAGGGTTCGGGTCAAGTCGAAGGGCGCGCGACCATCATCCGGCCCGTGGTGTAGCGAGACATAAGCGTGGGAGCGATACGCTATTCGAAATGAGCGACCGGTCACACGTTACGCGTGAAGTAAACGGCCGCGAGTTGCGCGTGAGCAACCCCGACAAGGTCTACTTTCCCGAGATCCCCCTCACGAAGCTCGAACTCGTCGACTACTACTTAGAGGTGGGTGACGCGGTCCTCAGAGGGTGCTCTGACCGGCCGTGCATCCTTCGGCGGATGCCCAACGGAGTCGACGGCGACACCTTCTATCAAAAGCGAGTGCCCCGCGGTGCCCCGGAGTGGCTCAAGACCGCGACCATTCGGTTCCCGAGCGGCCGAAGCGCCCAAATGGTGGTTATGGCCGATCTCGCCCATGTCGTTTGGGCCGTCAATCTCGGGTCGATCGACATACATCCCTGGCCGGTTCGTGACCGCGATGTGGATCATCCCGACGAGATCAGATTCGATCTCGATCCCACCCCGGAGGTCCCGTTCGACGACGTTCGAGAGACCGCGCTCATCACGCGCGACGTCCTCGCGGAATTCGGACTCGAGGGATTCGCCAAGACCTCCGGTAAGCGGGGCATTCACGTACTGGCCCGCATCGAGCCCACATGGAGCTTTTCCGAGGTGAGGGCCGCGGCGGTCGCCGGCGCGAGGGAGATAGAGCGCCGCGCCGACGGCATCGCGACCACCAAATGGTGGAAGGAGGAACGGTTCGGTGTATTCGTCGACTACAACCAGAACGCGCGCGACCGAACTACCGCTTCCGCTTATTCCGTTCGCCCGGTGCAGGATGCGCGGGTGTCGACTCCTCTAACCTGGGACGAGGTCGAGGCAGCCGACCCGGGCCTCTTCACCGTTGCGACGGTCCCCGGACGGTTCCGCAAGGTGGGCGATCCATCCGAGTCGATCGACTCCCACTCGGGATCGCTGGCCGGACTATTGGAACTCGCGGAAGAACAGGAGCAAAGCGGGGACAAGGAAGCTCCGCTGCCGCCACATTTCCCCAAGGGTGAGAAGGAGCCGCGCCGCGTCGCGCCATCACGCCGCGCCAAGGGTCAGAAACGCAAGTCGAATCCTCAGCGCGGCAAGACCTGATCGATGCTGCACGTCTCGGGGCGCCGATCCGGCCGCCACCGCAAGAGGGTTGCCGCGTGCCGGAACCGATGGTTCTCGAAGCGATCGTAGGCAACCTCGCAGACAAGTTCGGGCCGCAACGAAACCCATGACAGATCCTTTCCTCCGCTCCACCGGCTCGGACCCCCGGGGGAACGCCCCCCTTCGAAGGAGCCGGCGGTCGATTCGTACTCGCTCAGCTCTTCGAACAGTCGCCGCCGCTCCTTGGCATTGAAGTTCGAGCAGTGGCCGACGTAATGAAGCACGCCGTCCGCGTCGAATAGGCCCAGGAGGAGGGATCTCACCTCCTCCTTCCCCGACCGGAAGCCGCCGACGACGCAATCGGCCGTGCGACGATGTTTGACCTTGACCATCGCCCGAACGCCCGGTCGATACGGATCATCCGCTCGTTTGGCGATGATTCCGTCGACACCGCACTCCTCGAACTCCTCGAACCATTCCTGCGCCGTAGCCGGGTCGTCGGTTTGAGGCGTTCGCAGGCATGTTGCGCGTGAAGGCAGTTCGCACGGCTCGGCTACCTGTGCAATCGCGGACGCGAGAAGCTCGAAGCGCGTCCGGAAAGGCTCCTTCATGAGCTTCCGGCGCTCGAACTCGAGCAGGTCGAAGGCGACGAAGCATGCGGGGGCCGACTCGGCGAGCATCCGGATCCTGCTCTCGGCAGGGTGCAGACGGAGCTGCAACCGATCGAACTCGCTCTTTCCGCCGGCGGCCGAGAGTATCTCACCGTCGTAGATGCCCGGCGGGAGTTCTTCGGCAACGGCCTCCGCCAATTCCGGGAAGAAACGCTCGAGCGGCCGGTCGTCGCGGCTGGCGATCGAGACGCCCTTTGCTCGAACCGTGATCAGACACCGGAAGCCGTCCCACTTCGGCTCGTATCTCCAGTCGGAGCCCGTGGGAATCTCCGTTTCGAGCTTGGCCAGCATCGGTTTGATCGGCGTCCGGATGCTCCCTGAGGCCGGCGGCGTCATCGCAGCGGAACTATAAGCTCCAACGGATGCTCAAGATTCGCACCGACGACCAGATCCCGGACATCCAGGGCGATTGGTTCCGCGCACGATGGCACTACTCTTTCGACACGTATTTCGATCCCGAATACGTGCAATTCGGGACGCTGCGGGTGTTCAACGACGACCGTTTGATCCCTGGCGCGGCGTGGCCGATTCACCCGCACAAGGACATCGAGGGGCTTACCTATGTAGTGGAAGGACTCTTTCGCCACGAGGACAACGTCGGCGGCCCACCAGGTCCGTTGCCGGCCGGGTCGGTGCAGCGCATGACCCTAGGCTCGGGCGCCTTCCACTCGGAGCAGAACGCCAGTGAGACGGAGCCCATGCGCTTCATCCAGATGTGGATCGTGCCGGCGGAGCTGGGACTCGAGCCCGAAGTGGAACAGAAAGTCTTCACGACCGAAGACAGGACCGACCGACTGCTGAAGGTAATCAGCGGCGACGGAGGCGATGCCGTGCTGGTGCATCAGGACTCGCACGTATTCGTCTCACGGCTGACGCCGGGAGTCGAGGTGACCCACCCGATACCCCCGGACCGCGGCGTCTACTTGTACGTGATCGAGGGCGACGTGAATGTGAACGGCGAACGGATGGTGACGGGATCAGCGGCGCAGATCGTCGCCGAGCCGGATGGCATCAGGATCCGCGCAAACGCGATCAGCGAACTCATCCTCGTGGATGTTGCCCTGGCTTAGGTAAGGCAGGTCACATCCGACAGCTCGTATCCGCCGACGTCCACGTTGCCGCTCTTCGGTGATCCGCCACCCGCAGCCGTGCCTGAACCGCCACCCGAAGAACAGGCCGCGAGCGAGATCACGGTCAGCACCAGGGCGGCGATTCTTGCGCGATTGAGGTTCGCGCGGCTCCTTATGGGACCGAAAAATACATCATCGGGCTGGGGAGTGCGCAAATGCTTGGACCGCGTGTGGTACGAGGACTCCTAGTAGTCGTCGTCCTCTTCGCCAGCGGGGCTATCGACCAGGCCCGCGAACTCCTGCACCAGGAAGACGGGGTCGATGGTGGGCTCGGTCAACTCGTCGCGGATTCGCAAGGCATCCTCAAGCTGCTCCGCCGGGAAGTAGAGACGCGCCACGCCGTCGGGATGGCCGATAAGCAGCAGCTCCCCGGAGGGAATCCGCTTCGACCCTACGAGCTTGCATTGGTAGCGCCCGTAGCTCCCCACGTTGCGGAAGTCGCCGCCTGGGCTCTGCGCGCTGAATTCGATTCTGTCGTCGGTCAAAAGGATTTCGCAGGCGACCAGCTCGTCCGGGGCAACCTGAAGGAGCCCTCGACTCTTGATACCAGAGTCACTCTGGGAGGTCGATTCAGCTGGGGCGAAGGAGGCCCGACCGCTGGCTACCACGAATTAGGTATCGGCAAGAAGGGGCCCCCGGCTTTAGTCCCAGGCACGAGAAATCCCATGAATTGGGTACGCGGGCCTCAGGCAAAGCACGGTTCGGGCCGATACTGGTGATGTGTCAAGACGCGCAATCTCGCTCGTTCTGCTGGCGGCCCTCGTCGCCCTGCCGATGGCAACGCTTCCGGCGGGCGCGGGCCCGACACCTGCCGTCCAGCCCGACGCGTGGATCAAGCTCTGCGGCCTGAGCACCGGCTGCACAATCCGTGGACTTCCCAACCCTTGGAAGGGCAAGGACATCTACAACACCACCGGCCACCACCAGAAGATCGGTGTTCGGATGGAGGACGGCGAAGGCGTCCGTTTCTGGCTGACGATCGAAAACGACGGAACGGACCCCGACACATTTACCCTGCAGGGCTGTAAGGGAAATCCCCGCTTCCGCGTGAACAAGGTTCAGGTCGGCTTCTACAAGAGGCCGACCGGCGGCTCGGAGAAGATCACGGAGAAGTTCAAGGACGGCACCGCGACCTTCGACTTCGGGCCTTCGTCGGACGGCGAGAAGGTGGAACTGACACTGAACATCATCGCTCCGACAACCCGCGAGGGAGTTTCCTACCGCTGCGTGATGACGATCACTTCAGAAGCAGACCCGAGCAAGGTGGACACCCTCGTCGCAAAGATGACCACCTACTAGAGGTTCGACCCAGAATCCCAGGCCAGTCTGGAAAACTGCTTAGGGGTTTCCTCGACCGAATCGGCGTACACTCCTTGCAACATGCGTGCCCTAAAGAACACTCGACTGTTTAGAGGGCGCGCGCAATCCCGGGCCGCCACGTGCGCAGTCCTTGCCTGTTTAGTGGTTTCACTAGTCCCCTCTCCCGCGAAAGCCGCTTTCCCGGGCACGAACGGCAAGATCGCTTTCGTGCGTGAGACCCGCCATACGAGCGACGAGATCTACACGATCAACCCCGACGGAACCGGCCGCGCGAACATCACGAACACGCGAGCAGACGAGTACGCCCCGGCGTGGTCTGACGACGGCGCGAAGATCGCCTTCGCACGCGTTCGGTTCTTCGTCTCCGATGTCTTCACGATGAATGCGAACGGCTCGGCATCTGTGAATCTGACCAAGAGCTCGGAGATCATCGAACTCTCCCCCGCCTGGAATCACGACGGCACGAAGGTGGCCTTTGGGTCACTCACGTTAAGGAACATCTTCAATATCTACTTCTTCTATTTTGCGAATTACTTCCTATTCGATTTCGACCTGCATGCCATGACGACGGATGGCATCACCGTGACTTCGGTCGCCGACACATCCGCGAGCGAGACCTCCCCCGCCTGGTCCTCGGATGGAGCCAAAATCGCATATGTCCGGGCCAAGAGCTATCGCGACATCTACGTGGCCAACGCGGATGGGACGGGGGCGACGAACCTCACCGCCTCGGTGAGGCCGGAGAGCTCGCCGAACTGGTCCCCCGACAACTCGAAGATCGTTTTCTCACGCCAGACGCAGGGCAATTCGGATATCTACATGATGAACGCCGACGGATCGGGGCAAGTGAGACTGACCAACCATCCGGCGCAGGACCGCAACCCGGTCTTCTCGCCCGACGGCACGATGATCGCCTTCGAAACTCGGCGTGAGGGCGACTTCGACATCTACACGATGAACGTCGACGGCACGGCACAGACGCCGCTTACGCACAATGCCGCCGAGGACACCGACCCGGACTGGCAGCCCGTCTGAAGCGAACGACCAAGGGCCGCGACTAGCGGAACTCTGGGGGCCAGTCGGGATGGCGTTCCGGTTTCCGGAAAGCGTTCCCTTCTGCTTTGGCAAGCGGCCGCGAGTCTGGCGGGCGCGGTTTGCGATCGAAGTCGAACGCATGCGAGAAGTTGTGCGTCTGTCTGATACGCGGCGTGTGATGGGGCATTCCCCAGTTGTCCTGAATGAATTTCAGGGGTGAAGAGAACTCTCCTAGCTTCTTGTCGATCATCCCCCTGCGCGCGTAGGGCGAGATAACCAGCATCGGCACCCTGACGCCGAGCCCGATTTTGTCGAGTTCCGGCGGCGGAACGTGATCGTAGAAACCGCCCCACTCGTCCCAAGTGAGGAAGATCGCCGTGTTCTTCCACATCGGTCCCTCCATGATCCCGTTGACGATCTCGGTCACCCAGTTGTGCGCATGGGTCGAGTTCCAAGGCGGGTGATCGGACAGCTCGTAGCGGGGAACGATCCAGGAAACCGGCGGAAGATCCCCGGCATGGATGTCGTCGAGGACCCGGTCCACGGGGTGAATGTGCCTCTCCCAAAGCTCCTCGTCGTGGAAGACGCGCTTTATAGAGGTATAGGCCGACCAGATGTAGCCGACCTGATCGGGATCCGGCGCGTAATAGCGCCAGGGGATGTCGCGATCGAGGAGCTGGTCCCCGACCGTCTCCAAGTTGAAACATGGGCGTCGCCTGCGTAACGACCCGTCCTTCTCCTTCACCAGCACGTATGCGTTCGCTGCGCTGTCGCATCCCCAGCTCTTCGACTTCCCCCCGCCCGGCAGGTCGACCAGGTGCGTGTTCTGCGGAGCGTCGAACGTCCCGGCGCTGTCGCCGGCGATGAAGAAAAGGTGATTCGCATAAGAGGGCCCGAGCGCCGAGGCGAAGAAGTTGTCCGAGAGGACGTAGTTCTCCGCCCAGTGCCAGTAGTTGGGGACGGTTTCCTTGGCCAGCTGCGAGTACGCGAACGACATGGAGGCCGCGGAGGGCGTGTACGCGAACTGGTCCATCTCCCCTCCGTTGACGCAGAAGAGCGCAAACCCATAGTCGTGCGGAAGATCGTCGGGCAACCACGGGGGACAAGGCGTGAGAGGCACCTGCTTGCCGTACCGGTTCCCCCTTGTTGCCCCGTTCACACCTGGGAACGCGCCGAACACGTTGTCGAAGCTGCGGTTCTCCAGCATGAGGTAGACGACCCGCTTGATCGGCCAGCGCGTTTCGTACTTAGTGACGTCGAACGGCTGGTGGACGGAGACGGACGGGCTCGGGGTTTTCGAGGGGACGACGCGCGCGGCTCGCGAGCACGCGGCCAGGAACGCGCTTCCTGCCGCCACCAGCGAACGCCGCAGGAATTGCCGTCGGCTGCTTCGGTCCTCCACGACGGCGCAGCCTAGCAGCGGCCTCGGTTAGTCGGAAGGCTTCGCCAGGCTGTACCGGTGGTGTGATCCGTTCTCGCCCCGACCGTGGCCGAAATAGTGCCAGTCGGGGAAATTGAAACTGCCGTCGGGGAGCGGGGCAACAGCAGCACCGCCTCGAGGAACGACTCGAGATCGGCCGCGCCGTAGATGTTCACGTCCCAGCCGTGCAGCTCGAGTATCCCGATGGCATCGCGCGCCCTCGGTGTCGCCCAAGCCAGCGAAGGGCGGTTCACACCCCCGCGTCGCTAACGGCGCGAGGCCGAGAGCGTTCCGTCGCGCATCGCGTGTGCGTCAGCCGTGGATGCGAGACGGTGCCGTCGGCCTACAACCCTGGGACGAGGTGCTGGCTGCACGCAGATCGCCATCTCTGGGGAACGAACCGATGACGCGGACCGAGATAGGCAAAGGAATGCGCTCTTGAGGCTAGGCTTCTCGCATGTCTCACGCGCCAGGCATGCCGGGAGGCTCGCGAATTCTGACCGGCATAGTGATCTTCGTCGCCGCGGCTGCCGTTGCCGGCATGATCCTTCTTTGGCCGGGCGAAATCGAGGAGACGAACGTAGAAGGCCTTCGTTCTGTGTCCTTCGAGTCCGTCGTCTTGTCGAACGAGGAGGGGCCGTGCCCCGGGGCGGTCCCTGACGACGGGCTCCAATGCCGAGTGATCGGTCTTCGTCTCACCGAAGGTCCTGGCTCGGGCGACGAGATCGAAATCGCCATCCCCAAGACTCAGACGTTCGCGGATGTTGGGCCGGGCGAGGGCGTAATACTCGGCGCGACACCCGGCGTCGATCCCCCCGACTACCGAATCCTGGATCGCAATCGCAAGGCGCCGCTGATCTGGCTCGCCGCGTTGTTCGCGATCGTCGTCGTCGCACTTGGGCGCCTTCGCGGCCTTGCCGCCCTGGCCGGCCTGGCCGTGAGCCTTCTGGTACTCCTGAAGTTCGTCCTTCCGGCGATATTGGACGGCTCGAGCCCATTGCTCGTCTCGATCATCGGAGCCACGGTGATCGCCTATCCCGCCCTTTACCTCGCCCACGGGTTCTCGCCGATGACGACGATCGCATTGATAGGAACGTTCGGGGGCTTCATCGTTGCGGCGTTTCTTGCCTCAGTTTTCACCGAGCTGGCCAATATCAGTGGATTCGTGACCGACGAGGCGTTCATCCTCCAGGCGGCGGGCACCGACATCAACGTCTCGGGCCTGATACTGGGTGGAATCATTATCGGGGCTCTCGGCGCGATCGACGATGCAGCGGTGACCCAGGCGTCCTCTATCTGGGAGCTCAGTTCGGCAAATCCTTCGATCTCCCGACGAAACCTGTTTCGTTCCGGGATGCGAATAGGTTCGTCGCACGTAGCATCGATGGTCAACACCCTCGTTCTTGCATACGCGGGGGCTTCGATGCCCCTGTTCGTCCTTCTCGTGTTGTCCGAACAGTCGCTTGGCACGGCAGCGAATGGTGAGGTCATCGCAACAGAGATCATTCGCACGCTTGTCGGAAGCATCGGGTTGATCGCCTCAGTCCCGATCACGACTTGGCTGGCAGCGAGGTTCGTCCCGCAGGTCAGCCGGCCAGGTGGCGCGCCCGCACGAAGTGGTCGCGATACCAGCCCGAGCTGACTCGCAGGATCGAGACTCCCCCGGCGCCGCTCGAAGAGTCGAGCGCCCAGCCGTTCCCGATGTACAGATCGACGTGGTCGATCCCGCCGTGGCCGTCGCCGTCGTAGAAGAAAAGGTCTCCAGGACGAGTTTCTCCCCAGCCCACGTGGTTACCGGTGGCCATGGTCGCTGACGTCCTCTGCGGAAGGGACCACCCGTTGTAGTCGCGCATCCTGGCGTTGTTGTAGCCGCCGGCCGGCCTCTTCATCAGCCACCACATCAGCCCCGAGCAGTCGAACCCGCCGCCCGGTTGCCCTCCGCAGCAGTAGCCCGCCTTCGTCTTCTTGTGCCACTCCCCTCCCCAGATGTACGGGTACCCGACGTACTCGGTGCCCCACTCGACGACCTTGCGCATCTTCGTCGATAGAGGAGGAAGCTCGATCGTCTGAAATGGGGCCATGCCATCCACTTCCCAGGAGTCGAGCGTTGCAGTCCGCCACAACGCGTATGCCACTTCGGCCCGCGGCAGCGGCTGCTTCGGCTCGACGTCCTTGCCCTCGTTCGGATGGTTGTAGCGAAGGTAAAGGCGCATGCCGAGTTCGGTCGTCGGGAACGAAGCGGGGGTCTCGAAGTAGTACCCGTCGCTCGTGTGCAGATCCGCGAGCGCGGCCTCCTCGGCGTCCAGGGGAAGCGACTTCACGAGAGCGCGGTAGGTGGTAACTAGCGTCATCGGCGCCTCGGGCTCGAAGCGTCCGTCCGGAGTCGTGGCCATCCAGCCGAGCTTCACCGCTACATTCGCATCTTCAAAATATGGGGAATCACCCGCGAGGTCGGGAAAGGAGATGCCGGGATCGGGCTCCTCGTCCGGGGCGAACGCGGCCACGACGGCGCGCGCGAACAGCTTGCGACTCTCGATCATCTTCGGCGCGAAGTTGTCCCCGAAGTCGTCCATCCAGGAGTGCGTCTCCGCCACGTACTTGATCGCCTTCGAGGCCCAGTCCCACTTCTGGCCGACGTCGGCGAACCTGGGCGAGATCGGCGAGGTGTCCGACACCAGCCGGGGGGCGGGTCCGGACCCCAACTCCCCATAGCTTTCCACTGCTCCCGCTTGGGCAGCCGTAAGCAACATCAAGCCCACCGTGAGTACGACGGCGGTAGTCGGTCTGCGAAACCCGGGAGAATTGACGAGGACTCCTTTCCAGTTTAGGTATCGGCATGCCCGGGGCGAAATCTTTAAGCGCCGGAGGGTGGTCCGCGGTTCACGCGGCCAGGCTGGGGCCCGATTTGACTCGAATCCGATTGCAGGTGTATCACCAGCCGATCCGAGGGGTCCAGGGGGGCGCCTTGCCCGAAATCGTCGAGAAACCGCTCACAAGAGGCCGCGCCGTGGGCCAGGCTTGGGGAGTCTTCGGGTGTGCTCTCGGCGGTGGATTCATGCTCGGCGCCGCGATGGGAGGTTTCGCGGAGGAACGGATTATCGGCGTCATCATCGGCGCCGTTCTCTTTCCACTGGCGGGGGCGGGCTTCGCGATTCAGATCGCACCCTTCTTCAGCGGTTTGTCCCGCGCTGCGCTATTCCTCACCGCCTACGTGGGAGGCCTTCTCGTGGGACTGGGCGGGAAGGAAGGAGCGGATCTGCGGGGCTCCGACCAGATCTCCGCATGGTTCGGATCGATCTTTACCAAGGCCGGGCTGGTCCTGCTCGTGGTCGCAGTCGTTATTGCTCTCGTCTTCACTTTCCGGCGCACTTCCGATCAGAAAGGAGCCGTGCCAGATGTCAGAGCGTAAGTTCGAGAAAGTTCTTCTCTTCACCGGGCTCACCGCGAATCAGTTCACGGACCAGCCGACGGATCGCGGAACAGTCACCCTTTTTCCCGATCGGATCGAGTTCGACGGTAAGAAGCTAAAGGCCTCGCTGAAGAACGTACGAAGCGTCGCCAACGAGAAGGGGCGCCTCAAGGTTACTTACGGCGAGGGAACGAATCTCGAGACTTCGTATCTCGCGGATGTCCTCACGCCGGCCGGCAAGAGACGGCATCGCGAACTTCGAGAGGCGGCCCAGTCCCTGTACGCCGCCCAGCCTCTGTCGGAAGAGGAGCGCAAGTCTCTGTCGAGCCATGAAGAGATCATGCGCCAAGCGAAGGCGAAGACCGCCCGGCGAAACATGTGGATCGGGGCGGCACTGGCGATAGGCGGGGTGTTACTCACCATCATTACCTACTCCGCTGCGTCCTCGAGCTCATCCGGGGGCCGCTACTTCGTTGCGTACGGCCCCGCGATCTTCGGAACCATCCTTTTCGTCGGGGGTCTCATCGAGTACAAGAAAAACACCCGCTAGCTCCCGCGCCTCAATCTGTTCCGGCGTCCTCTTCAGCCCTCGTCAGGATCGCGGCCGCTAGGATGAATGGTGGATCGGCATTCGAGCTCACGCAATCCCCTTTTCCAGGCGATACTTACTCCCCGGCGGGCACACCCGCAAGGTCGAGGGGAGCTTGCACTCATACCTGGGGCTCGTTACCGTCCGCCCATGAGACGGGACAGGATGGTAACGCTGGTTCTTCTGCTGGCAATCGCACTGACCGCCTCGGCTTGCCAGAACAGGAGCACGACGCCGGCCAAGCCCAAGCCGGTAACCCCGTCCGGTCCGGGGTCGATCCTCTTCGAGCGCCAAGACCTAGGGGACAATTTCAACGTCTACGCAGTGGATCCAGAGGGAACCCAGGAGTTCCGGCTCACCCACGAGTCATCGGACGACACCTTGGCCTTCCCCTCCCCGGACGGAGAGCTGATCGCCTACTCCAGCAACCCCGACGGCGGGGCAACCTTCGACATATTCGTGATGAATGCCGACGGGTCGAACGTCCGCCGCCTCACGCAGGACGCGACCACGGAGGATTCACCGGTCTGGTCTCCGGATGCCGCCCGCATCGCCTTCAGCAGCGATCGGTCGGGAGGCGGGGACGTGTACGTCATGAACGCCGACGGGTCCGGTGTAACCAAGCTCACCCAGGATCCGGGCCAGGAGTACCCCTGGAGCTGGTCGAGCGACGGCAGCAAGATCCTCTACACCGTGTTCGAAAACGAGAACTCGGATATCTACGTCATGAACGCCGACGGGTCGGATGTGCAGCAGCTCTCTTCCGACCCGGGAGGCGAGTACGGGCCGGTTTGGTCTCCCGACGGAACGCGCATCGCGTTCTCGAGCAACCGCGGGGGCAATTCGGATGTCTTCGTGATGAACGCCGACGGGTCCGGTGTAACCAACATCACCGCGCACTCCGCCGACGACAGCGGGCCGGTTTGGTCTCCCGACGGAACGCGCATCGCGTTCTCCAGCTCCCGTACGGGCACCTTCGACGTTTACGTCATGAATACCGACGGATCGGGCGTGGCGCAAGTGACCGATACGATCGATCCGGAATTCGCATCGGGCTGGTCGAGCAAGGCCGTTACTTCGCCGGCCCCGCCGCCCGTGGGCACCGAGGAGGAAGTCCCCGATCTCGTAGGCCAGTTCCTGGGCCAAGCGAAAACCTTGGCTGACTCCGCCGGTCTCAAAGTGCAGGTCTCCGAACGGCGTCTTTCCGAGGAGGCGGCATTCATCATCCTTTCCCAAAGTCCTACGTCGGGAGCCTCGCTCGAACCGGGCGGCGCGATCCAGGTCGTGATCTCGAACGGCAAGATCAGGATTCCGAACGTGACCGGCAAGAAGGTGTCGGCCGCCAAGCGCATCCTCAAGGCTCACGACATCAGTTATTCAATTGAAGAAGATTATGCCTCGTCGGGGTTCAACCGGGTCGCGTCGCAGAAACCTCATGCGGGTCTCGCAAGCAGCACGTCTACCGTAATCATCAGGGTCAAGGTGCGAGCCAGACCGGGCGACCCCTGCACACCCGGAGAGAACCTGCCCGGGAATCTGATCTGCAGCGTCGGGGGTATCTAGCGCAACACGGCAGGGCAGTAGGATGTCCCGACCATGCAATTTCCCCGTCAACGTTCGCTGAAGAGACTCACCGTCCCTTTCGTGGCCGTGCTGGCAAGCACCGCCCTATTGGCCCTCCCCGCGCCGGGGAACTCCGCGCCGATCCCGTCGGTGCGCCTGATCACGGCGAACGACAGCATCGAAGCCCTGCGGTTCGGATCGAGACCCATCGGCCTCGATCTCGGCCTGTATGTCGCCTCCACGGGCGGGCCCTTCGAACTGCGCGTCTCTCGGCCCGACTACGACACCCCGATAAGCCTGAAACAGGTCGACGCCGAAACGCACGACGTCCTCCGCGTGCTTCCAACAGACCTCCTGGATGGCTGGGATTCCCTCCACGACTTCATGAGGATTCGGGTCCTCCGCAACGACGGACGCCTCATGTCCGACGAGTTCCGACCGTTCTGCCCAAACTCGTGGAATCGCGCAAGGGTGGACGACACCGGGCCCGACACGGATCCGTATCCGGAGTATTGCGCCGGGACACCGCTCACGCGCGGCATGGTCTGGGGGATCGAACAAGGCTGGGCCGTCGATCCCTTCGGCGGGGATTACCTTCGCCTCGACCTTCCCGACGGCCGTTACACGGTGAATATTTCCGTGGCTCAGCCGTACCTAGGTTTGCTCGGTATTCCCCAGGACGACGCGAGGGTCTCAGTGGATCTTCGTGTCAGAACACGGTCCAAGACTTCGACCGCACCTCGTTCCCCGGCGCCCGAGCCACAACAGCCGGCGCCCGCAGTCCCGGACGTCACCGACCCGGATCCGGCGACGGTGCCCAACCTCATCTCGCACCCGGCTTGGGGCATCAGCACCTATTCGAGCGGGCGCCGCGATCTCCTTTCCTTCGCCGCAACTGAGTGGAACGAGGGACCGGCTCCGATGGTCATCGAGGGATTCAGGACACCCGGAGAGGACGAAATGGACGCGTTCCAGTACTTCTACGACGGTGACGAGCCGGTCGCCCGCGCAAACGTCGGCTCGCTCGATTACGACCGGCGGACCGGTCACCGGCACTGGCACTTCCCGCAGTTCGTCGAGTACCGGTTGCTCAACGAGACCAAGACCCTGGCAGTCAAGAGCGCCAAGCAATCGTTCTGTCTGGTTCCCACCGACGCGGTCGACCTCACGATCCCGAACGCCAACTGGAAGCCCGGAATCGTAGGCCTCTCCTCGGCCTGCGGCGGGGAGTCCGCGCTCTGGATTCGCGAGACCCTCGACGTGGGCTGGGGCGACACCTATTTCCAGTCGGTCGCGGGACAGGCCTTCAACATCACGAACGTTCCCAACGGGAGGTACTTCATCGAAGTCGAAGTGAATCCGCTGGGAAACCTGTTCGAATTGACGACGGCCGACAACTCCGAATTGCGGTTGATCAGGCTTGGTGGACGACCGGGCCACCGACGCGTGGCGGTGCCGCCCTGGCACGGTATCGACACCGGGTAGACGACGCTTGAATCCAAAAGGCCCGGGGTTACCCCCGGGCCTTGGACTCTTCAGGAACCTAGTTGCTGAGCCACGTGTTCCCGTTGAAGTGGTTCACCATTGCGTAGTACTCCATGCTGTTGGTACCGCTGTCTTCGACACAACCACCAATCGCGAACACGCTCTTCTTGGAAGCGGCTGCAACCCCGTAGAGGGTCTCGCCGGACTCGGTGCCCTTGCGTGTCCTGCTGTCGATGGTCCACCTCTTGCCGTCGTAGTGCTGTATCAGTGTGCCGCCGGCAGTCTCTCCCACGGCCCACACGTTGCCGGCCCTCACGGCGTCGACCGACCAGAGCGCGTTCTTCCCGTGCCCCAGGTTCGGGCTAGAAACCTGCGTCCAGGTCTTACCGTCGTAGTGCATGATGAGCGTCTTGTCCTGGAACGCCCCACCGGTCGGGTTCGTGTATCCGACCGCCCAGATGTCGTTGGCAGTAACCACCGACACCGATGAGAGCATGGAGCGTTTCGCGTCAGGCGCCGGAGAATCAACGACCGTCCACGCGTTTCCGTCGAAGTGCTGGATCAGCGTCTTGAAGACGTCGCCATCGCGGTAGGCGCCTACCGCCCAGACGTTGCTCGGAGATACGGCCTGTACCGAAACCAGCATGCCTTGAGGCAGGGCCGGTCCGGGAACCACACTCCACGCGTTGCCGTCGAAGTGCTCGATCAGCTGGCCGCTTGGCCCAAGGCCGACCGCGTACACGTCCGTCGCGGAAATAGCGTCGACACCGAGAAGCATGCCGCCCGGAACATCCGGACTCGGCATGGTCGAGAACGATGCCCCGTTGAACTGCTCGATCAGCGGCTGAACTGTGGAGCCCATCTGGAATCCGACCGCGTAGGCGCGCTTCGCCGAGATGGCGCTAACCGCGGTCAGCCCGGACATGACGCCGGGGTCCTGGACGGGAACCGGGTTCCACCGGCGACCGTTGTACATCCTTGCGGATGGCCGTTCGGCACCATTTTCGAGGATGTCGCCAACCGCAAATGCTCCCTTGGTCCCGAAGGCGTCGATTCCGTAGAGGAAGATCTCCGCGCCTCCGGTCTGGGCCGCAGCGCGAAGCCTGGCGGCGGGGGCCTTCGCTCCGAAGTGCGAAAGCCTGTCCCCGAGTATCCGGCGCTGCGCATTGGTTGCCGGAACCTCGCCGGCCCCTGCCGTCGCCGTCGGTCCGAGCGCGAGCACGGTACCTACGATCGTGGCGAGGATTCCTGCGAAGGCCCAGCGGGCCTTTCCTGTGCGTCCTGTGTTGTTCGTGTTCATGTCACTCCCCTTTCGAAGGTTCAACTTGGGGTTCGGGAGGTGACTTCTCGGCCCGATTACGGGCAGATCAAGGTTTCGTCAAGCTCGGGGCGGATCCCCTACCAGCCCCTGAAATTGAAGGGAAATGTTCCGAAGCTGGCGACCTCGTTGCCTGTACAGGCCATCGCCGAGCTGAAGCCCATATAGGTGCTCGGGATGTCCGAAGCCGCGGTCCCCTGCTGGTCGATCGTCCTGATGTAGTAGCAGTTACCCGCCTCGGAGAGCCTGGCCATGTTGACCTCTCCGTAGTTCCAGACACGGAACGAGACCGCGTAGTTATTCGCCGAGGAGGAAGCCGTGCCTGCGGCAACGAAGGAGAGGGAGGGTTCCGTGTTCATCATCTGGGCCGTGGTGGCGCCTGTGTAGTCCTGGTCGTCCGTGTACAAAATCTTCGCCGCCGCCACGGCCGCCCTCAGGTCCGACATGGCGGACCGGTCTCTCGTTCGCTCGCGGGCCCCGAGATAGACGGGAAGGGCCGTGGCCACGAGAATGCCGATGATCAGGACGACGACCATCAACTCTACCAGTGTGAACCCCGCCTGGCCGCGAACTGCGCCCCGGCGGAGGACCCCCAACTTGTCCTCCATGGCATGACCTCGTGCTGTGGACTTAGAGATGAATTCGGCGGGCTGAGGCTGCTACTTGAGGAGTCCCCTCACGCGAGCCGGACGTGAAGACGGACGACGGTGCCCTGCGTGCCTGGGGCGATCTGGAGGAGGTCGGCGACCTGCCTGGCAAGCCACACCCCGCGACCGCCCACAGAGATCAAGTCCGGGGGGTGGTAGCCGGTGAGCGGATCCCGAACTCCGGGCCCGAGGTCCTCTACCTGGCAGATCAAATGGTCGCCCTCGGCCCAGATCAATGCACGCGCAACTCCTCCACCGTGGATCAAGGCGTTCGTCAGAACCTCGTCACCGGCGAGACACATATCCTCCACGCGATCGGGTCGCGCGCCCAGCTGTATGGCGCGTTCCCTCAGAAGCCGCCGGCCTTCCTGCGGATCGACCGCGATCGGCAACTCGAAGGCTCTACTAGGCGGCGGCGAGAGTTCGGGACTCCAGTCCCGAAGAAGTTCGGATGGAGGCCGGAATTCCGGGCTCGGACCCCGACTGCCGTTACCGGCTACGAACGGATGGGTCCGTCGCGCGCTTTCGGCGATCGAACGCGTCAAACGATGGGTCGGGTAAGTGCACAGCAACGTCACGGGGAATGGCTCGAGCGCTTCGTTCAGAACGGATTCGTATCGCTTCCACTCCAGGACGAATTCGGGCGGACCGCTCGGCCACACCGGCTCGCCGGCGAGCCTAATCCGGGCTGCCCCGTGACCCAGCTGATCCAAGATGTGTTCGTAGAACGCACGGAGCCGAGTGGCGGGGTGCGGTGCCCACTCACGCGTGTCTTCCAACAAAAGGCGGTCGTTAGCTCCCATCTCGTCGCGCAGCGCGGCGACTTCCTCGCGGCCTAACGCGGCAAACACGGGCTCGTTCCGGTTCAATCCCTCGGAGATGTAGGGGACCATGTAGTCGAGAAACCCGTCCATCGACGAGTAAAGGAGGGCCGGATGGTCCAAGCCCCCCCGTCTCACCCCTGTTAGGAGATTAGTGTCGTTCACATCGCTCAGTCAGGAAGCGCTCCGAGCTTGATGTGGCCATACTAGCGTTCGCGCTTTTGGTCCAGCTGCGCGGCGGCATAGCTATCACCCTCCTATGAAGCTGTACCCAAAAACTGGCCGGTCCAATCCGGAAGCACCACAGGTTTCGGTCCCCCTAGCCGGCCATGCGGCCGCCGCGTGCCGCCCTGAACACCGCAGGGGCATGGACCCAGCAGCGGTCGCGCCCGTTGTAGACGGAAAGGACCGTCGAGCACCCCGCCTCATCGCAGATCCTGAGGGGCGCGTACGTGCGGGAACACCGAACTTCGACACCGAGTGGCGCGGTCCCGCGGTAATGAACCTCAGCTTCCGTCGCAGCCATATGTCCCCCCTCCATCGGAAACGCTGGGGTATCCCTACCCACCCCGCGGCTCCACAAAACGAACCCGTGCGTCAGGGCCACGCGCTTGGCGTGCGGGAGTCCAGGTGGGTATCGTCGCCATCAGGATGGGCGAAGAGGTTCATGTCTGGGAGATCCGCACTCCGGGAGGGGCCACCGGCTTGGAATTCGCGAAAGCCCGGATGGTCTCCTCCGACCGGGTTCTTGCCCACAGCCTCCCACGCGAGATAGAGGTGACGGTCAGCCGCACGAACGGAGAGGTCCTCGCTCGAAGCACGGGTCTCGTCGATGAGACACCGACGCCGATGGCCCGGCTGCAATTGGCCGGAGGGGAAGTACGGCGCGCGAACATCTGGCCGGAGCAATCCGATATCGGGACCCCCGTGATCCTTCCCGGCGGAGAAGTGGGTCTCCTCCGCACCTGGAGCAACGCCCCCGACGGATCCGAGTGGACCTGGACCGTCGAATTCCGCAACACCGATAACTACGGAGGCCGGGGCGTGGGCCTCAGGGTTATTCCCCCGGAATCAGGAACTTGATGATCAGGACAACGATCAGAACGGTCCCCAGAAGCACGCCGACTATCAGCCAGCCAACGGCACCGCGCTGCTCTCTAAAGCGGCCGGCAGCCTGGACGATCAGCTCGGTCAACATGTGTTTCTCACGAGCATGAGTCTTCCCCGTCGCGCCCGGTTCTAATCGCCTCGATCTGTCCGGAGGTTCCCGCTACACGACGCAGGGAAAATCCGAAAGCGACTGGGAGAGAGTATGGAAACCTTGATAGTTATTACCTCGGCTCTCGTCCCGCTCGGGATCGCAACCTATCTGATAGGGACGATGCTAACGAGCATCCTGCGGGAGCGGCGGCGTTCGAACGTTCGGAAGGTTTGGAAGAATTTCGGTCTCAGCATCACGTTTGCCATTCTCTTTCTCACGAGTTGGGTCGCGCAGGCTCTCGCTGAATGGCGGGTCTACGTAGATGAGCAGGGTGCGCACGGCGAGTCCCACGGAATGGCGGGATTCGTTGTGCATTTCGGCCAATCCACGCTCGAAAACTGGCAGTCGGAATTCCTTCAGCTCTTCTCGTTCGTCGTCCTTGCCGCGCTGCTGATCCACAGGGGCAGCGCCGAATCGAAGGACAGTAACGAGCGCATGGTGAGAATGCTCGAAAAGCTGAGCGCGGATGTGGAGGAACTGAAAACGGAGCTTGGCCCCAAGAGCCCTGGCGCACGCTAGGACGCCGGGTTTCCCTGCGACGAGCGGCTTTCGAGTGGGTCGATCTCGAACCAAACACAGGTCGCCCCATCCCTCAAGACGCCCCACCGGTCCGCGATCTGCCGAACCAGGTAGAGGCCCCACCCCGACTCTTGATAGAGCGATGGTGTCGTTTCGGGCGGCTCGAAGCCCTGCCCCAGATCCCTGACCTCCACCCTGACCGAACCCTGCTCGGTGAACACCCGCAGTTCGATCAAGTCGTCCTGCCCGACCCCGGAGTGGCGGACGCTGTTCGTCATCAACTCGCTCACGAGCAGGCGGACGTTCTCGAGATGCTCTCCCCATATGTCGGGCTCCAGCGCGGCCAGGGCACGCCTGGCTTCCGGAACCGCTTCGGGGACGGCGGGAAGTTGAAGTTTGATCACTCTCTTGATGATTCCCGTATCTCCCTCGGATCATCCACAAACTCCAGGCGTTGATCGAGAAGCGTGAGGCGAAAAACTCTGTGAACGGCTTCGCCACCTCGCACGAGAACGAGCCGGCGGCCGCTCTTGCGGGCACGGGAATCGGCGCCGATAACGACGCGAAGGCCGGAGGAATCGATGAATTGCAGCTTGCGCAAGTCGAGGACGACCAATCCCAGAGCGTCATTGGACTCAACGGAGCGAAGGCTCTCCTGGAGCTCCGGCGCCGTGGCAAGGTCCAGCTCGCCGCCAAGGAGAATCACAACCCGGTCATCGGAGGGGGTTTCAAGCGATATCTGAAGTGCACTCACGGCTGTGGCTCCTGTTCTGGATCAGGCTCGACGAGCGAAGCGAGATTACCCGAAGCCCCTGCACGCCGTGAATAGTGATCGATACAGGGGGGTTAGAGATCGCGCCCTGTGGGAAGAACCTGATCAGCCCAACTACGAAGGGAGACCCGATGGGCGAAGGAACAGCAGACCGCGCAGAAGGCAAGGTTGACAAGGCCAAAGGCAAGGTCAAGGAGACGGTCGGCGAAGTAACGGACGACCACTCCACTCAGGCCGAGGGCCGCAAGGACCAGGCCAAGGGCAAGGCCAAGGAAGCGGTCGGTCACCTGAAGGATGCCGCCAAGAAGGCGACGGAGGCCGTGAAGGACGCCGTCGACTAGCACTAAGTTGATCCGGAAGGAGATCCCATGTGCATGACCTGTGGTTGTGGGGAACCGCATGACGATCACGGAAACCCCGACAACATAGTCTTCGAGGAGCTTCGCAAGGCAGCAGAAGCGGAGGACATTACCCCTAAGAAGGCTTTGGAAAACATGAACGAGACGATCGATAAGGTCTGATCCAGGCCCCCCCACGGGGAAGGGACGGGCGGCAAAGCAAACCCGTCCCTTCCCCGCCCTCTTTTTCGAGTAAGCCCTTGTGAGACGAACCTCTATTCCCCGTTGCCCATCGACAACGGGACGACGAACCAAACGACGATCAGAAGCGCCGCGATGGCTCCGGCGATTACCGACGCCAAGGGGGTGCCGAGAAGGACGTCCGTGACCAGGAACGTCACTCCGGATACCGCAAGGCCCAGGAGAGCTATACCGGAAATCGCCAGCCGGTTCGCGATCTGAAGCAGTCGTTCCTTGTCGTGCCGGCGCCAGCGCATACGGTGATTGGCCGTCGGGGCCATGAGAAACACGGTGGCGGCGGCGGTTGTCAGGAACGACCCGAGAAAGACACCTCGCTGCAGATCGGTCAGCTTCCCGAAACCTTCGCTGAAAGGCACGATCAGCAAGAAGGCGAAGAGCACCTGGACGCCGGGCAACACCACCCGCAGCTCGTTCAGCAATTCGATGAACTCGCGGTGAAGCTTTTCGGATTCCTCGTGCTTTTCGTCAGCCATTGAGGATGGCGAGAACCCTATTCACATAGCCAAGAAATACCCCGTGGCCGGATGTGGCAAACACCGGCAAGGTTTGCCGTGGCCCGTCGGCGGGAAAGATGTGGCCCGACGGAAGGAGGCAAGCATGAGCCAGCAGTATCCGCACGCTCACCAGGAACCGCCCACGGACCCCGAGGGTTCGCACGGACTCGTGGGTTACGCAGCCGTGAAGTACGCGGCGATCGTGATCATCGTTCTCGCGATCCTGGCGTTCCTCGCGTGGTACGTGATCCCGAAACTCACGTAAGGGGCGCACCATGGAGCTTCTTGCAGCAACCAGCGGAACAGCGACGATCCTTTGGGTCATCGCAGCCGTCTTGGTCATAGCGGGCATCGTGACCGCGCTTCGGGGAAGCGTGCTCTCAGGAGTAGTCCTCGTCTTGGTTGGACTTCTCGTTGGGCCGGGCCGCGTAAGCCTCTTCGCGTGAGCCCAGATGGAGCCCTAGGGACGTGCGACCGTCTGTCGCAGACGTTTCATCGTCTGCGACAGCAAACGCGAGACGTGCATCTGGGAGATCCCGAGTTCTTCCGCGATCTCGGTCTGTGTGAGATCGCGGAAGAACCTCAGATAGAGGATCTGGCGCTCTCGCGGGTGGAGTTCCTCCAGAGCCGGCGCAATGCTCACCCAGCCCTCCGCTTGAAGGAGCTGTTCGTCGTCCTCCCCGATCGTGTCGGCCGGCGTAAGGCCGCCCTCCTCGGAAGGCACGTCCAGCGGAGCAGTCGAGTACGCCCGGCCCGCATCCATAGCCTCGAGCACCTCGTCCTCGGACAAACCGGAGCGCTCGGCGATCTCGGTCACGGTGGGACCTCGTCCCAATTCCTGCCAGAGTTCCAGCGCGAGCTTGTTCACCTGCAGGCTGGTTTCCTGGAGCTTGCGGGGGACTCGAATCGCCCAGCCGTGATCCCGAAAATGCCGTTTGAGTTCGCCGACGATCATCGACGTCGCGTAAGTAGCGAATTGCACGCCTCTGGTCGGGTCGAAACCGTCCACAGCCTTGAGCAGGCCGATCATCGCCACCTGCTCGAGATCGTCGGCGGCTTCGCCTCTGCCGGCGAACCTCCGCGCGAGATAGCCACCCAGGTTCCGGTGGATCTCAACGAGTTCGTCCCGGGCCTTCGCATCGCCGGGAAGCCGGGCGAACAACTCGGCCGTGCGCACCTCCAAGTCGTCCCCAGACGAACGGGAATCCGTCTCGCTCACGGAGACGGCGATGCGTGTTTTCGCAAGCGAATCTCGGGGCCCCTTTCGGCCACGCCCGTTTGCACCTCATCGACCAGTTTCGACATGACAATCCAAGGCAGACCATGGAGTCCGTCGGAGGGCCAGTCGAACGCGGCGTCGGTGGAAACGGAGATCTCGACCTCGCGTTCGCCCGGCGTAATGGCGACGAGGAGTTCTTTCGCATCACCCTTTTCGTCCAGGGACAGGAGTTCCCCGCATGCTTCATCCACCGCGATGCGAAGGTCATCGACGTCTTCGTACGTGAAGTCGAGCTTTGCAGCAACGCTTCCAACGGTAGCGCGCACTATGTGCAGGAACTCCGAACCGGCGGGCACGGTGACGGCTATCGTCTGCGGGTCGGTCATACCGCCGCATATACTATCGAGACCGCAAACGCGTAAGGGGTGAGCGAAATCGACCTTTCGTTGGATGAGACGATCGTTAATGGATGGACCGTCATCCGCGTGGAGGGTGACCTGGATCTACACACCGCCCCGCGCCTTCGCGATCACATACACCGCCTGGCGGAGGCCGACGTCAAGAAGCTAATCGTCGATCTCACCGCCGTCGACTTCATGGATTCGAGTGGTTTGGGCGCTTTGGTTTCGGGCCTGAAGAGACTAAGAGAGACCGAAGGGACGATGTCGCTCGTGTGCACATCCGGTTCCGTTCTCAAGGTGTTGGCGATCACCGGCCTAGACAGAGCCTTTCCCATTTTTGACTCCGTGGACGAGGCCGCCGCCGGATAACGGGCGAAGCGATGAAGGATTCCGGGCCCTTCAAGCTGGAGTTTCCCGCCGACACCGCCTTCGTCGGAGCAGCCAGAGCCTTCTGTACCGCGATCGCCGACGAAGCGGGCGTTGACGCCGAGGCCCGTGAGGACGTCAAGCTGGCCGTGTCGGAAGCCAGCACCAATGCGATTTGGTCGCGCGAAGTGTCCCCGGCGTCGGGCCCGATCCGCGTCACCATCAAGCGGGAAGCGGACGAACTCTTAGTCGAAGTCGAGGACGCCGGGCTCTCGGTAACACCCGAGGAGCCCGACCCCAGTTCGCCGCCCGCGGGGCAGCACGATTCGGTCGGCACGGCCAGGGTCGATCTCATCGGGGCGCTGTTTCCGGGCGTGGACGTCGGGGTCACTCAGACCGGGCGCCTGAGGGTCGCCTTTGTGATCAAGGTCTCGGAGCGCGCGGTCCGCTAGTTCGAGTTTTTCGCGTGCCGCGAATGGGTATAGGACGTCGAGGGTGAGCCTGTGGTCACCGGTGGGTCCATACCGGCAGAGAACTCTGGACGGCGGCAGCGGCGCCGACGCGCCACCCTTCACGGCGGTCCTTCCGGTGGCCGGCGATGCAACTATCCCGTTGACGGCCGCCTCGCCTACGCCGGCACCACCAAGCTCGGACCCGCCCTCACCATCGCGTGCCGCCGCAGGATCGAAGAGGCGATCGCGCCTGGTCGCGGCCGGTCTCGCCGCGATCCTCGTTGCCGCGTTGATATTCGCCGTTGCAACCGCCGGCGGCGGCCCGGAAACGGCAGCCCAGGGCCAGCCATCTCCGGCCGCCGACTCGGTGAAGGTGCCCGACCTCGTCGACATGGACCGCCGCTCGGCGAAGCAGACGCTTGTCGACAACGGGCTGGAGATGGGCAGCCGAATCGTCACCGACGGAAACGATGTCGTCGTAGCCACCGAGCCTCCGGCCGGGAGCACGCTGACGAAGGGAAGCGAGGTCGATCTGGTGCTGGCGGCTGCCCACGAGCCGACGTTCAGGCCACCGCCCGAGACCCCCACCGAGGAGCCTAAGCCGGAGAAGGAACCAAAGGAACCGAAGGAGCCGAAGCCCGAAAAGGACAATAGCGGCGAGGGTTCGTCTGATTCCGGACAGGGTGACGACGAATTCTTCGTGCCGCCGGGCCAGGAGACAGACTCCTCCGGATCTTCCGACTAGGAGGGGCAACTAACGGTCCCCTCGATCGTCCATCGGGTAACGCGCTTGGCGCCAGACGGCACATGCCGGGAGACCTCGACCTCACTGATCAGGTCGTTGTTGTCCTTACGGTGCACTTCGATCTCGCAACTAAAGGCCGAGGGGTACACATTTAATGCCGAATGCCGAAACGCAGCCTCGCCCGATGGATCGGGGATAATGGAGTCGGCGTGAACATCCGGGGGGACATGAAAGCGAAGTCCTGGTCGGGGCCACGGTACGTTCTGACGATCGTCGCGGTGGCGGCTCTGTACGTCCTCGCGGCTCGCCTCGCCTTCTCTTTGGGAGCGGTCGCCGGGAACGCAGCGCCGGTGTGGCCACCGTCCGGGCTTGCCCTCGCCGCACTCCTGTTACTCGGACGGCGCTACTGGCCTGCGGTAGCTCTAGGCGCGCTGGTGGCGAACCTCACGACCGAGGTTCCGATCGGAGCCGCAATCGCCCCGGCCGCCGGCAACACGCTCGAGGCGATGCTTGGGGCATACCTGCTGCGCCGCACGGGTTTCGACCTCTCGATGAGCCGCGTTCGCGACGTTCTCGCGTTCACCGGACTCGCAGCCGGCATCAGCACAACCGTAAGCGCCACGTTCGGCGTGACGAGCCTGCTCGCGACCGGCGTGATCAATCTGAGCGACTACGGTCAGGTATGGCGGCTTTGGTGGCTCGCCGACCTGGCCGGCGACCTTCTGTTGGCCCCGCTCATCCTTATCTTCGTGAAGACGCCGCTTCCACGGTTGCGGCCGGCTGCAATCCTCGAACTCGCCGTGCTCGCTGTGTCGGCAACCGCCGTCGCGCTACTCGTCTTCGGGAGACCTCCCGGAGCGAGCATGCTTCACTACTCGTTCGTATTGTTCCCGTTCTTCGTTTGGGCGGCTCTCAGGTTCGAGGGACGCGGAGCCACGAGCTTCAGCATCCTCATTTCCGCCATCGCCATTTGGGGCGCGGCGCACGACCTCGGACCCTTCGCTCGTCTCCCCGAAGCGGAACGTCTGCTGGTGACACAAACATTCATGGCGATCGTAGCAGCGACATCTCTGCTGCTGGCCGCGGCGATAGTCGAACGACGCAGGACACAGCGCGAGCTGCAATCGAGCATGGAGCTCCTTTCCCGTGCGGACGTGGAACGCCGGGCGTTACTCGGACGATTGACCGATGCGCAAGAGGAGGAACGCCGGCGGATCGCCGGCGACCTGCACGACGATCCCATCCAGACGATGACGGCCGTCCTTCTGAGACTCCATGCGCTTAAAGCCGCCTTCGACGGACACGATCGGGCGGACAAGCTGACGAAACTCGAGGAGGACATAGAGGAGAGCATCTCCCACCTGCGACGCCTGATGGTCGAACTTCGTCCCCCGGTACTCGACAGAGCAGGGCTCGGCGCCGTGCTGGAGCAATCGCTCGAATCCCTCCGCGGCGAGACCGGGACGAAGACGACGCTCGACGATCGCCTCGAGACGCAGCCTTCGGGAGAGGTGAAAATAATCGCGTTTCGCATCGCCCAGGAAGCGCTGACGAACGTCCGAAAGCACGCCCGCGCAGCGAGCGTGTGGGTGGGAATCTCCGAGGCGCAGGGCGGCCTCCGCGTCAAGATCGCGGACGACGGGGCAGGCTTCGACACGGATGAAGTTCCCGAGTCGCCGAGCGGTCACCTAGGCCTCTCGGCCATGCGCGAGCGCGCCGAGATGGTCGGGGGATGGTGCACCGTGACCAGCACCCCCGGCGAAGGCACATCGATCGAGTTCTGGCTCCCGGCGGAATCCGCAGTCACGACCGGCTAGGCGCAGTCCGGGCACGCCGGGGGTACAAATCCGCCGGATAGGCGGGATTCTGGCACCCTCCCGTGAGTAAATGTTTGCCCCCCAAAGGACGATGAATATGAGCATGGCAAGAATCCGGCATACCGCTACCCTCGCGCTCGTCGCGTCGCTGGCCACGGGAGCCTGGCTGGGCCTCATTCCTCTCGGACCGGCATCCGCCGACGTGGCAGAGATCACCGACCCGGTGGACGGCGTCGCCGGACATCCGGACGTCGTCTCGGCGCAGCACGGCCACACGCCGGCGGGCAAGTTGGAGCACACCATCGCGGCCGACGATGACTTCGTCACCGCGGATGCGCCCTGCTTGCACATGAAGGCAAGGCGCCCGCTGAGGGAATTCATGCTCTGCGGCGACGGTCTGATCCTCCGAACCGCCGACCAAAGCCAAGCCGGCGTCGCCACGATCAATCGCCCCGACGAAAGCACCATCGTCTACAGGTTCGGGCCGGCGGCGTTGGACAAGCCAAAGGCCTATTGGTGGCGAGTGCTGGTGCTCCACGAATTGTGTCCGTCCGGGTTGTGCGACGCCGCGCCGGACGCGAGCTGGGTCGAGCACCGGCAAGCGATCACCTACGGTAGGTGGGCCGCGTCATTCCTGGATGAAGTCAACGCGCCCGACTGCCAGAACAACTTGACCGCCGTCGTCGCATGGGAGGTCAATGAAGGAACGGACGCGCGGTTCAACCCGCTCGCCACCACTTATCCGATGCCGGGTGCGTCGAAGTTCAATTCGATTGGAGTCAGGAACTACGTGTCACTGGCCCAGGGACTCGAGGCGACGAGGCTGACCATCGAGCGGGGCTGGAACGACTACGGCTACGGCCGGATAGTCAAACGCCTGCGCAATTGCGCTCCCGCGCGCAGAACCGCCCGCGCCATCAAGCGATCCTCCTGGTGCGCGGGCTGCACCAACGGCCGCTATGTGATCGGTTTGATCCCGCTCGTGGAATCCGATTACGAGACCTACGCAGCTCGCTACATCTCGACGGACTGATCCTCGCCGAGTTACTCCTGCAGTGCTGTGACGATGTGATCCTCCAGATAGGTCAGATACAGGTACACAGCGAACGCGCCACCGCGATCCTCGTCGTCCTCGAAGTCCTCCGCCCTCGTCTCCTCGGTCACTTCGAGCCTGGTTCCCATCACGATCCGAACGCCGTTAATCGACGATAGCCAAGCGGTCATCTCCTCCTCGGATAGGCGCTCGGCCTCGATCGTCCTCTCCATGACGGCGGCCGCCGAAAGGCGAACCGATGCCGGTTCGCCGCCCATCATCTCCCGGTACTCGGAGCTTCGTTCCGGATCGTCACGGTAGGCATCCGGAAACAGGCGCAAGAGGGCCGGATCCCGTTCACGATCACCGTTCTCCAGAAGCTCGCGCAGCTGAATCGGAATCCCCTTCAGCAGGTCGCGCTCTCCCTGCGATATCTGAAGCTCGAAATCGCCCTTCTTCGTTCGCTTCACCGGGTTAACGAACACCTAGCGGTCCTTCTGCATCGTCGCCCACAATCCGTGCGCATGAAGGCGGGAAACATCCAGCTCGGCCTTCTCCCGCGAGCCGTGCGAGACCGCGGCCTTCCCCTTGTGATGGACGTCCATCATCAGCTTCGTGGCTTTCTCGCGGCCGAAACCGAACAGCTTCTGGAATACGAACACGACGTAGGACATCAGGTTCACGGGGTCGTTCCAGACGATCACGACCCAGGGAATGTCCCCGGCCACATCCTCTTCGCCGGCCGGCCGGTCTGTCTCGGCCGGCGCTTCCATTACGTCTGCCGCGCCTTCAGCCATCGCCCCAAGCGTAGCGCCAGGCCGCAAACCCGGTGCCAGAGTGCCGGTTCTCAGGTGATGCCGGTCTTGACCGCCACCTTCTGCGACACCCGGTTTGCGCCCTTCGACGCGATCATTTCGACGACGATCCTGTTCGCATCGCAAGGGACCCGTACTCGCGTGCTGCCGCTGGGCGGCAGACCGGAGGCAACCGTCGGCTTCTCCTGCTTGAGGCAGTCCGCCTTCGCCGGGATGTCGAACTTCGTGATCGTCGCGCCCTTCAGGCTGGCGTAGGTTAGGTCCGCGTTTGCCAGGTTGGCGTCCGTCAGGTTCGCGCCGTTCAGGTGCGCGTATCGAAGGTCCGCGCCGTGCAGGTCGTCGGCACGGCAGTCGGTGCCGGGTTGGATCTGGCAATCGCCCCCTCGAACGGCCGGAGACTGACTAGGGGGAAGGCTTGACTACCTTGGATGAGGTAGGCGCCGGACTCGGAGTCGTGGTCGACCTGCGGCCATCGCCAGCGCGGCGACGGCGAAAATGACAAAAACCCGACGCATGGGGATTCCTTTCGGTGGGTAAAGCTCGGAAAGAAGTCGCACAGATGACCGCGGGTTTCGAGGCGCCCGTCCCACATCGGGGCTGCCCTTACTGGTATTCTTCCCCGCGATCCGGGTTGACCGGATCAATCCCCGCGGGCAACGGAGGAAGTTGCATGGAAGAGGTTCGCGGAATAGTCAAGTGCCCGAGTTGCACGTCCACGGACGTCGTACTCGTTCTGAACGACACCATCGAGATCCTCTGCTCGGCTTGCAGCGCACGCTGGATCCTCTCCGAGAACAAGGGGTGGATTCGCGCCGGAAGAGTTGCCGCCGCGGCGAAGTCGGAGCCGGCCGAGCCCGCCTAGGCGGCGAGTAATTCCGAAACCGTAACGAACCCGTAGCCTCGCAATGACGGCTACTCCGTGAACGGGCCGCCGGGCCACCGCCCAACGACCGTAAGGTCGTGCGGCGCGTCGGTGCGCTTGCGCTGCATACGACGCTCGGTCGTGGTGCTCCCGGGCACCGCCTGTCGCCCCGCGGTCAAGACAACCGTCCAGTCATCGCCCGCCTCCAGCTCGACAAAGGACAACTGCACCCGCGGCACGAACACGTGCGGCAATCCCATCTTGGCGGGAACGCGATCGACTACCTGGGTGCCGGAGCCGGTGTTGACGTAGAAGCCGCCTTCGACCTCCGAGATCTCGGGATGGTGTGTATGCCCGCAAACCATTCCTGCGAATCCCTGATCGATGAACGCCTTCGCGGCCGCCCGGGTGTTGTCGTTTTGCCCGGCGCCCCTTTTCGTCGCGACGGCGCTGCTGGCCGTGTGCCAGGCCCGGCGCGCCCCGATCAGGAGGATCACGACCATCAAGAGCACGAAGGCGATGAAGATCGCATCGACCATTACCAACCTGCGCGTGACCCTCGGAAGCAAGTCCTGACCCCTCTCGCCGAGGAAGAGGTATGTCACGGGTATTCGCACCAACAGGAACAGGACCACCGGGATCAGCAGCCACTTCGCGTCTTTGAGGACCCGGCGATAGAAGAGACGAGAGGTCAGGAACGCCGGGAACGTTCTCGGATCCGAAAGGCTGTCGACTCCCGAGAGCCAGCCCTGATCCGCGAAGGTCATCTCGGGCAAGATCTCCTGCACGATGTGCTGACCCAGCGGAGTCTCACCCGGGTCGTGCGGGTTCTTGAACTCGTTCGCCGGATCGTATGCGTGACCGTGTTCCACCCGGACGCGGCGCTCTCCCTTCGGGGTCCGCAACACCAGCTCCGCCGTCAGCGCAAGCTCCGCATGAAGCCGGTCTTTCACGACCGATATTGCTTTCTCGTCCCAGCCCAGTCGCCCGTCGTGGTTGCCGACCAGGTAGACGACTCGCCGCCCCTCCTTTGACCCGAAGGACTGCACGGCCTCGACGAATTCGGGATGCGCGTCCAACGAGCCCGTAGGATCCGGCGGCTCCACGAACCACATCTCGAGGATATCCCCGGCCATAACGAGGACGCCCGGCCCTTCCCACGTGTTGAGCCTTCGCGCGACCTCGATGGCTGCCCACGCGGACGCCTTCGTTCGCTTCGGCCAGAGGTGCATGTCGGAAACGACGAACACTCGCTCGCCGGGAGACACGTCGACCTCGATGCGGTTTGGGACCTCGTGCGAAGACGTATGCCCGGGCATGACGCCTGAGAATAGTGCAGACTTGGGCCTCTTGGAGGAGGGCCGTTGAGCGACAAGAGCTTCGTGGATGTCCGGACGGAGGGCCGGGCGTGCGTGATCACCTTGAAGCGCGAGGAGAAACTGAACGCGCTTTCGACTGAGGTCGAGAAGCAGATCGCCGCGGCGCTCGAGGGCGAAGAGGTCGGGAAGACTTCCGTGGTCGTTCTAACAGGTTCCGGCAAGGCATTCTCCGCGGGCGCCGACATCAACGAGTTCCGCGAAGCGACTCCCGGCGCGATCCTCGAGTACTACAAGGAAACCGGCGAGGTCTACGAGACGATCGCGCGCCTGCCGCAGCCGGTGATCGCAGCGATCTCGGGATGGTGCTTGGGCGGTGGCTTCGAGCTGGCAATGGCCGCGGATCTTCGGATCGCCGACGACTCCGCGGAATTCGGTCTGCCCGAAACCGGTATCGGGATCATCCCGTCGTCTGGCGGGACACACCGGCTCGTGCGGCTGGCCGGTCCGGCACGAGCGAAGGAACTGATCCTGCTCGGCAAACGCTTCGGCGCGCGCGAGGCATTGGACTGGGGACTCGTCAACGAGGTCGTGGAGCGAGGTGCGGCCTTGACCAGGGCGCTCGACATTGCCAAGGAACTCGCCGAGATGCCGCCGCTGGCACTTCAGGTAGCGAAACAAGCCGTCGACGCGATGTCGGATTCTTCGCGCGAGGCCGGTGTCCTGATCGAAAGACTCGCATACGGAACGCTGGCACAGACCGAAGACGCCCAGGAAGCCGCCGCGGCCTTCACAGAAAAACGCGACCCGAAGTTCAAGGGGCGCTAGCCAGCGCACCTTCCAGTGGCAGGAACACGCGGAACGAAGCCCCGCCGCCGTCGCGATCCTCGACCCAGGCCTTCCCGCCGTGAAGCTCGGCGAACCGCGCCACAAGCGAGAGGCCTATGCCGACGCCCGGCGATGGATTGTCGAGCGAGGCGCCCACCTGCCGGAACGGTTCGAAGATCTCGTCCTTGAGTTCGGCCAGAACCCCGGGACCTGAATCCTCGACCGCGATCAACACTCCGCCGTCCTTGGCGAGCACCTTGACCCAAACCTGTGTCCCGGGCGGCGTGTGGCGGACGGCGTTCGCGAGCAGGTTCTCCACCATCCTTTCGATCTTCGAGGTGTCCACCTTCGCGACGATCGATTCCACCTGCACGTCGACGGGATGCTCGCCGACGAAGTCCGCCTCGTTTACGACCTGCTGGACGAGGAAGCCGACGTCCGTCTCGTTGAGTTTCGGCTCGAGGATCCCCCTGGAGAGCCGGTCCAGATCGAGCAGATCCATCACAAGGCGGTCGAGCTTCCGTGCGTTGACGGCGATGCGCCTCGCCAGATCCTGCATCTCCGCAGGCGCAAGCCCGATCTCCTCGCGCTCGAGGGTGAGCGCCAAGCCGAGCATCGCCGCCAGCGGCGTGCGCAGATCGTGTGAGACGGCCGTAAGGAATGTGTTCTTCATCTCGTCGAGGCTCCGGAGGCGGTCGCCGGCCTCGCGCTCCAACTCGAGGGCGCGCTGCAGTTCCGCTTCAGCGTCCTTGCGATCCGTGATGTCGGCCATGACGCCCTGCCAGTAAAGAGGGGCGCCCTCCTCGTCGTGTACCAAGACGCATTCGTCGTGGACCCAGATCATCTTCCCGTCGCGCCGGATCATCCTGTAGTCCATGGAGAAGGGTTCACCCGAGGCGTTCTTTTCCTTCGACTCGTTCAGGACCTTTTCGCGATCCTCCGGGTGAAGGTGCTCCATCCACAGGCCGGGCTTTTGCATTCGCTCCTCTGCGGAGTAGCCGAGGAGGCCTTCAACTTGCGGGCTGATGTAGAGAGCCGTGCTGACCTCGTCGATGGCGTCGATGTAGGACACCGCAGGGATCTGCTCCACCAGGGTCCGGTACTTCTCCTCCGCCTCCCGTACTCTCTGCTCCCCCTCTTTTCTGACCGTCACGTCGACCACGATCCCGAGCCAGTAGAGGGGTTCCCCGTCCTCATCCCGCACGATCACCGCATCGTCGTGAATCCAAACGGTCCGGCCGTCGTCACCTCTCTTGATCCGGTACTCGGCTGAATACGGCTCGCCCGTCTCGTTGGCGATGCGCGTGACCTTTTGCACGTAGTCGAGGTCCTCGGGAATGATGAGCCTCTCCCAAAGCCCGGGATCGGCCAGGCGCTCCTCCAACGGGTAACCGAATATCTGCTCGTACTGAGGACTCATGTAAAGGTCTGTGTTGTTCTCGTCCGTCGCCTCTAGGTAGACGAAAGCCGGCATCCGTTCGATCAGAGTGCGGTGCGTGACCTCGACCTGGTGCAGGCGCTCCTCCACGAAACGGCGTTGGATTGCCGCGCCGAGCGTTCCGGCGGCGGCTTTCAGCGCTTCGACCTCGGACTGCATGAACTCCCGGTCACGGCGAGCCTCCGACATGCCGAGGTAACCCCACCATTTGTCTTCGACGAATATCGGCACCGCGACCAGCGCACGGGTCTCACCGCTCTCGTACTGCACGCGCTCGCTTTCCGGCAAGTCGCGCACGAGCCCCTGGATGACGCCGCCGCTCCCGAGCGTGCTCTTCCATCGTTCGAAACCTTGTTCGTACGGGTACCCGTGGTTCTCCGGATATTCGAGCTGGGATGGCGTGCCCGGGCTTACCCACTCGTAGCGAACAGAGCTGAGGAGGCGGCCCTGGTCGTCCTCGTGGTTCTCGAAAACATATGCGCGAGAGACCTCCGCCGCCTCACCGAGGTGGCTCAATACCTCGTCGATGCATTCCTCCCACGACCCTGCTCGAAGGAATCTCTCCGAGGCGAACGCCACGGCACTCATGATCCGCTCGCGACGGGTCGTCTGTTCCTCCGCCAGCTTGCGGTCGGTTATGTCCATCATGATTCCCTGCCACCGCCGCGGGGGCGTATCGTCGAGGATCCAAGCCTCGTCGTGGACCCAGACGTAGTGTCCGTCGGCGGCGAGGAGCCTGTATTCGCAGACGAACGGCTCACTCGTCTCGCTCGATCGAGCCTCGACGGCCCGGACGCGTTCGACATCGTCTGGATGAAGCGACTCCAACCACTTCCTTCCGCCCCAATGCTCCCGTGGATGCCCGAGCATCGATTCGACCTGGGGACTTATGTAGAACTCCGCCCAGCCCGTGGCCACCGAGGAATCCTCTTCCTCGATGTAGGTCACAGCTGGGATCTGCTCGACAAGCCTGCGGTATCCCTCTTCCGCTTCCTTTCGCTCCGTGATGTCCATCGTCACGCCCCGCCACACTTGTGATCCGTCCTCGCTCAGTGAGACGCGGTTGGACATGTCGAGGAGCCACACGGTTCGCCCGTCCTTCGCGATGGCGCGATACTCGGATCTGAACTGCTCGCCGGTCTTGTTTGCTCGCGCCGCTTCCTCGCGAACACGCTCCCGGTCGTCCGGATGAATAATCTTGTTCCAGAATAGATGCGGATCAGACTCGTGTTCCTCTCGCGTGTACCCGAGTATCGATTCGGTGTGTGGTCCCAAGTAGATAGTCGTGGTCCCCGGCCGGTCTGGGCCGCCCACCAGCTCGCGATAGGTGACGATCGGGATTTCCTCCACGATCCGCTGGTAGCTGTTCTCGGCTTCGCGAAGTTGTTCCTCCGTCTCGCGCCTGTCCGAGACGTCATGGCCAAGCGACAACACGCACACCTCGCCGCCGATGTCGACGATCTGAACCGACGTGATCGAGGTCTGGATCGTCCCGTCCTTACGCCGATACTGTCCCTCGATTCCTTCGAAGAAGCCCTTCTCCTGGATCTCCTTCGCCATCTCTTCTCGAAGCCCAGGATTGGTGAAGAACTCGAACTCGGACTCGCTGTGGCCGACCAATTCCTCGCGCGCGTAACCGGTCGCCCGAACCATTGCGTCGTTGACGTAAAGGAAGACGGCGTCTTCGGCGCGAACGATCGTGATCAGATCGGAGCTTGCATCCAGGACGCGCGCCAGCAGTTCGCCGGATCCTTGAAGGATGTTCCCGGCGTCGAAGGGTGGCGTTACCGGGTCGTCAGTCATCTAGGGCCTCTGACCTGCAGAAACTGCCTCAGGGTAGCACGCTGCCGACGCTGTAGGGTTTGCGCGTGCGTTTCGGATACGGCCTCATCACTTGCCAACGATATCCCGGCGAGACCCGGACGGATTCGGAGATCTACGGCGAAGCCCTGGAACTCTGCACGGAAGCCGAAACGCTCGGCTTCGACTCTGTCTGGACGAGCGAGCACCATTTCAACGACGACTCCTACATGCCTTCCTTGTTCACGTTTTCGGCCGCGGTGGCCGCCAGGACCTCGCGGATCGAGATCGGAACCGGACTGGTCCTCGCGCCGCTGTACCACCCCCTGCGACTTGCCGAGGACGCGGCCACCGTCGACGTGATCTCAGGCGGCCGGCTGATACTCGGCCTCGGGATGGGTTGGAACGAATGGGAGTTCGAGGCGCTTGGCGTGCCGATCAGGGAACGAGTCGCGCGAACGGTCGACGCGATTGAGATCTGCCGCCAGGCATGGGGCCCCGGCCGAGTCGAATCGGCCGGAGTCGGCATTTACCCCAAGCCGGCGCGCCCCGGCGGGCCGCCGATCTGGCTCGGAGCGAACGCCGACCGTTCCATTCGCCGCGCGGCGAAGATCGCGGACGGCTGGATCGATGCAGAACCCACCAAGGAAGAGTTTGCCGAGCACTTGGAATGGCTTCGCGATGCGCTCGGCTCGCGCGATGACTTCGAGATCGCGGGCTATTGGCCGGTTTTCGTTTCGAACGACGGCGACGCGTGGGAACTCGTTCGCGAATCCGATCATTACGTCGACTGGAAATACGAGGACGCCGAGGGGGCGAGAGGAAGGACCGAGCCTTTGAAGGAAGCCCCGAAGCTGGATCCGAAGGCCGAGGAGATCCTGCGCCGGACGATGATCTGCGGAACGCCCGACGAGGTCGCCGCCCGCATCCGCTCACTGCAAGAGATCGCCGGTCCCCGATTCACCTTCATCGCGCGGGGTTACTACCCCGGAATGGATCGCCCGCTGATGCGCTCTTCGACGCGGCTGTTCGCCGAAGAGGTTATTCCCCGCCTCGCCTAGAAGTCGCGCGCGGTGATGAAGCGTGCTATCTCCTCGAGGTCCCGATGGGCGTCGGGGTCCACGTCCATCTCCCGCAAGGCCTTCAGGGCGACGTCCAGCCGGCGTTCGGCTTCCTCCAGCGAGCGGGCGCGCCCGCCGTTCTCGTCGACGAGCTTCGCCGCAAGCGCGACGTCCTCGTCGGTGTCCATATCGCCGGACAACAGCACGCCGAGGCGCTCGGCCGCCGGACCGCCGGCCGCGAGTGCGGCCGTCACCGGCAGCGTCTTCTTTCGCTGGCGAAGGTCGCTGCCGGCGGCCTTGCCCGTCACCTCCGGCTGCCCCCAGATCCCGAGAACGTCGTCCACCGCCTGAAAGGCGAGCCCGAGGCTGCTTCCGAATGAAGCCATCCGGCCCGCGATCACCTGATCGCCGCCGCCGAGGATCGCACCGATCTTGCACGCACAGGCCATCAGCGCCGCCGTCTTCCGGGCCGACATCTCGATGCACTGTTCGACGGTCACGCCGATGCGTGTTTCGAATGCGAGGTCCTCGGCCTGGCCGGTGATCATGGCGCCCGTGGCGTCGGACAGCGCGGCCGCGGCCTCCAACCGAGCCGGCTCGGGCGGTTCGATCAAGAGCTCTTGCGCGATAGCGAGCAACGCGTCGCCGGCCAGGATCGCCGGGCCGATACCGAACAGAGACCACGCCGTGGCGCGATGACGGCGCTCGCGATCGCGGTCCATGACGTCGTCGTGCAACAGCGAGAAGTTGTGAACCAGTTCGACGGCAACCGCTCCCGGAACGGCTGACGCCCCCGGGCCTCCGGCCGCTTCCGCCGCCGCGATCGCGAGCGCCGGCCGCACGGCTTTGCCTTCATCCCCAGGCGATGCAACTCCGTCGGCGTCCTCCCACCCCAAGTGGTACGACACCACGCGGCGGATCCCAGGAGAAAGCCGCTCGACGGTGGCTTGAAGGGCCGGCGCGATCAGCTCGCGGGCTCGCGCGAAAACGGCGGGTGCAGCTTCGCTCATGACGGCCACGATACTAGGAGGGTCCTTTGCCGCTGCCTTCCGCGGGGGTAGGGTCGCCCGAGGGGAGGGATGTCAGATGAGCGAAACCATGCCGGGCGACATGACGGCACCGCAAACCGCAGGACCTGGAATGTTCGATCCGGCGGCTTTCACAGCAGCGGCCGGATACATCGGGACCGCGCTGGCGATAACCGGGTACGCGGCGGCGGTGGGCTCGATGGAGGATCTGGGGTCGAACGGACAACTCGTTGCCGTCGCCGTGATCACGGTCCTGCTTTTCGTCGCCGGGTGGATCGCCGGCGGCAGCGACAGGGAGGACATGGCACGCCTGGGAAGCGTTCAATGGTTGCTTTCCACGTTCGGGGTTGGGGTGTTCCTCGTTCTTCTCTCCACGGTTGTACTCGAGATGGAAGGCGACGGGCCGGCGATCCTGACTGCCGCCGGAATCACGGTCTACTCGGGTGCTCTTTGGATGATGCGGCGCAGATGCTTGCAACAGGTAGCCCTGTTCGTGAGCTTGGCCTCGCTCGTGGGCGCGATCGGGAACCTCCTTCCCTTTACCAGTAGTGAAGGCGAGTTCGGAAACGAGCCGGCCTTTCCCTCCGTCGGGATCCTCGTCTGGGCACTCGGCGTCGTTTGGATAGTGCTCGCGAGGCGCGGGACGATCTCGCCCGAGCGAACCGGCTACGCACTCGGATCGATCGCCGCGCTGTTCGCTCCGCTTTCGTTCGATCCTCACCGTTGGCTCGGCTACGTCATCGGTGTCGCAACGCTCCTTTGGCTGATCTGGCTCGCAGCGCAACTGCGCATGCCGGTCGTGACCGGCTTCGTGGCTCTCGGCGCACTCACCTATCCGGGCGCGATAACGGCCGAGTACGTTCAGGACTCCTTGCCGGGCGGAGTGATCCTCGCGGTCATAGGAGCCTTGATCGTCGTCGCGGTTCTAATGGTGTCTCGCCCGCGCGCGGCGGTTACGGGAACGGCCGGACCGGAGACGGGGACCCCCGGAATGGGGTGAACGGGCGGCTTCGCGAGCTGGCGGAGCGAACGCCGTCCACGCGCGACCGCTACGTCGACTTCCTTCGCGCGTTTAGCATCGTTACTGTCGTCCTCGGGCACTGGTTCATCGGCATCAACGAGTGGCACAACGGGATCATCCGAACCACGAGCGCGATCGGCAAGACCTCGTGGATGTGGCTGGCGACGTGGGTCTTCCAGGTCATGCCGTTGTTCTTCTTCGTGGGAGGGTTCTCTAACCTCGTCACCTACGACTCGTTCAAGAGGAAGGGCGAGTCCACCAGGGCGTTCCTTCGAACCAGGGCGATGCGCCTCATCAAACCGAGCGCGGTCTTCATCGGAGTGTGGGCCGTCATCCAGATCGTAATGCACCTCGCCGACATCGGTGGAACCAGCGACGAAACGTCCTTCCTCCGGGGCATGCTCCCTCCCGGTGCCACGGTGCCGTTCGGCCCGCTCTGGTTCCTTCCCGTCTATCTCTTCGTAATCGTGCTGGCGCCGTGGACGATCAAGCTTCATCGCCGCTTCGGCCTGGCTGTACCGGCCGTGTTGGTCGTGGCGATCGCCGCGGTCGACGTGATCGCCTTCGCCGGCGGCCATCCGGGCGTTCGGTACTTCAACGTGGCCTTCGTGTGGCTGCTGCCCCACCAGATCGGCTACTTCTACGCCGACGGCCGCCTCGCGAAGATGTCCAAACGCGGACTCGCCCTGATAGCGGGCGCGGGCCTCGCCGCGATGGTCCTGCTGACCAATCCGCCCGTCTTCTTCGGTCACGGGCCCGAATGGTTCCAGGGTTTGCGTTCGTTCCCGAAAAGCATGCTCGGCACCGACATCGAGCCGATCGCGAACACCTATCCGCCGACGATCGTCATGGTCGGGATGATCTTATGGTCTATCGGGGTAGCGACGCTCCTGCGGCCCTTCGCGGCCAAATGGTTGCAACGCACGCGGCCGTGGATGGTCACCATCTACCTGAACAGCGTGATCATGACCCTTTACCTCTGGCACATGACGGCCTATCTGCTCGCGCTGTTGGTGCTCTGGCCGCTTGGGCTCGGCCGTCAGACCGACAGCACACCGTCGTGGTGGATCCAGCGCCCGCTATTCCTTATCGTCCCGGCGATCTTCCTCGCGATCCTGATCGTGATCTTCGGAAGATTCGAACGGAGCGTCTACCAGACCACGTCCACAGGATAAGCCTGAAAGTGACGGTCCGCGCTCAGGATCGTCAGGTCGTCGGCGACAGCCTGGGACACAAGCATGCGATCGAAGGGATCCTGGTGGACATCCGGAAGAGCGCTCAGAGCAAATACATGTCGAAGGTTAATGGGAAGAACCTGAAAGGCATTCGCGAGGACCTGCGAAGTGATGAAGGGCTCCAACGGCTCGGGTATCTCCACTCTTTCCAACCCCTTCTTCAAAAGGATCTCCCAGGCGCTGACGGCGCTGAAGAAAACCTCGTTGGATCCATCGGACACCAGCTGACGGGCATCGGGCGAAAGCTTCGCGTCGTCGCCGATCCACCAGATGAATGCATGTGTGTCGAGAAGAACTCTCACTCGAAGGCTTGCTGCAAGTCCTTGGGAAGAGGCGCGTCGAAGTCCGTCGACATCCACACATCGCCCCGCGCACTCCCAGGCTCGCGCTTGGGGAGCTCTGGCGCAACCGGGACCAACTTGGCGACCGGGTGCCCGGCCTTGGCCACGGTGACCTCCTCCCCCAGCAAGACGCGCTCGATCAGCTTGGAGAAATGCGTCTTCGCCTCGTGAACGTTGATCGGGTCATGCATCTTGCCCCAAGGATAGACTAAGTCCTAGACTAAGTCAACAGCTGTGGGGACGTCAGGGACAGTTCGCCCGGGCGGAATTCTGGGAGACCTTGCACGCCGACTCGTCCACCGCGACGAACGCCGAGGCCGGGACGCTCTTCAGCTGGTCGAGCAGCGTGTCCGACCATCGCGGATCCATCGTCCCCTGGAAGTACCAGTCGGATCCGTTGTCGGTGACGAACATCCCGTAACGCTTCATTGCTCGAAGGATCACCCGCGCGCTCGCGCTGAACCGTGAGATGTCGAAGCCGGCCTTCATTCGGAAGCGCGCACCCATCGGGGGGCAGCTCGAGTCGCTCACGCCGGCGTCGTGGCGCGCCGGCCATATGTGGCGATTGCGCGTGCAATCGACGGTGAAGCGGATCGCGTGGTTGATCGCGCCGGCCTGGACCTCGTCGTATCGCACGAGCCCCGGAAGGATCGCGAACCCGGCGGCGTCCGCCGAGGTCCATGTGTCGGGACGAAGGGCGTTCGACGAAAGGTCGAAAACGGCCCCGGAACCCCCCTGCGGATCGCCGCCGTTCCAGTCGGCGTCGAAGATCTCGTAGAGCACGCACTCGTCCGAGTCCACCATCAGCGCGTGGCGGTCGGATCCGCCCTCTAAAGGAGTGTCGGGGCCGAAGGGATACGGTCCGGGGTCGCTCTCATCGTCGTAGTAGAAGTCCACGGCCACCTTCGGCCCCGAGCCGTCAACGACCTGGAAGGGAAGCCCGTAGGGTGACCCGCCGAAGTCGGGGTGAAGCCTCGTCGATCCGGCATGCGAGGAGCGAAGCCAGACCTTCGACTTCGCGTGAACCGGCAGCTTGTTGACCGGCGTGTTCCAGATGTGATTCGACGGAAAGACCCGGCACTGCGTTCCGGGAACGGGCGCGGCGCCGGCCGGGGCTGGTATCCCCAAAAAGAGCACCGCCGAACCGCATACGGCGATCACGAATACGCGCCTCATACCTTAGGGATCGGCAGAATCGCCGAAAAACTACAGCCTCGGATAGACTCACGGCTTCGTGAGACGCATAGCCGCGGCCGCGCTTATCTCGCTCGTCATCGGGATCATGAATCCCGGTCCCGCAGCCGCGGCATGTACGCCCGGATGGTACGAAATGGCTTCGACCCAGAATCCCGGCACGAACGAGCGCGGGTTCAACGGGATTGACGCTCGGACCCTGGGCGACGTATGGGCGGTCGGTTCCTACGAGGATCTCGGGGGGTCACCCCAAACGATGATCCAGCACTTCGACGGGACCCTATGGTCTGTTGTCACGAGTCCGAATCAGAACAGCGAGGCGAACGTTCTCAACGCCGTCGATGCGATCGGCGAATTGAACGCCTGGGCGGTGGGCCGCTACAGCGCGACCGGCAACGACTTCCCCCTGGCCATGAATTGGGACGGCATCGACTGGACGATCATGTCGCCCTCGCCCGCCGAGGAGGGCCAGTTCAACGGCGTTTCCGCGGTCGCCGGAAACGCCGTCTGGGCGGTAGGGAGCGAGGAAGGGCCGACCAAGGAGCTGACCCTCGTTCAGCGCTGGAACGGCGACGAGTGGGTCACCTTCGAGAGCGCGAACCCCGGCGCGATCTTCAACCGCCTGACCGATGTCGACATGCTCGGACCGCGAACCGGTTTCGCCGTGGGGAGCTACCAGAGCGGTTTGAACCCCACGCAGCCCCTCATCCTCGTGAAGGACCACGCGAAGTGGAAGAAGATGAACCCTCCCGCCACGGGCAACCCCACGACGCTTCTCGGCGTGGAGGTGATCCGAAAGGACGACGTATGGGCCGTCGGCTTCTTCGGCTCTGTCGCGAACTTCCGGCCGGTGACCTTTCACTACAACGGCAAATCCTGGTCGAAGAAGGAGGCTCCCAGCGGCGGCAGCATGCAAGCGGCGCTGAACGACGTGACTGCCAGAGGCCGCCGGCCCGTGTGGGCGGTCGGCATGACCGACGACGACACCTTGGCCCTTCGGTGGAACGGGCGCCGGTGGGTGTTGACGTCGCCGCCCAACCCGGGCCTCGCCGAGAACTCGTTCGACGGGGCCTCCATAGCGCCGAGTGGATTCGTCTTCGCCGCCGGAGAAAAGGACGACGGCGGCCCGGCCGAGGCCTTGGCCGGGATCTTCTGTCCGGGCTGAAACGGACATGACGCTGCGCCGCGGGCTCGGCATCAATGCCGGTCTCGAAGCCGGACTTGCTCGCGAACTGGCGGCCCGATGCGGGCATCTCGGCTATCACTCGCTCTGGTCGAACGACGAGGCGGAGGATCCGGGCTTTGAGACCCTCGCCCATTTCGCCACGGGAGCCCCGGGACTCGAGTTGGGCGTGGGCGTCCTGCCCCTACACCGGTATTCGCCGGCTCGGATCGCGGCGGACATAGATCGTCTGAACCTCGATCCGGCGAGGCTCTGGATCGGGATCGGATCCGGTTCGCTCCGTCCGCAGCTGGAGATCGTCCGGCGATCCGTCGCCGAGCTGCGCGAACTCCTCCCGGACGCGCGAATCGTCACGGCGGCCATGCGGCCGAAGCTGTGCCACCTGGGTGGCGAACTCGCCGACGGCGTCTTGCTCAACTGGATGCTTCCCGAGCAAGCGGCGGAGTCGCGGCGGTGGGTCTTGGAGGGAGCCGAAGAGGCCGGTCGTCCCCACCCGCTCGTCGCTTCGTACATCCGAGTTGCCGTAGGCGACGGTGCGATGGCCCGGCTCCAGGAGGCCGAGGGTTACTACCGCAACGTCAATGAGGGGCATCGCAAGCACTTCGAAGCCATGGACGTTCCACTCGGAAGTGTCGGCGTCGCCGCCCCTTGGCGCCCGCAGGCCGCCGAAGGACTGGCGCCGTATCAGTCCGCGCTCGACCTTCCGATCGTGCGGGTGCTCGCCGAACAAAACCAGGAGGCGCTGTTCGCGGTGGCCGACGCCGCCGCACCTCAGATCAATGGGCCGTCGGGATCAGGTAAAAGAGCGCCACCATTATGAACACCGCGAGGCCGGCCTCCGGGCTCGGTATCGCCAGCAGCGTCCCGAACGTGTATACGACCGGCCCTATGTAGTTCCTTATCGTCCGTTTCTCGATCACGTGCGGGTCGAGGTCCTCGAAGAGCAATCCGCGTCGCACCGCGTACTGCCAAACCGCATTGAATGCGATGGCCAAGCAGATCCCGGTCCCTCCGTAGATCAGCACGACCAGTCTGCGCTGTGAGGGGTCGCCGAAGTAACGCGCGACGAGCTGCGTGGGGAAGGGGATCAGCGCCACGAACATCAGAAGGACGACGTTGATCATCAAGAACGTGTGGGTCGTTTTCGAGACGAGGCGAAACATCTCGTGGTGGTTCGCCCAGACGATGCCGATAGTGAGGAACGACAGCCCGTACGCAACGTAGGAGTACCACTGTTCGGCAAGAGCACGCCCGAGCCCCTCGGTCGTGTCGGGCACCTCGATACCCAGGACCAGCAGGGTGATCGCGATCGCGAACACGCCGTCGCAGAAGGTCTCCAAGCGGGTGGTGCCCTCGGTGGGCCTGTGCTCCTCGGGGTGCCTCCTCACGGCGCGCAGCCTACATCGGCAAAGTCCGACAAATCAGGCACGTTTGGGCGGGCGCAGGAGGGGGAAGGACCAAGGGAAGACCCTAGGAAGGGGAGGGATCGGCCATGCAAACCAATACGATCGAGAAGCTCGGGAAGGCCAAGGAGCAGTTTCGCCAGCACCGCCTGGAATCGAAGCTGGAGCGCACCCAGGAGGAGGCCGAGCGCCTGAGGGAAGAGAACAGGGCCCTCGCAGAAGCCCTCGAAGAGACCAGGGACGAGCGAGGCGACCTGCTCGAGTCCCTGGAGAAGAGCGTCGGCAAGAAGCGGCGCGGACCTAGGATTTTCCGCTGGGTCATCGTAGGCGGCGCCGCATACCTCATGGGGGCCAAGGCCGGCCGCAAGCGCTACGACCAATTCCAGGCGTGGTTCCGCAACACTTGGAACAAGGTCGCGCCGGGGCGGGACTTCGACTTCGAGGAGATCACCGAGAAGGCCGGACAGGCGGTAGACGAAGGTGTCCGCGCGGCGAAAGAGACGGCGGAGAAGATAAAGAAAACCGCCTGACTCAGTCGGGGTGCATGACACTCGGGTCTGAAGCGGCGCGGCCGATCGCCCTCGCGAGCAAGGGACCGGCGATCGCCAGCACTAGGACGTAGGTCGCGGCCAGCGGCGCGATCTCCGGCTCCAAACCGGCGACGATCGCTATCCCCGCGATTGCAATCGAGAACTCGCCTCTGGGAATCAACAGCACGCCTGCCCGCACACCGGCGCGGAGGTCGGCGCCTTCCATGCGCGCGCTCACGATTCCGGTCAGGATCTTCGTTCCGGCCGTCACCAGAGCGAGCGCCAGCGCCACGAGCAAAACCGGCGAGATCCCCGAGGGATCGATCCCGAACCCGAAGAACACGAAAAAGAACGCCGAGAACAGGTCCTTGACCGGACCGAGCACCCTTCGCGCCCGCTCCGCCGTTCGTCCCGAAAGCGTGAGCCCGACAAGGAACGCGCCGACTTCCGCCGAGATCTGAAGGCGATCGGCGAGCGCGGCTGCAACCAGCGTTATGCCGATAATCAGAAGAACGAGCGGCTGGTCGGCCTTGCTGAACACCAACCGGCTGAGCGCGTCGCCGAAACGAAGGGCGATCCAAAGGACGGCGGCAACCACCACGATCGCGATGCAAACCGACGCCACACCCACCACCGGACCGCGGCCGCTCACCAAAACGGCTGTGAACGCGAGGTACACCGCCATCACCAGGTCCTCGAGCACCAGGATCGAGACGACGGACTTCGACTCGGGGGTCCCCTTCCAGTGCCCTTCGGTAAGAAGGTGCGACACGATTCCCGACGAACTCACGTAGGTGATCCCCCCGAGAAACACCGCGGGAAGCAAACCCCAGTCCAATAGAAGGGCCGCCGCCATCCCAGGCGTGAAGTTGAGAACCAGGTCGGCCAGGCCCGACCCGGCGCGGCGGCGAAGCCCCTGAACCAGGTCCTGGGCTCCGTATTCCAGACCGAGGACGAACAGAAGGAGGATCACGCCGATCTGCGCGCCGGCCTGGATGAATCCTTCGGCCGTCACCAGCGGGACCACGCCGCCCTCGCCGAACGCGAGGCCGGCAAGAAGGAAGAGAGGAACCGGGCTCAGGCGAAAACGATTTGCGACCCTGGCCAGGATTGCGAGGCCGATGAGCACGCCGCCTAGTTCCAGGAAGAGCGTGGACGTGGTTTCGACCGCGAGCACGAGGACTCAACCCTACTAATAGCGACACGCAGGCCTACCTGCTACGCAGCCAGCGCTCCAGGTCACGACGATGAACGATCCCGAGCACGAGAATCACGCGGTCCTCGTCGATCACATCGAATATCACCCGATAGTCGCCCGATCGAAGGCGATGAAACGAATCGGACACCCCCCGGATGGTCTTGACCGACTTGCCACCGATCCTGCCCGGCGTCGCAGCATCCTTGGCGAGCTTCTCGAGTGCCTTCCGAAGCCGGACCCTTGTCTCAGTGGGGAGCTTCTTCCAAATGCGGACGGCGGAGGGGGAGAGCTCTAGGGAATACGACTTCAGTCGAGATCCCGAAGGCGCGTGGTCCGCCTCTTCGCATAGGCTGCTCGGCCCTGTCGCCGCATCTTGATGTACTCATCGGCATTGGCAAGGACGAGATCCTCGGCTTCCTCAACCGGCAGCAGCACGGCCGCCGGACGCCCGCGACGAGTCACAACGTAGGATGCGCCGTCCTCCACCTCGTCGATCACCGCTGAGGCGGTTGCCTTCAGTTCCTTGACTCCGATTTCCGCCATCGTTTGCTCCTAGTGACCACCTAGGTAGTCACTTTACCACTAGCTGGTGAGGCTTCGCTAACGATAACCGGGGGGTACGACATCCCCCCGCCGGCGAAAATGTGACGCCGGCGTCCTCGTTTCGGTAACATGACTACCTCGTACAAAAGGAAACGACATGAAGCGGCAGAACATTACGGCAAATAGCTGGCGGGAGATGCAGATGCATCTCGTGCCCGGCGCTGCCTGCCGGAGTCGTTTCCTTACTCCTCCGGCCGCGGCGGTATGTCTCCCGGCGCACACGCGCAGAGACGCCTAACCACCAAGCCGCGCGCCACACGAAACGCCCTTAGCGGGCTCCCTGCATCGCATTTCCGCAAGAAGCGATCGCGTGGCCCCAAAAATGGAGGAGAAAGTGCGACGCATCAGGATCGAAAAGTCGAAACGACCTAGGGACCGGCACGGGTCCGGCCCTTTGCCGCCCCTCGACCCAAGGGATCCCGAGGTCGTACGCGCGATGCGGATGCGCCGGCAGAAGCACCTAGGAAAGCGAAAGGAGGGAAATTGAAGATGTTCAACCTGGAGATAGCAAGGTCACTTGCAGAGGATCGCCGCCGCGAGGCGGAGAGATCGAGGCGCGCCGCAGAGGCACGCCGTCAGGCAGCCGACGAGAAGCGCGCGCGCAAGGAGCGAAAGCGCGAGGCTCGAAGGCGCGAGCGCGAGGCGGCCTAGCGCCGGCCGGAACCAGCGTTTGTGAGCCGCTCGACGATCTTGCCCCGGCATCTTTTGGCCACCGGGTCGTCGCACAAGAGAGGTCATATCGTTTGTGAGATCTCTCATCTCGGATATAGGGCGCTCCCCGAGGCCAGCTGGCCCAATCCTTTTGCTTCGGACGGCCGCCCCGTAAAATAGGGTGGCGAGCGCGGGCCGTCGGGGCCCGCCGCACGAAAGGAGGCGGCGATGCCGCTCTTCATGGACATGCACGAGTCCCTGCCGGAAGGCGCGACCGCGAGCGACGTGGCGGGAGCCCACGCGGCCGACGTCAAGATCCAGGCCCAGTACGGGGTGAACTACAAGAGCTACTGGGTCGACGACAGCCAGGGCAAGGTGTTTTGCCTGGTCGAGGCGCCGGACGCCGACACGGCGGTGAAGGTCCACAAGGAAGCGCACGGGCTGGTCGCCGACAAGATCTTCGAGGTCGTCGAAGGTAGTTAGTAGGCCGGCAAGAGAATCCGGCTCCGGCGAGTCGTCCGCAGATAAGGCAAGCTAGAGCGGATGGCTCGCCTCGAGCAGTACCGCTTCGGAAGCGTGCTGGTCGACGGGGAGGAGCAGACCCGCGACCTGATCGTTCTCCCCGGCCGAGTCGTGACGAACTGGTGGCGCAAGGATGGCCACTCGCTGGTGATGGAAGACCTCGAGGACGTGCTCGAGGAACTGCCGGCGCGGCTGGTCGTCGGAATGGGTGCCGATTCTCGCATGCGGCCCGACCCCAAGACGATCGAAGCCCTGCGCGAACGAGGCGTTGAGGTAGAGGGTCTGCCAACCGATCAGGCGATCGCTCGGTTTCTGGAGTTGGACCCCAAGGACACTGCCGCCGCCCTGCACCTGACCTGTTAGGCCGGTTCGCGCCACATCGTTTCGATCGTCGGACCGCCGTTGGAAAACGTGAACTCCCCCACCTTCACGAACCCGAGGTTCTCGTACTTGGGGGTGTTGACGGGATTCGTGGATTCGAGATACGAGGGTGACCCTTCGGCGTCGATCAACGACAGGTTCTCGCGGAGCACGCTCATCCCCAAGCCGCGGCCCTTGTGCTCCGGATGCGTCGCGAGCAAGGCCAAGTAGTAGTGAGGCCTGTCGCGCGGATGTGCGCCTTCGAACAGCTCGAACCCTTCGAAATGAATGGCGGCAGCTTCTCCGAACCATTCCTCGTAGAGGGGGACTATCTCTGCCTCCTCCTCTTCGGATAGCTCGGTCCCGCCTGGGGGGATCCAAAGCGCGGCGGCCTCACAGCCGTCCGTCCCGCGAAGCCAGGGGTAGCGAAGCGCGCTGTTCAGGTAAAGGCGGCACCAGGCGCGTCTTTGCTCGTCGGCGCGTGCGGGGTCGGGAAAGGCCCAGCCGCCCCAAAGCGGATCCCCGGCGAACGCGGAGGACATCGTTTCCGTTATCGCATCGAGATCGTCCGCGGTGGCGATCCTGCTGGTCACGGAGGTCTCCACAGCGCCGGAAGTATATGAGGATGGCGAGAGGAGCACTCTTGACGGCGACTTCTCACGACTTCCGAACCAAATCCAACCGTGAACACCCCTGTCGCCGCGGCCGACGCGGTCGGGCTGCGGCTGGAGGCGGTACCTCGTCGCCGAAGGAAGCTCTCACCGGCCTCTAGATAACGCTGCGCGGCGATCCGGCCGGTACTCGTCGGCGAGCGCTCGCACTTGGGCTAGGTAGGGTTCCGGACCAACCACTCCTCTATGGCCAGCGTGTAATCAAGAACCACTCGGAAACGATCCCCATGATCCTGTCTAGGCGGTTCTGGGTTCCGTGGCTTATCTCTAATGCACAGCGAGCGACGAAGCCAGCGTCGTGGATCGTGAAGGTAACCGCCCGGAAGAACCGCCGGTACTTCTCGTCAAACGGGCAGTTAATGAAGACGTTGTCGTCGTACCGTGCGGGGAGGGGCTGATTCTCAGGCGCTCTTCTTCGAGGCACGGGATACGGCCCGTCGCATGACCTTGCGCGAAACGCTGGCTTTCTTACCCGAAGTCCGAATCACTCGCGCGCTGCCCTTCGAGGTTTTCGTGGTCGCGGACTTGCTCATACTCCCTCCTTCGAAGTCCCATCGCATCGAGCGGCTCAACTGAACTCTAGCACCGGGCAATGACGCTTCTGAGGCAAGCGCGGGCTCAGAGGAAATCGGGGCGCCGTTCGAGGGTCAACACCAGAAGGTCTCGCGTCCCGTGGAAAACGACATAGGTTGCCGCCACATCCGATTCTCCTAGGAAAGCCAAGAAAGCCGGAGGCTCGAACCCGGGGATGCGAGCGCCGATCGGGTCCTCGGCAGCCTCGCAAAGCGCACCAATTCCATCCAGGACTTCAACGCGATAGGCATGATCGGGTTGGTCTTCCAGCCAGCGTTCGGCCGGCTTCGAGAGACGAAGGCGGTACAAGACCGGGCCGGACTACTTCTGCGCGTCTCTCCCCTTGAAGTGTTCGGCCCAGTCCCCTGCGTCGGAGGGGCCGGATGCAAGCCGTCCCGAGTCGTGCTGGCGGACCCCCTCATCGGCGAGCCGCCTGATTTCTGAATCCTCGGAGATCTCGCGCGCCCGCAAGTGGAGCGAGATCTCGCGCCTCAGCTCCCCGAGTTGCTCCTCGATCGAGGACACCCGTTCCAGGAACTCCTTCAGGACCTCCTCCGGACTCCGGGTCCGATCTCCCACAGGACTCCCTCGATTGGTTCGGAATCTCATGCTACCTCCCAGGATCGAACGGGGAGAGTCCGCGTGAAGCTATCACCCGTCTACGACATTCAGGTCTCGCAGCCGACTCCGTCGCGGTCGCCGTCGAAGTAATGCGGATCGGAGCCGCGAACCCTGAAGCGGTGGGCCTTCACGTCGTCGCAGTCGAGGTCGGGGGGCGGCGGCGGGATGCAGACCGCCGGGTACGAGCGATCGCATCCGCCTGATGTCTTCGGCTTGTTCTGGCCTCCGCCGTCGCGGCAGGCGTGCCACAGCCCTTTGCCGCGCGCGCGGGCGGAGCGCTCGGCGGCGTACAGGCGCGGGGCGTAGCGGTCGTTCGGCGGATAAATCTCGACCGTTGCGAACCCGCGCGACACCAGGGCCATGTTGAACATCCGCCCGCCGCGGAACGCATAGGCGAGCGTTCGCCCGTAGCGATCGCGGCGCTCCGCGTCGTAGGTGAGACGCACCCTCGAGCCCTCGAGCGCGCGGCCGGTGAACCGCGAAGCCTCGGGTCCGTAGCAAGCGACCGGCTGGCCGGGCGCGACGGTCTCGGGCGTGTCGACGCCGATCAGACGGATGTCGACGATTCGTCCGCCGAGTCGAACCTCGATGGTGTCGCCGTCTATGACGCGAGTGACGAGGACCCGGCGGCCCGACGGCCGCCGCTCGGTTGCGCGCTCCTCCTTCTTATCGTGCTTTTCCGGGCGCGGCGACGGGGAAGCCGGCGCCGGCTTGTCGGCCCGGGTGTCGACGGACGGCAGGCCCTCCGAAGGCGCCTCCGAAGACTCCGGAGAGGAACGCGGCGCGCACGCCGCCAGCACAACGAGCACAAGCACGGGGACGAGTCGGGGCACTCCTCAACTCTATGCCGCGATGCAGAGAATGGTTCCGGCGACAGCGCCCCCGGGAGAGTTCTAAGCCTAGGTCTTCAGCAGCCACTCCTCGACGAGAGCCGTGTAATCGAGGAAGGCCAGCGTCTTGTGTCGCAGTCCGGTTTCCCGGCAGATTTCGGGCAGTTTTCGGCGAAACTTCTGATAGCGGCCCCAGATCCTTTCTCCCCCCGGCACACGAGTCCTGTGGGATGCAGTCCTGAGCCAGTCGCGAACGATCACAACCGATTCATGGACGCTGCCCTTGTGCGCATGAACATCCTGCCCTGCGATGTCGGAAATGAACTTCTGGTACCTGTATTGCCTAGTATCGAGAATCAGGCAAGCTTTTCGCCGATGGTGGTCGACGCCGAACTCTTTCGATCCCAGGAAGATTCCGAGTTCCATCGGCATGTTGAATCGGGGGAGTCGATTCGGGCCGAGGGCGGTACGGGAGACGTCGTGAATGCCATAACGGCACTCAGCGACGATCCCCATGATCTTCTGGAGGCGGTTCTGGGTAGCGTCGCTCACCTCCAGAGCGCAACGCGCGACGAATCCCGCGTCGTAAATGGTGAAGACCATTGCCCGGAAGAAGGGACGGTACTTCTCGTCGAAGGGACAGTTGATGAAAACGTTGTCGTTGTATCGGGCGGGGAGGGCTTGAACGTCAGGCGCTCTTCTTTGTGACACGGGAAATGGCTTGTCGGATAACCTTCCTCGACACGCTTGCGCGCTTGCCCGAAGTCCGGATCACTCTCGTGCTCTTCTTTCGACCCCGCTTGGGCGTGGGCTTCGTCATCAGGTTCCCCCTTCTCTCGTCATCATAGCCAGGCATCGTTCCCGGCTTCAATGTAGGACACCACCCGCCGGCGGGCAGCGCGACGGGGTTGCCTTCCGAGCGCGACGTTAACACTCGCATAGGACATGGCTGGGCTAGGCTCGCCTCGCAGGCAAGAGTCGATCGACGAGACGCTAGTTGTCGAATCTCCTACTTGAACTTCCGTCGCCGCGAGCGCCCGCGCTGGCTCAGCGCGCTCCCGGCCGCCATCTTGGAGTCCTTCCCCGTCCGGCGACGCCTCAGGTAGGTCTGGGCTCCGCCCTGCGGAGCCACCTCGCGACCGCTCTTTTGGATCCGCCCTCGAGGAAGGTGATGAGATCCCAGTCGGGATCGAAGGGCGGGGGCTTCTCCTCCTGCGGCACGCCGGTGTTGCCGGAACTGCCCACTGGTTGTCCGGGGGTTCGATCCATCGGCTCCTCCGCGGTCATCTTAGCCCCGTGCCCAGCACAGTGATCAAGATGGCCGTGGTCATCGCGGCCATGGCCGCCTGCATCAGGCGACCCTTTCGGCGCAGGAGAGCGGAGTCCCGCTCCGCCTCGGCAATGAGCGTGTCCGTCAGCCGCAGCTTCGCGAACACCTGCTCCGATCCCAGGTTCCGGTCTCTTAGCCTTTAGTTGAATGGGTGCTCGTAATTGTCGTTCGGTTCCGCTAGAATGCATTCAGGTTCAGGGTCAACCGTCAGTCGCCGGAAACGGTGACACCGCCGAGTGCGGACGACGGCCTGGGCCTTTTTTCATTCTGAATCCCCTCCTTGGCAGAAATCGTCGAACCACCCGTGTTCGGCAAGACAACCTTCGTTGGGCCAAGGCCCATACTTCAATCCGTCCTTCCACAGAGGTCGGCCGGATCGTCGCCACAAAGCGGGACGAAGGAGCTGGAGATACGACTGCTCCGTGAAGCCGTAATCGTCCCATTCGAAGGCCGCATACACAGCTCCACTCGCCGTATCGGCTATCTGAAGCATATGGCGGTTGGCCGGAGTGTCGATGCGCGGTGGAAGTTTCAGGAACGGCCAACTGATTTGCGTTTCTATGTCACGCAGCCTAAGTAGATACGACTGGAGTCTCTCCGGCGGCATGCCCTTTACCTGCGAGAAGGTCGAAGCCACTCGTACCTGATTTCTCTCGCCGAACCATGACAGCCTTTCGATCAGCAATCTGAGCGTCCAGTTGTAGAGTCGCCCGGGATCTCTTAGTGCTTCCGCATTGGGCAGATGCCACTTGCATAGGACGACGCTGATGACCTGAATGCCGGGCATACCTGCTACTACCGAGCTCAGTAGCTTCCTCTGCCCTGGAGCCCGCACATTCTGCCAGTGGATAACATCCGAAGGGCGCCTACCGATTTGGATACCGACGCGCATCCATTGCTCGAGATACTGCGTCTGGCTCCCGTCGGGAAGCAGGATGGCCGTCAGCGAGAATATTCGTGATGATCCCCGGCGCTGACCCGGCTCCAGATCATCCGGTCGAGGGCGCCAGCCACGATCTCCACTCTCGTCGACATAAGCGTGCCAGAGGTCGCCTCTCATCGGGCGAGGCTATCCCGGACCTACGACAACATCGCGGACTCCGCGGTTGGTTGGCGCTCGCCTTGCCCTCACCGCTACGATCGAGGAATGCGGCTGCGGCCTCTGACCGATTTCCTAAGGAACTCCAAAGAGGGCCGCCTGGAACTCACCCTCCGTCGGATCGAGGGGATCATCGGTGAGCGGCTCCCGGAGAGCGCGCGCGAACATCGGCAGTTCTGGTCGAACTCGGAACAAAACCTCTACTCGCGCGCCTGGCGGGAGGCCGGCTACAACACAACCGCGGCGGGCGTTCCAACAGGCACGATCGTGTTCGTACGTGTCGGGACCGCGACCGCGCTGCCAAGCCCGAAGGCAATCCCGGACCCCGGTCGGGCACCGGCAGCCATTCTCCTCGGCTGCGTGTCGACGAAGGGACCAGTCGCTGCGGCAGCGAAGGACCTGTACATCTCCGATCTGTGGCGAAAGCGGCGCGCGTACGCCGAGGCGAGCGGCCTCCGTTGGCTGATCCTGAGCGCCAAGTACGGCTTGATCGATCCCGACGAATCGATCGAACCCTACGACGTCGAGATGGTGAAGCTCCGCGGACCTGAACGGCTCTCGTGGGGCGAAGGGGTGACCTCCGCTCTTCGGCAGCGCTTCGGGGAACTGAAGGGAAAGGCTTTCGAGATACACGCAGGCGACGAGTACGTCACGCCGATCGGATCCCGTCTTCGTAAGGAAGGCGCCGAGATAGTCCGGCCCCTCGAGGGGCTGAGATTTGGTGAGCAACTCGCCTGGTACACCGATCGCGGGTTCACGGGACGACTGGAACAACTACCCGCTCCCGCGGAGGCGCCACACATACAACCCACCCCCCAGCCGCCCGTCCACGTCGACAAGCAGGCGATCGTGAAGGCGCTCCTCGATTTCGACCGGTCGGAACAGGACAAGGCGCCCGCCCTCACGTCGCACCCCGAGGCGAACGCTCTCGTCTTGAGCGACGACTTCGCCTTCCTGCTGTCGGTCATCTTCGATCAGGGGATCCCGTACGAACGCGCCTGGCAAGGGCCGTATCTGCTGAAACAACGGCTCGGCTACCTCGATCCCGAGAGGATCGCTGCCGATCCGGATGCCGTGCTGAGAGCGGTCAAACAACCGCCCGCCCTTCATAGGTACGTGAACAACGTTCCGGGTTGGCTCGTGGCCGCGGCGCGAATCGTCATCGAGGAGTATGAGGGCGATGCCGGCAATATTTGGAACGATCAACCGACCGCAGACGAATTACAGACACGGTTGAAGCGCTTCCCCGGCATCGGCCAGAAGAAGGCCGCGATGGCCGTGGAGCTTCTCATGCGCGAACGAAAGCTCACGGTCCGCGAGCAGCAAGGAAGCGACATCGCCTACGACATCCATATCCGGCGAGTGTTCCTGCGAACCGGCCTGGCGGAGCGGGACGACCCCACGCAAATGATCGCGGTGGCGCGCGAGCTACATCCCCAGCGCCCAGGCGAGCTCGATCTTCCCGCTTGGCGCATCGGCGTCGGCTGGTGTCATCCGACCGGCCCCGAATGCCCCGCATGCCCCCTTACCGCATGGTGCCCGAAGTTGATCCCGAGAGCCGACTCGGTGGAATGACAGCCAAGCGTCAGGGGCGAGACCCGAACGTGGATCGAATCAACGCATTTCTTCAGGCGGAGCTTCGCCGTCGGGATTTGGACTCCGTTCGGGCGGTCGAGGCAGCGCGGTGGCTCGATTCCGCCGGAATTCTTCGGGACTCACGCGACCGGCCAGGCCTCCCCCTTAGGTATATTCTTCGCAAGGGTGAGATAACGGGCCAACGTCGCGAGAACGGGCGGTGGTGGTTCATAGATCGCGGAAAACCCCAAGAACTACTGCCTCGACAATCTCAGGAACTTGTCGATACCGTAGCGAATCCGAACGTGCGTGCGGCGCTCAATTCTCTGATCGAAACCATTCTCGGGTGGTCTCAGGTCAGGTACGCAAAAAGGCCGACTAAGCAGCGAGGAATAGTCTTCCATCGTGGCTCAACCAAGCCGGCTGATCGATTCCTGTACATCTATCCTGGGAAGAGTCTCCAGTTCTTCCATCGAGGGGAGCTCGAACTCTTCAGGAATTCCACGATCGCGCTAGGACCCGACTACGCGCGGCTTCCGATTCGGGAATTGCCCGCCAAACTCGATTACGCCCGGACCCTTGCAAGGACTGGTTACGAACTGGTGGCAGCTCTTCCCGACGATGTAGCAAAGACTTCATCCTTGCGCGCCGTTCCTTACAGCCCGTCTACCTCGCCCCCTGGCCAGCGTAGAGATCCTTGGACCGTTGATCCCGACAAGCTTGACCGCGCAACAGCGGCTCATAAGCGCATCGAACGGGAAATCGAGCGGACCATCCGGGCGCACGGTCACAGTCCAATTCGGGTGAGGGGTGGAGTAGAGTTTGATATCGGTTGGATCTCCGAGGGTTGCCTCAACTGCGTCGAAGTGAAGAGCCTTTCCAGACGAAATCAGACCAAGCAACTGAGGCTGGGCCTTGGACAGATTCTGGACTACCGCGCTCAACTTTCGGAGCGCGGATACCACAGCATTCGCGGCATCCTGGCAGTGCAGTCACGCCCGACCGACGCAAGGTGGGAACGCCTTACCGCGAGCCTTGACGTAACGCTCACTTGGCCATCTGTCCTGGATCAGCTGTTCGCACCGGAATCGGCCAAGGAGTCCCAACAGAAAGGAAGAGGTAGGGGGATCTCACGCACCCGTTGTGTCAGCGTGTGAACCGCCAGCATTTCGTCCGGAATCACCCCAGCGAGTGCGCGGAGGGCAGGAGGAGGCGAGCCACGGTCACAGAATGGGTCAAGTGTCGAGAAGTGCTGGAGGAACGAGCAAGGCAATCCTGGGAGGCTTAACCCGGTCGATCCAGCGCGGCCGAAAGATGTCGGGGGGCTGTCTCAGACTTTCGATAAGCAAATTCCCGTTAGAGCAGGTCTCTCGTTTCCTGTAACCGAGCGAGGACAGCGTCAAACGCAGGGTAATCTCCACCAGAGAATAGTCGCGAGCACTCCTTCTCATAGTCGCCCGCCAGTTGGGCGCGCAGATCATCGGAAGGGAATAGAGCCGGGCTGTCTCGGAAGGACAGGTCATCAGGAGGACGGTAGAATTTCGGGTAGAAACGTCTGCTCTTCTCGTCGTAGTCCAAACGGATTTCCTTGAACTCGTCGGAGGAAAGCATGTTTTTCACCTCGGGTGTTCCTGCCAAGGTGAACAGATCTGCATAGTGTCGCGCATGGCGACCGATTTGGCCTCCGTTGGCCATGAGCCGCGTCACCTTGCCGTCGACCGTGAATAGTTTCTCGACGAATGTGCGGCGGAAGTGAAGAAGGGTCATTTCGAACGGCTGAAGATCATCAGCCAGGTCGTGCCGGTCGTCCTCAAGTAAGAAGTCAGCCACGAGGGATGTGATCGGCCGAACCTCCCAAGGGAAATCTCCACTTTGGATACCCGGTTCTAGGAGCACCGCGGACCTGATTCCCGGGAGGGCGTCAAACTGCGTTTGGTATGAGAAGTAATCAGACCGGTCAGATCCTTTGTGCTTGATCGCTTCATCCTTCTGCCAGGTTAGGGCAGGATGGTCGGCAACCTCCGTGGCTAGTGTTTCAAGGGTGCGGTCAATTCGTCTCGTGCCGAGCGGCGGGTTGAATCTCTGCGGGTCAATAAACAGGTCGATGTCTTCGGAGAAACGCGTCGTGAGATTCCAGCCTTTCGAAAGACTCGTTCCGCCCTTGAAGATAACCTTATCCCCGAGCGTGCCCTCAACAATTCGAAGGACTTCCGTAACGTGGTAATCCTTTTCCACGAATTGCTCTCGAATGCCCAGGTTGGCTGCAGTCCGAACGATGATCTGGTCAAAATCTGGGTGTTCAAAGAGTCTCACTTTGCCTGCCACTGCCGCGCATGCTTGAGAGAAGACAATCGACCGAAATCAAACCGACTCAACGGATTCAGACTGCCGCGCAGAGGCTTTAGCTCTTTCGCTGTACGATCAAGTTCCTGACCAAGAGCTCCAAGCATTGCTCTAACGCGAGGAGGCTCTGAGATAGCGGCTCGAGTCAAGCGCTCAAATCGCCCGTCCTCCGCGAGAAGTCGAAGCAACCGATTCACCGTCTCCTCGGATGATAGGTCGCTCGACGACCCCCTTTCGCGAAGAGTTTCGAGGATGGCGCCTTCCTCAGTCGAAAGCTTTGCACCCCACCTACGTCCGGTGTGAACGATAGCGCTCCGCAGCGCCGTCGGAGCCGCCGAGGTCGTGGTTGCGTATTCTGGCCTCGCTGGATTCTGGGTGGTGAGACCCAAGACATTGGCCGCGGTCAGCCCCGAAGGGAAGACACGGGCGCGCGTACTTGCCGCGGAGACGCCGCTTCGTGCAGGCACACTCAACCCAAAGGAGGTGAGCTCTGGCCGATAGTAGACACCTTTCCCAACGCGTTGGAGTTCGCCCGCCTTATTGAGGCGCGAAAGTGCAGCGGCAACAGCAGACTGGGGAAGCCGATCGAAATCGGAATAGCGCCAGAACCGAGCGCCACCGCGCCTGATCTTGCTTCTAACTATCGCCGCCGTACTGCCGCCGGCAGGAACTCTAGCGCCTAGGGACATACTCATGGCACCAAGAATAGCGCCGGAGAGAAGATAATGTCAAGTTTTATACCCAGAAAACTTGACATCTCTCACTCTCGATTGACAGTGTCGGTCACAACGATTTTCGGGCTGAATTGGATCACCCCGGCCCTGACCAGGGAACTTGACACCCCCAGTAAGGTGGCCGCATTCGGCCGTCGGCCGAATGC
>JBBDHU010000001.1:255051-415855 GCA_040880705.1 Actinomycetota bacterium | reverse complement strand
CCCCCCCCCCCCCCCCACTCGCGCAACCTCAGCCATTGACATTTCTTCCATCAATGGGGGAGGACCAGGGCTAGGAGATGTTGATGGGGATCAGAGTCATCGTGTCGTTGCCGAAGATATCGATAACCTTGACCGCTATAACGTAACGGCCAGGCTCCTCGTAGGTGTGCTGCGCCGTGACGAGTTCCAGCTCTCGATTCTTGCGCGTTCGGAAGGTCTGCCACTTGTTCTCGAAGATGTATGAGCCGGTCCACCGCTCCTCGTAGTCGAGGAACTCGCCTTCGTCCACCACGACGCCGGGTATCTTAGCGTCTTCGCCGATCCGTTTGGCGAAGCGCACGATCTCCTTTCGGGTCTCGTAATTGAAGTCCACAGCCCAGTAGTCGACCCAGTCGGTCCACTCCTTGGTCAGGACCTCGCGCGTGACCACCCCGTTCTTGTCCTTGTTGATCTTGATCAGCTGGCCCTGCTCGCAGATGACCTCCGACTTGCCGTTGCGAAGATTCGCGACCAACTCGTTGGCCACACCCTGGCTGTAGTAGACCGAGAAATCAGTCAGTTCCACCGCGACCGAGCGCCCATCAGACGAAAATCGCGGAGTTGCCTCGATGTAGCTGACATCGAAGAACCGAACCTCTCCCTTGTCGACGGCCCGCTTGTCGAAAACTTCAGGTGGAATCGTCTTCGGTGCCAGGTCGAGGCCCTTCGCTCTAGCTTCGTCGAGTACTGCCGGGAACAGACCCATCTCGAACTCGAAGGCGAGGATGTCGGCCTGTGTGGCGCCGATCCTCCTGCATTCAACGATCACCTCCTCAACGAAGAGTCGCCCAACGGGGAGGTTGATCGGACCGATGACTACCAGGCGGCTTCCTAGCTTCCCATGGAAGAAGGAGTCGCCCTCGAGCTGCTGCGCGCGATACGCGCGAAGGATCAGGTCACGGAACTCCTTCTCCTTGATCGCAAGCGTAGCCTCGCGACGGTTGGTTGAGAGGCGAGGACTCACGTTCAGGTATGCCTGCCTTTCATATCTCCCCAGGTTGAGAACCTCGAAAGGGCGAAATAACTTTCCTTCGGCCCCGAGTTCACGCTGAACCTGGATAAGTCTTTTGCGGGTTGTGTGGATGGCAAACTTGCCCAGATCCGCAGCTATCCATTTTCGACCCAGCTTCTCGGCAACAGCGGCGGTTGTGCCCGATCCACAGAAGAAATCTGCGACTAGATCGCTGTTCTCGCTTGCGGCTGCAATAATACGCTCGACCAAACGTTCAGGTTTTTGGGTGGGAAACGGAAGTCGTTCAGAGTCCTCTCTGTTTAGCTGCTCTATGTCGGTCCAGTAGTCTTCCGGAATCTTTCCGGCCGACACTGGGTATCGGTATACCTTGCCTGTCCTGCGGTCCGTTTTCTCTTGGTACTCATTCCCCTTCTCATCGACTAAGACCCGCATGTGGGACCCTTTCTTTCTCGGGACTACCACCTTAGGATTCTTGCCGTCAAAGAAGTAGCTGTCTGATTTCGAGTAGAAGAGGATGGTATCGTGCTTTCTTGCGAACCTGGATTCTCCTTTTCCCCCGATTGAGTAGCACCACTGGATTTCGTTGAGATGCCTGTCTGCCCCAAACACTTCATCAAGAACAAGTCGTATAGCGGAGTTAAGACGCCAATCACAGTGGACGAAGATAGTTCCGTCCATGCTCATGAGGTCTTTCATGATGATCAGTCTTTCGAAGAACATCGATAAGAATGAGTCTCCGCCCCTTCCCCATGTGTCTCTATAGGCGATTTGCTCAAGCAAATTCGCATCCTTATGGAATGTTTCATCCCCCACCTCGATATCGATCGAGAAGTCCGCTCCAACATCGAATGGAGGATCGAAGTAGATGAGCTTCAGACCACCGGCCTCTTCGATCTCCCTGCGTAGACCGCCGCCTCGAAGGGACGACAAGATCAGTTTGTTGTCACCCCAGATGAGCTTGTTCGTCCATCCCTCCTGTCGCCGGCCTCGGAGGTCAAACATCTCTTCCTGCGTCCTCTCTTCCTTGCGAGGTTCGTCAACGTGCTCCAGCGTCTGGAACGGGAGGATAACGTTGGCCACTTCCCTCGTCTTGCCGTTCCAGACGAGTTCGACCTCGCGTTTATCCTCAAACAGTAAGAAGCGGTACCTCTCGGGGAGCGGCTTCCCCGTTTGGATCAGCTCGATGAGATCCCTTTTCTCCCCATCCGAGAGTTCGTAGGACTCATTCTGTGGACGTGCCATTGAACCCTTCCTGATACTCCCTGAAGCTGCCAACAAGCGCTTTGAAGCTATCCGGTCGATGCTTCTCAAAGCTCTCTTGATCTACATAGACAAAGCCGTACTTGATGCCAGTGTCGCCGGCGCTTGCGGTAGTAGCATCGAGACACCAGTTTCGCAGCCGGATCATTTTCTGCGGAAGATCGAGCTCCTCTCTGCCCTTCGTCTCAACTATCCATATGTTGCCGTCATCAGTCCTGACGATAAAGTCCGGCGTGTAGCTCGATAGCCCCCCGTCGCTTTTCACGTAGTCCAACTTGAATCCCACCGCCAGATAGTTTTTCGCGAAGGACGCCACGTCGCTTGCGGTGTTCTCGAGGAAACCGCCGAAATCAAGCTCCAAACCCCCCGAGTGTGCCTCACCAACGACCCGGTTGAACACAGACTTGCCGGCGTCGATGTAGGCCCGATGCTCCGTCCTGAACGGTCGCGTATCGCTGAGCCGGATGAACCCTTCGACTTCAGCACTCCCCCTATCCTGAAGTGTGAGCGCATTGATAGCGCTCTTAAAAGATTCGTAGATCACTTTCCCGACGTCGGCTTCGGAAAGGTTCCGGAGCACAACAGGATCGGCTAGATCTATGGGAGACTCCTCGAAGAGGTACTCGCGGATGAACGTCTTCATCTTTCCGTAGACGACGTCGTAGCCACCGACCAGACGCAGGTCGCTGAGGATCTGCTTGGCGAAGAACCCGAGCACGGAGCGATAATCGACCGGCGAGGTATCGTCGATGCGAAGAATGTGATGGATGTTCGAATCGAGCATCGTCTTGAAAACGATCTCGCGGGTCTCCTCGACGGAGAACGGTTTGAGCGGGAGACGCACGTTCCCGAAGGCTGACGGATCAAGATCATCGAGCTGCTTGAACTCGCGCTGGTAGCGGCGAGCGAGTTTCGGGATCGAAATATCAAGAGCGTCGATGTCCTTCTTCGCGTTTTCGCGGTCGACCTCGACCACGAGAGAGTCGTGGCGATTGGCTCCCTTCCCCATCGGCACGCGCTCGAAGACGATGCCTTCGCTTTGGATCGACTCGACGAAATCCATGAATGCCGGCGTGCCCATCACCGCAACGGTCTCTCTGTCACCCACATCTTCTCCGGGGTACATCCGGCGGAGACCGCGACCGAGGGTCTGCTCGGGAAGGATATTCGACTTGGCGACATATGGGCGAAGGCCCACGATTGCCGTCACATTTCGAACGTCCCACCCCTCCTTGAGCATCATCACTGAGACGATCGCGGAATAAGGTGAGGTCCAGGTGTCGATGGAATTCGCCTCTTTACGGAGTCGTTCAAGTACTTCCTTTGATTTGCCAGAGGACGCTTCCGAAATCTCGCCATTGTCCTTCGTGTGGATAACGAGCACCTTGCCCTGTAGCTCCGGGGATGTCTTCTCCAAATACGCGCCGACCTCATCGCAGTTGCGGGTATCGTCCACCATCACGAATAGGATCGCCTTCTTGCCTAGAGGTTCGTGGTCCTTGCTGCTCTTTTTCCACTCCTCTATTCCGATCCTCAGATAATCGTCGTATCTCTCGGTGAAGATCGCGCTGGTGTGCTCCTTCAGCTTTTCCCGACTGGCTACGTCGGGGAGGATTGGATGCTTAACGACGTTCTGATGAATCGCCTCGACGAGCGGATAGTCGGATACGGTCTGCACGAAGATCGAACCGTTGTCGTGTCGAGGTGTGGCCGTCACGTCGATCTGAATCGACAACTCCTTGTCCTTCTGGAGCATCCGATGATGGATGTCCTGGATGGACTTGAACCACGCCATACGGGCGTCATGGATGTGGTGGGCCTCGTCATTAAAGACGGCCAGTTCGTCAACGTCACGAATGATCTCTCCCAGGTCAGCCTTACTGTCGGTGGTCTTACCGACAGGCTTGGGACCAAACGGGGCTAGGAAAAAATCGCGGAGGTCACCGTCTTCGAGCGAAGGATCCGCAGCTGCTCCGAGGAAGACGCGATGGATGTTGGTGAGAAAGATGTTGCCGGTGTCACGAAGAACGCGGACATCGTCTTGGACGTGGAGGGTCATCTGAAAGTCGGCCATCCAGTTCTGTTCGTTGTGACCATCAGGCGGGAGAATAGGATCGTTGAAGAAAATCTTTAGTCCATCGAAGTCAGTTCGCAGCCGGTCGAGAACGATAATGTTCGGGGCAATCAGCAGGAAGTTGCGGGCCAGCGTAGAGTCAGGTTCGTAAAGCTTGTGGAAGTAGCTCCACGCCATCAGAAGCGAGATGACCTTCGTCTTGCCGGCTCCGGTGGCCATCTTGAGCACATATCGGGGCCACGCTTCGTCGAACATCCCGGCAGAGACTGAACCCGAAGCGTCGAATCGAATCAGGTCGAACTTGTCCCTGGCTTCCTTGACTTCGTACAGCCAGATGGCGGTCTCAACGGCCTCTCTCTGAGCGTAGTAGTAACGGAACTCGTCTTCGACGCCATCGGCATTTTCAACCGGATGCTTCTCGTCGAACCACCAATGCAGGAGTGTCTGGGTAGTGGTGGACGCGCCTGCGTAATCAGCCGCTCGCCACTCGGAGACACCTTCCCGTACTCGTGCAACAAGAGGCGGTAGGAGCTTCTCGTAGGCGGTGCTGCGAAGTGCTTCGTCCGCAGGAAACCATCGTTGCCCTGGTATTAGCGGCTCATACGGCGAGGAAGGCAGCTCAGGATGCAGGCCCATGACATCTCCCGCGCATTTCGGTGATCGAGAGCGAGTCTGTCATGTGCCAGGGTCTGCTCCCACTCTGATACCTAACAGCACACCCGTCCAGGATTAGTGGTACCAGCGTCAGGCTATTCCAGCACGTCGGCAAGAGGTGTCACCTCGCGAATTTCAAGGCTCAGCGTTGAAGCTATCTCATCCAGGAAACGAAGGCTCGTGAGGAACCACTCGGTACCTCCGGTGCGAGCAGCAGAGCGATCGTGGTCAGCAGCCTCCAGTAGCGTGTGGATCTTGGTTTCCAGACGACGCGATGCCTCCTCGTCGCAAGGGTAAACGCGCAAAAGCACAGGATCTTCGGGAAGAGCAGTGGTCCTCGTCTGACCGCGGAACCTCTGAATCACGGATCTATCCGCTCGACCGACCTTCAGCAGAGTATGTCCGCTATCTTCATCGTAGGGATGCCTCACGTAATGGGGTAAGGCGTAGACGTAGATTCCGGGGATGGCGTTTTGCTCTGCTCTGGATGTGTCTTCAACTGCTTGCCGGTCCTCCGCCCTGCGTGCCCCTGTATCGGCGGATCGTTCCTCCAGGATGCCGAGACGGCGTTCCAGCTCGGCACGTGTTGCAGGAGTAAACCGCCTATCTCTAAGAAGACGCCGGAAACGCCGAGCAGTCCCCATCGCGACCGAGGGTGCCTCTGGAAGGTCGTCCTTATTTAACAATGCTCTGATGGTCCTCAAGTAATTCCATACGAAGTGAGGGGTGTCCGCGCCTCGGGCGGCTCGAATCTGCTCGGCCGTCTCCCCAGCCTCCGTGCGCCGATAGACCTCCCCAAGGAGCGAGTCATCCTCAGAAAGCATCGCCTCAAGTTCTGCCCTTGTGCTCGACTCAGCTTCTGGCGTGCCTGCCTGGGGGGCGGTGGACGGCTTTTCCATGAACGAATCCTAGTTCGCAACGACGAGCCACGTGAGGCCCCATTGTCCTGGCGGCAAGCCACTTCAATTGTGCGGGATTGACCTTTCAGAGCGCCTTGAGAACACCACTGCGCCCCTGCTAGCCTGCACAAATCGACCGAATACCGCGACCCTAGGGGGCAGGGATGCCGGCAATTTGGGCGAACGACAGCTCTGACGAGAACGCTTGGCAACTAGTTAGTCCGGCCGGCTTTCCGAACGAAGCGCAGCTCCACGACCTGGTCGAAAAATCCCCTCAACTGCTACCCCTCGCCGGAGAACCACAGCTCGTAGTTCTCGGCAGGGAAGTTCGTCTTGGAAGCGGCTATGCCGATCTACTCGCTGTCGAGCCGACCGGCCGCCTCGCGGTGATCGAAGTGAAACTCGCCCACAACTCGGAGGCCAGAAGGGCCATCGTGGCACAAGCTTTGGCGTACGCCGCCTACCTGCACCACATGAGTGCAGTCGATCTTGAGGACCTGACCGGCTCCCAGCTCAAGAACGCCGGCTACGAAAACATCGTTGGAGCGGTCGCAGCCAACTACCAGGTTGGCAATCTGAACCAGATGGCGTTCGAACAGGGCCTCGCTAACTCTCTCGCAAACGGACGGTTCCGGATCGTTTTCGTCCTCGATGACGCTCCGCCGGATCTGGTCAAGCTGGTGGGATATCTGGAAGCCATGGCGCCAGAACTGCTAATCGACCTCATTACCGTTTCCTCGTACGACATCAACGGATCACAAGTGGTCGTTCCACAACGAGTGGATCCCGAGAGCCATTCATCGGAAACCCAGATGGCGACGAGCGGTCCAGTTTCAACGGCAAATCAGGCAGTCACGGTTAATGGGAGCCAGGAATTCGCCGACATTATTCAGTCGGTTCCGCAAGAGAACCAGGCTTTGCTGACCACTCTTCTCGAGTGGGCGGTTTCGCTCGAGAAGGAAGGCCTGGCGAAGCTACGAACCTCCATAGGGTTGGCAAATCGGCGAACGCTCCTTCCGATCGTCAAGGGGTACGACGCCGGACTCGTCACTATCTGGTGCGAGAACGGAACCGGATACATGACGCCTTGGAGAACGGCCATCGAGAAGCTCGCGCCGGGCAGTGTGCAGGAGCTCGAAGAGGCACTGGCGCCCACTCCGCTCGGCCAAGGGAACTCGATCAAGGAAATCAGTGACAGGCTTTTGAAATCCCTTTCCGAGGCTTACCGCGAAGCGTCGACGCCGGCCGATACGGTCATCGTCGCGGCGAGTAACGCGTATCCCGAATACCTGAAGCATGCCGCCTACATTTGTCAGAACCCCCGATCATTCCGGGACGGACTAACTCACATGGGGTTTTATACAGATCACGCGATCAAACCCGAAATCCCGAGGATCAAGCACCGTCGTCGGAACGTGGATTTCACATCCGAGAACGCAACTCAGCTGGCGGCCTCCAGTGACTCGGATGACAGGCGTATTGCTGAGTTGATCGAAGCGTCGGACGGCGAGCACACTGATCGAACGGGAAAGACATTCCAAGTCTTCTTGCTTTCGTCGCCCGGGGAAGACAAAGAGACGGTTCTCCTCAAGCAACCCGTCGCCCACGAGTCTCAGGGTGCTTGGACTCAAGGTCAACGCTACGCACGGCTCTCAAGACTCAAAGAGAACCCGCTTACTACAGCTGCGCTCTCGTAGATGCATTGACGCCAGCGTCTACTCGCCATGTATCCGCGCATGCGAACTCGAAACAGCGAAGAGATTCAGTCCTTATGCTGATTCGCTCGACAGGACCGACCGTCCTAGCGCCTCGGCTCGCTCACGTTTGCCAGTCACTGCGCACCACAAGAGAATGTCATGAAGTCGCAACCGTGTAAGTGGCACTAGGCTCCGGGATGTCGCCTCCTTTTGGAACCAATCCTCCAGATCAGCAAACTCGGACGCCTGCAAGGCTAGGTCTTCATGGATCTGAGCCCAGGCACTCGTAAGACCTCTGCTGCGCGCCTGAGTCCCCAGACGCGGGGCTGTCTCGTTATCGAGAAGCGGCACGAGATGCGGCAGTCGGTGGTGGAGAACCTTGTGTGTGAGCGCAACTCCCGAGTTGGGTGACGACATGAGCACGAACCAGGCGCGGTAAAGTCCCCAGAGTCTTGAGTCCTCACCCGAGGCGCCCTGATCCATGTCTTTTATCTCCGACTTGTCCAAGTCCCAGAATGTAAACGGCGGATGTCGACTCAGGAGGCCGAGAGCCTCATTGACGTATTCGCGAGTTTGGCGGAAGCCGGCCATTGCCCGCGAACCGATGCGCCCATTCAGGCCGTCGGCAACCAGGAAATCCAGATCCGTCAATTCAAACAGCTCTTGGGATCCAGCTGGGACGCAATCGTATGATCGGTAAGCGAAGACTGCAGTCTCCTCGATGTTCAGTGGGCTGCCGTACGGAGGATCTGGCGGTTCCTTGCTGAAGGGCTGATTGCCGAATGCGTAACCGGCGATTACTAACCGCGCGTCGGAGATTGCATACGGGATCCCTGCCACATTAACTGCTGCCTTTGAGCCCATTCTCACCCTCCATTCGGCTCTTCCTTCCATGATTCGAAGCCAGTTTGTCCCAAGGAGGCCGGTGGCGAAGCCGGGCCACCTCGGCCGCGATCCTGACCATCTCGCGCTGATCGTCCAACGGCAGGACCATTCGAAGCGACCTTCCCCTCGAGATGCCGTGAAACAACTCATCCGACCTTGCGAGATCAACCCCTTCGAGGAAGTCCGGCGCCTGCGCGTCGTGGAGGATGCCCCGGCGAGGATCGACGGCGTCGGGGGCCTCGGCCGCCACCATCCCCGTGTCCGTCTCCACCCACTCGAGCCAGGGGTAAAACCGCTCCTTCTTGCCGCCCAAGCTGCCGAAGACCACCCAGCGGCCGCGGTCGTCCTTGCCCCAACTCGGCCGGACGGTTCGCCCGATCCGCCCATGGATCTCGACAGGCGTCTCTTCGTCCCCGACGGCCGTTCGCACCGTGAACACTCGTGACTGCGAAACCGTCTCCTCCATGCGCGGAAACGAGAACTTCCAGTCCGGCAAAGGGTCGCCCACATGGACGAACTCGATAGGCACGACCTCGCGCCGCGGCTCGAATGCCGCGAAGACCTCGTCGATGGACCTATGGACGCTCATCTTCAGGCGGTGGAGATCGGCCGGCGTGAGACTCTCCGCGCCCCCGAAGTCGTCCCAGTCGTTCCTCATCCCGGAGAGCTACAGTATCACGCTAGTCAAGTAAACATTCACTTTCTAGCCACATCGCGGGGTTTTGCCAGAGTGAAGCTTTACTTGCTACACTTCAGCGGTCGCAAGCCCGAAGGAGTATCGATGTCCGGACCCTCCCTCACACTTACCGAGCACGCGAGCGTGGTCTACCTCGGCCATGCCACATGGACCCAAGAGATCCTCGAGCGGTCCTTGACTGAGGTCGCCGACGAGTCCTGGCCTGTCAGGATCGCGACCTTCGACGGTATCCGGTTCGGTGACAGCCCTGTCGTGCGCGGCACATGGAAGAACGGCGGCTCTGAGGACCTCTTCCTCGAGATCGGCGGCGCGGTGGCGATGCTTTGTCTGCTGGGCGGATCCCTTCGAGCCTCGGTCGCTTCGCGCAGCCGTTCCGAGACCGACGAAGCCATGGCAAAGCTTCGCGAGCTCTTCCCCAAGCAGGAAATCGACGACGAATCGCACCGCATCCCGGTCTCCTTCTGGTTCATGACGGAAGACGGGCCACGCTCGAGGCGCCGGGAGATCGATGTCCCGGTATGGGAGGAAGTCTCACCCAATTATCCGGCGGAGCCGACGCGCCGAGGTCTCGAGCCGTTGTTCGGCGAGTTCAAGCCGGGCGAAGGTGGCCAGCTGATCCTGTGGCACGGTCCGCCCGGCACCGGTAAGACCTACTGCATGCGCGCGCTCGGGTGGGCTTGGCGGAAATGGTGTGAGGTCCACTACATAACCGATCCAGAGGTTCTCCTTAGCAAGGCACCGAACTACCTCGTTGAAGTTGCGCTCGATGTGATCTCCTCCTCCAGGTCTAGGGCGCTCGCCGACGAGGATCCGCCCTGGCGCCTTCTCGTGCTCGAAGACACCGGCGAGATGCTCACACCCGATGCCAAGGAACGCGTCGGCCAGGGACTCTCGCGTTTGCTGAACCTCGTTGACGGCATGCTCGGCCAGGGCCTTCCTCTGCTCGTGCTCGTTACCGCAAACGAGGAAGTCGGTGCCCTTCATCCTGCACTCTCGAGGCCGGGGCGGTGTGCTTCACAGGTCGAGTTCCGCGATTTCTCGCATGAGGAGGCGGTCGTGTGGTTGCGTGGGCAGGGGCGAGACGACCTTGCCGGGCTGCTTCCGCGGGGAGCATCCACGCTGGCAGAGCTTCACGCGCTGCTTACGGGTAAGCCAGCTCCTCAAATGCGCCCAGTCGTCGGTTTTTCGGGAGTCTCTGTCTGACCTGCGGAAGTCAGCTCAGGAGCACACTCGTGTAATTCGTGTCGTAGGGGGTCGGTAGCTTGGCCCGCGTGAAGCACAACCTCCCCCTCGGAAGGTTGAGCCCCGAGGAGCTGCTCGTTCACCGGGAGCTCGAGTACCTGCGCGTGGCCGGGCGCCGCCGGTCCCGCCGGCGCGTCTCCGACAGGTGGCGCAAGCTCGAGTGCGCGCGCAAGATGGCCGGAGCCCAGCCCGAAAGGACCGCAAATGTCCATCGCTGAACTGATGCGCACCGAGCTTCCGCTTAATCGCAAGGAGCGGTATTTCACCGGCACCGTGTTCCCGATGATCGTCGGCGCCGAGGGGTTCCGGCATTTCCATCGCTTCCTCGACCTCCTGCCGGGCATTGCGCCCATCACAGCAACTCGTGAAAGGGAGGCTGCGGAACAGCGGACGCCGGAGGAACAACGCAGGCGGCGATTCACCTGGGAGGCCGGAGATACCCGCATCGTAAGGGACTGGTCGGTTGACTTCTCCCCCGCGCAAACTAACGTCCAGTTCTTCACGGAGTACGGGCTCCTGGAGAGCATCTTCACCGACGCCGACCGCCTGCGGTTCCCCGTCGCCCCATCGGCCAGGGACACGCCCGACATCGTCATCCTGATCGACGGCCCCCCGAAGATCCTCATCGCGCTCGAAGGCAAGATGTACGACTCGCTCACGACCGAGGCTCTGGTCGAGCAGATGGACCGGCAGCGCACGATCGTCCTGGACGTCATCGCCTCCGCGCTGGAGATCGCGCCGGCAGACGTGATCCACACCGCGCTCATCCCGAGAGGCCTCGCCGAGCGGCTCCCCGGCTTTCCCTACCCTGTCATCACCTGGGAGCAGATCCACGACGCGTTCACCGACGGACGCGAGGAGGACTATTTCCTGGCAGTGCTTCGGCTGGCCACGGAGAGCTATAGCGATCTCGTCGGCAAGCGGCTGACCTTTGGCAGAAACGCCGACCATCACATGAAGGGCCGCGCTATCTACGAATCGTTCAAGGCCGGCACTTTGGAGTTCCCGACGATGGGGCGACAGCTCGGGCTCAACGGCGACGAACTGCGCGAGGACATCGAGTCGGGCAGATGGACCGAGCAGACTTACGAGGTATCCCGGCGACCCGATCCTGCCAACCGCAACTGGTTCCTAGTCTCGGATTTCGTCGAGGTGATCGACGCGGAGCGGCGCGCCGAGCAAACGCCGGAATGACCTAGGTCGGCGCGCCTTTGACCTTCTCCACGAACTGCCCGGCCGGGAACCAGTTCTTCGAGGGCAGCTGACCACCGAACTGAACCTCGTACTCCTGCGTCTTCCACGAACCGGTCGCAACGTCGTCCTTGAAGGCTTTCCCGGTGAGTCCGCCGCCGCGACCGACCCAGTCCGGCGCACCCTCGCCCGCCGCGAAGCGCTCCACGATCTCGCCGCCGGTCAGTTTCTTCGCTCCCTTTCCGGCCCGGACTTGCTCGAGGCTCGTCGCGAGGGCCTCGAAGTCCTCCTCGAATTCGGAATCGCGAAGCTTCGCCGCGTTCAGACCGGTGATCTTGCGCACGCGCTCGGGCAGTTCCTGCGGGGCCGGCATAAGGGTGTCTTCGAGGAGAACCGGGATCACGGTCTTGACCTTCTCGAGTGCGGCCGCAACCTCCGCCGCGACGTGATCGTCGGGCTGCTCGAGCCGCGCGATCCCGTCTGCGGCGTGATTCCACCTCTGCCCGATCAGGCAGACGACCGCATCGGCGTTGCGGATCCCCCGCTCGATCTCGTCGACGAAGTCCCGCCCCGCGGCGATCGTTTCGAAGTCGCGGAACACTTGCGCGTCGGGGAAACGCTGCTGCAAGCAGTACTTGAGCGCGCCGGCGTAGCCGGCGGCGTCGGCACGCCGGTAGCTGATGAAGATCCCGAACTGTCCTTTGTCCAAGGTCGGCTCCCCCTATGCCAGACCGGCCGGTTTGCGCTTGCTGCTGGAAGCTTTCCACATCGTGTGCTCGCGCGAAATCGCGGCCTCGGCCTCGCCGACCAGCTTCGACCATTCGGACTCGTCGCGGACGGGCCCGAGCAGTTCGCGGATCGAGGCGAGCTCGTCGGCCGCAACACGGTAGGCGTTGGCCAGGCTCGAGTGCTGTTTCGTCTCGGACCAGGCAGCTGCCGAGGCGACCACGGCGCCCGCGACGCCGAACAGGTCGAGATCGATGACCCCGAAGCCCTTGAGGAAGGCTCCGGCGGCCGCGATAAGAAGGAGCACCAGGATCGCTCCGCTCCAGAAACGGGCGCGGCGCCTGTTCCACGCCGATTTACTCGAATACCAGTCGAACTGATCCTCGATGCGGTCGCGCAAGTAATCGGACTTGCGTTCCTGGAGCGAGGCGGCACGCAATTCGCCCATCCAGGACGTCGGTCGGACGTTCTCCGGCGCGCGCGCTTCAGTTGGAACCGATGTGAGATCCGAGAACACTTCTCGAGCTTGGACTTGGAAGTCCTCCTGCGCTCGTGACGATTCGATCGGGAACGGCTGAGCGCCGACCGCGTATCGCCAGGCGAGCGTCTTGAGCGATTCGGCCGCCGCGCGTCCTTCGTACCAGGTGCGATGTGGCTTCGTTCTGGAGACCAGGAAGCGGACGGCCGCCGCAGCGACAAGGCCGGCGCCGGCGGCCAGCGCTGCGATGTCGATATCGCCGGAGACCCACGTGATCACGCCGATCCCGCTGGCGACGACAAGGAGCAGGAGTTGTACGCGCGTCGAAAGCAGAAACCGAGACTGCGCGGCGATCGACGCTCGGTCGGTTAGCTGCCAGGCTTCAGGAAGACTCGGCTCGACGCTCATAACTTGCAAAGGTTAGTCCGTGGGCCTGGGATTCCCTGTCTGGATCGTCAATCCTCATCCGATGAAGGCGGCCGCGCTCTCGCCGTCGCGGCACCTCAACCTCAGAATGTCGGACGTCCAGGCTTGTCAATTTCCGGCGACTCTTCGAGCAAGGAACGGCCGCGAGATACATAAGCCGGACGCCTGGTAGGGCTCGAAAACCGCGGAGGCCCCGCCTTCCGGCGAGGCCTCTCTCCCAGCCGTCGAAACAGCCGGGGGGTTCTGTAAACATCATATACCCCGAGGCTAGGTCGGTGATGGTGCCGGGCAGGGAGCCGCAGATCCGCAGGAGCGCCTTGTCGGCGGACTTCTATCGGCGAAATCGGCCCGGCGCTCTGGGCTTCGAGTCAGTTTCAGGATTCGGTGCAGGACGGGCACGGTGTGATTCGGAAACCAAGGACTTGGTCGTAGAAATGCAGAAGCCCGCCGAAGCGGGCTTCGCGCCCAGCCACCGAAGCAACTGGGTGGGTACATTTCCAGATTACACGTCGATCACACGTGAAGCAACCGCGCCCGGCAAGCGGATCCCGGACGCCGAACCGATGTCGTTGCCAACTGATACCGTTCGCTCTCCTCCACCCAAGGCAGGAGGAGTAGAGTGATGAGCGTGCCGAGTACCGGAAGACAACCGAGCAACGGCGAGCGCCCCAAAGAGTTCAAAGACTGGCAAGAGCGGCGCATCCGCGAACTCTCGAGCGATCCCGATCTGCATGCGCAGGTTGAGGAAGACCTCCGCCGGATGGAACGAGGCCTCGAACCAGACGGCGTTACGTTGTCCTCCGAAGAACTCCGGCGTCGCGCACACGGCGACCGGTAATCCACTCTCCTACTCGTTTTGCCAACTCCGGTCTCTTTCTCGCGTCGAGCACTGGCTTGGCTGGATGCAAATCCCGCCCTCGCCGGAGCCGCATATGGGTTGATGTTCTCTCTCGCCGAGAGATCTGCCGGGCCTGGACGCGTCGTTCCTGGGTTCGAGCCTCAGGTCTTCCAAGCAACCGTGGCCACAGAGTCGGCAATCGTCGCGGTCCCTCATTCCTACTACCCGAACAGGATCCGGGTGCTCCTTATCGAGACCTGGGAGCCATCCCCTGAAGCCCGTTGAATGTATCAAAACTGATAAGGTGAAGGGCGAAGGGGGGACCAGATGAGCGGATCCGGACCGAGCGGACGAAGCGCGAGTCAAGGAAGGCGGATGCGCGCCGACCGAAGCCCTGCCTACCGTGCGGAGGCGCGTCGGCTCGAGCAGTTCGAGAAACTTGCGAGGCTCGTGATCAGGCATCGGGCGGCATTGGGACTCTCCCAGCAGGAGCTGGCCCGCCGGGTCGGCACCAGCCATTCCGCGATCTCGCGGATTGAAAGCGGCCGGCACAAAACGAGCGTCGCTACACTCCAGCGAATCGCCGAGGCGTTGGGCCTGCGTTTGGTCGTGGGCTTCGAGAGCGGATCCGCCGCAAAGCCCGCTCGCGAACTCATCTCCGCCTAGGGCCGCTCGATTCCTCTTGCTGGATCTAGAGGACCTGTGACCAACATCGCAGAGGGTCGTCGTATTCGGAACGTCCGGGATTTCCCCGACCCCGCCTGTGTCCCGTACGCCGGATTCCTGCCTTAGGTCGCTCGTCACGCGACACCCTTTCGTGTCGTACCTCGGCGCTACCGTCCTGGAGGCACAGCCCAGAAACACTTGACAACATCAAGGAATATGCGGGATCATGGATTTCCGAGACATCCGCCGCGCGGCACTCGCCCAAGGGTGGCGAGTCGAACGGACGAAGAAGGGAGAGATGTTCTGAAGGAACATTGGTACAGCGTGTCGATCGAAGCCGGTGGCAGGCCCCTTACCGATACCGCCCTCCTCGCCGACCTCGCCGATGTGCTCGCCGCTCAGGGAGCCGACGGGCCCGCAGTCGGAACGGGCGGACTCGTGGGCGGACCGCAGGCGACCTTCGGCATCCTCCTCGGCGAACCCGAGCCGTGGCGCGCCGCAGAGACGGGCGCCGGCTACTTCCTCGCCGCGCTCGACAAGCTCGGCGTGGCGCACGAAGGCATCGAGCGCTTGGACGTCATGAGCGAGACCTTCCAGGAACGGTGGTTAGAACTGGCGCCCGACGAGCTGGCCGGCGTTGCCGAAGTCGCGTCCCTGCTCGGCGTGTCGAAGCAGAGGGTCTCCGAGCTGAGGGACCGTCCCGGTTTCCCCGAGCCCGTGGCGGAACTGGCCGCGGGGCCCGTCTGGAGATTGCCGACGCTCGAGAGATTCGTCGCGGAGTGGAAACGAAAGCCGGGCCGGCCTGCCAGGGGCAAGGAATCGGCCTGAACGTGTCGGCGACTTGCGCCGCTGCTCACACAGGCGGCAGACTTGGCATTCATCGTCGAAAGGGGATCCAAATGACCGCTGCGAGCAAGCCCTTCGAGTCCGCCGACGAGACCCGCCCGATCGGTCAGGGGACGCTCGAGGTCCTGCAATTCGACACGGCCTCGGTGGCGAAGTTCACGATGCAACCGGGCTGGCGCTGGAGCACCGACATGAAGCCCATCGCCGGGACGGACCACTGCCAGAAGGACCACCTCGGCTACGGCATCTCCGGCATGCTCCACGTGGTCACCGACGACGGCTCGGAGATCGACGTCGGACCCGGGGACGCGTACGTGGCGCACCCCGGACACGATGCGTGGGTGGTCGGCGACGAGCCGTTCGTCGCGCTCGAGTTCCAGACAAAGACCGCAGAGGAATACGCGAAAACCTAGCGTCGGGCCAGAAATCCGGTCCGATGCCCAACACATTGATCAGACGCTCCTCGACATTGAGCGCCAGGACTCAGCCGTGCTCACGGAGGAATTCCTCTAGCTCCTCCGCAGTGACCGGCTTCGATGAGCCCCTGCTACGGCGGCGGCTCTCCTCCAACGTTCTGAGAACTCTTGCGCGGATGTCCGGGTCGGCCATCATCCTCTCCCGGACCTCATCATCCGTAAGCGGAACATCCTCGCGTGTTTCTTCGCCGCTCATTCATTCCCTCCCCCCCGCGCGCCGCGCACTCCAAGAATAGGCCCCGCATGGACATAGGCGAAGACACTCTGCGCTTGTCGTGGGCTTCGAGAGCGGACCCGGCGCGAATCGTACTCGCGAACTCGTCTCCGCCTAGGATCCGGAATCCGCGCGGGGAGAACGGGCCTCGCCTCCCGGACACTTCGTTGCCGGAACGTCTTCTCCGGCCACATCCCCCGCCGTCGACCGTTAACCGGCGTCCGATTCCAGATGGACGTCGACCACTTCATCGGGAAACACGGCGCGGATCTGTAGCTTCCCGCCCAGTGCCTCGATGTAGCTCTGGAGAGTCGAGATGTGGACATCGTCCTCGTGCTCGATGCGGGACACATTCGCCTGAGTGACGCCGATCTTCTCTGCAAGTTCCCGCTGGGTGACGGCCTTGCTCTCCCGCAGTTCACCTAGGGCGATCGCGGCGAGCATCTGGCGCCGATATCGCTCTATCCGGTTTCGCCGCTTCGGGTCGGCAACGGCCCGGTCGCGGAGAACCTTGAAAGGCTTGTGCCCGCTCATTCGATTTCTCCCTCCCGCCTCAGTTCCTCGAGGTACTCGTCGTACAAGTCATCCGCGATCGGCACCATCCGCTCGTACCACTCCTTCCATAGCCCGGTCTTGTCGCCGCCTATCAACAGGATGGCGGTTCTGCGCGGGTCGAAGGCGAACAGGATCCGGATGCTTCCTCCAGGCGGCCGCAGCTCCTTCATGTTGGCGTGGCGCGAGGTCGTAAGGGTGTCGGCTATCGGGCGCCCGAGCGCCGGTCCCTCTTCCTCGAGAAGGTCGACAGCCGCAATGATCGAGTCCTGCTCCTCCTCGGTGAGGTTCTGCCACCATGCCTCGAACTGATCCGTGTACTCGACCGTCCATCTCATCGAGAATAACACTCCCCTTATACAATGACAACATTGTAAGGGGGAACTTTAGCTTACAGGGCAACTGGGACATCTCAGCCGGTTGCTAACCGGCAGTGGGACCCGGACCGTCGACGTTGAACACCGGCTGGCCGAAGCCGGCGCGCACCACTACGATCTCGGACTCCTCACCGGTCGGGTTGGTCTCGCGGTGGACGGCGCCGCGCGCCACGAAGATGAAGTCGCCAGGCTCGGCGTCGAGCGTCTCCTCGCCCTCCGCGCCGAAGTGCATCCACAGCGCCCCCGAGACCACATAGATCGCCGATTCGTAGTCCCCGTGGTGATGCCAGCCCGAATCCATCTCGGGACGCGTGCGCGCGAGCCCGGCCCACATCCCGTCCGTCGCGACCGCCGTCTCGCGGATCATCCCGGGCAGCGGCGGGTCGGCCACGCGTTCCCCCGGCCGGATCAAACGCACCTCTTCAGCCATTCAGGGCCTCCCGATTCAGGAATCCTTCTAGGGATCCGACCATAACCTGGCCGTACCACAGTCCGAAGGAAGAGTGGCATCGACGGCGTCGCGCTCTCCGTAAGTTGTGCCCGCACCGGCTGCGTCGTCGGCGATGCAGAACGTATGGCCTGAAGGTGCCCTCGTACTCATCACGACGTAATCCCCCTCCGCCAGGTTGATGCTTACGACGTTTCCCGAACCCGCCGGATCATTGCCCACCCAGTTCAGAGATGGTTCGATTTTGCTTGCAACCTCCGGATCGAAGCCGGTGTATGTGTCCCCATCAGTGAAGTAGGTCTTGGCCGCCGCCATGGCGTTCCGAAGGTTGGACTGCGCCCCGCGATCTATCGCCCTTTCCCTGGCCGCAGCAAACGGATCCTCAAAATCGAGCCTGAAGGACATTCCTGTCAACAGTGCTGCGACGACCAGACCGGCGACGATGGCGCAGGCAACGGCAACGTGCCGCGCGCCTCGCGGACCAAGCCCTCCTTCTCCGGCCGACACAAGCAAGACGGCGCCCCCGGCGATCGAGGCAACCGCTCCGGCGATGACAAGCCATACCCCAGCACCGACTTGGACGATCAGCAAATCCCGCACAGTCTCGTCCGCATCCGTGTAGAGGGAGTTGAGCAGAGCGAACAGATCCGCGATTCCGTCGTTGATTTTCGTAAGGTCGAACACACCGATAACGGCCATTCCGATGCCCGCGGCAATGGTCACCGCTCCCGTGACAGCGGTCGAATCCCGGCTGAAGGTCCAGAGCCCGGCGAGCAGACCCGCGCTCAGGGCGAGAACAAGAAGGAATGCGCCGTCGCCGGCCTGAAGTCCATTCACGCCGATTGTCAGTGCCCAGAACCGGCCGATTAGCCACGGGGCGAACGCTCCGACCACCGTTAAAGCAGCGCCCAAGAACGCGAGACCGATTCCGAGCCGCTTGAGAGATTCCGATCGACGTGAGTCCCGCCCATCGGTTACGACGCCAGCGGCTTCCTCGCTCACGAATCCCCCCGATCGCGAGAGGCGACCTTAGCCCATTCGCTCAGGGAGCAGGAGCCAGGGCGGATCGCTGTTTCTGTCACTGCCAGGCGCTAGGGTGATTCGAGATCCCTCCAAGTGGCTAGTGGACTAGACAGTCGGTGAATGAGGTGGGATCATGACCGGCAGGCGCCTTCTCGGGAGGAAGTGGCTGAAGTGACCTACGAAGTGGTCGTGGAGCGCGACGAGACCGGCGCCTGGATCGCACGCGTCCCGAAGATTCGCGGCTGCCACACCTTCGGCCGCTCGCTCAGACAGGCACGCAACCGTATTCGCGAAGCCCTTGCGCTGTGGGTCGACGACGCGGACCGAGCCGACCTCCGATTCACCGTCCGGCTTCCATCCGAGGTGCGCGGGGAACTTCGCCGCGTCTCTGGGGCCAGAGCGCGGAGTGAGGCCGCCTCGAAAGAAGCCGGACGCGTTGCATCAAGCGTCGCTTCGAACCTGTCCCGCCGCTACGGCATGTCGCGACGTGATGTCGCGGACCTGCTGGGGCTCTCGCACCAGCGGGTGCAGCAGATCCTGCAGAACTAGCTCCCGATATTGCCGAGTGCCCCCAACAAAACGTCACAACGCTGCAACGAGCACGCAACAGCAATCCGTTAGCTTGCCGATGTGAGACAGGGGCTTCGCATTCTCCTCTTCACCATCGTGGTGATCGCCTGTGGAGTTGTGGGCTTCATCACCGGATGGAAGAACTTCGGGTCGGGTGGCCTCCAGAACTACTACCGGTACGGCAAAATCGGGCTGACGTGCGGGCTGTTCATTGGGCTCGTTCTCATTCTGAAACTTCGGGCGATCATGCGTCGGCGCGACCCCACCGACGACGAAGTAAGGTCGACGGGTGACCCGTAGGTTGCTCTTAGACGTTTCCTCCCTCATGTATCGCGCTTACTTCGCGATGGGCGACACCGTCAACACGCGCGACGGGCGGCCGGTCGGCGCCGTTCACGGCTATCTCGACTGGACGGCCCGCCTCGCCCGCGACCGCGGACCCGACGAGGTCATCCACTGCTACGACCACGAGTGGCGCCCGGTCGCGCGCACCGACATGTACGCGGGGTACAAAGCCGCGCGGCCCGACGAGCCGCCGGTTTTGACCGCCCAGTTCGAGATGCTCCGCACGGTGCTCGACCTGGCCGGCTTCGACCAGGCTCAAGCTCCCGGGTGGGAAGCCGAGGACGCGATCGCTGCGCTGGCCGCGCAAGCCACCGCCGAAGACCGGATCGAGATGGTGAGCGGCGACCGCGACCTGATCCAGCTTGTTCGCGACCCTACGACCAAACTCCTCTATACGGTGCGCGGCGTGAGCGAGCTTCACGAGTTCGACGAGGCCGCCGTGCAGGAGAAGTACGGCATGGCGCCGCAGCGATACGGCGACTTCGCGATCCTGCGCGGCGACCCGAGCGACGGGCTGCCCGGCGTCAAAGGAGTCGGCGAGAAGACCGCGCTCGCGCTTATCAAGGCCTACGGTTCGCTCGACGAGATCCTCGAGGACGCCGCGCGGGACACGATCAAAACACCCGGCCCGCTCAAGGGAAAACCGGCGCTGAAGGCGCGCCTGCTCGAATCGGCCGGCTACATCGAAACGATGCGAAAGCTGGTGCCGCCGAACGCCGGCGCCGAACTCGACCGCTGGACCGGCGAAAGCGACGAGGAAACGCTCAAGGCTCTGGTCGAAGACCTCGGCCTCCGCGGCCCGATCCAACGCCTGACCGCTGCACTCCAGTCATAGCGGCGAAATCCATGGGCCGGCTACGAGGACTGAGGCCGCGCGCGATGCACAGTCTGCTCCGACCAATCAAAGAGTCTCTTGGCTCGCTCGAGTGCTTCCCGCGCCTCCTTCGCGGTCGCCCGCCTCGACTCGTACTCGACGACGTTCTTCTTGGCCAGCAGAGTCCGTAGCTGCTTGGCCCGCTGTTTGATCTCCGGCGAGGCTCCGGCAACCTGTTCCAGGAGATCCGCCGTTCGCTGATGATTCGGGTCAGCGGAGCGCCTCCCGGCCAATGCAACGGAGACTGCATCGGCGGCGCTGATTGCAGCATGGATGGCATTGAGCATCACTGCGTCATTCCGAGAAGCGTCGAGTGCGGAACCGGCCTCATTGAGGAACTGCCCGGCTTTCTCCAGATAGGAATTCGCCTCGGAGCGAGAAGTCTCAACAGTCTTGGGGCCCCGAGCCATCTAGGCGCTCCGCCTTTCGGCGATGACGGGAAGTCCCTCGTCTCTGATTCGCTCCCATAGCCGGCGTCGAGGGCCGGGGGCTGTGCGGACTATCGTTCGAAGCGGCTCGGTTGCGACGATCGTATTGAGGCGGTTTCCAAACCGCGCTCTGACTTCACCGGCCAGGTCTTCCAAGGCATCCTCGGCGCGCGAAGCACCAGTTTTTGTGCAAATGAGCGCCAGATCGATATCGCTGTCAGCTTTCATCTCCGAGCGCGCGACGCTCCCGAAGAGGAAGGCCTCCCGCACCCCCGGAATTTTCCTCTTGAGTCTCTTGCCGAGAAATGCGACGAGTTCGCCGAGAACCTTTCGCTCCCACTCGAAGACTCCCTCCATCTCCCCAACCGCGATGTGATCTCGATTCAGCTCGAACTGATCGCCACGAGCAGCCCTCCTTTTGAGCACAACCCCTTGCTCGGAAAATGAGGCAAGCGCGCCCGACGCCGTGGGGTGCGAGACGCCCGCTCGGCGTGCGATATCCCGTGCGCTGGTAGCGAAGCCCTCAGGCAGCTCAAAAAGGGCGCGCAGCACGCGCACGTAACTTGCGCTTCGGAACAGGTCGTCGAGGGATCTATCCAGTCTCATTGGTAAGAAACCTTACCATATGGTAAGCAATTCTTACCATATGGTGGACGCGCCCCGTTCGCCTCGCGCGTGCTCAGACCGGGCGCTGCGGCTTCGATGGACAGTCGGCCTCGAAGGCTTCCGCGTGCAGTTTCCCCGGCTCCGGCATCACTTCGACGAACGCGTACCTGTCGCACTGCAAGCACCCGACCTGCGCGGCGTGGCCGACGTCGAGCCACGGGCCCAGCTCGTGGCCGTGCTCGTTCGCGATTCGAACGATCTCCGCCTTCAGCTCCTCGCGCGTTGCCATCCGTCTCAGGTTAAAGCCTGGCGTTCGCCTAGTGCGCGCGCGTCTATGTCACTGCCTACGTATAAGTTGATCGCGTGCAGAAGGGCAAGTACACTTGGAGGTGATGAAGAGTACACATGAAGTGGGGCTTCGCGAACTCCGCGAAAACATCGGTGACTACGTCGAGCGCGCGCGAGACGGGGAGGAGATCCTGATCACAGATCGAGGACAGCCCGTGGCGCGTATCGTCGGACTGGGCGAGGGCCTCGAGCGGCTTATCGCCGAAGGTGTCGCGCGGCGGCCGGGCGCCGGCGCCAAGCCATCCCGCGCCTACCCCACCGTTCGCGCGACCGGCTCGGTTTCCGAATTGATCGAGCGGCGGTGAACCTGGCGCTGGACAGCTCCGCCATCGTAAAGCTCCTCGTTGATGAAGAAGCTTCCGATGTCGCGCATCGACTTTGGGAAGAGGCGGACGGCCGGTTCGCAAGCACGCTCGCCTACCCGGAGACGCGTGCAGCCCTTGCAGCCGCGCGCCGGTCGGATCGAGTGACAGCTCGGGCGGAACGGACTGCCATTAGCGCCCTCGACGACCGGTGGGAATCGCTTGTGGTCGTCGCCGTGTCCGAGCCGCTCGCACGTTCCGCGGGCAACCTTGCCAGGAAGTTCGCATTGCGCGGCGAGGATGCCGTGCACCTCGTCACGGCGATCGAGGCGCGAGCCGATGAAACACTCCTGGCGACATGGGACCGTGACCTCGCGAAGGCGGGTCTTCGTGCGGGACTAGCTGTTGCTCCTGCAGTCAAGCAGCGCTAGTAGGCATCCATCTCGCGCAGGCGTTCGTCGGAGATTCCGAAGAAATGCGCCACCTCGTGTTCGACCGTGTGCGCGACCGACTCCTTGATCTCGTCGTCTGATTTCGCGCGGCGGGTGATCGTGCTGCGGTAAAGCGTGATCGTATCGGGCAGCACGCCGAAGTAACCGTGGCCGCGTTCCGTCAGCGGGATGCCGTGGTAGTGACCCAGCAAGCCGGGTTCGCCCTTGGGCGGGCGATCCTCGATCAAGACGTCTACGTTCTCGAGCCGCTCGTGCACCCACTTGGGAAGCGAATCGAGCGCCTCCGCAACCAACTCTTCGAATCGCTCCTCATCCATCGAACCCAGCCTACGTCTCACGCCGAACGCTCGGCGGGCACCCGCTCGTCGGAAGAAACGGGCTTGAGTACGACCACGGGGATGATGCGCTCGGTGCCGGCCTGATACTCACCGAATTGCGGATACTCCTTGGCCTGGCGCGCGAAGACCTGGTCGCGCTCCTCTCTCGACGAGATGGGATAAGCGTCGGCTTCGAACTTGTCGTTTCCCATCTCCACCACGACCCGCGGATTTTCCTCGAGGTTCCGATACCAGTCCGGATGGGTGGGCGCACCGCCCTTCGACGCGAAAACGTAGACGTTGTCGCCCTCCCGCCGGTACATGACCGGCACGGTGTGATCCCCGCCGGTCCTGCGTCCCTTGGTCGTGAGCAACAAAAGGGGCCTGCCCTCGAACGGGCCGCCCACCTCCCCACCACGGGCGCGGAACTCCTTGATCACTTCTTCGTTGAAATCGTTCGTGTCGGCCATGGCTGTGCCCTCCGTTGAAGCCTTCCTATAGATACAACCTACCCAAAGGGCTCTGGATTCCTCCCTCTGCGCCTGAGGACTAGGATCGGCCGATGCCCGCAGGCACGTACAAGGTCTTCGACGGTTCCGGGCGGGAACTTGGCACCGAGGAATTCCGCACCGCGCCCGGGATCGCCGGTTCGCGCTATTTCTCGACGGTCCGAACGTCCGACCCGGCGCCACACGAGGAGGTCGTGGACCTTTCCGTCGACGCCGAGTGGCGGCCTGTCCGGGTTCGAATCGAGACCGGAGCGCACCACTTGATCCTGCAGCGCTCGGGCTCCGGGTTGGCCGGCGCTCGCGACGGGGACGGATTGCAGCTCGCCGACGTCGCCGATTTCGACTACTTCTCCCCCGCGTTCAACGCCGCGACGGCGAATCGTCTGGCCGCCGAGGGCCTGTCGCAAGCCGACCTGGACGTGACCTGGATCGAGCCGTTCACCCTGGAGGTGCGCACCGTAAAGCAGCGATACGAACGCGCGGACGACGGCGTGGCCGAAACACCGGTCGGCCGTTTCGAGGCGACGCGATGGCGTTACACGAGCCTCGATTCCGGCTGGTCGGGGGACATATGGGTCGCCGGCTCGATCGTCGTCTCGTATCCGGGGCTGTTCGAGCTTTCCGAATACGACCCCATAGGCGCCGGCCCGTTCCCTCTGTCCTAGGCGAGGGATAACGTTCGCCATGATCACCCCTCTCAGGGATGTGTATCAATGTGTATCCAGGTGTATCATCGGGATGTGGGCAGGCTGAACGTTGTCGTCGACGACGAACTGATCGAGCGCGTGATGAAGCTCTACGGGCTCGCGACTAAGCGGGATGCGATCGACTATGCGCTTCGCAGAGTCGGCGGCGACCGCTCCCCTCGCGACATCCTCGTACTCGAGGGAATGGGGTGGCCGGGCAACCTGAAGACGCTTCGTCGCTCGGCACCCGCCGATCTGTGATCCTGCCGGACACTTCCGCTTGGGTGGAGTTCCTCCGGCAATCCGGGCACCCCGTGCATCTGGAGTTGCGGCGCCTTATCGACGAAGGAGAAGACGTAGCGATCACGGAACAGGTGATATTCGAACTTCTCGCGGGGGCAGGCGCAGGGCCCGACCTACTCAGGCTTCGGGAGCGGCTCTTCGCCCTTCCGTTGATCCCCTATGCGGGCCTAGACGATGCTGAACTCGCGGCATGGATCTACCGCGCCTGTCGCGAAGCCGGACACGCCCTTCGCAGTTTGAACGATTGCCTGGTGGCGGCACCTGCGATCCGAACGGATTCGGCCGTTCTGCACAACGACTCCGACTTCGACGTCATGGCAAGGCACGCCGGATTGCGAATTCACGAGGCGCCGAAGAGACCGCGCCGGCCGCGGAGGAAAATCACTTGATCGATCATCCGGCGCACCTCTTGCATGAGAACGTCACGGCGCACTGGGCCTCCCAACACGCATCGGCGCACGGTTCCTGCTAGACCTTTGCCTCGGTGAAGTTATTCTGCGAGCTGCAACTGGGGCACGTACCGAACTGCTTCTCGAACTGCTGAATCACCATCGGTGGCATGCCCGCAAAGTCGGGGGAACTCTTCGGGTTTTTCGCCGCGCCCGGCACCATCCATGTGTTTCCGCAGGACTTGCAGGTTCTCTTGAAGAGATCCTCGTCGCCCATGACGCCTCCCCTCGCCGCGGAGCCTCAGTCAAGCACGGCGCACTACGTGGGAGCAAACGAGGCGGTTTTGCCCAAGCGCGGTGCGTCCTCTAGGCTTGGTGGTCCGATCAACCGACCGAAGGGAGATATACATGGAGGCATTCGCTGTTCCGATCAAGCCCGGCAAAACAGAGGCCTGGAAGAGCTGGGCCGATGAAATGACAGGGCCGCGCAAGGCCGACTTCGACGACCTGAACAAACGTCACGGGTTGACCACACATGCGGCCTGGCTGCAGCAGAACCCCGACGGCAGCCACTTGGTGGTCGTCGTGATAGACGGGCCGGGGGACAGGGAGTTTCTCGGGAAGCTGGCAACTTCTGAGCACGAGACCGACGCGTGGTTCCGGTCCAACGTCGAGGACATCCACCCGATGGACTTCTCGGCGCCACCGCCCCCGGCACCGGAACGCCGCCTCTAGAGAGCAAAGCCATACGTCTCTAGTGGCGTCGAGGGCAAGGCTCGCTCTTCCGTGCGTGCCACTCGCGATGCTCGTCGCCTGCAGCCGGCAGGCTCCGCCCTGCCCCGACGACGCCGCTCCCGCGACGAGCAACAGCGCACCGTTCGGCCAGATCCGGATCGGTACACGCATCAACGTCGACGGGATCGAGCAGGTCGATCCTCAACTGTCGGGTCCCTTCTTCAACGTTCCCGACTCCTACGTAATCGAAACCGCCAACACATGGCCGTGAGCGTCCTCCTCCGCTCGAACCGCTTACTGGGCGAGCGCCGCGGAATTCGAGCAAGACGTCCGTGAACAGGGCGGTTCTCTTCCCGGCGTACAGGCAGCCCTGTACGACCCCGAGTCGTGGGCCGCGACACCTACAGAGGAACAGCAAGACCCCGAGACGGCGATGAGGAGTTTCTCCACCCTTGCACGCAAGCGCGGCTTCGAAGTCGTCATCACACCGGGACTGACGCTTGCCAGCGTGGAGGGCGCGTCCTGCACCAAGTCTGCCGACGAGGCCGAGTACGAATCGTATCTGCGGTGCAACATCGCCGGCGCCGCCGCAACGTACGCCGACGTCCTCGAGATTCAGGCGCAGACTCGCCAATCGGGACCGGAGGAGTATCGCGAATTCGTCTCCGCGGCGGCGAAACAGGCGCGGGCGGCGAACCCGGATGTGAAGGTGATCTCGGGATTCCGCGTTCGCGACGTGGAGAACATCGACGATGTGGCTAGTTAAACACGGACCTGAGGGGGCTTCAGAAAAGAGTTCGAGAAGCCGATAACATGAACGTGAGGCTGCCGAGGACATTGGCGCTCATCGTCGCGACGGTGGGTCTGCTGGGGGCGGTAGCCAGCATCGCCAATTCGGCGCCGTCCGGACCCGAAAGCGCGAGCATGCCCCCGGCGACGGTTCCGACGCCGGGCACCGTTCCCGGTGAAGCCGATCCCCCAACGACCACGACGCCTCCGACGCCCGATATCACGGCGCCGCCGGAGGTCGTGCCCGAGGTTCCGCCGGAGGTCGTGCCCGAGGTTCCGCCGGAGGTCGTGCCCGAGGTTCCGCCGGAGGTCGTGCCCGAGGTTCCGCCTCTCGAGGACGAAGCCGGCCAAGGCGGCGGCAAGCCCGACACCGAAGGCAGGCCCGACACCCCGGGATGCAACGGCCTCGGCAACGCGATCGCCGGGATCGAGAAGAGGATCGTCGCGATGCCGGACAACCCGGGGCTTCCCAACGCTCTTTCGCACCTGAAGGAAAACGCGGCCGGACGCGGCTGCGGCGGCTAGACTTCCAGGCACGCGCTGCTCCTCAGGACTCAAGGAAATACCTAATTTTGACGATGCCTAAGGTTGATGGGCTCCAGCTCGTCTGTAGGATGCGGGCGAGGCACGATCCGGGGCCCCTTGCTAGTGCGACACACCTTGATCTCGCACCTAGGCGGGAGAAGGATGGTCGCTGCGGCGCTCAGAAGCGCCGGGGGACAAGTTTGTTGAAAGAGATCCAAGGAAAAGCCCCCATTGAGTGAGACGCGGGGCGTGCGTGTAGTCGTGGCCGAATCCGCCGACGCCGGCGGGCGGTCACTTACTTCCATTCTCAAAGCCGAGGGATTCGACGTCGTGGGCCGCGCGTCGAATCATGAGGAGCTCGAAAGCGTTCTCGGAGCAACCGTTCCCCAAGTAATCGTGTTCGACGCGGAGATGAGCGCGCAGACCGTCCTGGCAACGCGCGACTGGGCGCCGCAAGCAGGAACCGTAGTTGTGTGGCCGCAAGGAGTCGTCGGCTCGGGTGCAGACCAACAAGTGGAGCCGTTCCGCGTGGCGGAGGATCTCCCGCCGGCAGTTCACCAAGCCGCACGCGTTTACCACGCGCCGGCGATTCCACTGGCAGTCGTCCCTTTGGTCGAGGAACCCGTACTGATACCGGAGGCGGAACCCGTGCCGCAAGCCGCCGCCGCCGCGCCTTCCGCGAAGAGACGGCAGCGACGGGCCGCAGCAGCAAAGCCGGCGAGGATGCCGTCTCGCCGGTTGGAAACCGTGTTTGCCTTGGCGGCGTCGCTCGTGATCATCGTCGGAGCGGTCGCGCTCCAAACACCTTTGGAACCGGCGACAGAGACGGGCAACTCGGTCGCGTTGGCAGAGCCGCCTCCTCCATTTGCGATCGCCCCCGATCATCCGACGGTGGCGGGGACGAATAACCCGTCACCCGGACCTGAGGGCCCGTCGGGGCCGCAGAATCCTTCGAACCAAGGCTTGCCCACGCCGGCACCCTCGACGTCGCCGACGGCAAGTCCCACATTCGTCGGTCCCGTCGGCGGCTCGGTACTTGTTGCCGGCGGCGGCCAAACCGGCCGTGCCCCCGGCGGCAGAGGATCGGGCGGAGGAGGACCAGGTGGAGGAGGACCAGGTGGAGGAGGACCAGGTGGAGGAGGACCAGGTGGAGGACCGCCGGAGCCTCCGGGCCCGCCGCCACCTGAACCACCCGGTCCGCCGACTCCCGAGCCACCCGGTCCGGGAAACGGGCATGGAAGCAACGGACATCACGGAACCGGTAATAGCGGACGTCACGGCGACGGCAACAACGGCAACGGGAACGGCAACGGGGGAGGCGGCGGCGGTTCTCCGGGCAACAGCGGTGGTCACAGCAACGCCGGTGGAAACGGCGGCGGGAACGGTGGGCCCAGCAGCTCGAGCAGTTCGAGCCCGGGTTCGAGCAGCTCGCCCGGTAACAGCGGAAGCCACAGCAACAACGGCAACTCGAACGGCAACGGCCAGTCGGGCGAATCACACGGCAACAGCGACCACTAGCCGCTCCCGCCCCTAAGACCCCTTACGCAGCTCCGCGATCAGCGCCGGCAGGATCTGATGCAGGTCGCCGATCAATGCGTAGTCCGCCTGCTGCACTATCGGCGCGTCGCGATCGGTGTTGATCGCGATGATCTTCTTGGCCGCCTTGCAACCGACCATGTGCTGGATCGCGCCGCTTATCCCACAGGCGATGTACACGTCGGGCGCAATTCGAGTGCCGGTCTGGCCGACCTGGTCGGTGTGCGGCCTCCATCCCGCGCTCGTCACGACTCGCGAGCAGCCCACCGCGCCTCCGAGCAACCCGGCCAGTTCCTCGAGCGCGGCGAAACCATCGGCTCCACCGACGCCGCGGCCACCGCCCACGACCACCTTCGCGTCGGGCAGCGCGACTTTCCCGGCTTCCGGAGCGACCCGACTGACGACTCGAACGCGCAGATCGTCGGCGGATAACTCCGGGGTGAACGAATCGACGGCAGCCTCGGCCGGCGCCGCGGCCCTCTCGGCCCGGACCGCGTGCGGAGACATCGTGAGCAGCGTCACGGAACCCGACACCTTCGATTCCTCGAGAAGACTTCCTCCCCAGCGGGTCCGCGTCAGCTGGAGGGGCTCGCCCGGCGTGACCTCGATGCAGTTGGCGGCCAGCGGCAATCCCATCGTGGCGGCCGCATGCGCCATCACCTCGCTCCCGCGATCGCTCCCCGACGCCACGACTATCTGAGGCTCCAGCCGCCCGATCAATTCGACCATCGCTTGCGCCCAACCCCCGGGCGCGTAGTCGTCAAGCGAATCGTGCTCCGCGAGATGAACGGTGGAGACTCCGTACTCGCCCAAGCCCTCGGCGATCGCCCGGCCGGCCTCACCCGCGATCACCGCGTGCAGCGGAACACCCATCTGCTCGGACAAATCCCGGCCGAACGTGAGCGCCTCCAAGGAAAGCTCGTCCAAGTTTCCGCGGTCGTGCTCGGCTAGGACCAGGACGGAACTCACGCCACGCCTATCCTTTTCAGGACCTCGACGACTTTCGGCGCGGCATCGGGCCCCGTGCCGAGGATGTCGACCTGCTTGTCGCTTCCCGGCGGAAGCTTCAACCGGATCATTTCGAGCGTGTTTCCCTCGAACTTCGGCTCGCGGCGTTCGAGTTCCTTCTTCTTCGCCTTCAGCCGGCCCGGTACCGAGGGGTACCGCGGCAGGTTGATGCCTTCCCTGACCGTGACGACTGCCGGCAGGGGCACGCGGTAGACCTCCCAGCCGCCGGCGGCCTCGCGCCTGGCGACGGCCTCGCCGTCTTCCAGCTCCAGGTGCTTCACGCCGGTGACCATCGGCAGCCCCAGCGCGTGCGCGACTCGGACCCCGACCTGATAGTTGCCGGAATCGGCCGATTCGTTCCCGAAAAGCAGCAAGTCGAACGGCTCGGCGCTCGCCCGGACGGCCTCCACGATCGCCGCGGCCGTTGCGCCCGGATCCCACTCGTGTCCGCCGGAATCCAGCAGGATCGCGCGCTCGATTCCAACGGCCAGGGCATCGCGGAGCTGTTCCTCCGCCTCGGGCGGCCCGAGCGTCAGCACCTTCGAGGTTCCGCCGTGAGCCTCGATCAGCCGCACGGCCTCCTCTACCGCGCACTCCTCGTGCGGGCTGATGGTGAATCCGAGGAAACGCGTGTCTAAGTCCTGTTCGTCGGGAGTGAGCGTGATTCGCCCGCCTGTAGCCGGCACTCGTTTGACGCAGACGAGGATGTTCACGACTTGATGCGCGAATTCTCCGGGTCGAAGAGCGGCGTGGCGTCGTTGGCCGCGACCGTCGCCGGATACTGCTCTCCGAAGTACTCGACGGCGAGCTTCGTTCCGATCTTCGCCTGTCCCGGGGGAAGGTACGACATCAGGATGTGCTTCCCGAGCGATGGTCCCGATCCGGCGCTGGTGACGTAGGAGCGCCTGCCCTTCGAATCCTCCAGCGGTTCGCCGTCCGGCGTGAGCACAGGCTCGTTGCCCATCATGTAGCGCTTGACGCCCGTCGACGACGTGTTGTCGTCCACCGTCAGCGAGCAAAGGACGGCAGCCGGTTCGCCGGCGCGCTGTTTCATGTATTCCTCGCGCCCGATGAAGTCGTCATCTTTGACTTTGGAACCGGCCATCCCCGCTTCCACCAAGTCGTATTCGAGTTCCAATTCGTTGCCGTGCGCGCGGTAGCTCTTCTCGAGACGCGCGGTAGTGCCGTAGACGCCGATGCCGGCCGCCACCACCCCGTGCGGGTGCCCCGCTTCCCAAAGGACGTCCCAGAGGCGGGCGCCTTGTTCCATCGGCAGGTACAACTCCCAGCCCAGCTCGCCGACGTAAGAGATTCGCGATGCGAGAACCCGCAGGGTGTCGATGGAGATCGAACGGCAAGTCGCGAACGGAAATCCCTCGTTCGAGACGTCGTCGTCGGCGACCGACGCCACCAGATCGCGCGCCTGCGGTCCCCACACGCCGATCGCCGTCAGCTCCGAGGTCGCGTCGAAGAGCTGTGCCGAGCCGTCGGCCGGCAGGTGGTCGGTGAACCATTTCTTGTCGGCCATCCCCGAAGCTCCGCCGGTTACCACGCGAAATTCGTCCCGGCCGAGCCGCATGATCGTGAGGTCGGCCTTGACTCCCGCGGCGGGATTCAACAGCGGGGTGTAGACGACGCGTCCGTCGGGCACGTCCATCTGTTTGACCGCCATACCCTGCAAGTACTTCAACGCGCCGGGCCCGGTCACATCGAAGATCGCGAACGCCGAGAGGTCGACCATCGCTCCGCGATCGCGCATGGCCAGGTGCTCGGCATTGATCAGCGGCGACCACCAGCGCGACTCCCACTCGGCCTCGCGCGGCATAACGCGGTCTCCGTACTCGTCGAGCAGGGCGGAGTTCGACTCGTACCACATCGGGCGTTCCCAGCCTGCCGCCTCGAAGAAGACCGCACCTAGATTCTCCTCGCGTGAGTAGGCCGGGCCGAGCCGCACCTTGCGGTTCGATTCCCACTGCTCCGCCGGATGCACGATCCCGTAGGTCTTGTTGTATCCCTCGTCGGCGCGCGACTGGATGTGTTTCCTCGTCTTTTGGAAGTCGTAGAAGCGAGCGATGTCGGCGGAGTGAGGATCGACCTCAGGGCGTCCGTCGGTCATCCAAGCGGCGATCGCGCGTGCGATTCCCGGTGCTTCCTTGATCCAGACGGCCGCCGCCGACCACAATCCCTTGACCTCCGGGCATTCGCCGAGCAGCGGTCCGCCGTCCGGCGTCAACGACAGTAAGCCGTTGATCGAATGGCGGATTCCGATTCGTTCGTCGCCCACGATGTCGGGGAAAAGCTCGAGTGCCTGTTCCATCTGAGGCTCGAAGTCCTCCTGGGTGAACGGCAGCTCGGTCGGCGACAGAACCGAGGATTCGATCGAGGGGATGTCGTCCGGGTCCATGAGGATCGTGCGGTGAGCGTAGGATCCGATCTCGAAGTCGCTCCCGTTCTGTCGCTCGTACATGTTCGTATCGACGTCGCGAACGATCGGATACGCAATCTCCCCGACCGTCTCCTCGAACATCGGGACGGGTCCGATGTCGATCATCTGGTGGACCGCCGGCGTTAGCGGAATCGATGCTCCGGCCATCGCGGCGATCCTCGGGCTCCAAACGCCGCACGCGACGACCACTGTTTCGGTCGAGATATCCCCCTTGTCGGTTCGAACACCCGTGATCCGGCCGTCCTCGGTGTCAATGCCGAGGATCTCGGTTTGGCCGGAGATCGTTAAAGCACCCATCTCCTGTGCGCGCTCGCGCATCAGCGTTCCGGCGCGAAGCGAGTCAACGACACCCACGCCCGGCGTATAGAAGCCGCCGAGGATCACGCTGTCGTCCAGGAACGGCACGAGCTTCTTGACCTCCGCCGGCGTGAGCAGCTCGACCGGCTCGATCCCCCAGGACTTCGCGGATGTGATCCGTCGCTTGAACTCCTCCAGGCGTTCCGGGGTGCGCGCGACCTCCACGCCACCGCTCTCGGTGAAGACGCCCAGCTCCTTGTATTGCTCGGCGCTGTCCAACGTGAACTCGGTCATTTCCTTCGAATGATCGACCAGGTAGATGAAGTTCGAAGCGTGACCGGTCGAGCCCCCGGGGTTCGGGAGCGGACCCTTGTCGAGAAGCACGATGTCCTTCCAGTCCTGAAGCGCGAGGTGATAGGCCATGCTGTTGCCGACTATCCCCGCGCCGATCACGACGGCGCCGGCCCGTTTGGGCAGATCGCTCACAAAGACTCCCCTACTGCTTCGGGATCTCCTTGGTCGGGTCCCAGTGCGGCATCTCGACGACGACCGCCCCGACGCGGCCCGACTTCGGCGTGTCCACCTCGAGTTCCGTGCCCAGTTCGGTGAACTCGATCGGAAGCATCCCGAAACCGATGTTCTTCTCGAGGCGCGGCGAGTGGCAGGCCGACGTGACCCTGCCCACTTCCCGTCCGCCGGAGTGGATCGGGAAGAAGTCGATCATCTCGTTGTCGATGTAGCTGCCCAGCGGTTCGCCTCCGATGTCGAGGCCGACCAGCTTCTGCTTGACGCCCTCCTGCTTGATACTGCGCAATGCTTCTTTGCCGACGAAGTCCGCCTCCTGATCGAGGTCGACCATCCATGTGTAGTGGTAGCCGACCTCGAAGGGATTGTTCTCGTACCACATGTCCGCTCCGAACGAGAGGATCCCCCCCTCGATCCGGCGTATGTGGCACGGCCCGATGACCTCGAGCCCGTGGGGCCGGCCCGCTTCGAGGACACGGTTCCAAAGCTGCTTGCCGTGCTTCGAGGCGTCGCGCAGGTAGATCTCGTAACCGACCTCGCCCGTGTAGCCGGTGCGGGAGACCACGACGCCCATGCCGTCGAGTTCCCCATGCATCAGCCCGTAGTAGGGGACGTCCAGGATCTTGTCGCCGAACAAATCCACCAGCACCTTCTTCGCGTTGGGTCCCTGGATCTGGACCGGCGCGACGTCGATCTCCCGCACGGTCACGTCCATCCCCTTGGCCGTCGCGATCCCGAGCGCGTACAGGTTCACGTCGGAGTCGGCGAGCGAGAGCCAGAATTCATCTTCCGCGACTCGGAGCAAGACGGGATCGTTGAGGATCCCGCCGTCGGGGCCGGTGATGAACACGTACTTGCACTGATCCACCGCGCATTTGTGAAGATCGCGCGGGACGATCATGTTCGTCAGATCGAAAGCGTCCGGGCCCTTGATCTGAACCTGCTTCTCCACGCCGACGTCCCAAAGGGTCACGCCGTTTACCAGGCTCCAATATTCCTTCACCGGATCCCCGTAGTGACGGGGGTGATAGGTGTGGTTGTACACGCTGTACCGCTTCACCCCGTGCTCCCTCGACGCGTAGAAGTACGGTGACTTTCGAATCCGTGTGTACAGCAGGATGCCCGGGTTCTCCTCGACGGCCACTAACTGCCCCCTCTCAGGAAGTGTTGATGACAATGGTCTTGAGTTCGGTGAGTCTCTCCATCGAGAACCGCCCGCCCACGCGCCCGACGCCGCTCTTCGATCCGGCGCGCCCGCCGAACGGCAGGTGCGATTCCCAGTAGTTCGTTCCCTCGTTGACGTTCACCCAGCCGGTTCGCACAGCTTCGGCGAAGCGAAGCCCCCGGCCGAGGTCGGCGGTGAAGATCGCGGAAAGCAAACCGTAGGGCGATTCATCGACTATCCGAAGTGCCTCCTCTTCCGAGCGAATCGTCGTTATCGGCACGACGGGACCGAAGGTCTCCTCGCGCGCGATCGCCATGTCCTCCGTGACGCCGTCGATAACCGTCGCCTCGACGAACAGATCGCTTCCCAACTGGGTCGCGCGATCGCCGCCCGTCACGATAGTCGCTCCCTGCCCGCGTGCGTCCTGCACGTGGCTCACGGTCTTGCCGGCCACGCCCTCGTTGTTCAACGGACCCATAGTCGTCGAATCGTCGAAAGGATCACCGAGATGGATCTTCTCGGCGATCGCGGCGTTCAGTTTGCCGACGTAGGAATCGTGCACCGATTCGTGGACCAGGATCCGCTCGCCGGCGGTGCAGCTCTGGCCGGCGTTCAGGAAGCAGGCTTCCAATGTAGCGTTGACGGCCGCGTCGAGATCGGCGTCCTCACAGATGACCAGAGGGCCGTTTCCGCCCATCTCGAGCAGGACTTCCTTGCCGGCCGCTCGCTCCGCCACCCGGTGCCCCGTCGCGATCGAGCCGATGAATCCCACCGCGTGCGTACCGGGGTTCGACGCGATCTCGTCTCCGACGACCGGGCCGGGCCCCGTGACCAGGTTGAATACGCCTGGAGGAAGGTCTGCGGCTTCGATGCATTCGGCGATCTTCACAGCGCAAACGCTCGTCGTTGGGGCGGGAGCAAGGACGACCGCGTTTCCGTAGGCCAGCGCCGGCGCCACGATCTCGCCGGGCATCGTGTACGGCCAGTTCCAGGGGCTGATGACGCCCACTACACCGCGGGGGACGCGATAGAGAAGGACCCTTTTCCCCGCGTCGACGGAGGGTGGCATAAGGCCTTCGGCGCGCGTCGCGTCGGCCGCCGCCATGTCGAAATAAGCGATGAACTCCTCGACCTCGTCGCGCGCTTCCGCGAAAAGAGGCTTGCCCTGATCGAGGGAGAGCGTCTGGGCCAGATCGTCCCGGCGCTCGTCGATGGCCTCGGCCACACGCCTCATCGCCGCAGACCTGTCGAACGCCGAAAGCGCCGCCCAGGCCGGCCAAGCGCGGTTCGCGGCGTCGATCGCCCGTTGAGCGTCCCCCCGCGTTCCTTCGGCGATCTCGGTTATCACCGCACCGGTCGAAGGGCTCGTGGCGGCAAACGTCGCGCCGCCCTCGGCGTCGACCCACTCGCCGTCGACGAACATCTTCATCCGTTCGGCCATCGATCCCCTTCCGAGAAGGAAACGGGGACGGCCCTCAGGCCGTCCCCGAGTTCCCCTTCAGCTACTGATCAGGCCGCCGGCATCCAGGCTTGCCACACGTTCGGATTGGCGTCGATCCAATCCTGTGCAGCATCCTCCGGATCCGCGCCCTCCTCCAAGGCGAGGGCGACTTCGTTCTGGTCCTGTTCGGTCCAGTTGAAGTTCGACAGGAACTGGAACGCTGCCGGATCCTTCGTCTGGAGCTCGGCGCTGAACGCCTTGTACAACACATCGTCGGCGTAGTCGCAGTTGTACCCCTTGGCTTGCGGATCCTTCAGGGCGATCTGCGCACATTCCTCGGTGTACGCGGGGAGCTCCACCTCGACGAGGTCGTACTTGGTGTTGGCCCACTGCGGCGTCCACCAGTACATCAGGATGGGATCCTCGTTCTTGACGGCCTTGTCCAGAGCAGCCAGCGACGCCGCCTCCGACCCGCTGTAGACGACCTCGAGGTCAAGGTTCAGGCTCTCGATTATCTGCTCGTCGAAGATCGAGTAGGTGGTGTCGGCTCCAAGGAACCGGCCTTTGTCTCCCGTCTCGGCGGTGGCGAACTCGTCGGCGTTCTCCTGGAATCCCTCCCACGTCGCGTAAGCGGAGTTCTGATCGACCACATACGACGGCGTGAACCAGCCGATGTTGCCGACGATCCCGAGTTCGCCGCCGTCCGTCACCGTGCCGGCGCCCTCGATGTAGTCCTTGCGATCCTTGGCGTGTCCCGAAGGCCACACCTCGAGAGTGGCATCCACGTCGCCGTCCGCCATGGCAGGGAACTGCCCGGATTCGCTGATCTCCCTGGTCTTGACCGTGCAGCCCATCAGGTCCTCCATCAGGACCTTCGCCACCATCGCGTTCGCCTCGGCTCCGATCCACGGATTCACAGCGAGCACGATCGTGTCGCCCGTGCATTGCGCCGCGTTTACCCCTCCGCCGCCGGCCGTAGTTCCGCCGGATTTCTCCTTGACGTCGGTGCATGCCGCGGCAAGCACCGAGAGCGTCGCGAGGACCGCGAGAACTCCCGTCAACTTTCCTGCTCTCATGCCTCCTCCTCTCTCCCTAACCGTTATCCGGTGCTCCTACTGTGATCGCCTTTACGCGGGTCCACCACCCAATGCCGATCCCCACGGGGCCCCGCATCGTGCGTGCCGCCGCGCCCATGGCCTGCGTGAGCCGGTCGAGGACAATGGCGAGGAGCAGGATGCTGACACCGGCGACCACGCCCCGGCCGATCTGCTGCTTGCCCAGGGCGAACACGACCTCCTGGCCGAGTCCGGCAGCGCCTATCAAACCCGCGATGATCACGACTGAGAGCACCATCATAATCGTCTGGTTGATTCCGAGCAGAATCGACGGCTTGGCCAAAGGCAGCTCCACCTTGCGCAGCACCTGCCAGGAGGTCGCGCCGAACGCCTTCGCCGCCTCCACGATCTCATTCGGGACCTGACGGATCCCCAGGTTCGTCAGCCGGATTCCGACCGGAAGCGCGTAGACGAACGATGCGATGATCGCCGGAACGCGGCCGGGCTCGACCAGAAACAACACCGGAACGATGTACACGAACGCCGGCATCGTCTGCATGGCGTCGAGGATCGGTTTCGATACCCGTTCGAATGCATCGCTCTTCGCGGCGAGTATTCCCAGGGGGATCGCCACGACGATCGTGATGGCGACGGCCACAAGGACCTGGCTCACAGTCGCCATGGCGAAGTTCCACATGCCGAGCGACCCGAGCGCGGCGACGCAGGCGAACAGCCCCACCGCGAGCCGGCCGCCGGACATCCGCAGGGCCGCGAGCGCGACGCCTCCGCCGATTACCCACCACGGCAGATCGACGGCCAGGCGCTCGAGCGGGTCCAATAGGTAGATCAGCATGAAGTCGCTGGTTGCGCTGGTGACGCCGCCCAGGGTCGTCTGGGACCACTCGACCACGGCGTTCGCGGGGGTGGCCACGGACACCTCCAAGCCCTCCGGGAAATCCTGCTGCTGCAGGACCTGGCGCCCCACGACGACCGCGGCGACCGACACGAGCACCGCAGCAATGAGCACCCGCCGCCTCGTCAGGGTGCGCCCGGCCACGACCAGAGGCCGCAGCCGCTTGCGATCGCGACGGCTCCACGCGGTCGTCACCCGATCGAGCACGATGGCCATCACGACGATCGCGATGCCGCCGTTCAACGCCTCTCCGACGTTCAACCGCTGCAACCCGTCGAGCACGGATTGCCCGAGCCCGCCCGCGCCGACGAACGCCGCGATCACGACCAGCCCGAGAGCCATCATGATCGTCTGGTTGACGCCCAGCATGATCGAGTGCTTTGCCAGCGGCACCTGAACCAGGCGAAGGGACTGCCTCGGCGTGGAGCCGAATGCATCGGCGACTTCCAAGGATGTCTTCGGGACGTTTCGGATCCCGAGCGCCGTCAGCCTGATTGCCGGGGGCAACGCGAACGCCATCGTTGCGATCAAAGCGGGGGCCTCGCCGATGCCGAACAGCAGCACCGCGGGGAGAAGATACGAGTAGGCCGGTATCGTCTGCAACGCGTCGAGGATCGGCCGAAGAGTTCTCTCGACTCGGGGCCTGCGCCCGGCCCAGATGCCGACCGGAATGCCGATGATGAGGGCGATTATCACCGCGACGAGCACCAGGGCCAGCGTGATTAGGCTCTCCTCCCAGACGCCCAGCACGCCGAAGGCCAGCACTCCCGCGAAGGTGAGAACGGCCATGCGCCATCCCGCGACCAATCCTGCGATCGCCGAGGCGGTCACGACCAGGCCGGTCCAGGTCATTCGTTCCAGAAGGGTGACCGTCGACGTCACCACCGCGGTTGCGGCGTCCTCGATCGGTGTGAGGAAGTACACGAAGAGCGGGCTCGTAGTGCGATTCAGGATCGCCCAATCCCGAAACGCGTCGAACCATCCCGTTACGTCGACCACCCATCGTTGCGGGAACCCGGGCGCGAACATCGCCCGTCCCGCCCAGATGACGGCCACGACGGCCACCGCCCATACGGCCCTGCGACGCCAAGGACTCGGTTCGGCCCGCAGCAACGGGACTTCGCCCGTTGCCACCGGCAGCCGGGCGCGGGGAGGTGCTACCGCCACCTAGCGCTCCTCGACGAGTGCCGACATGACCGCGCCCCGGTCCACGACGCCCAGTACGTTGCCGTTGTCCACGACACGAATCGTCAGGTCCGCCTGCGCGACCATGGGGATCAGGTCCTGGACGACCGTCTCCGGGGAAACAGTCGGACCGTCGCCCTGCAACCCGTCCGCCGGCCGCATGATCGACTGCGCGGTCAGAACGTGCGCCCGCGGCACATCTCGGATGAAATCCGCGACGTAGTCGTTCGCCGGGTGGCTGACCACGCGCTCGGGCGTGTCCACCTGGACGAACCGTCCGTCCTTCATGATCGCGATCCGGTCACCGAGCTTGAGCGCCTCTGCCAGGTCGTGGGTGATGAAGATCATCGTCTTTCGGACTTCCCGCTGGAGTTTCAGCACCTCGTCTTGCATGTCGCGCCGGATCAGCGGATCGAGGGCGCTGAACGGCTCGTCGAACAGCAGGATCTCGGGATCGTTGGCAAGAGCGCGGGCAAGGCCAACCCGCTGTTGCATTCCGCCGGAAAGCTCGTCCGGGAAGGACTGGCCCCACCCCTCGAGACCGACCTTGTTCAGGACCGCCCCTGCCGAGACGGTCCGCTCGTCTTTGTCCATTCCTTGTATCTCCAGGCCGAAGGCGACGTTCTCGACGATCCGGCGGTGCGGCAGAAGCCCGAAGTGCTGGAACACCATGCTTATCTTCTGGCGGCGGATGTCGCGCAGCCTCTCCTTGCCGGCCTCGAGCAGGTCTTCGCCGTCTATCAGGACTTCGCCCTCGGTGGGCTCGTGGATACGGTTGATCATGCGTACCAACGTGGACTTGCCGGATCCCGACAAGCCCATCACGACGAAGACCTCCCCGGTTGCAACTTCGAAGGAGACGTCGCGAACGGCGACGACGCAGCCGGTCTTTTCGAGAAGTTCGCCTCTCGGCAAGTCGGCGTCCGAGGAGCCCACGATGCGCTCCGGATCGGGGCCGTAGACCTTCCAGGCGTTCCGGCACGAGACCGTCACATCAGGCGACGACGCTTCCTCCACCGCCCGCACCCCGCGGAGCGCCTCCCTTCCCGTCGTAATCGGATGGACCGCCGAACGGGCCGGCGGCTCGGCCCATACTGGTCCTCCCGCCGCGACGGCGCAAGGCAGAGGCGGAATTCAAGCCAGCGCGCAACCGGTGGAATCCGGCTAGCATCCGACGGGGGTCAGCAGAGACCGGACCGGCTGGAGAGCGAATGGCGCCGAAGAGTTACGACTTCGTGATCATCGGCGGAGGTTCGGCCGGATGCGCGCTGGCGAACCGCCTTAGTGCGGATTCCTCGAACAGCGTTCTGGTTCTGGAGGCCGGGCGCCCGGACTACATCTGGGACGTCTTCATACACATGCCGGCGGCCTTGCCGTTTCCGATAGGAAGCAAGTTCTACGACTGGAAATACGAGTCCGAGCCCGAGCCCCACATGAACGGCAGGCGCATCTATCACGCGAGGGGCAAGGTGCTCGGCGGCTCCAGCAGCATCAACGGCATGATCTTCCAGCGCGGGAACCCGATGGATTACGAGCGGTGGGCATCTGACCCCGGCATGGAGACCTGGGACTACGCGCACTGTCTCCCCTACTTCAAGCGAATGGAGAGCTGCCTCGCGGCCGCACGCGACGACGAGTTCCGCGGGCACGCCGGGCCGTTGGTTCTCGAGCGAGGTCCGGCCACCACTCCATTGTTCGGGGCGTTCTTCGAGGCGGTTCAGCAAGCGGGATACCCGATCACGGAAGACGTCAACGGCTACCAGCAGGAGGGCTTCGCGGCCTTCGACCGCAACATCCACAACGGCCGGCGACTGTCCGCCGCAAGGGCGTACCTGCATCCCGTGATGGAGCGGAAAAACCTGGAAGTCGAGACGCGGGCCTTCGTCTCGAGAATCCTCTTCAACGGCACGCGCGCCGTAGGCGTCGAGTACGAACGGCGCAGGGGTTCGGCCCAGACGGTGGAGGCCGGGGAAGTCGTTCTTTGCGGTGGGGCGATCAACTCACCTCAGGTTCTGCAGGTCTCGGGGGTCGGGAACGCCCACGAACTCGAAGGATTGGGAGTCGAGGTCGTCCACGATCTGCCGGGCGTCGGCGAACACCTTCAGGATCACTTGGAGGTCTACGTTCAATACGCGTGCAAGCAGCCCGTCTCGGTCGCGCCTTACATGAAATGGAGATGGCGCCCCTGGGTCGGCTTCCAGTGGCTGTTCTTCCGGAAGGGACCGGGCGCGACGAACCATTTCGAGGCGGGAGGGTTCGTTCGAAGCAACGACGAGGTCGCATACCCGAACCTGATGTTCCATTTCCTGCCGATCGCGGTGCGATACGACGGATCGGCCCCCGCAAGCGCTCACGGGTACCAGGTGCACGTGGGGCCGATGTACTCGGACGCTCGCGGTTCGATAAAGATCAAGAGTGCAGACCCGAGGGAACACCCCGCACTGGTCTTCAACTACCTATCGACGGAACAGGACCGCAGGGAGTGGGTGGAAGCCGTCCACGTCGCCCGCAAGATCCTCACGCAGCCGGCGTTCGATCCGTTCAACGATGGGGAGCTTTCACCCGGGCCGGGCGTCTCGACACCCGAGCAGATCCTCGAGTGGGTCGCGAGTGACGCCGAAACCGCTTTGCACCCCTCGTGCACCGCGCGGATGGGAGTGGACGACATGTCGGTGGTGAACCCCCTCGCCATGAAGGTGCAAGGCCTGGAGGGACTTCGCGTCGTGGATGCATCGGTGATGCCCTATGTGACGAACGGCAATATCTACGCACCGGTGATGATGGTGGCGGAAAAAGCTGCCGACCTGATCCTCGGAAACACGCCGCTGCCTGCGGAGGGAGTCGGCTTCTACCGGTATGCGCGCGACTAACTGGGCCGCGCGCGGGGCAGCCGGACGGTGAAGGTGCTCCCCTCGCCAAGGTTGCCCGAGACGGAGACGGTCCCGCCGAGGTCGTCGAGCAGGACCTTGACCAGATGAAGCCCTAACCCCGTCCCCCCATGAGCAGGATCCCGATTGCGAAGCGGCGCACCAGGTGCGCGCGAGTGATATCTCGCTCGCCGTCCATACTGCGTCGATTATCCCCGAGCGGCGAAGGGCATGTCGCAGTCGCCGAATAGTGCGCCTATAACTGGGGAATGGCTTTCCGGTCCTTGCGCTTTCTTAGCACCCAGACTCCCGTGCCCGCCCCGGCAGCCCCGATCATGAGGCCGATGGACAGGACCAGTGCCGCGGCACCGGCGCCGGGGTTCGCCGTGGATCCTCCCGCGGACACGGCCGCTTTGGCGTTTGATGAGGAAGCCTGCCCCTCTCCCACCACGACGGCGCCGGTCATCCCCGGGTGGTAAAAGCAGAAGTACGGGTACACACCCGGCTCAACGAACTGGTGGGTCGTTCGATCGCCCTGGTGTAGCTCGTCGTAGTTGCCCCAGCTGGAGTTCGCGCCGGTGACGGCGTGGATGAATCCATCGCGGTTTATCCAAGTCACTTCCTGGCCGAGGTCAACCCTCACGATAGTCGGCGTGAAACAAGCATCGCGCAGCTCGACTACGGGGTCGGCGCCCTCCGTGACCGGTACTCCCCTGCAGGCGCCGCCCGCGAGCGCGGTTGCGGGAAGAACCGCGATCACGAAAGAGGTGAGCAGAAATATCCGTCTCATCAACCGAACTACACGCGCCGAGACCTCCGGGTTCCCCTTAGGCGAGCGTTTTCGCGAAATCCAAGGACTCGGCCTTGCCGAGCTCCGACTCAAGCCGCACCGTCAGCTCGCCCCGCTGCCACACGAGGACGTTCCCCGATATGCGAAGGCTGGTTCCGTCGGGAAGCAGGAGCGCGTGCGGACCCTCTATCCAGAACCCGAACTCGCCTTCGACGAGAACCTCCTCCACCGGCGCCGACACTTCCTTCGTAACCAGGGGCGCGTCCCCTCGGAACTCCATTAGCACAAGGCCCCATCCGAGTCCGCGGATGGATGGCAGGCCCTCTCGAGGCGTCCACGCCAGCGTCGCCCGTCCCTCGTCGCGGTCGAGGAACACCGAATCCGGCGGCCCGAGTTCCGTCTCGACCGGAACGGCTAGACCGGGCACAGCAACACGGGCCTCGCTAAGCGACGCCGGCCTTCCGAGACGCCGGTCCAACTCGGGAACTGCCGGCCCTTGTTCCGGCACCTCCCGGATGGTCACGACGCCGACGGTGATTTTCGCGGCCGCGGCGATGGCAGCCAGGGCCAACACCGCCGCAGCAAACGCCAGCACACGCCGGCGCCTCGACCAGGCGGCCAATGCGGGAAGCCTCGGCCGGCGCCGCTCGCGGACGGCATCGGCGACGGATCGCGCGAAGTCCGGGTGCGCGCCGGGCAGGATGCGCCCGGCGGCCTCCAGCTTCTCGATCAATTCACGTCCCGGAACTTCGCTCAAGCAAGCCCTCCCTCCTCTTCAGCAGCCTCGCGCAGACGTGCCAACGCTCGCGACAATCTGGACTTCACGGTTCCATTCCGGATGCCGAGCGCCTCCGCCGTCTCATTTTCGGTGAGACCGAGCAGATAACGGCAACCCACGACAAGCCGTTCCTGCTCTCTGAGGCCGGACACCAAAGCGAGGACGGCGTCCGCGCTTTCGCGATCGACGACCACCTCCTCGGGAGACGGGGCTGCATCCCCCGAGGGGTGATCGCCGGTCAGCGCGACGGATTCGCGGCTGCGATTCCAACGCCGGCGGTTGTGCGCCTCGTTCGCAGCGATGCGAAGGATCCAAGGCCGGAACGAGGTATCCTTGCGCACGCGGTCCAGCGCGAAATAGGCTTTGACGAACGCCTCCTGTGCCGCGTCCTCGGCGTCCTGCCTGGATCCGGTCAATAGCGTCGCCAGCCGGATCGCGTCGTCCTGGTAGCGCCGCACGAGCTGCTCGTAGGCAACGACGTCACCTCGCTTTGCCCGGTCGACGAGCTCCGCATCCTCCAGTGGTCAGCCCCCCACCGAGATATGAGTACGTAACTACTACACCGTCTCGGGGGCAGGAGTTCCCTACTGGGCCGGAACCTTCTTCTTCGGGTCGATGAACGGAACGGAGGCGGTCTTGCCCTTGAGCGTTCCTTGCGGTGATTCAACCGCGAGCTCGTTGCCCGGTTCGGCCAGATCGATCGGAACCCAGACGTACCCGATGTTCTTCTCGAGCCGGGGCGAGTAGGCGATGTCGGTCACGTAGCCGACCCGTTCGCCGCCGCTGAACGCCGGCAGGTGGTCGGGCGGCTGCCCCTGCGGGTCGCCCTCGATCTCGATCCCGACTATCTTGCGCGTCACGCCCTCCCGGCGAATCCTTTCCAGGGCGTCCTTGCCGATGTAGTCGGCCTCCTGCTCTTCGACCAAGCGTTCCAGTCCCATCGCCTCGAAGGGGTTTGTGTCGATCGACAAATCGGATCCGTAGTCGTAAATACCCGCCTCGATGCGGCGGATGTCGGATGACGGCGTAACTCGTATATTGTGTGGCTTCCCGGCCTCGAGGATCTTCTCCCAGAGGTCGTCGCCTCTAGACGGGTCCCTCAGGTAGATCTCGTAACCGACGACTGCCGTCCAGCCGGTACGGCTGATCACGACCGGTATGCCATCGAGGTCCGTCTCCTCGCACCAGTAGTACTTCATGTCGAGGACCCAGTCTCCGAACAGGTCGCGCATCGTTTCCTTCGATTTCGGCCCCTGGACCTGAACCGGATAGACCTCGGGGTGTGTGACCTCGGCGTTCAGACCCGATTCGGCCGCCACGCCGAGCGCATAGAGACCTGCGTCGGAATCCGACAGCGCCATCCACCACTTGTTCTCTTCGATCCGAAGCAAGACCGGATCGTTGACGATCCCGCCGTCGGGCGCAGTCACAAGCATGTACTTGCACTGTTTGACATCGCACTTGGTGAGGTCGCGACAGGTCAGCATGTTGGTGAGCTCCGTCGCGTCCGGTCCGGAGATCTCGACGATTCGCTCGACCGCCACGTCCCAGAGCGTCACGTCGTTGATCAGGGCCTGGTACTCCTCCTCGGGATCGCCGTAAGAGTTCGGGTGATACATGTGGTTGTAGATGTCGTAAGCGGAGCATCCGGCGCGCCTCGTCGCCTCGAAGAAGGGCGACTTCTGATACCACGGACCGAAGTACAGCCTCGTGCGGCCGGCCGCAGGCGGCGCCTTCGCGGGTCCTCCTATTTCTGTCAACAAAACCTCCTCAGGTTTTCTGCGAAGCGAGCGAGCCGGCCGGGACTTCCTTCTTCGGGTCGACGAACGGGATCGCCGCCGTCGTCCCCGTGAGCGAACCGTTCTCTGACTCGATCTCCAGCCTGTTTCCCGGCTCGGACAATTCAACGGGCACCCATACGTAACCGATGTTCTTCTTCAGGCGCGGGGACCAGACGGCGTCCGTCACCTTGCCGACTTCCTTTCCTCCGGAGCGAACCGGCCAGAAGTCCTCGGGATCCGCCTCGATCTCGTCGCCGTCGATCCCGATTCCGACCAGCCTGCGGCTAACACCCTCGCGGCGAATCCGTTCGAGAGCCTCCTTGCCGATGTAGTCCTGACTCTGTTCCTCGACGAGACGCTCGAAGCCCATGATCTCGAAGGGATTGTTCTCGATGTCCATGTCGGAGCCGTAGTTCATGATCCCGGCCTCGATGCGCCTGGCCATGTTCGGCGCGGCGGCGCGGATGTTGAACTCCTCCCCGGCCGCGAACACCGCGTCCCAGAGCTGAGTTCCGCGTTCCATTTCGAGGATGTTCACTTCGAAGCCCGGCAGGGCCGTGTAGCCGGTCCGGCTTATGAGAACGGGAATGCCTTCGATCTCGAAGAAGTCGCACCAGTAGTACTTGAGGTCGTAGATGGCTGGCCCGACCAGCTTCTCGAGCGTCTTCGCGGACTTCGCACCTTGCACCTGCATCGGGTACGCGTGAGGAAACGAGACCTGCGCATCGTATCCCCCTGCCTGTCCGACGCCGAGCGCGTACAGTCCGGCGTCGGAATCCGCGAGCTGCATCCACCAGCGGTTCTCGCCGACATGCAGAAGAACGGGGTCGTTGACGATGCCGCCGTCCGGCGCGGTAACGAGCATGTACTTGCCCTGCTTGACCGCGCACTTCGTCAAATCGCGGCAGGTGATCCTGTCGATCAAACGATCGGCGTCGGGGCCGGCGATTTCCACGGTCTGCTCAACCGCGACATCCCAGACGACGACGTCGTTGATCATCGCTTCGTACTCGACGTTCGGGTCGTCGTAGTAGCCGGGCAAGAGCATGTGGTTGTAGATGTCGTAGGCCTTGGCTCCGGCGCGCAGTGTCGCCTCGAAATATGGCGAACGCCGGTACCACGGCCCGAAGTAGAGGTCGGTGCTCGGCCAGACGTCTTCCTGTGCTGACAATTCGTCCTCCTTAGAGTGCTCGGTCTTTTCGAATCTCACGCACCGCGTGGTGCCCCGGCAGGCCGCTTACGCCGCCCCCCGCGTGCGTTCCGCTCGATGCCTGATACAGGCCCTTGATCGGCGTTCGGTAGTCGCCGAATTTCGGCGCCGGGCGCATGTGGAACAGTTGATCGACCGCCAGCTCACCGTGGAAGATGTTGCCGCCGATCAGGTTGTATTCCTCCTGCATCTCCCTCGGACCGATGATCTGCCGGTGAAGGATCGAACCCTTGAAGTTGGGCGCGACCGCGTTGAACCGGTCGATCAGCCGGTCCGCGTACCTCTCGAGATCCTCGGTGTGATCCTCGTCGGCCCATTCCTTCGGAACCCATTGGGAGAACAAGGACATGACGTGCTTGCCCTCGGGGGCGAGCGTCTTGTCCCAGACCGACGGGATCTCGCAGTCCGAGAACGGCAGCTCAGCTCCCTTGCCGCTTCGCGCCTCCTGGAAAGCGCGCTCGAGATACTCCATGTCGTCGAGGATCTGTATCGCCGATCCGTGCACGTCCGGATCGAATCCCGGGTCGGCCGTGAACTCGGGCAGCTCGGCGAGCGCCAGGTTGATCTTCACGGTTCCCGAACGGGTCCGCCAGTGCTCGATGTCGTTGACGAACTCCGCCGGCAGGTCGGCCCGATCGATCTGATCGAGGAAGGTGATCTGCGGGTGGCAGGCGGTGATTACAACCTTCGCCGACACTTCCTCGCCCCCCTTGATCACGACGCCGGTCGCCCTCCCGTTTTGAATCAAGACCTTCTCGACGGGCGAGTTGACGCGGACCTCGGCCCCGCTCGCCTCCGCCGAACGGCGCATGGCGTCGGCAATCGCGCCCATTCCGCCCTCGGGCTGGCCCCAAGATGCCACCTGCCCCTCGGTTTCCTCGCCGATCGAATGGTGCATCAGGACATACGCCGTGCCCGGCTCCATCGGCCCGGCCCAAGTTCCGATGATCCCGTTCACCGCCATGAAACCCTTGATCGTGTCGTTCTCGAACCAGCGGTCCAGGAGATCGGACACGCTCATCGTGAAGAGTCGCGTGATGTCGGCGGCGGTGCTTTCGTCGACGTCTTTTCGGAGCATCCACAGTAGTTGCGCTTGATCGCGCACGTCCTTCAAGCGTTTCGAACCGACATGGGGCGGCGTCCGGTCGAGGAGGGGCTTGAGCATCTTGCCGATTCGGTCGATCCACTCGAAATACGGGCCGAGGTTGTCGGCGTCCGCCTTCGAGAACTTGGCGTAGGTCTCCCATACTTGGCGCTCGTCCCCACCCTCCTTTATCGAACCTCCGCCGGGAAGCGGGAGATAGCCCATCGACAGCGGCAGCACCTTGTAGCCGAACTCGGGGAGCCTCAGGTCGTTGATGATGTAGGGAGGCATAAGGCTGATCGTGTACGAAAGGGTCGTCACCTTGAACTCCGGAGCCTCCGGCCAGGGTTGCGACGTGTCCGTCGCGCCCCCTGTCTTGTGCCGGGCTTCCAGCACGACGACCCTTTTGCCGAACTTGGCGAGGTACGCGGCCGCAACCAGGCCGTTATGGCCTCCGCCGATGACTACCGCGTCGTATTGATTCGCCGCCATTGGTTCGCTTCCGACCCTAGTGACAGTCCGCGCTGCCAGAGTCCTCGAAGTCGACCGGCTGGCCGGGGGCCGCGATGAACTCGAAGTCGTAGGCCCCTTCACGAAGAGTCATCTCGAGGATGCCGTAGGTCTGCGTGTTGGCTGTGGCCACTTCCTCGGGCCACTCGCTCTCGTCCGGCAGGGGCTGGTACGAGTCGCCGCCCGTTCCCACGATGAACTGCATCATGCCGTTCGGATCGGCATTCCCCTCGGGATCGATCGGGCCCCAACGCTGGTAGTTGTGCTGGTGGCCGGTGAGCAAGACGTCGGCATTCGCCCCGTGAAGTAACTCGTAGAGCGGGCCTTGGACGTTGTTCCCGGGGAGCTTGTACTTAGTCACCTTGAACATCGGGTGATGGAAGTACGCGATCGTGCACGGATATTCGTCGTTCGAATGCCGCGATAGGTCGCGCTTCAGCCACTCGTATTGAGGGTCACCCGGCTCGCATCCGCCGCCGGGGATCGGCGTCGTCCAGCGGGTCTTGAGATTCCACATCTTGTTGATGCAAAGCTGGGAGTTGATCGAGATGAGGTGCCACCCTCCCATGTTGTAGGAGTAGTAGCCGGTGACGCGCCTGGGCTCGTCGCCCGGCCGGTATGTCTCGTAGTTGTCGGGGAAGTGCGTTCGCTTCGAACCTAAGTAGCGGACGTAGCCGGAGAAATCGTTGTAGGCCTCGTGGTTTCCGGCCGCCGGCCGGGTGATGTCCTTCACCGAACCGTAGAACTTGTCCCAGTAAGTGACATAACGCCAGTAGCCGCCGTACGAGTACTGAAGGTCGCCGAGCGGCAGGAAGGCGTCGTATCCACCTTCCGTCACCAAACGCGCGACCCTCCCGGGTTCGCACTTGCCGTGGACCTTCGCCGCGCCCGCGACGTGGCGTTCCGTGCGGGCACCGAAGGCGCAGACGAGGTCCCCCACGGCCGCGATCCGCGTGCCTTCGCCCTCCTGCGCGCCCGCCTGGGGAAACAGAGTTGAGGTCAGAGTGATCGCGACGAAGAGCGAGCCGAACAAAATGCCGAATCGCAAGGCCTTTCGATCCATCATCGCCAATGATAGCGGCCTTTCCAGAGGCAAATCCGGGCTGATACCTCGAATAACATCAGTGACCGGACTGGAGTTTTGCTAGATTCGAGGCCATGGCCGATCCACGCCTCGACGAGCTGGACACCGGGATCCTCGAGCAGCTCCAGGTCGACGGGCGGATGCCGTTTTCGAGGATCGCCGAGGAGCTAGGAGTATCAGACGCGACGGTCCGCGCCAGGGTGAACCGCATGGAGCGCGGCAGACTCGTGAAGTTCGTCATCGACGTTGACGCCGCGAACTTAGGGTTGATCGAGGTCTACCTGGGCCTGCAAGTACAAGGACCGGCGCTCGATCGCGTGATCGAGGCGATCGCGGACATCCCGGAGATCCCGTACGCCGCGGAATGCAGCGGAGTTTTCGACATCCTCTGCGAGCTGATCTGCCGAGACAACGACGACCTTTTGAGGGTTCTGCGCGAGATTCGCCGAGTGCCCGGTATTGCCCGCGTCGAGACACTGACCGTCCTCAAGATCCGAAAGGACACCTGGCGATACGCGGCACTCGCTCAGCGATCGAGTGAGCGTCGCCGGACGACGGACGCAAGGAGCTAGAGCTTCTCGTCCGGATCGGGGCCGGCCAGGATCATCAGTGCGGACATGATCGGGCGTTCCTCTCCATCCGGGGGATGGTTCACGAGCCCGTCCTCGATAACCATCGTGCTCGATCCGCCGCCGTCGAGAGCGAGCGCATCAACCGCGCCCAGTTCCTGCATAAGCTCGGCGAATTCCTCCCGCCGCATCCCGATCGAGTAGTCCTCCTGGCGGCCGTCGACCACGACCAAAAGGATCCGATCGTCGGCGGTGATACCGACCCCCGTCCGGGGATGCCGCCAGCACTCGTAGTGGCCGTGGCATTTCTCGGCGACGATCTCGCCGTCCTCGATCAACAGCGCGCTGCCGCCGATGGCATCGAGCACCCCCGGCCAGCCGATCGACCAGGTCAAAACGACGCGCTCCCCCATCCGAAGATCCCCGACCTCGGCGGCTCGCCTCCCATTGATCGACGCCGAAACAACGACCGTGTCGGGTTCAACATCCACCGGGTCTTCCCCACAGCGGACCTTCACCACGGTGAATGCACGGCGCACCCCTTGTTCACCGGATTCCCAGTCCGGCCCACCGTCAGGCATCAGTCGCGCCGAGCATGCGTTCTCCGGCGGGTGTTCGAGACCCGCCGCCCGGTCCGTGTAGCCGGCGACCTGCGCCGGCGCGGGCGCCCCATCGTTCCAGCGCTGAACATCGATCGTCCGCCCGGCCAAGGGGCGTTCGATCACGATCGACGCATCGGGCTTGCCGAAATACGCGCGGCGCTCGTCCGAGGACATGGCGAAGTTCCTCCCGGAGCGGTTGATCAGCGTCGTTTGGTACAGCTCGCCGTCCATGGCGAACAGATGAAGCGGGCGACCGGAAGACGTCCCGTAGTCCCCGTTCACCGCCGCGATCGCGTCGTGCCGGGCGGCGATCCGAGTAAGCGGACCTTGTCCACCGAGCGACTTGCGGGGAAGCCCCACGTCGAGCGTCAGCACCGATGAGGGAGTCATAGTCAATACGAAGATCTTGTAGGGGCCTGCAGGATCGGTGATCTCCGTGAGCGACAGGCCCGTTGTGACCTCAGTCGTGGTTCGCTCCGGTTCCACGGGAACCGTCGGCTCACCCGTCCCGGACGGCTCGACAGCACTGGTGCATGCTTGAAGGGCGAGGATCACCAGCGCCGCGGCAATGGCGGCGGACCGCCTCACCTCAGCCGGCGGCCGTCTGGAGAACCGAATCGAGAGTCTCGAGCAGCTGGTCGGAGTTCGCGCGTGAGAACGGGAGCGGCGGACGGATCTTGAGTACATTGCCCGCCGGGCCGGTGCTTCCGATGAGGACACCCCTCGCTCGCATCGCGTTCACGACGGCATCGGTCTCCTCGGTTGCCGCTTCACGCGTGTCCGCATCTCGCACGAGTTCTACCCCGATCATCAGTCCCGAACCCCGGATGTCTCCGATCAGCCCGTGACTGAGGCCCTCGAGTCCGTCCATCAGATAGGACCCGACCTCTGCGGCGTTCGCCATGAGGCCTTCTTCTTCCAGTACGTCCAGGACGGCCAGGGCGACGGCGCAGGAAACGGTGTTCCCGCCGAAGGTGCTGAAGAACTCCGGATAGGACTCTGAGAAGCGTTCCGCGATCTGTCGCCGCGTCACGATAGCGGCGACGGGATGACCGTCGCCCATGGGCTTGCCCAGCGCAACGAAATCGGGCGAAATTCCCGATGCGGCGAAGCTCCACATCTCGCCGGTGCGTCCGAAGCCCGCCTGCACCTCGTCCGCAACGAACAGCCCCCCCGCCTCGTGGGTCTTTTGAACGACGCCTTGGAGATATTCGCCGGGCGGGAAGAAGATCCCGTCGCTCGCGAACGACGAGTCCATCAGGCACATGGCCGGCTCGATTCGTGCCGAGTGCAACGACGCGACCGCATCGTCGAGATACTCGGCGAACCGCCCGGCCCAGCCGGATTCACCCGATCTGTGCTCTCCGCGGAAACCGTCCGGAGGAGGAACCGTTGAGACGTTCACCGGTTTTCCCTCAGGCCACTCCTCCGGGGAAAGCCCCGCAGAGGCGACCGTCACGCCGTGATACGCGAACTCCGTCACGATCGCACCCTCGTTTCCTGTGAAGTCCACCGACATCCGCCACGCGATGTCGTTCGCCTCACTTCCCGAATTCAAATAAAGGCAGGTGTCCAGCCCTTCGGGCATCGTGGCTATGAGCCGCTCCGACAGCTCGACGATCGACTCGTGCAGATAACGGGTGTTCGTGTTGATAAGGCGGGCCTGATTCGTCAGAGCCTCGACTACGCGCGGATGCGCGTGCCCGACCTGCGGCACGTTGTTGTACGCGTCGAGGAAAGCACGGCCCGAGGCGTCGTAGATCCAAACCCCCTCGCCGCGTACCGGATGGACCGGCTCGTCGTACGAGAGCGGAAGCATCGGGCCGAGTACTCGCCTGCGGCGCTCGATCAGTTCCTCGTCGGGCACGACGGCAGGCTTCGCGGGGGGGCGCGTGGCCATCTCCGCGATCCGCCGACGAAGCTCGGGCCTGCCGATCTCCTCGAACAGCGTGAGGAGATCGGCGGCACGCGCGTCCCCGACCGAGATGTAGTCGACGTTCTCGGGATGCAGCTTTGATCTCCACGCACCGATCAGCACGGTTGCGGCCAGCCTGGCCGCCATGAGGTCGGGCAGCAGCTCGACCTCGTCGGGCTCCAAGGGAGTGAGCGAGACAAAGCCGCCGATCGCAGCTTCGGCAGCGGCGAACGGATCGGGCCGGGCCCACATCATGGCCGACACGGTTACGGCCAGATCGCACACGAGAGGCGCGTGCAGCAGATCCCCGAAGTCGATGATCCCGGTGACCCGGCGCTCGTCGTCGGCATCGACCAGCACGTTGTCGGCGTAAAGATCGTTGTGAACTACTTGCGCGCGCAACCCACCTATCGAAGGGCGGACCTCCTCGAATCGATCCAATTCGCCGGCGACGAGCTCCCGCCACCTCGAATCCGCGATCTCTTCGAGCTTCGGCGCCAGCTCTCCGGCGCGGCGAATGTCCCACACCAGGGGCCGGCCGGCCGCGGGATGAAAGAACCCGCGCAGGGCACGCGACAGCCGCGCACCGAGGACTCCGATATCCCGGATGGCGGCAAGGTCGAGGGCGGGTTCGTCATTGTTGACTCCTTCGAGGAAGGTCACCATTCGCGCCGTGCACTTCTCTCCCGTAGGAGTTTCCACGACGGCTATCGGCACACCCTCTGTCGTTGGTACCACACGCGGAACCGGAAGACCGGGATCGGTTCCCTCGACATGCCGGAGGGCATCGACCTGCATCTCGGCCACCGCCGGGTCCTCAGCCGGATTGGCAATCTTCAGGACGAACGACTCGCCGTTTTCGTTCGTTATGCGGAAGTTCTGATCGCGTTCGCTGTCGAGCGCTTGGGCCGGCCCGCTAACGCCGAAGTAACGCTCGGCGACCTCTCGAGCCTCGTCCGGCGAAAGGTTCGGAGCGGCAGCTGTGAACTCGTCGGTGAACTCTGGCATGGCTTCCGGTGTTCCGGACGAGGAAAACTATCACACCGAATCAGGCGAAGATCAGAGTCACCCACTTGTAACCGTCCTCTGAGATCACGCCGACCCCCGCGCGACGGAACGAGCCGTTGAGGATGTTCTTTCTGTGAACACCGCTGTTCATGAACGCCTTGTACACCGCGCGTACCGACGGGCCGTACCCCGCGTTCTCAGCTTTTCCCGAACCGCTGTGGACGAGCGTCTCACTCTCCGAGTTGCTCCGCGCGTTCTCCCGCGCCAGGCGGGAGAGCTTCCGGCTCCTGTTGAGCGGCTTTAACCCTCGGTCTTTTCGCGCGCCGTTGGTCAGATGAAGCATCTTCGACGCCGAGGATGCAGACGCCGGAGTCACTCCGCCGAAGGTTCCGGCGAGCACGGCCAGCACGAGGAAGGCGGCCAGAACGGCACGCATGCACGCACGCAAATGAGTGGTTGGGTTCATGGGAATAGTGGAGGGGAGCTAGGCCAAGCTAGCGAGGGAAGAAGGGCGATGCAAGCTCTTCGGGAGATCTACGCCGGCTTCTTGATCGGCAGGAACACACGGAACGAGGCACCGCCGCCCTCGCGCTCCTCTACCCAGGCCTTTCCGCCGTGAAGCTCGGCAAACCTGGCGACCAGCGAAAGCCCGATCCCGGCCCCGGGGGACGCGCTCTGCCCGGTCTGTCTGAACGGCTCGAAGATCTCCTCCCTGAGATCGGGGGAGACCCCGGGCCCCTCGTCCTCGATTTTGATCAGGGCCCCCGACTCGCCCGGACGCACGGAGATGTGGATCCGTGTCCCGTCGGGCGTGTGACGCAGAGCATTGAGCACGAGGTTCTCGACTATCCGTTCGACCTTCGCGGGATCCACATCCGCGTAGGTCGGCTCGGCCTCGTATTCAACGGGACGTTTCGAGGCAAGATCCGTTTCCTCCAGAACCCGCCCCACCAAGGTTGATAGCTCGGTCTTTTCCCGGTCGAGTTCAATAACTCCCCTCGTCAGCCGGTCCAGGTTCAGAAGATCGTCGACAAGCCTCTGCAGCTTCAGCGCATTCGTGGCGATCCGCGAGGCGAACTCGCTCTTCTCCTCCTCTTTGAGCCCCTCCCCGCGCTGAAGCGTGAGGGACAGCCCGAGGATCGCCGAGACGGGTGTGCGAAGGTCGTGAGAGACCGCGTTCAGGAACGTATCCTTCATCTCGTCGAGCACGCGCAGACGCCGCGCGACCTCCTGTTCTGATTCAAGCGCTTCCCGCAAGGCAGTGATGTCGTACATGACCCCGTGCCAGATCTGGTGGCCGTGCGGCCGAGCGCTGAGGACAACCGCTTCGTCATGCACCCAGACGGTCCGGCCGTCCCTCGAAATCAACCTGTACTCGGACTCGTAGCGCTTGTTGGCTCTCGTCGCCTCCATGTCGGACGTGACGAGGATGTCGCGATCCTCGGGGACCACGATCCGCTCCCAGATCCCCGGATCCGCCATCAGCTCTTCGGGTGAATATCCGATGAGCTCCTCGATCTGAGGGCTGATGAAAACCGTCGGGTAAGGGAAGTCGGCTGGGTCCTCGACCTCCTCGATGTAGCTGACGGCCGGCATCTGCTCCACGATCGCCCTGTACCTCTCTTCCGCCTCCTGCCGTTCCCTGTCGGCGCGCTCGCGTTCGATGGCCGCACCGAGCGTCGCCGTCGCCGCGCGCAAGGCATCCAGCTCCGACTTCGCCCATTCGCGTTCGACGACGCAATCGTCGAAGCCGAGGTAACCCCACCATTCATCAACCGTGAAGATCGGCGCGCAGGCGGTGGAGAGCGTCGATTCGTCCACCAGATCCTGGCGATCGATGGGGGGTGCATCACTCAGCCGGAAGACGAGCGTCTCGCCGGTTGAGAGCGCTTCGACATGGTGCGCATAGTCGGGCAGGTACGGCCAGTTGTGATTCCAATCCAACGTTATGCCCGGGGATACCCCGGGAGCGCACCATTCGTATATCTGGTCCGAGACGAGCTCCCCGTCTCCACCCAGGCGGTTCCGGAAGACGTAAACCCGGCTGGAGTCGGTGGCCTCCCCAAGGCGTTCCAGGACCTCGTCGATCGTGTCTTCCCAGGACTCGCTTCTCAGGAAACGCTCGGCTGCAAACCCGACGGCGTCGAGGATGGCGTCGCGTCTAAGCAGGACCGAAGTGTCCTCAGCCCTGGTCCCTGCAGCGTGGGTCGAGCCTGGGTCCCCCATCTGGCGCTAGAGACCATGATCCCTTTTTTGGCGACCGGTGGCATGGCAGGGGCGGTAGCCTCGGGGGCATGAGTACCGAGCCCGGGCAGGAAAAAGTCGAAGCCGTGGTCGAGACCCCCGTGGAGGTCCCGGCCACGCCGCAGGGGTTTGCCGAGTTCGGCGTCTCCGGCGAGGTGGTCGAGGCTCTGGCGCTCAGCAACATCAACGGCACCTTCGCCATCCAGTCGCTGGTCCTCAAGGACGCGATCGCCGGACGCGACGTCCTGGCACGATCGCGGACGGGTTCGGGAAAGACCCTGGCTTTCGCCGTCCCCATCGTCGAGCGAATCGCTCACGACCAGGGCCCGCCGGCCGCACTCATCCTCGTCCCGACCAGGGAACTCGCGAGCCAGGTGGCGGAGGACTTCCGAGCGATCGCCGACGTGAAGCACCTTTCGGTCTCCGCCGTCTACGGCGGTGTCGGCCTGACCGACCAGGGAAAGCGAGCGAGACGCGCGGACATCGTGATCGCCACCCCCGGCAGACTCCTCGACCTGGTCAGGAGAAAGCTCCTGAAGCTGCACGCGGTTCGCATCTGCGTTCTCGACGAGGCGGACCGGATGCTCGACATGGGGTTCCTGCCCGACGTGAGCATGATCCTGTCCTTTCTAGGGTCCGATCGCCAGACCATGCTCTTCTCCGCCACGCTTAGCGGCGAGGTCGGCAGGCTGGCTTCGCGTTACACGAGGGATCCCATCCGCCACGAGGTGGTGGACGAGGCTCAACTCGTCCCCGAGGCCGCCCACCGTTTCGTCGCGGTCGAACCGGAGGGAAAAGTCTCAGCTCTTGTAAGAGAGCTGGCGGCCGATCGCGGCTTGACCCTGATCTTCGTTCGCACCAAACGCGGAGCCGACAAGCTTGCGAGAACGCTCAGGCGGGAGGGATTCCACGCGCAGGAATTGCACGGCGATATGACGCAGCCGTCGAGGGAGCGGGCACTGGGGCGTTTCGCGGCCGGCAAGAACGACGTGTTGGTCGCCACGGACGTAGCCGCCCGCGGGCTCGACCTGGAGCACATCACCCACGTCGTTAACTTCGATCCCCCGGAGGACGAGAAGGGCTACGTGCACAGGGTCGGGCGAACAGCCCGCGCCGGACGCGCCGGAACGGGGATCACCTTCGTCACTCCGATGCAGCGGGCCGACGTCAGCCGGATCGCGAAGCGTCTAAAGTTGCAGGCCGAGTTCGTCGAGGCCGGAATGAAGATCGAGCCCCCGCGGGTCGTCTTCTCGAGCAAGAAGGGGAGGCGCCGTCCGACCGGACGGCCACGGCGCCGCTAGACCACCAACCCGCGCCGGTTCCGTAATGCGATGAGCCCGCTCTCCTTGGAGAACGGGCCTCGCCTTCAGGACACTTCCTTGCCGCCGTTTCGGCGACCGCATCCCCGCCGTCGCGGGAGGGCACCTTGGGTGTCCGTCCCAGGTTGCCGCACCCGGCCTTTTCCCGGGTGCTCTTGATGCCGAGTCCAGGATATCAAACGCTCTCGGCGGCTTCGTCGAGCTGCGAAAACAGCGCCGGGCGTACCTGTCGTTGGGTAGAACTAGGGTGGGCGCATGCCCTCCACGGTGTCGTTCCTGGTGCTTGTTTCGTCGGCTTTCGTCTTCGTAGTGTCGCGGACGGCGAGATTCGCAGGCTTGCTCCTGCTCGTCGCGTTCCTGCTGGTGGTGGTCCTGAAGCTGGCCACGACCGTGCTCAGAGATCTGAGGAGCTAGCGAGACCTCGCGCGCCGGCCTAGTCGGGGATGTTCTGCTGCCCTGACGCGTAGAGGAAAAACGAGCCGGTCGACTTGGCGTGCAGATCCCAGCCCGGCGGCTCTACGCGCTCCTCGAGCTCGTCGGGGGTGTAGAGCACCTTGAATACCCTGAACGCATCCCCGGCCGTCACCTTTCGAACGACCGAGTTCGCGTCCGGCCCTGGAAGTTCCGGGTCCACCTTGTCGGCGTCCTCGCTTGGCACGTTGTCGATCACGAACACGCGGCCGCCGGGAACGAGGGCCTGTCCGACGACCTCCCAGAAGCGATCGAACAAAGCCGGGGGCACGTGCGAGAGCCAGAACGAGAAGAAGATCACGTCGAACTTTTCGGTAGGAGTCCAGCTGAAGATGTCGGCGTGGATGAATTCCACGTTTTCTCCGTGCGGGCGGGCCCTGTTGATGTCGAGGACTTCGGGCGCCGCGTCCATGGCGGTCAGTTCGTTCGTGTGGCGGGCCAGCCGCTCGGTCCAGGCCCCCGTCCCGCATGCGATCTCGAGGATGCGGCCCCGTGGCTCGAATACGTCGAGGGCAGCCTCCAGCAGCGTTATCTCGTCGAACCACTGCTTCCTGATCCCGGGATCGCGCGCCCAGGGACCTTGGCGCTCCGCCCACAGGTCGTACTCGGGTGCCCGCGTGCGGTAGTACTCGAGCTGCTCCTCGAGCCGCTCCGCTATCTCCTTCGGCATTTTTCCGTGTCCGTTCTCGACCGGCGCACCTACGTCGGACGCGAGCCTCTCCATACTTGCACCTCTCCTTCACCGAAAAGCGGAGCCCGATTCCGGGCGGGGGTTCGCTCCCGGCATCCCAGCGTGGAAGGCGAAATCTACCGGGATTTCGCGCCCGACTACAAGCGGTGCCCGGGGGTGTCGTGCCTGGGGAGCGCTAGATTTCGAACCCGGCGAACTTCGCCCAGCTTCGATCGACGACGAAGTCCCCCTTGGCGTCGACCTTCAGAATGACTATCGGAAGGACCACCCGATTCCCCGTCTTCGGGTCGATGGTGATCGGCCCCGTCAGGCCCTCGTAGCCCTTCGTGGCGGAGAGCTCGTCCATCAACTTCTGCTTATCCCACGCGCCGGCGCGCCGGACCGCATCGAAGAGAAGGTTCACCGAATCGTAGGTAAAGGTGCCCCAAGTCCCCGGATCCCGTCCGAACTCCTCCCTGTAGTCGGCGACGTACTGCTTGGCCTCCGGAAACTGCTCGGCCGAAGGGACGCCGCTTACGTAGCACTCCTGGGCCGCCGCCGAGCCGGCCTCTTTGACGAAACCCGCATCCTGGTTCGCGAGCCCCATGAAACAGTCTTGATCGAGTACTCGGTGCGCCGCCTTCGCAATCTGGCCGCCCTCGGGAAAGTAGGTGCTGGAGTAGAAGTAATCCGCGTCGGTTGCGGCGATCGCATCCACTACCTTGCCTGCGTCGAGCCTGTCGGTCTTGAATCCTTCGAAGAGGGGAACCTCCACGCCCGCCTTCTCCAGATCGTCTTTGACCTGCTTCGCGATGTCCGCCGTGTATGTGGAGGTGTCGTACACGATCGCGACGCTCCCCGCCTCGAGCCAGTCCGACAGCGCGGGGACCTCGACGGGAGCCACCTGATAGTCCTTCGGTTGGACGGTGTAGCCCATCCCGTCCGTGTCGGCGTTGCTCGTGAGGTGGATGGGGATCACTCCCCCGTCGATCCAGATTGGCAGATTCTTGACCCCCACAGAGGAGTTGTACGGGCCGACTACGGCGAACACATCGTCGGTGGCAAGCTCTTTCGCCAGCTGGACTCCTTTGCCGGTTAGCGCCTGATCGTCGGCCTCGATCAGTTCGACCTGCTGGTCCAGCACGCCTCCATCCGCATTGGCCTGCTCGACGGCGAGCTGAGCCGCATACAGCATGTCGGTTCCGGTTGCACCTTGATCGCCCGTGATCGGGCCCTCCAGAACGATCTTGATCGCGTCGCCGCCTCCGCCGCCGGTGGTGCCGGAGGTCGTGCTCCCGGTGCTCGTGCATCCCGCGGCGAGGACGGCCGCAACCGTCCCGACAACCAGACGGCGAGTTGCTCTCATCATTATTTGTCCCTTGGCCGGAAGCGCAGACGATAACGGCTGGAGAATGCTAGGCACGGCTAGGATGTCTGCCCATGAAACGCGTGCCCTCCCTTCTATGCGCCTTGGCTCTGCTCGCGGCGTCCTGCGGCGGCAAGCCTGCGCCGACCCCAACGGACAACCTCAAGGTGGGCGTCGTGATGTCAACGACCGGCGACGCGGCCGTCTACGGAAGGAGCGCGCTTGCCGGCGTCAGGTATGCGGTCGAACGCCTGAACCAGTCCGGAGATCTCGGGGACACCCACGTGGAACTGGTCTCTCGCGATGACAAGTCGACCGTAGCCGGTGCCCAGCAGGCTTTTCGCGAACTCATAGCGGAGAAGGTCAACGTGATAATCGGGCCGATGCTCTCGGTCGTGGCGGCCGAGACCGACCAGATAGCGCAGCAGGCGGGAGTGCCCGTCCTGGCAGCAACGAACTCGGCCCTCGACATAACCAAGTTCGGCGACACGGTGTGGAGGGTGTCGTTGAGTGAGCGGGCGATCATAGACGCCGGAGTAGAGTCGGCGGCGGAAAGAACCGGCCTCACCACCGCGGCAATCATCTTCGATCCGAACGAGGAATATTCGAGTGCCGCAGCCGGATGGTTCCGTGAATCCGCGAAAGCATACGGGATCACGATCATTCGCCAAGCTCATTTCACGACCAACGGGCGAGACCACGCCGAGGCCGTCGAGAACGCGGCCGCACCGGGCCCGGAGGCGTTCTTCATTCCGTCCTACGCGGCCGACGCGCTGATGTTAATGAGAGTGATGAAGGACCAGCGGCGACGGCAGCTCGTCGTCGGGGGAAACGGTTTCAACACTCCATCTGTCCTGAGGGCGGCCGGCCGAACGGGTGGGGGCCTAATCGTGGCTTCGTCCTGGGACCCCAGACGCCCCAACGCACTCAGCAAGCAGTTCGTGAAGGGCTACGAGCAGGCGATCGGTAGGGCCCCGGACACCTTCGCGGCGCAGGGATACGCCGCAGTTGAAATCCTGACCCGGGCCGTCGTCTTGGGAGGGAAGGGATCCTCCGGCATCGAGCAGGGGCTCCGCGAATTCGTCGCCGACGAAACGATCCTCGGACTGGTCAGTTTCTCCGACGAGCGGGAGGCCGAGTACCCGCCGTTCGTTCGATTCGTGAAAGCGGGGAGCATTCAGCTCTTCGACTAGGGGGCCCGGCCCGCCGGCACTCGGTTAGGGTCGAAGCCGTGAGTGAGAACGAAATCCGAATCCCCGGACTTCGGATAGTCGAGGTTCCGCGCGCCCAGGTTCAACCCGATCGCCCGGGCGAGCGGCACATCCTGCAGGTTGCGACCCTGGACGGGCTCATGGCCGGGCGATACGACGGTGACGTCACGATCGGCGAGTTGCTCGCTCACGGGGATCACGGGATCGGAACACTGAACTCTCTCGACGGCGAGTTGCTGGTTCTCGACGGCGAGGTGTTCCAGATGACGGCGGACGGGGTTTCGCATCCCGTTCCCCCCGAGAGGCTGACGCCGTTCGCCATGGTCACTTTCATGCGACCCGACGCCGACGAGATATTCGAGGGAACCCACGACCGCTCGGAGATCGAGGCGGAGATCGGCCGGCTGGCCGACTCGCCGGAGGCGTCGCTCTGCATCCGGCTCGACGGCCACTTCCCGCGGGTCGATGCCAGAAGCGCCGTTCCGGAGCGCAAGCAGTACCGCCTGTTCGCCGAGGCGCTGGCAGCGAATCAGCGGAAATTCAAGTTCGAGCAAGCTACGGGGTCGTTCTTCGGCTATCGGTTTCCCGACGAAGCCCGGGGGATCGAGATTCCCGGATACCACCTGCATTTCGTCACGGAGGATCGAACGAGAGGCGGGCACATGCTCGACTACCAAGCGACGGATGTGCGGATCCGAGTGATGCGCGCGACCGTGCTTCAGGTCGAGCTGCCGCCCGGGGCCGAGGCCGAGCGGCCGGGGATATCCGAGAAGGATCTAGGGGCAGTACAAGAACTGGAGGGTAGATGAGGGAGCGGTTCACCGCACCGCTCAAGTCCGCCGGGGGCAGCGGGCACTTCGTAAAGGTCCCTGCGAAGGTCGTCGCTGCGCTCGGCGGCAAAGGCCGCACGCCGGTGTTGCCCGGTTCAACGGCGCGCCGTATCGCGGCTCCGTGATGAAGATGCGAGGCGTAACGATGATCGGCGTGCCGACGGCCGTGATGGCGGAAGCCGGGGCCGAGGCGGGCGACAAGGTCGAGGTAGTTGTGGAGCTGGATGAACAACCCCGCGTCGTCGAGTTGCCGAACGACCTCAGAAAAGCACTCTCACGCCGGAAGGGGCTTCTCGAGGCGTGGAGTTCCTTCTCCTATTCGCATCAACGCGAGTACGTGCAATGGATCGAGGAAGCCAAAAGGGAAGAGACGCGGGCCCGCCGCATCACGAGTGCCGTTGAAATGATCGCGGAGCGTAAGAAACTAAGGGACTGAGCTTCGTTTGCCGCTCGTGTTGCTAGGGTATTTACCGATGCGAAAAATGCTCTCTACTCTGGTGCTCGTCGTCTCCCTGTCGATGGTCCTGCAGGCAGAGCCCGCTTCTGCAGGGCGCGCAAAAGGAATAGACGTCTCGCAATACCAGGACGTCATCAATTGGCCGGCCGTCGGAAACACCTCGATTCGTTTCGTTATCGCGCGCGCGACGCGCGGGAACAACTACGCCGATCCGATGTACGACTTCAACAAGGACGGCGCCGAAGGAGAGGGAATCCATTTCACCGCATACCACTACGCGAAGCCGAACGGCGGCAAGCCGGACGCACTCGAAGAGGCGAACCATTTCGTGGACAACGCGGATCTGCACTCGGGGAACATGATTCCCGCATTGGATCTCGAGCAGACCGGGGGGCTGAGCCCCCGGCGCATGGCCCAATGGGCGGCGATCTGGCTGAACCGAGTGCAAAATCGCATCGGCGTCAAGCCGATGATCTACACGAGCCCCAGTTTCTGGAGGGGAGCGCTCGACAACACACGAAGGTTCGCCAAGAACGGATACCGGCTGTGGATCGCGCACTGGTTCACACGCAACCCGGACGTGCCGGCACGAAATTGGTCGCGACACGGCTGGACATTTTGGCAATGGACGGATTGCGGATCCGTCAACGGCATCGACGGATGCGTCGACAAGGATCGTTACAAGGGAGAGAACCTCGGCAAGGTGGAGATCTAGGCTCGTTCGAGCCTGCCGCTGAGGTGATGCGTGAGCACCACATCCTCGGTCGCCATCTCCAGTTCGTACGTCAGCGTGTCGCGGTTGATGGCGTATCGCCGCTCGAGCCGTGTCACCGGGTCGCTCTCACTCGCGCGGGCAATCGCCTTGGACGAAAGCACGATGCTCGAGCCCTCCAGCCGTCCCTCGGTGACCTCGGTGACCGCGACCGGGTGCGACAGCACTGCGTCGACGGCTCCGCCCTCATGACATCGCCAGAAGCCGGCCTCCTTGTGAAGGGTCTCCCCCGTCTGCGGATCCCACGATCGCTCGAGGTACGAGAAGAACGGGAAGTCCGCACCTGCGCCTCCGTCCTCGAAACGAATCTCTTCCTCGTAGACGAAGTGATCGGCCCCCGGCCAGTCACCTTCTCCCCCGCCGCGCCATGTCCCCAGCAAGAACTCGATCTGCCGCAGGCCGCCGTGTTCATGTGCCATCGCGCCCAAGTCTAGGGGAGGCCACCCAAACGGGGAGACGGGATAGACTCGTGCGAAGAGATGAGAAGCCGAGTCTGGATACTGCTCGCGGCAAGCCTGCTGGCGACGGCCGCGTGCCGGAACGCCTCGCAAGGCGGCACGGCCGGCCAGGGCTCGGGTGCGGGCGGGCAGTCACAGCTGATCATCACCAGCCCGACCGAGGGCCAGGAGGTCTCCAACCCGGTCCATCTGGTCATGGTGGTCAACGGCGCCGAGATCGGCCCAACGGACACCGGAAAGATGCACATTCACGTCTACTACGACGACAGCTCCGAGTACGAAGTCGTGGAAAGCACCGCCGCAGACCTCAAGGTTCCAGCCGGCACGAAGCAGATCCGCGTCGTGCTGGCCGACGCCAACCACAACGAGACCGACGTGTCCACCTCCGTTCGCGTGAGCGTCGCGGGGACAGGCGGGGCGCCGGAAGAGCAACCGCCCGACACGACCGGGGCCGACGACGGCGGCTACGACCGGGGGTACTAACCCCGCATCCGACCTCGACAGGTTGCCGCGAAACGCGCGGCAGGCCCGCCGGATCCACGCGACCCTCTACCTGACCACCGGATTTCTGTTCCTTTCCGGAGTGGCGGTCTTCGCTGAGGGTCAGCACTGGATCGCCGCAGTTTTCGGTGGCCACGTCGGAGCGGCCGTCTCGCACCGATGGGTGGGATTTCTCTTGATCGCCGCAGCCGGAGTCATCGTGGTGGCCAACCCCAGGTCGGCGCGACGATTCCTTCGCGACTCCTTCCATTTTCGAAGGTCGGACGTTTGGTGGTTTCGAAGCTACCCGGGATTCGTCTTGCACCCGACCCGGAACACACTCCCGAATCACAACAACCACTTCGATCCGGGACAGCGCGTCTTCAACATCGTCGTCGTCATCTCGCTGCTCGTTCTCTCGGTGACCGGCCTCTTCATGGCGTTCCCCCGGCAGTTCGCCCCGGGCGTATACGCATTTAATATCCGCCTGCATCAGATCGCGACGGTTGTCCTTCTCCTGTCGGTGATCGGACATCTGGTCGTGGCAACCGGCCTCCTGCCGGCTTACCGTGGCGTTTGGCGAGCGATGCACGGCAACGGCGAAGTCCCGGTCCGGCTCGCGGAAATCCTCTGGCCGGGCTGGACGGACCGAAAGGCGCCGGAGCGCAGGTTTGACAGCAGAAAGGACCGGGCCTAGCGTCCCCACATCGATGCAAGGAGGAAGGGCCATGGCTCGAGTCGTCCCTAAGGCTGTTAGTGCCGTTCTCCTGGTCTCCTCTGCGCTTCTCCTGCCCGCGATTCCTTTGGCCGCAGATCCACCGGAGTCGTTCACCGGCTGTTCGTCGAAAGAGAGAAGAGGGCCGCCCTGTGGGCGAAACAAGAGCTTCCACTTCGGGGACAAGGTGCACATCCGTGGCATCGTCGATCCGCCGCACCCCCATCTGGAAGGGCGCCTGCTCCGCAAGCGGCCCGGAAGCGACGAGTGGAACCGTTTCGCCACGGCCGACATAACCGATGGGGGGATCATGCGCGTCGCCTGGCAAACTCACCGTCGGCACGCCGTCCAAAACCATCCCTACAAGTTCCAGTGGAAGATCGGCGGTCACGGAGAGAGCAACAAGTTCAAGGTGTTCGTGCTTTTCGGCGAGTAGCTAGGCCGCGTGCTCACGCGGATGCAGGAGCCCGAAGACGATCGAATCTTGGAGCGCCTCCCACGATGCCTCGATAATGTTCTCCGAGACGCCGATCGTGGTCCACTCCCGCTCGCCGTTAGACGAATCGATCAGCACGCGAACGACCGCCCCGGTCCCCGATTTCGTGTCCAGGACGCGCACTCGGTAGTCGGTCAGCTCTATGTACTCCAACTCCGGATAGATCTGCCCGACGGCCTTTCGAAACGCGTTGTCGAGGGCGCCGACCGGGCCGGCTCCTTCGGCCGTCGCGAGGTGGCGCTCATCGGCCGCGTGGACCTTCACGGTGGCCTCCGCCTGAACTCCGGCCCCTTCCCATTCGTCGACGGTCACCCGGAAGCTCTCGATGCTGAACCAGTCCTGTTCCCATCCCATGTCGCGGCGCATCAGCAACTCGAGCGACGCGTCGGCCGCCTCGAACGTGTAGCCCTTCGCTTCCAGCTCCTTCAACCTGGTCAGGATCGAAGGGATCGACTTCTCATCCAGGTCGATCGCCAGCTCCGTCGCCTTCATGAGAAGCGTCGCCTTCCCCCCGAGATCCGACGCGGCGACTCCGCGATGGTTCCCAACGGATTCCGGCGGAACATGCTCGTAAGCCTCCGTCAGGCGTGCCACCCCCGCCGTGTGCAACCCCGCCTTGTGAGTGAACGAGTAGCGGCCGACGTAAGGCTGGTGCGCCTCGGGGATGACGTTGGCGACCTCGGCGACGAAGTGGGAAAGCTCGGTCAGGCGTCCGATGGATTCCTGCGGCAAGCACTCGACGCCCATCTTCAGCTGCAGGTCGGCGACGATCGGGACCAAGTCGGCATTGCCGCAGCGCTCGCCGTAGCCGTTGATGGTCCCCTGAACCTGAAGCGCCCCGGCCTCGACGGCGACCAGCGATCCGGCAACGGCGCACCCCGTGTCGTTGTGAACGTGAACTCCCAGCGGTGCTTCGACGGTATCGCGCACCGCGGCAACCACGTGTGAGATGCCCGCGGGGAGCGACCCTCCGTTGGTGTCACAAAGGACGAGGCGCTCGGCGCCTGCATCCTCCGCGGCTCGAAGCACCTCCATCGCGTATTCGAGGTTGTTTCGATAGCCGTCGAAGAAGTGTTCGGCATCGAAGAAAACACGCCGGCCTTCGTTTGCGAGAAAGGCGATCGAATCGGCGACCATCTGGACGCCTTCCTTCAGGTCGGTTCGGAGCGCCTCGGTGACGTGCAGGTCCCAGGACTTCCCGACGAGACACACGGTCTCTGTTCCGGCATCGATGAGATCCCGGAGCACAGGGCTGTCGGCAGCCTTCTCCCCGGCCTTTCGAGTCATTCCGAACGCGGTGAGTTGCGCGTTCTTGAGCTTCTCCTTGGTCGCGAGCCGGAAGAACTCCGTGTCGCGGGGGTTCGCGCCGGGCCATCCGCCCTCGACATACGGAAACCCAAGCTCGTCTAGCTTATGCAGGATCCGCATCCTGTCCTCGATGGAATACGAGAGACCGGCGCGCTGCGCCCCGTCGCGAAGCGTGGTGTCGTAAAGCTCGACGTTCATCGCGACGCCCCCTCCACCACCAGGTCGCCTACTTCGCTCGTCGAGTAGCCCATCTGGCCGGCAGCCATCGAGGCCATCTTCGATACCGCGAACCGCACCCCGCGGTCTACCCGCGCCGCCGCGCCGGCTTCGCCGAGCTGGTCGAGCATCATCCCCCCGGCGGCGATCGCCGCTATCGGGTTGATAGTGCCCTTCCCCACCTCGGACGGCGCCGTTCCGCCGATCGGCTCGAACATCGAGACGCCCTCGGGATTGATGTTGCCGCCCGCAGCTACGCCCATGCCGCCCTGGATCATCGCTCCGAGGTCGGTGATGATGTCGCCGAACATGTTGTCCGTGACGATCAGGTCGAATCGTTGCGGAGAATCCAGGAAGTAGATGCACGCAGCGTCGACGTGGACGTAAGCCGTGTCCACGTCCGGGTATTCCAATGCGACCTCCGCGAACACTCGCGACCAGAGATCGCCGGCGAAGTTCAACACGTTGGTCTTGTGAACCATCGTGACGTGCTTGCGCCTGTCGGGGCGCTTCGAGTATTCGAACGCGTAGCGAATGATTCGCTCGACGCCGAACCGGCTGTTCACGCTGGCCTGGATTGCCGTTTCCTGCGGCGCGCCCTTGCGGAACAATCCGCCGGCGCCGACGTACAGTCCCTCGGTGTTCTCGCGCACCACGACGAAGTCGACGTCGTCGTCGCCGTGTGACGGAATGAGTGTCTGCACGCCCGGATAGCGAACGACCGGGCGAAGGTTCACGTACTGGTCCAGCCCGAAGCGCAATCTCAGCAACAGTCCCCGCTCTATCACGCCGGGCGGGACGTCGGGATGTCCGACCGCGCCCAGATAGATCGCATCCATCGCCCGAAGTTCCTGGAGCGTCTCGTCGGGGAGGACGGTACCGTCGCGAAGGTAACGCTCACCCGAGAGGTCGTAGTCCACCCAATCCAGCTTGGAACCGCCCGAGACGGCGTCTAGAACCTTGCAGCCCTCGCGGATGACTTCCGGGCCGGTGCCGTCGCCGGGGATGACGGCGATGCGATAGGAATTCACGGCGTCTTTTCCGCAGAGGAGGTGTCGTCCTCCGCCGCCGCGACCTGAATCGAGCGGTTGATCGCGGCCAGGTAGGCGAGCGCGGATGCCTCCACAGTGTCCACCGAGACTCCGCGGCCGGTCACCCGCCGGCCGTCGATCTCGACTTGCACCACCACGTCGCCGAGAGCGTCGGTGCCCCCGGTGATGGCCGCAACGTTGAACGTGATGAGCTTCGCGAAGACCCCCGTGGCCCTTTGAACCGCCGTGCACACGGCATCGATCGGCCCGTTGCCCTTCGCGGAGTCCTCGATCACTTCTTCGCCGCGGCGCATTCGAACCTTCGCCTTGGGAGACAGGTCCGTTCCGCCGGTGAACTCGAGTTCCTCGATGACCCATTCGTCGGCTGCCGCAACCCGCTTTCGCTTCCCGGCCTCCTCGGACACGATCGCCTCGAGGTCCTGGTCGGTCAGCTCGATCTTGCGATCGGCCAGCTCCTTGAACCGCCCGAACACGTGGTTCAAGGAGTCCTTGTCCAGGTCGTAGCCCATCTTGTGAAGCGCGTCGTCGAACGCGTGGCGCCCCGAGTGCTTGCCCAGAACGATGCGGTTGCCTTCCAACCCGATCTCGAGCGGATCCATGATCTCGTAGGTGGCGCGGTTGGAGAGCACGCCGTGCTGATGGATTCCCGATTCGTGCGCGAACGCCGACGAGCCGACCACGGCCTTGTTCTGCTGCACCGTGTAGCCGGTGGTCATCGATACAAGACGTGAGGTTCGCATGATCTCCTTGGTTTTGAGGTTGTGGCGTACGCCGAGCGTCTTGCCGCGCGTCCGAACGATCATCGCGACCTCTTCCAAAGAGCAGTTCCCGGCCCGCTCGCCGATCCCATTGACGGCGACCTCCACCTGCCGTGCACCGTTCACGACGCCGGCCAGCGCGTTTGCCACGGCCAGGCCGAGATCGTTGTGGCAATGAGTCGAGATGATCACGTTGTCGGGAGTCTGTTCACGAACTACTCGAACGAGCTCGCCGAACTCGTGCGGCATCGCATAGCCGACCGTGTCGGGAACGTTGATCGTTGTCGCGCCCGCGTCCACGGCGACCTTGAAGCACTCCAGCAAGAAGTCCAGCTCGGTTCGCGTGGCGTCCTGAGCCGAGAACTCGACGTCGTCGGTGTAGGAGACAGCGTGCTTGACGCCGTCGCGGATCGAATCCAGCACCTGGTTGTTCGACATTCGCAACATGTCCTGCATGTGTATGTCGCTCGTGGATATGAAGGTGTGGATCCGCCAGCGCTCGGCGCCCTTCAGCGCCTCCGCAGCGCGGTCGATGTCGCCCGGCGTCACGCGGGCGAGCGAGCAAATCACGGGGCCTCGCACACTTGACGCGATCTCGCGGATGGCCTCGAACTCGCCCTCGCCCGATATGGCAAAGCCGGCCTCGATGATGTCGACGTTGAGGCGCGCGAGCTGCTCCGCGATCTCGACCTTCTCGGAACGCGTCAGCGCGATGCCCGGCGCCTGTTCGCCGTCGCGCAGCGTCGTGTCGAAGAACCGCACTTGGTTCTCGCTCACCTCTTGTCACCTCCGGACATGAAAAAACCCCTCGCGTGGAGGGGTCGGCGCGCGCAGGGCAAGGCCCGCGTGCGCCTATCGGATAAGCAGCAGGCCGTGCGCGTGCGTCTGGTCGCCCTTGGTCTGCATGGTAAAAGTCAGTTTACGCAGGTCAGGCGATGTGTCAACCCGGTTTCACTCCTTCGGGGGGAGGGGTGGTCCTATGAACTCCTGTTGGAACCCCGTGGCGATCTCCGTGAGCACCTCCTTGTCCACGAACTGTTCGTCGGGCGGGGGCAGGTGAACGCCTCCGGCCGGCTTCCCGCCGTCCCGGAAGAACCCCTCGACCCCGGAGGGACCGAAGAACAACAGCAGGCGGGCCTCCGGTGAGTCGACCCGGAACCCGTGCGGAACATCGCGAGGGCCGTAGACGATGGAGCCGGCCTCCGCCTCGATGACCTCGTCGCCGTGACGCACCCGCACCTCGCCCGAGAGCACGACGAAGAACTCGTCCTCGGCGCGGTGGATGTGCAGGGGTGACGCGAAGTCTTTCGGCACGCGAAAGTCCACAGCCGCGAAGCGGCCACCGGTGCTCTCCGCCGTCGCCTTCAGCACGGCTAGTCCACCGTTGAACCACAATGCCTCCCCGTCGTCCGGACCGAGGGCATACCCTTCCTGCGGGATGGACATCCGCTCCCCTCCCCAAGCTCGTCGGTCGGGCGGGAACCACCCGCCGCTCAGGGTATCCGCAAACCGTTCCGAGGTCACTAAGGGAGCGCCGTACCGCCGCTCACGCTCACTTCCCGACCGGGGCGGCCTCAGGAGAGGCGGTCGCGGGATGCACACGTCCACGGCGAGGATGAGCAGCCCGGCGACGGCGAGGGGACCGATTCCCGGGGCGAGCAGGGGCAAGAGTGTGAAAAGGCCGGCGACTACGGCCGGGCCGGTGCGCACAAGCCCTCGCGCGCGCAACACGACGATGAATAGGAGCGTTGCTGCGACCGCCCCGCTCGTGGCCGACGCCACCAGCGAATGGCCCAAGTCGAATCCGGGGCGAGCCGGACCGAGAGCGCCGGCCTGCTCATCAGTCCAACTTTTCGGACCACCGTACGGAGTCTCACGCGGGCAAAGCTAATCAGCCCCAAGCCCGCCCGCAAGGCCTGGCATAATATGCAACTCAGATTGCAATTCCGGGCAGAATATGCAAGACTACCTGCATGTTCCGCAGGGAGCACTGGGCCGATAGCATCGAGCATGCCTGGGAGCGCCGATCGCTCGTCTGGCTCACCGGAGTCCGGCGAGCAGGCAAGACGGTACTGGTGAAGTCCCTCCCGGACGTGCGCTATTTGGACTGCGAACTTCCCAGCGTCCGGCGCGCTCTCGCCGATCCGGAGTCGTTCCTGGCCGCGACCCGAGGCCAGCGGCTGGCGCTCGACGAAGTGCACCGCCTCCCGGATCCGGCCGAGTTGCTGAAGATCGCGACAGACCACTTCCCCGACACCCACATAGTGGCCACGGGCTCATCGACGCTCCAAGCGGCCGACCGGTTCCGGGACTCCCTCGCCGGGCGAAAGGAGGAGCTGTGGCTCACGCCCATGAACGAGGCCGACCGCGCAGCGGCGGGCGGCTCGTTGGAGCAGCGTCTTGAGCGAGGAGGGCTCCCCGCCTCCTATCTCGCAGGCCTGCCCGAGTCCGACGTCCAGGAATGGCTGGACGCGTACTGGTCCCGCGACATCCAGGAACTCTTTCGCCTGGAACGTCGCAGCTCGTTCCAGCGTCTGGTGGAGATGGTCCTCGCGCGCAGCGGCGGGATCTTCGAGGCAACCGCGTTCGCCGGTCCGATCGAGGCTAGCCGCCCAACGGTGTCCAACTACCTGTCCGTACTGGAACTCACGAAAGTCGCGCACGTGATCACGCCGTACTCGCGCAACCGGTCGAACGAACTCACTCGCGCCCCAAAGGTCTACGGGTTCGACACCGGCTTCGTTTGCGTGCTGAACGGCTGGACGGCCTCGCGTCCCGATGACGCGGGCGTCCTGTGGGAGCACTACGTCCTGAACGAGCTGCAGTCCACGCCCGGCGTCGGGAAGATCCAGTACTGGCGCACAACCAAAGGAGCCGAGGTCGACTTCGTCCTCGACCGGCGCGGCCGCCCGCCGATCGCGATCGAGTGCAAATGGCGCGTCGACGGGCGCGAGTCGCTTGGCGGGCTGAATGCCTTCCGACGGGCCTACCGGGAGGGAGCGAGCTTCGTCGTCGCTCCCGTAGTCGAGCCCTCCTTTGATCGCGGCCTGGCCGGCAAGGCAAGAGTTCGCTACACAGACCTAACCGGAGTTGTGCAGTCCCTCACGTAACGGCGGGGGCACGCGGGAGGGCCTCGACGGAACCTACGAGGCCTATGCGTCCGGAGCCTTCTTCGCGCCGAGCCAAGGCATCATGTCCCGCAGCTTCGCCCCCACGTCCTCGATCTGGGTCTCCCGAGCCTCCGCACGCATCTTCAGGAAGCGCGGGAAGCCGTCCTTGGCCTCGCCGACCCATTCCTTCGCGAACTCACCGGACTGGATCTCGTCGAGGATCCGGCGCATCTCGGCACGCGTCTCGTCGTTGATGACGCGCGGGCCGCGCGTGTAGTCACCGTACTCCGCGGTGTCCGAGACCGAGTAGCGCATGTAGCTCAACCCGCCCTCGTAGAACAGGTCGACGATCAGCTTCACCTCGTGAAGGCACTCGAAGTACGCGACCTCAGGCTGGTACCCGGCCGCGACGAGCGTTTCGAACCCGGCCTGCACCAGTGAGGAAAGCCCTCCGCAAAGCACAGACTGTTCGCCGAAGAGATCCGTCTCGGTCTCCTCCTTGAAAGTCGTCTCGATCAAGCCGGCCCGCGTCGCGCCGATGCCCTGCGCGTACGCAAGGGCACGCGTCTTCCCGCTTCCAGTCGAATCCTGGTGCACCGCAAGCAAAGCCGGCGTGCCGATTCCCTCGGTGTAAGTTCGGCGAACCAAGTGACCGGGTCCCTTCGGCGCGATCATCGTGACGTCGATTTCCGCCGGCGGCTTCACTTGTTCGAAATGGATGTTGAAGCCGTGCGCGAACATCAGCATGTTGCCGCCCTGAAGGTTGGGCGCGATGTCGCGGTCGTAAGCGGCGGACTGCGCTGTGTCGGGAAGCAGAACCATGGTGACGTCGGCCTCGGCCACCGCATCCGGCGTCTCGAGGACCTTCACCCCGTCCTTTTCCGCGACGGGCCAAGACTTCGAGTCCTTTCGGAGCCCGACCCGGACGTCGTGCCCGGAATCCTGAAGGTTCAGGGCGTGCGCGTGCCCCTGGCTTCCGTAACCGAGCACCGCGATCTTCTGTCCGTCCAGCGCCGAGCCGTCCACATCCTTGTCGTAGTAGATCGTCGCCATCCCGAACTCCCCTCTCAGTCGTCCGGTGCCGCTTTGAGCACCCGTTCGTTGATCCCCCGCTCCTCCCGCGAAAGCGCGACGCGCCCGGTTCGCGCGAGCTCCACGACGCCGAACGACGAAAGGAGTTCGAGCAGCGCCTCGACCTTCTCCGGCGTGCCGGTCGCTTCGACGGTGATCGTCGAATGCGTCACGCCGACGATCCTCCCGCGGAAGATGTCGACGATCTCGATCACGCGAGCGCGATCGTCGCCTTCGGTTCGCACCTTGATCATCGAGAGTTCGCGCTCCACCGCTTCGCCGGCGGCCAGCTCGAGCACCTTGATCACGTTGATCAGCTTGTTGAGCTGCTTGACCACCTGCTCGAGCGGCTTCGTCTTCACGTCAACGACGATAGTCATCCTCGACAGGTCGGGCGTTTCGGTCGTGCCGACGGCGAGCGAATGGATGTTGAACCCGCGCGCGGCGAACAGCCCGGCCACGCGCGCGAGCACGCCGGGCCTGTTCTCGACGAGAACGGACAACGTGTGAAGGCTCATGCGAGCGGAGCCGCCTTCGGATCCTCGGGTTCGGGAGCTTCCTGGCCCGGGCCAAGGATGATGTCGTCGTTCGAAGCTCCCGCCGGAACCATCGGGAAGACCATCTCCACCTGGTCACAGCGGAAGTCGATGACGACAGTGCGGTCGCCGACGGACAGCGCTTTGTCGATCACGGGCTCGACCTCCTCGGGGGCTTCCGCTCTGAGGCCGACGCATCCGTATGCCTCGGCCAGCTGCACGTAGTCGGGCACGTCGTGGGTCAGATAAACCTGGGAATAGCGCTCGTTGTAGAACAGCTCCTGCCACTGGCGAACCATCCCGAGGTAGGCGTTGTTCATGATCGCGATGACCACCGGGATGTTCTCCGTGGTCATCGTGGCCAGTTCCTGGTTGGTCATCTGGAAGCAGCCGTCGCCGTCGATGGCCACCACCAGCTCATCGGGACGCGCGACCTTGGCGCCCATCGCGGCCGGAACCGCATAACCCATCGTCCCCAGCCCGCCGGAGTTGATCCAGGTTCGCGGGCGCTCGAACTTCCAGTACTGAGACGCCCACATCTGGTGCTGGCCGACGCCGGCGACCAGTATCCCGTCGCCCTTCGTCGCCTCGTACAGCTTCTCGGTAACGAACTGCGGCTTGATCGGGCCGTCCTCCGGCTGGTCGTAGGTGTACGGGAACTTCGTCTTCCACTCTTGGAGCAGATTGAGCCACTGCGAACGGTCCGGCGGACCGCCTGCCTCGGCCTGCTGCTTCGCAAGCTCGTCGGCCAGTTGTCCGGTGACGATCTTCGCGTCGCCGACGATCGGGACGTCTGCCTTGCGGTTCTTTCCGATCTCGGCGGGATCGACATCGACGTGGATGATCTTCGCGTTGGGAGCGAACTCGGTGAGCTTGCCGGTCACCCGGTCGTCGAAGCGCGCGCCGAGCGAAACCAGTAGATCCGCTTTCTGCATGGAAGTCACGCCGGTGTAGCCGCCGTGCATTCCGGGCATGCCGGCGCACAACTCGTGCGAGTCGGGGAACGCGCCGCGGGCCATCAACGTAGTGACGACGGGCAGCCGGCCCTCTGTGGCCAGGCGGAAGAGCTCCTCCGAGCCGTCGGACTTGATGATCCCGCCGCCCACGTAAAGGACCGGGCGCTCCGATTGCAAGATGAGCTTCACGGCTTCCCTCACCTGACGGGGATTGCCCTTCGTCACCGGCTTGTAGCCGGGCAGATCAACGGAGTCGGGCCAGTGGAATTCGGCCTCCATCTGCAAAACGTCCTTCGGAATGTCGACGAGAACCGGGCCGGGACGGCCGGTCTCGGCTATGTAGAACGCCTCCTTGATGGCGCTCGGAATGGCGTCGACTTCGGTCACGAGCATGTTGTGCTTGGTCACGGGCATCGTGATGCCGGTGATGTCGGCTTCCTGGAACGCGTCGTTGCCCACGACCGGCGTCGGGACCTGGCCGGTGATCGCGACCATCGGGACCGAGTCCATCTTGGCGTCGGTAAGCGCGGTCACCAGGTTGCAACCACCGGGGCCGGAGGTGGCCATGCAAACGCCGGCCTTTCCGGTCGCCCACGCATAGCCGGAAGCGGCGTGGCCGGCGCCTTGCTCGTGCCGGCAGAGGATGTGGCGAACCGAGGAGTCCAGTATCGGATCGTAAGCGGGAAGGATGGCTCCTCCGGGCACGCCGAATACGACGTCGACTCCCTGCTCCTCGAGCGACTTGATCAACGATTGTGCTCCGCTGAGCTTCATGACGCGCCTCCTCCTCTCATTTGACGGTTTCACCGGTGCTCGCGCTTGGGTACAAAAAAACCCCTCGGATCGAGGGGTTGGCGCGCAGGCCGATGCAGCCCGTCGCGCCTACGGAATAAGTACCAGGGCCGGCCGCGTTGCTGTGCGAGACATGCCCGAATTCTGCATCGTAACCAGCAAGTTTACGCGGCTCCCCGGCCCCGGTCAACCGGCCGGGGCCCCGTAGACTCCCCCGTCATGCGAATCCTCGTGGTCGGGTCCGGAGGGGTGGGCTCCGCGTTCGCTGCTGTCGTCAGGCACAGGGATTTCTTCGAATCGGCCATCCTGACCGACCTGAACGAGGCTCGCGCGCGCTCGGTGGCCGAGAGTTTGGACGACGGCCGCTTCTCGGCGGCTCGCCTGGACGCATCGGACGCGCCGGCAATCGCTCACTTCGCGAAGGAACACGGCTGTGACGCGGTCCTCAATGCCGCAGACCCCCGGTTCGTGCCGGCAATATTCGACGCGTCGCTGGAGGCCGGGGCGACCTACGTCGACATGGCGATGTCGCTTTCGCAACCGCACGCCGAGAGGCCTTACGAGGAGCTGGGCCGGCCGCTCGGCCAGTACCAATGGGACCTCGCGGACGTGTGGGAGCAGCGAGGACAACTTGCGCTCGTCGGAATGGGGGTCGAGCCGGGGATGTCGGACGTGTTCGCTCGCTATGCGGCGGACCATCTATTCGACTCGATCGAAGAGATAGGGGTGCGCGACGGAGCGAACCTCGAGGTCGAAGGCTTCGACTTCGCGCCTACCTTCTCGATCTGGACCACGATCGAGGAATGCCTCAACCCACCGATCGTGTGGGAGAAGGACCGAGGGTGGTTCACGACGGAACCTTTCTCCGAGCCCGAGGAATTCTCGTTCCCCGAAGGAATCGGAACCATCAAGTGCGTCATGGTCGAACACGAGGAAGTCATGTTGATCCCTCGCTGGGTCGACGCCGGCCGCGTGACGTTCAAATACGGGCTCGGCGACGAGTTCGTCGAAGTCCTCCAGACGCTCCACAAGCTCGGCTTGGACAAGACCGATGCCGTCAAGGTGGGCAATGTGGAAGTCTCCCCCCGCGACGTAGTCGCGGCGACGCTTCCCGATCCGGCCACGCTCGGCGACAAGATGACCGGAAAGACATGCGCCGGGACCTGGGTTCGCGGAACGGATAAGGACGGAAAACCGCGCGAGGTGTACCTGTACCAAGTAGCGGACAACGAAGAGACGATGGCCAATGACGGCGTGCAGGCAGTCGTTTGGCAAACGGCCATCAACCCGGCCGCGGCTCTAGAGTTGATCGCTTCGGGAACCTGGAAAGGTGCCGGGGTTCTCGGGCCGGAGGCGTTCGACAGCTTGCCGTTCCTGGATCTGTTGAACGAATACGGCGCACCCTGGAAGATCGAGGAGCGAACTCCCAGCGGCTGAACCTCGCCCGGGTGCTACTTCTCCAGCTTGTCCATGAAGTCCTTCAGCTTGGGTTCAACCGACATCGTGGGCTGAACCTTCCCCTCCAAGGCCTCGACGGTCTTGTAGCCAGAACCCGTGATGTAGGCGACGGTCTCCTCGTCGCGGCGAATGACTCCGGTCTCGCGAAGCCTCTTCATGCACGCGACGGTCACGCCCCCGGCGGTTTCGGCGAACACTCCCTCGGTTTCGGCCAGTAACTGGATCCCCTGAATGACCTCTTCTTCGGTGCATGCCTCGATGCCGCCGCCTGTGCTTCGCGCAGTCTGCAGCGCGTAGAACCCGTCGGCCGGGTTGCCGATCGCGAGTGACCGCGCGATCGTGTCGGGCTTGACCGGCTGGATCTCGTCGGCGCCGGACTTGAAGGCATTGGCGACCGGAGCGCAGCCCGCCGCCTGCGCTCCGCTGATCCTCGCCGGGTAGTCCTTCACGACCCCGAGTTCTATTAGCTCCCTGAATGCGCGGTGCACCTTCGTCAGCAACGCGCCCGACGCTACCGGCACCACTACATGGTCGGGAATCTGCCACCCGAGCTGCTCGACGGTTTCGAACCCGAGGGTCTTGGAACCCTCCGCGTAGAAGGGACGCATGTTCACGTTCACGAATGCCCACGGAAGTGTCTCGGCGACCTCGGAGCAAAGGCGGTTAACGTCGTCGTAGTTCCCCTGCACCTCGACGACGTTCGCGCCGTAGGCCGCGGTGGCGAGTACCTTGGCGCGCTCGAGATCGGCCGGGATGAAGATGTACGCCGGGATCCCCGCGTGCGCGGCGTGGGCTGCGGTCGCGTTCGCCAGGTTTCCCGTGGAAGCGCAAGCGACCGCTTCGAAGCCGAATGCCCGCGACATCGTCAAGGCCACGGAGACGACCCTGTCCTTGAACGAGTTGGTGGGATTCACCGTGTCGTCCTTGATCCACAGGTTCCTGATGCCGATGGCTTGCCCGAGCCTGTCCGCCCTTCGAAGGGGCGTGAAGCCGCCGCCGAGATCGACGCGGTCCACGTTCCCGCCCGGCAGCAGGCCCTGGTATCTCCAAAGCGTCGGCGGCCCCGTCTCCACCTGCTTTCTGAAGTCGTCCGGGGACATCGACTCGATGTCGTAGTGAGGCTCGAGCGGGCCGAAGCACTCTTCGCAGATCGACCGAGGCTCAACCGGGTATCGCTTGTGGCATTCGCGACACTCGAGAGCCTGTGGGTTGAGCAGATCCGTCATCCGGTAACGGCCCCCTCGTTCGCCTGGGAGACGAGCCGCGCGTACTTGGCCAAGGCTCCGGTCTCGTACCGCGGCGGCCTCGGCGTCCACCCTTCGCGCCTGCGGGCCAACTCGGCGTCGTCCACCTCCAGGTCGATGAGGCGATTGTCGACGTCGAGCACGACGGTGTCGCCCTCCTCAACCAGTCCGATCGGTCCCCCGACGACCGACTCCGGCGCGATGTGCCCCACCGAGAATCCTTTCGTCGCTCCGCTGAAACGCCCGTCTGTGACCAACGCGACTTCCTTGCCGAGCCCCGCACCGGCGACCGCGGCTGTGGTCGCAAGCATTTCCGGCATCCCCGGCGCCCCGACCGGGCCCTCGTTCCTGATGACGATCACATCGCCCTTCTCGATCTGGTTGTTCAGGACGGCCTTGAAAGCGTCTTCCTCCGATTCGAACGGGCGCGCGCGGCCGCGGAACACCGTTCCCTCCATCCCGGCCGCCTTGCAAACCGCGCCGTCCGGCGCGAGCGAGCCGCGAAGTATGACGGTTCCGCCCCACGGATGGATCGGGTTCGAGATCGGGCGCACGACGTCGCCGTCCGGCTTCGCCGGATGCAGTTCGTCGAGATTCTCACCGATCGACTTACCCGACACGGTTAGCGCGTCGCCGTCCAAAAGCCCGGCGTCCAAGAGTTCCTTCATGACGACCTGAACTCCTCCGACGCGGTCGACATCCGACATGACGAAGCGGCCCGCGGGGCGAACGTCCACGAGATGGGGAACCTTGCGCGCGATCCGGTCGAAATCGTCGAGCTCGAGCTCGACTTCCGCCTCGCGTGCGAGCGCGAGCAAGTGCAGGACGGCGTTCGTCGAACCCGCAACCGCCATCGTCACGGCGATCGCGTTCTCGAATGCCGGCCTCGTCATGATGTCTCGCGGCCGGATGTTCTTCTCCAGGAGGGCCATGACCGCCTCCCCCGATTCGCGGGCCGCGACTTCCCGACGGTAGTCGACGGCCGGTGGCGAAGCGCTGCCGGGGAGCGACATCCCTATGGCTTCGCCGATCGCAGCCATCGTGTTCGCCGTGTACATGCCGGCACACGAGCCGGCGCCCGGACATGCGGCGTGCTCGATGCCCGACAGTTCCTCGTCCGTCATGGTTCCGCGGGCGTGCGCCCCGACGGCCTCGAAGACGTCCTGGATCGTCACGTCCCGCCCCTGATAGGTACCGGGAAGGATCGTTCCCCCGTAGAGGTAAACCGACGGGAGGTTCAGCCGGGCCATCGCCATCAGCATCCCGGGCTCGCTCTTGTCGCAGCCCGCGATTCCGACCAGCGCGTCCATCCGCTCCGCGTGCATGACAAGCTGGACCGAGTCCGCGATCACCTCACGGCTGATCAGGGACGCGCGCATGCCTTCGTGGCCCATCGCGATGCCGTCCGAAACCGCGATCGTCGTGAACTCAAGAGGGACGCCCTGCGCCGCGCGAACCCCTTCCTTCGAGAACGCGGCCAGCTTGTTCAGGTGGTAGTTGCAGGGCGTGACCTCGTTCCAGGATGAAGCGACGCCGACCTGGGGCCGGGACATGTCCTCGTCGGAGAGCCCGACGGCGCGGAGCATCGCCCGAGCGGGCGCGCGTTCGGGACCGTCGGTGACTTCCCAGCTTCTGGGTCGATCATCGGGGGCCAAGGAACCTCCTGTAATCTCGTTGCCCGGATGGAATCCATGTTCCCATGATCGGCACCGACCTAGCAGGAAAGCGCAGCTACTGGTTGCGTGAAGCTCTCGCAGACGATCCGGGTGAGCCTTGCCCGCCCCTCGCAAACGACACCGAGGCCGACGTGATCATCATCGGCGGCGGCTACACCGGCATGTGGACGGCCCACTTCCTCAAGCAAGCCGAACCCTCCTTAGACGTCGTCTTGCTCGAGCAGGACATCTGCGGCGGCGGCCCGAGCGGCAGGAACGGCGGGTTCGTGAACGACCTGTGGGACGACCTAGAGGTGATGGTGGACGTCTTCGGCGAGGGGAAGGCGCTGAGGATCGGAAAGCTGGCGGCCCGCTCCATCGAGGAGATGGGATCCTGGTGCGAGGAACACGAAGTCGACGCCTGGTGGGAACCTGCCGACCACGTGGGCGTCTCGGCCTCACCCGCCCAGGACGATGCTGCCGAGGACTGGCTGGCGCTGATGCGCCGGCTCGGGGTCGCCGCCGGACGGGTCCGCGAACTCTCACCCGAGGAAGTCGCCGGCGTATGCCGCTCGCCGGTGTTCCGGGGCGGAGTTGCGCTCTCAAAGGTGGCCATGGTTCAGCCGGCGCGGCTGGCTCGTGGCCTTAGAAGGGTGCTGCTCGAGCAGGGAGTTCGAATCTTCGAGAAGACCCAGGTGACGAGGTTCCACGCCGGCCTTCCGCTCCTCGCGGAGACTCGCGGCGGGCGGGCCCGCGCGGGAAGGGCGGTCATCGCGATCAATGCTTGGGCCCGGCAATGGAAGAGGTTTCGCCGAGCCATCCTCCCCCGCGCGAGCTACATCGCTCTCACGGCGCCGGCTCCGGAGAAACTCGAGGAGATCGGCTGGACGGGCAGACAGGGCATCTACGACCTGAGGCCGTCACTTCACTACCTTCGTACGACGCCCGACGGAAGGATCGCATTCGGGGGCGCGTCTTCCCGGGCCGGCATGGGCACCGGCATGGGACCGCGGCTCGACTACGACGAGAAGTCGGTTCACAAGCTTGTGACCGACCTCCACAGGATGTTTCCGAACTTCGCCAATGTGCCGATCGAAGCGGCCTGGGGAGGACCGATCGACGTCTCGGGCTACCACATCCCGTTCTTCGGATCGTTCCCGTCGGCGAACGTTCACTACGGGCTCGGTTTCACCGGCGGCGGCGTCGGGCCGTGCCATATGGCAGGAAAGATCCTTTCCGGTCTGACTCTAGGAACCGAGAACGAGTACACGCGCCTCCCGCTGGTCGGGTACAAGCCGAAGCTCTTCCCGCCGGAGCCGTTCCTTTCGGTCGGCGCGTACATCACCCACGAAGCGATCGTCAGGACGGATGACGCCGAGGACTCGGGGCGGCGACCCAACCGGTTTCTGCGATGGCTGGCGCGGCTTCCGAGAAGGCTCGGTTACAACCTGGGCTGATGGGCGAGGACCTAAGTGCCGCGCAGATCGCAACCGATGTCGAACGAGCATCCGAAGCCATCGCCCCCTACATTCGCGAGACGCCGGTCGAGCGCTCGCCGTTTCTCTCGAAGGCCACGGGTTCCGACGTTTACCTCAAGTTCGAGAACTTCCAGGTCACCGGGTCGTTCAAGGCGCGCGGGGCTTTCAACGCGCTCCTTTCGCTGACGCAGGAGGAAAAGCAAGGCGGGGTGGTTACCTCGTCCACCGGCAACCACGCGAACGCGATGGCTCACGCGCTGTCGGTGCTCGGGATCGAGGGCGAGATCCTCCTGCCCTTGAATGCTTCGCCGGCGAAAATCGAGGCCCTGGAGGCACGCGGCGCGAACCTTCGCCTGATCGAAGGCGATCCAAACGAGACGGACCTCGTCGCGAGAAGGCTTGCCGAGCAGACCGGAAGGGTTTTCGTCTCGGCTTACAACGACCGCCGGGTTATCGCCGGCCAAGGAACGGTCGCGTCCGAGCTGGAAAGGCAATTGGACGGATTCGACGCGATTTTCGTCCCGGTGGGCGGCGGCGGCTTGATCGCGGGGATCGCGGGGTACCTCGCCTCCAAGAAGACAGAAGTCATTGGGTGCCAGGCCGCCGCTTCCCCGGTAATGGCGAAGTCGGTCGAGGCGGGAGGGCTTGTGGATGTCCCTTGGGAGTCCTCCTTGTCCGACGCGACCGTCGGCCCTCTGGAGCAGGGAACGCTGACCCTTCCCATCTGCATTGACCACGTAGACAAGTGGATACTTCCGGACGAGGACGAGATCGCCGAAGCTCTTCGACTGGTTCTTGGGCGGCACTCGGTGATGGTCGAGGGCGCGGCAGTGCTGTCAGTTGCCGCCCTTCTCAAAGAGAGCGGGGAATTCTCGGGACGACGGACGGTTCTGGTTATCAGCGGGTCGCGGATTCCCTTGGACGTGCTGGACCGAGTGCTGCAGCAGACCTAGCGAGCGCCGTCCACAGCGGCGATCGATTCCTCCAAGATGTCGCACGCCTTCATCAACATGTCCTCCGGCATCGTGAGCGCCGGTTGCCACCGGACCACGTTCATCCCACGGTCGTATATGTCGACGATCCCGCGTTCCAGGCAATTGAAGTGAACGGCGCGCGCCTCTTCGATTGCCTTTTCCTTCGAATCCTTGTCCTTCACGAATTCAACGCCGATGTAGAGGCCCTTGACGCGAGCCTCGCCGACGATCTCGTACTTCTCCGCGAGCGGAACAAGACGCTCGAGGGCGATCCGCTCGAGACGCCGCCCCTTCTCGAGCATGTCGTCGCGCTCCAGGACCTCGATCCCCTTGAGGGCTGCGGCACAGGAGGGCGGAAACCACGAGTAGGTGCCGCCGGCGTACACCTCCGAGTCGCCCATCACGTCCTCGGATCCGAGGCATGCGGCAATCGGCAGCACGCCGCCCGACAGGGCCTTGGCCAGCACCATCAAATCCGGGTGCAGATCCCAAAGCTCCGTCGCGAACATCGGGCCGCACCGGCCGAAGAGAGTTTGCGCCTCGTCGGCACACCAGAGCCACCCGTTCTCGTCGCACAGTTCCATTAGGGCCGGCCAGAAGGGGTCGGGCGGGATCCATACGCCGGCCTCGCCCGCAACCGGCTCGATCATTACGCCGGCGACCCGGTCTGCCGCCACCAGGTAGGGCAGCACCTGTTCGCGCAAGTAATCGATCACACAAACGCCGTCGCATTCGGCGGGCGTCGCGTGGAACGGGCAACGGTAGGGGTTCGGATAGGGAACGTGTACGTAACCGTTGTTCAACTCGCGCATGAATCGCGAGTAGCCGCTTGCCTGGGATCCGACGGCCTGAGCCCCGTAGCTCTCCCCGTGATACTGGCCGAGGAACGTGAGGATGAACGGCCGTTCGCTCTTCGCGCGCATGAACTTCATCGCCGACTCGACCGCTTCGGTCCCGCTTATCTCGAACGTCACGCGTGCGAGCGGGTCCGGGGCGATCCCGACCAGCTTCTCGGCCAACTCGACGACGAGCGGAGAGGATATGTAGTCGGGGATCTCCTGGCCGTAGTCGCGGAGCGCGTCTATGGCCGCTGCCATCACCTCCGGGTGAGTGGCGCCGACGTTGGTCGCCCCCCAACCGGTGAGCATGTCTATAAGCAGGTTGCCGTCGACGTCCTCGATCGTCGCGTTGTGTTTGCGTTTGACACCGATCGGCATCGTGTCGAGCGCGCCCGACCAAGCCACTTTCTCCTGTCTCTCGTGTAGCGCGCGGGACTCAGGCCCCGGCGGCGCGGCAACGAGGCGAGGCACATCGCCGGAAGCCTCTGCTTTGGCGAGGTCCTCGTGCCGTCCGTCGTCGGACATCGCGGCCAGCCTAACCCTTGCTGCGTCGAAGCTTGCGGTCGCGGGCAATCTCCCTAACCGCGTGATGTCCCGGCATGCCCGTGACGCCCCCGCCCGCGTGAGTTGCCGACGACGCCTGATAGAGCCCGCGGATCGGCGTCCTGTAGTTCGCGTACCCGGGCGCCGGCCTCATGTGAAAAAGCTGGTTCGGCGCCAGCTCGCCGTGAAAGATGTTCCCGCCGATCAGGTTGAATTCGTTCTCCATCTGCCAGGGACCGATCACCTGGCGCCCCAGGACGGAGTCCTTCAACCCCGGCATGAAGTCCTCATGGATGTCGACCAACCGGTCGGCGTATGCCTCCAGATCGTCCTGGTGGCGTTCGTTCGCCCACTCGTGGGGCACCCACTGGGTGAACATCGACATGACGTGAGTTCCCTCGGGAGCGAGTGTGTGGTCCAACACGGTTGGGATACATGTCTCGGAGAAAGGAGCCGTCGCCGGCTTGCCGCCTCTTGCCTCCTCGAAGGCCCGCTCCAGGTAGCGGAGATTCGGCGCGATCATGATCGAGGCGCTTTGGATTTCCGGTCCGGCGCCCGGGTCGTCACGGAATTCCGGCAGCCTCGACAGGGCCATGTTGATCTTCACGGTGCCGCTTCGCGTCTTCCAGTTCTCGATGTCCCGCACGAAGTCTCCGGGAAGATCGCCGCGATCGAGCTGCTTCAGGAAGGTGATCTTCGGGTGACAAGCGGTGACGACGACCGGTGCGTGAAGCTCTTCCCCGCCTTCGATAACGGCCCCGGTCGCGCGGCCGTCCTCGACGAGAATCCTCTCGACCGGAGAGCCCACGCGAACATCCGCACCGAAGCTCTCCGCCGACGCGCGAATCGCCCGCGAGACCGCTCCCATCCCCCCTTCGGGATAACCCCACTCCGAGATCTGCCCGTCACCGAGGTCGCCGACCAGGTGGTGCATCAGGACGTACGCGGTTCCCGGCTCCTCGGGACCGGCCCAGGTGCCGATGACGCCGTCGGTCGAAAGCGCGCCCTTCACAATGTCGGACTCGAACCATTCGGATAGCAGGTCGGCCGCCGACATCGTGAAGAGCTTCGTTATGTCTGCCGCCTGGCGTTCGGTCATCCCCTTTCGAAGCTTCAGAGCGAACTTGGCCTGCTCGATCAGGTCACCGATCGCAGTTGAGCCCACCGGCGGGGGCGTCTGCATCAGGATCGGGCCGAGGAGGTTCGCGCTTCTTTCTATCCACTCGCCCCAGCCGCCGATCGCATCGGCGTCCTTCTTCGAAAACTTCGCCACGCGCTCGCGAAGACCCTCGTCTTCGCTCACCCGAAGGGTGCCGGAGCCCGGCTGCGGCGCGTAGGTCGGGCCCATCGGGAAGACCTTGTATCCGAAGTTCTCCAATTGCAGGTCGCGAATGATCGACGGGGGCATGAGGCTCATCACATACGAGAGCGTGGTGACCTTCACATCGGGGAGATCGGGGAACGGGGAGCTGGTGTCCGCCGCCCCTCCGGTTCGTTCACGCGCCTCCAGAACCAAGGTCTGCGCCCCCGCCTTGGCCAGGTACGCGGCCGCGACGAGGCCATTGTGTCCCCCGCCCACCACGATCGCGTCGTAGGTGTTGGCAGCCACTTTTAACCGGCCATCTTGGGATTGAGCGGATCGCTTCGCGGGCGTTCCTTCTTCGGGTCGTCGATGGGAAGGCCCCGCACGGTGGCCGTTCGTTCGCCGACCTCGACCGTGTCGCCCTCCCGAGCCGAACGACTTTGCAAAACGGCAAGCGCAATCGCGCCGTAGCGGGGCGTGCGCTCGGCGCTCCTCACGTCGCCCACGACGACGCCGTTCTTGGTAACCGGCTCCCCAGGGTCGGGGACACCGTCGCCCTCGAACACGAGCGTCTTGAACCGCCGGAGAGGAGCGGTAGCCGTCTCCGCGGCCCCTTCTCGCCCGACGAAAGCGTGCCCGTCGATGTCGATGAACGAATCGAGCGAGAGGTCGTACGGATCCGTTTCGCCGGGAAAGTAGTCCTCCTCTTGGATAACCAAACCCGCTTCCACACGCAGCATTTCGATCGCATCGAGGCCGATCGGCGCGGCTCCGGCCTCGACGATCGCGTCCCACAGCCGGCCCGCGCCCTCACCTTCGTCGAGCAGGAAGAATTCGTATCCGAGTTCGCCGGTGAACCCCGTTCGCGATAGCAATCCCGGCACTCCGGCGATCCGAACGGGCTGCGGGATGAACCGGAACCACCCCAGCCCGGCGAATTCCGTATCCGAGAGCGCTGAAAGCAGAGCGTAGGACCCCGGCCCCTGTACGGCGATGTTCGGAATCCTCGTGGTCACGTTCTCGATCGTGACTTCCAAGTCCCGCGTGTGAGAGTTCAAGTGCTCGACGAACCGCTCGCGTTCGTCGTTGCCGAAGAAGTAAGCCTCGGTCGGCGAAACGGCCAGCGAGGTCCCCTCGTCGAGCATCCGGCCCCGTTCATCGAGAATCATGCCGTAACGTATGACTCCGGGATCCGCACCGGAGAGACGCCGGGTTGTCAGGCGGTCGAGTGCGGCAAGCGCATCGGAACCGGTAAGCCGAAACTTGACCAGCGAAGAAACGTCCCATATGGCCGTTCCGCGACGGACCGCCCAGTATTCGCCGACCGGATCGGAGAAGGCTTGCGTCCACAGCCCGCCCATGTCCTCATAGAAAGTTCCGCCGGCTGCCTTCTGTCGCTCGTGAAATGGCCCGGCGTAGATGTCGTTCGTGATTGTGTCGGCCGAGATCGGATCCACTCAAGCCCCCAGTGGCGGGAGTCTAGCCCTCGTCCATCGACTCCCGATAGCGCCGGTTGAATTCGTGCACCCACCGGTCGTTGAAGGGGAAGACCCCGCCCTTGGAAAACGCGCGCGAGCGAACACCCTTTTGCGCCCGTTCGCACACCGACCAATCCTGGCGGCTGACCAGATCCCAGAAGTCAACGACACCCGAGGGATCGAAATCCGCCGACTCGATGACCTCGGGGCGAAATAGGAACTCGCTTATGACCAAGGTGTTGAGCGGATCCCTAGGTTCGAGCCGGTAGGTCATCACGTAGTCCGGCTGGTAGTTGATCATGAAGGTCGGGAACACCGTCATGCCGAAGTAAACACGGCAGTCCTCGGGCTCGAGGCTCGGAAAGGGCGGGCGGTTGGTCGTCCCATCCATGGACAGCGTCTGTGCGCCGTGCACCAGCTCAGCCCCGCGCTCGCCCTCGACAAGGCCCTTCTTGAACAGCGGAACGAGGCTCACGAGTTCCGGATGGATGCTCGGGCAATGCAGGCACTCGTTGTAGTTCTCGAGAATGATCTTCCAGTTCGCGGCGACCTCGTAGTCGATGCGGTGACCGAGACGAAGTTCGTCCAATCCCCAGCGGGTGTGTTCCGCGGGATCGCCTTCGGGGTTGCGTGAGAGGAAGTCGCCCAGAGTTTCCGGGTCGCTCGACATGTTCACGTAGATGAATCCGTCCTGTACTTCTACCGCCATCTGCCAAAGAGAGTTGGACGATCTGTCGAACCCTTCGTCCTCGTGAACGTTCGGAGTGCCGAGAAGGTTCCCGGCGGTGTCGTAAGTCCACGCGTGATAGGGACAGACGAACACGTTGGATTTCGCGTGCCCCTCACCGTCGCAGAGCCGCGTTCCGCGATGGCGGCACACGTTGTAGAAGGCTCTGAGCTTCTCGCCCTTCGCGCGAGCAAGCAGCACGCCCTCCCCGGCGACGTCTCGCACCATGAAGTCGCCCGGCTCGGCGATCTCCTCCTCGCGACCGACGCAGTACCACGCTGCCTGGAAGATCAGCTCCTTCTCGCGCTCCCACACTTCAGGCCGGTGGTAGGCGTCTCCGGGCAGCGTCGCCTTGGGACGCCATTCGGAGCGAGCACGATCGGTTACTTCCCTGGGTTCTACGGCCATGGATGAAAGCCCTCGGTCTGGGGCTCAGAAAGTAGCAGGTGGAAGGCGCCTAGCGCCCGAAGTCGAGCACCTTGTCGACGAGTTGCCCTCGCTTGAAGTCGCGCAATACGACCCTGGAGGCGTTGTATCCCGGGACGCTCATTACCCCGCCCCCCGGGTGCGTCCCGCTGCCGCAAAGGTAAAGGCCGGCGACCGGGGTGCGGTAGTCGGCGTATCCCGGGATCGGCCGGAGCATGAACAGCTGGTCTGGAGCGAGTTCGCCGTGGAAGATGCTTCCACCGACGAGCCCGAACTGCTCTTCCAGATCTCGCGGCCCCAGAACTTCGATGTGTTCGACGGTGTCCTCGAATCCCGGACAGTACTCGCCGATCGTTTCTATAACTCTCTTGCCGAACTTCTCGCGTTCCTTTTCCCACTTGCCTCGTTTCAGGTCGTAGGCGGCGAACTGGCAGAACGCGAGGGCGATGTGCTTGCCCTTGGGGGCGATCTCGGACTCGTGCGCGGTCGGGAACACCGCCTCGACGTAAGGATGCTTCGACATGCCGCCGTATTTCGCGTCGTCCCACGCTTTTTCCAGGTATTCGATCGATGGAGATATCGCCATGAGGCCTTTGTGGACGTTGCCAGCATCCTCTCCCATCGCCGAAGGAAGTGGCAGCTTCGAGAGGCCGAGATTGACCTTCACCGATCCCGAGCGTGTGCGATACCTCTTGATGTCGCCGACGACCTGGGCGGGGAGGTGCTCCTCGCCGACCATGTCTAGGTATGTGAGCACCGGATGGGCGTTCGATACGACACGTCGCGCGCGAATGCCCTCGCCGTTCTCCAGTTCGACACCCGTGGCCCGGCCGCCCGCAACGATGATGCGCTTGACCGGAGCGTCGGTCCTTATCCGCGCCCCCGACGCTTTCGCCGACTGGGCGATCGACCAGCTGAGCGCCCCCATGCCGCCGTAGACCCATCCCCACGCCCCGGCTTGCCCGTCCACTTCCCCGACCCAATGGTGAAGCAGAACGTAGGCGGACCCCGGGCTCATCGGCCCGTTCCATGAACCGATCACGCATTGGGTGGCCAGCGCCCCCTTCACGCGATCGTCCTCGAACCAGGTGTCGAGCAGGTCGGATGCGCTGATCGTGAAGAGCCGGATTACTTCCGCGATGTCCCGCCCGGTCCAGTTCCGGAACCTGCCGGCGAGCGATCCCCATTTCGGCAGATCCTGAAGGCGAAGGTTCGGGGGAATCACGAATTGCAGGTCGTGAAGGAGGTGGCCTATCCGTTCCAGATACTCGTCGAACCCCGCGAATGCCTCGGCGTCCTTCTTCGAGAACTTGGCGATCTCGGCCTGGTCTCGCTCCATATCGCCCCAGAAGGTGATCGAGGATCCGTCGGGGAAGGGAACGAAGTAGTCGGGCGAGATAAGGGAAACCCTGTAGCCGTAGCGCTTCAGCGAGAGTTCGTCGACGATCCTTTTCGGCATGAGGCTCACGACATACGAGGCGCTGGACACGTGGTATCCGGGCCACGGCTCCTCGGTTACGGCCGCTCCGCCCAAGACATCGCGGCGCTCCAGAACCAGGACGCTCAGCCCGGCGCGCGCCAGGTAGGCGGCGCAGGTCAGGCCGTTGTGACCCCCGCCGACGACGATCACGTCGTAGATTCGCTCGTCCGGCATCGAGCGGAATCTATAGGCGAATCACCGGTTGGAGCAAAAGAGGTACTTGCTCAGGCACCCAGCGCCATAGCGGGCGGGCCCGGCAAGACGACCCTGAAGGACGCGCCACCGCCCGGCCGGTCCTCGACCCAAGCCCGGCCGCCGTGAAGCTCGGCGAAGCGCGCGACTATCGACAGCCCGATTCCGTAACCGCTCGAGCCCTCCGCGTAGTCGGCTCGCCGGAATGGCTCGAACACCGCTTCGCGGAGCTCCGCAGGGACTCCTGGACCGTTGTCCTCGACGGCGACTTCGGCTCCGCCGTCCGCCGGCACAACGCGCACCCAGATAACCGAATCCAGCGGCGTGTGCCTGGCCGTGTTGGTAAGGAGGTTCGTCACGATCCGCTCGACCTTCACCGCGTCGACGGACTCCACGATCGGAAGGATCTGCATTCGAACGTCTCGCCCTCGCAGGACGTCGAGCTCGCGAACGACCCGGGCGGTCAGCGCGCCCACGTCGACCGGTTCGCGATTCGGCTCGAGGAGACCCTGATCGATGCGGTCGAGGTCCAGCAAGTCCTCGAGCATCTGAAGCAGCTTTCGCGATTGGAACGCCATGCGGGTGGCGATCTCCCGCCTTTGCGGAGAACCCAAGTCCTCGCCCTGGCGCTGGAGCGTGACCGAGTAACCCAGGATCGAGGAAACGGGCGTGCGAAGCTCGTGAGACACGGCGTGAAGGACCGTTCGTTTCATTTCATCCAGCTCCTTGAAGTGCTCCGTCTGCAAATGCTCCGCTTTCAACAGGCGCTCGGTCTCCGAAACGCGGCGCCGCGACCAGGCAAGCGTTTCGCCTACCAGGACGCACACCCCGACCGTCACGATTGCCGATCCCACTCCGGATGCGATATCGCCCGGGAGGAAGAAGAGCGGGACGACGTACGCGATGGCAGCGAGCGGCGCGGCCATGAGCGAGCGGCGCGGCGGGTGCGCAACCCCGAGCCAAACGAACGCGAGTACGAAAAAGATGCCGTAGAGGTGCACGTCGGATCCTCCGAACAGGTTCCCTAGGGCAATCAGAACGAAGGCCGGGGGAACCAGGGCCAGCGTTGCCGATCGCGGCCAGCGGTCCCAGGGGAGAACCCAGGCAAGGACGCCGAGGGCGACGGCCGCCACGCCGACGGCTGCCGTTCCGGGGACGTTCAGGTCCGCGGCGGCCAGCGGAAGGGTGACGATCGTGAGGATCCCGGAGGCCAGCAAGAACATGCCGGCCAGCTTGCCTGGGAGCCTTATCCGAGCACGTGCGAGGGTCGAGACCATATGTACCTAGTTTTAGGTATCGGCAGAAATAGGCCGAAAACTTTAGGTGCGCTGGTCAGGGGGATACCCGTTGCCCAACCGGCCCACACATCTCAAGATGGACATCGAATGCGATCCCTTTCCCGGCGCGAGTTCCTGAGGTCATCGGCGGCGGCGGCCGCCGGCCTATCGCTGGGCGGGTCGCTGCTCGCTGCGTGCTCCCCGACCAGGCCTAAACCAAGGACGTCTTCGATCCCCCTGGTTCGCAAGGAAAATCCCGTCACCTGGCCGATCTACGGAGACAACCCTCCGATCGCGAGCGGCCTCGAGATCGAGAAGGGCGCGACGCTCAAGGTCTATCAATGGCGGGAGTACCTCTACGAGGACGTCCTGGAGAGTTTTGCGAAGAAGTTCGACGTCTCGTACGAGGTCAAGAACTACGAGACGATCCAAGAGGGGGTTGCGGGAATCCGCGGAGCCCAGCGGGACTTCGACGTGTTCTTTCCCACTGTCGAAGTATTGGGCGAGCTCGTCCAGTCGAAGGAGCTGCGGCCTCTAAATCACGAATATTTGCCAAACCTAGGGAACCTCTGGACGTCTTTTACGCGGCGAGGCGCGCCATTTTACGACTTGGGGCAGAGATACTCGGTTCCTTACACAGTTTACGGAACCGGGATCTTGATCCGGGACGAGCTGGCCAGTATCCCTCCCGAGCAACCCTTTGCGAACGGCCCATACGACGTGTTTTGGCGCTACAAGAACGGTGCCGCCGTTCTGAACGAATATCGGGAGGCCATCGGGATGGCACTACTGCGTAACGGAGCAGCTGATATCAATACAAACGATGTAGGCTCGCTCAGACGGGCGACCGACGACCTTATCCGGCTAGGCCCAAGACTTGTCACCCCGGAAGCCGCATACTATGGACTCCCTGCAGGGATCGACGTGGCTCAGTCATGGTCGGGAGATGTCTATTCGTCGCCGCGCGTGGGAAAAAGCAGCCACTCCCCCCCTTACTTTTTCTGGCCGAGCGACGGGGATGGGATCGTCGGCAACGACCTAACCTCAATCCTCCCGGGAGGAAGCAATCCCGTCCTGGCCCACGCGTTCGTCAACTACCTGCTCGATTCAAACGTGGCCGTTGAGAATTTCATGTGGAACGGGTACCAGCCTCCGCTGAAAGGGATCGGAGAGACTCCCGCTCTCCTGAAGTGCGAGCAACCGTGGGTCGAGTGCCCCTATCACGCGACCCTTAACGGTGATGAAGTAAGGATGCACGGTCCCTTCGAGCGATCCGAGTTGATCACGCCCGAACAGTTCGAGCGGTCGCAGATGCTGCTCCCGCTCGATCCCGAGACCGACGCTCTTTGGCAATCGGAGTGGCAGCGGTTCCTCCAGCACGCGGAAAAAGCCTAGCTAGAAGCCTTCGCGATCGGGTCTCCAAACCCCGGTCTCGTCGTAACCCCTCGCAACGATTATTCGCTCGCCGGTTATCGCGTTCACCCCTGCGATCCAGAGGTTCTTGTCCGTGCACCGATCCGGTGCCTCGGGACGCCTGGCGGATGAAACCAGCTCGCCCTTGAACGAAGCGATGCACACGTCGTGGGCCACGACTACCCACGCCGGCACCTGTTGGATCGGGGACTCCACCCCGTCGACCACATAAGTGATCCGGTTCGTAAGCAGGGCCAGTGAGCGCGACATCTTGCTCGGCGGACGGCTGCCGGCCGCGATCTCATACGCACGCTCGGGCGAGATCCTCGGAGCGAGCCCGCCCGGCGGCTCCAGAACGAGCCCCCATGTCCCGGGAACCTGCTCGGTCTCGGCCTGGCGAAGCGCCGCGTAGGACGAATCCCCGCGTCCGAAGAGAAACCACAGCCCGCCCGCAGTCAGGACGAGAAGGACCCCGCCGCCGATCAAGGCTCGCCGCAGCGTCACAACGCCTCCAATTAGGATGCGTCACAAGTACCACAAGGCGAGGAGAACCGCAGTGGACCTGCAACTGAGTGAAGCCGACCGGGAACTCAAGAAGCGGGCCCGGGAGTTCACGGAGAAGTACCTCTTTCCGTACGAACAGGAATGCGAGGAGAACGGCGGGCTGTCCGAAACCAGCATTCAGACGATCCGGCGAGCCGTCCCCGGCTACGGACTGAACGCGATCAACCATTCCAAACAGGAGGGCGGGCAGGGACTGAGCACCTTCCAGCAGATCCTGATCGAGGAGGAGCTGGGGAAGGCAACCAACTGCCTATGGGCGATCCCCTGGCACCCTTCGAACGTTCTTGCCGAGGGCACTGACAAACAAAAAGAGGAATATCTGCGACCCGCCTGCCGAGGTGATCGACGGGACTGCTACGCGATCACGGAAGAAGATGCAGGCTCGGATCCCACGATGATCAAGACCACTGCGACGAGGGACGGGAACTATTGGGTCATCACCGGGACCAAGTGGCACGTGACCGCCGGCGACATAGCCGACTTCATCTTGGTTCATGCACATGTTGACGGCGATCCCGGCAAGGCGACGATATTCCTGGTCGACAAGGACCTGCCCGGAATCCGAGAGGTTCGCACGCCCAAGTACACGCACACGGCTTACTTCGAGCATCCGATCTTCGAGTTCGACGGCGTCCGCGTCGGAGAAGACAAGGTCCTTGGTGGAATTGGCCGCGGCTACGAGCTAACGAAGGACTGGTTCGTGGAGGAGCGACTGATGATCGGCGCGCGAACGGTGGGCGCGGCGACGCGTGCCCTCGATCTCTCTTTGGAGTTCGCTAAGACGCGCGTGCAATTCGGCGAACCGATAATCGATTTTCAGGGGATCGAGTTCATGCTTGCTGACATGGCCGCGGGAATCATGGCCGCGAAATCTCTCCTGTACCGCGCGGGGATGCAGGCTTCCCGGACGGAGGCCGATCGCAAAGAGATCCACGCCCTGGCATCCGCGGTGAAGCTCGTCTGCTCCGAGACGGCAGGCAGGGTCACCGACGACGCCGTGCAGATCTTCGGCGGCCGCGGCTACATGCGCGAGCAGCCGGTCGAGCGCCTATGGCGCGAGATCCGCGTCGACCGAATCTGGGAGGGCACGTCCGAGATCCAGCGTCTCGTCATAGGAAACGAGCTGAAGAAACGCGGGGCCGGGATCTATACCGACTGGCCGGCCTAGCGCCTCGTCCTCAGCAGCAGTCGGGCGGGCAGCTGTCAGGTGGGCAGCACGGCTCCACAGCGGTCACCTCCCTTTTCTTGCCGGAAATCGACGTACATCGATGTATTTCTACGATATTCTATCGATAGATGTCAATATGAAGCCCCTGCCAATGATCGACTGCTGCACCCCGCTCGGAGCTCCGATGAGCGCCGAGGCGGCGGGGAAGATGGCCTCGGCCATGCAGGTCCTCGCAGACCCGGCCCGGCTTCGGGCCCTCAGTCTTATTACGCGTGCCGGTGAGGCCTGCGTTTGCCAGCTCACGGGGCCACTCGGGCTGTCGCAGCCCACGGTGAGCCACCACCTCAAGGTGCTGCAGGACGCCGGCCTTCTCGAACGGGAGAAGAGAGGGCGATGGGCCTTTTACAGGCCGATCCTCGCGCCGCTACGGGAACTCGCCGACTCCCTGGCGATCGCGGAACCCGAGCGGGAAAGCTTGGGAGACGTCGGCGACGTCCTCGGAGTCATCTCGAGCTTGAAGCCAGCCTAGACGCGCCGCGGGATGACCAGCGCGTCGACCACGACGCAGCCGTCCGGCCCCGCAATCAACGGATTCGCGTCGAGCGCCTCCAGATGCTCTCCCAAGTCTGATGCGAGTGAGGAAACGGCGACGATCGCACGCGCGATCGAATCGATATCGGCGGACGGCGCCCCCCTGACCCCGTCCAACAGCGGGCGCGTCTTCAAACCATCCAACAACCTTCGCGCACCCGCTTCGTCGACCGGGGGCAACGCCAGCCGGCGATCCTTCAAGAGTTCAACGAATATCCCGCCGGCGGCCACCAGCACGAGCGGACCGAACTGCGGGTCGCGCACGACACCGAGGGCGAACTCAACCCCGGGGGACACCATCGGCGCGACCACGACCCTCGGGCCGAGACTCGCCGCCAGCTCTTCATACCCGGCTGACACATCTTCATCGGTCTCAAGGCCCAGCTTCACTCCCCCCGCGTCCGACTTGTGCAGCACTCCCGGCTCAGCCGTCTTGACGGCAACGGGGTAACCAACCTTTTCGGCTGCGGCTCTAGCCTCCTCGGCCGAAGCGGCGGGCTCGGCGCCGACAACGGGCACCCCGTAATCGGAAAGCAGAGACAGTCCCTCCACCTCCGCTAGCGGTTCGCCGGTTGAGAGCCGCTCTCGCCAGCGCGATCGAGTGTCGTCGCCCGGAAGAGCCGCCTTGCCGGCCGGCGGCCGCGCGTGGAAGTCCCGGTAGTCGAAGAGATGCTTGAACGCCGCCAGGCCGGTCAATGTGTCCTCGAGAACGGGGATCCCGATCTCCCGCAGCTTTTTCGCGTCCGGAGCGTGGATGGCGCTCGAGAGGTTGGACAGCACGGCGACCGGCTTGTCCCGGTCCACGAGTGTGCGCTCGGCGAATGCCGCGTTGGAGAATTCCTCGTCGTCCTCGGACGTCATGTCCACCGCGAAGGCAAGCGCGGCGGTGTCGGGATCGTCCAGCAGCACCTCGATGCATTCCGTGAACACTCGCCGGGCCTCCTCCACGGTCCCCCATGCGTCGAGAGGGTTCACCGCCGGGAGGCCTTCCTCCAAACTCTCCTCCAGCCGTTTTTTCGTCTCATCGGAAATCTGCGCGAAAGGGACGCCGACTTCGGCCGCCGAATCGATCATCAGTGCGCGCTCCCCGCCCGAGTCGTGGATCGAAGCGAACGCGCCGGGACCCGCACGGCGGCCGTTTCTCGTGAACAGCTCGAGGGTGTCACACATCTCGTGGAGACTGTTGACCCTCTGAACCCCATACGCGTCGAAGAGCGCCTCGTACGCGCCGTCCTCTCCGGCAAGAGCGCCGGAATGCGCCTGAACCATCTCGCGAGCGCCTTCCTCGCGGCCGACCTTCAAAGCAACCACCGGGATGTCGCGCTCCGCCGCTCGCTCGAGTGCGAGGTGGAATTTGTCGGGGTCGCGCACCGTCTCTATGAACAAACCAACGGCCTTGGTGCTTTCGCGCTCGAGCGCATAGGTCATGTAGTCGGCCGCGGTCGTCACCAGCTCCTGCCCTGCAGACACCAGCAGGTTGAACTCCAGATCGCGGTTGTTGTAAGCCATTGCGGAAAACGCCGACCCGGAATGGCTAATGAATGCAACGCTCCCGGCGGGACGTTCCGGCTCGACGTAACCGCACACGCGTAGTCCGTTCTCCATGTTGAGAAAGCCCATGCAGTTGCCCCCGCAAACCGCCATGCCGGCATCACGAGCGATCTTGGCCAGCCTCTCCGTAAGAGGCGGAACCCCGTCCTTGGGATCCTCGTAGCAACTGGCGAATATCGCGGCCGATCGCGCCCCCGAATCGGCGGCCTCCGTTAGCGCCCCCTCGATCCTCGAGTTCGATACGCCGAGGATCGCGATGTCCACGGAAACAGGCACCTCCGAAACGGATGGATAGGCGCGGTGACCGAGGATCTCCTCGTACTTGGGGTTGACCGGGTATATGTCACCGTCGAACCCGGCGCGGGTGAGTTCGAGCATCATCATCTCGCCGAACGAGCCCTCGCGCGGGCTAGCCCCAACTACAGCGACGGAGCGAGCCTCGAGCATCGTTGCAACGGCATCCCTGGTCACGGTCGTCATTCTCTCAGGCAGACCAAACGGTTCTCAGCGTTTTAGCGCTCTGTCTTTTCTTATCTGGCGCACCGCGTGATACGCGGGGATGCCATTCACTCCTCCGCCGGCGTGCGTCCCGGAATGGGCTTGGTAGAGACCCTTGATCGGCGAACGGAAGTCCGCGAAACCGGGCGCCGGGCGCATGTGGAAGAGCTGATCGGCCGAGAGTTCGCCGTGGAATATGTTGCCGCCGATCAAGCCGAGTTCCTCCTCCATCTCGTGAGGGCCGAGTGTTTGACGGGCGATGACCGAGGCCTTGAAACCGGGAGCCAGGCCGTCGTATAGGTCGATGATTCGGTCGGTGTAGGCCTCCAGCTCGCCGGTGTGCGGCTCGGTCGACCACTCCTGGGGACACCACTGTGTGAACAACGAGAAGATGTGAACTCCTTCCGGTGCCAGCGTCTTGTCGATCACCGTCGGGATCACCCCGTCCGAGAAAGGCGCCGTAGCCGCGCGCCCTTGTTTCGCATCCTGGAAAGCCTGTTCAACGTACTTGGGAGAGAGCGAAAGCTCGACCGACCCCGTCAGGTGCTCCGGAACGCTGCCGTCGCGCGGGTTGGGATCGGCTATGAAGTTGGGCAGTTCGGAAAGCGCCAGGTTGATCTTCACGGTCCCGCTGCGCGATTTCCATTTCTCGATGTCGCGAACGAAATCGTCCGGCAGCTCTTCGGGTTCGATCTGCTGAAGGAACGTGATTTGCGGGTGGCAGGCCGTAACTACGACCGGCGCGCGAAGCTCCTCGCCGCCTGCAAGCACGACTCCCTTCGCCCTGCCGTTCTCGATCAGGATCTTCTCTACGGGGGCCTCGGTTCGAATCCTGCATCCGAACGCTTCGGCCGAACGCCTGAACGCATCGGCCACGGCACCCATGCCACCTTCAGGGAATCCCCAGTTGCCGAGCAGGCCGTCGCCAATATCGGTGATCGCGTGGTGTGCCAGGACGTAGGCCGTTCCGGGCTCGTCGGGCCCGGCCCAGGTTCCAATCACGCCGTCGATCGCGAGCACGCCCTTCATCTCATCCGACTCGAACCACTCGTCGAGGAGATCGGAGAGGCTCATCGTCATTAGCTTGGTGATCTGCGCAGTCGTGCGGACGTCGATCTCCTTTCGCAGCCGCCACACGAGTTTCGCCTGGTCGATAACGTCCCCGGGCCTCTTGGAGCCGACCTTAGGCGGCACGGAAAGGAGCAGTGGCCCGAGGATGTCGGCGATGCGTCCGATCCATTCCTCCCATTCGAAGATCGCCTCGGAATCCTTCTTGGAGAACTTCGCTATCTCGTCCTTGCCTGCCTTGGCATTGCCCAACTGAAACATCATCGAACGCCCGTCGGGCCATGCTTGGTAAACGGGGCCCATAGGGTGGACCTTGTACCCGTGCTTCTCCAGCTGAAGCGCCTTTACGACTCGTGGAGGGATCAGCCCGGAGACATACGAATAGGTCGTGACCTTGAAGTCGGGGTGCTCGGGCCAGGGGGCCGAGGTGTCGGCGGCGCCACCGGTTTTGTGGCGCTTCTCCAGGACTATGGCGTTGGCGCCGTTCTTCGCGAGGTATGCGCCGGCGCACAGACCGTTGTGGCCGCCCCCGATCACGATCGCGTCGTACTGATTAGCACTCAATGGGGGCTCCTAAGACTTGCCTTGCGTCAGGCGCGTGACTTCTTCACCTTCCGGTCCTTCTTCGCCTGGCGAAACGCCTGCCAGCCTGGGATGCCGACGACCCCGCCGCCGGCGTGTGTCGCCGACGAACCGTGATAGAGGCCTTTGAGCGGTGTTCGGTAGTCGGCGTAGCCCGGTGAGGGACGCATGTGGAAAAGCTGATCGACCGACAACTCCCCTTGGAAGATGTTCCCGCCTATCAGCCCCAAGTCTTGCTCCATGTCGTAGGGGCCGATCACCTGCCGATCTATCACCGCGCCCTTGAAGTTCGGCGCCAGCTCCGAGTAGATGTCGATGATCCGGTCGGCGTATGCCTCCAGCTCGTCGCGGTGCGGCTCCTTGACCCACGAGTGCGGAACCCATTGCGTGAACATGGAGAAAACATGCACTCCCTCGGGAGCTAGCTTCTTGTCGAGGGTCGTCGGGATGGTCCCGTCGACGAAAGGCCGCTCGGCGGCACGTCCCTCTTTCGCGTCCAGGAACGCCCGCTCTGCGTATTCGGGCGAGAAACAGAGCTCGACCGAACCCGTGTGAATGTCCTGCATCTCCTTGCCGGGATCGGCGATGAAGTCGGGCAGCTCGGAGAGGGCAACGTTCACCTTCACTACGCCGCTTCGCGTCTTCCAATGCTCGATGTCCCAGACGAATTCCTCCGGCAGCTGTTCCTTGTCGATCAGATCGAGGAAAGCGATCTGAGGGTGGATCGTAGACACGATGGTGGGCGCGCGAAGCTCCTCCCCATTCTCGAGAACGACTCCTTTGACTCGTCCGTTCTCCGTGAGGATCTTCGAGACACCGGAATTCGTTCTGATCTCGCAGCCGAACGACTCCGCGGCCTTCCGGCATGCGTCGGCGACACCGCCCATGCCGCCCTGCTGAAATCCCCAGCTTCCCAGGTGTCCGTCGCCGACGTCTCCGATCGAGTGATGCAGCATCACGTATGCCGTGCCGGGCTCCTCGGGGCCTGCCCAGGTTCCGATGACGCCGTTCACCGTGAGCATGCCCTTGACCTGGTCGGATTCGAACCAATCGCCGAGGAGATCGGCGACGCTCATCGTGAAGAGCCGCGTTACGTCGGCCACGCCTCGCACGCCCAGGCCGCGCATCTTCCATCCGACCTTCGCGCTCTCGATCAGGTCTCCCACCTTCATCGAGCCGAGCTTCGGAGGGACCTGAAGAAGCAGAGGACCCATGACGTCCGCCACGCCGGCCAGCCACTCCTCCCACTTCGGCATGATCTCGGCGTCCTTCTTCGAAAACTGCGCGATCGAGTCGTAGCTCTTCTTCGCGTCGTCGGGATACACCTTCACCGAGCGCCCGTCCGGGTAGGCCTGGTAGTAGGGCCCGAATGGGGTCACGTCGTAGCCGTTCTTCTCGAGCTGGAGCTCCTTGATGATGGTCGGGGGCATCAGGCTCATCACGTACGAGTAGGTCGTTACGTTGATCTCAGGATGATCGGCGAACGGAGCACTGGTGTCGGCGGCGCCGCCCGTCTTGTGCCGGCGCTCGAGGACCACGGTCTTGGCGCCCGCGCGTGCGAAGTAGGCGCCCGAGATGAGGCCGTTGTGGCCTCCTCCGACGATGAGGGCGTCGTAGATATTGGCCGGCATGGAAGGATGATCCTTCGGTCGGGACAGGAAGAAGTTATACCCCACAAGCCGAACGCGCGACCGGCCGCGCCCTCGACGCAGCCTTCGGCGATCCCGTGCGGAAGTGCCCTGGGTTGCGCCCGAGCGGCGCGTTCTGTTAGCTGGTTCCAGAAAGCGGCCAGAGCACGCGCGAAGGGAGCCCGTATGCATCCCCGCTGGAAGCCGAGCCCGGAACCGATCAATCGCCGCGACTTCATCCGCCGATCGGCAGCAACTGCGGCCGGCGTCCCCCTGGCGAGCGCGATCCTCGCTGCATGCGGGAAGCCCGGTAACGGACCACGATCCAACATTCGTCTCGCAAGGAAGGATTCGCCGGTCAGATGGCCCATCTACGACGACAACAAGCCGATACCGAGCGACCTTCCCATCGAGAAGGGCGCGACTCTGAAGCTCTACAACTGGGACCAGTACATCTACAAGGCGGTCCTCGACGACTTCGCGAAGAAGTACGAGGAATACGATGTCGACTGGGAGATCTCCACGTTCAACAACTTGGACGAGGCTCAGGCGAAACTCCGTAGCACCGACGTGGACTTCGACGTCTTCTTCCCGACCCCGGACCTCCTCGGACGACTGACCGAGTTCAGGCTGATTCGGCCTCTGAATCACGACTACCTGCCCCATACCAAGGAGCTGTGGCCGCAGTTCCTGGGCGATGAGAACCCTTACTACGACCAGGGGCAGAGGTACTCGGTCCCCTATGCCGTCTATACAACGGGGATCGAATGGAGGAGCGACGTCGTCGACGAGCGCGACACTCCACCGGCGCTGGAGGACGCGGGAAAGAACCCCTATGACCTTCTTTGGAACCCCAAGTACAAGGGCAAGATAGGTATGTACGACGTGTACAGCGAAGCCATCGACTTCGGGATCATGAAGAACGCGATCGACGACGGCACGTTCCCCGGCAGCGTCGACTTGAACACGACCGACCCGGCGGTCGTCGAGAGGGCAACCGACTCATTGATCGAAATGATCGACAGGGTCAACGTGCAACTAACGATCAACGGCGCTTACGAGCAGCTGCCGAGGGGTGTCTTCGCCGCGCACCAAGCCTGGTCGGGCGACGTCATCGCGGCTCCCTACTACGGGAAGTCCAACGCTTATCACACTGCCCCCGACCTCGGGTTCTGGTACCCGAAGGACAAGCGTGGGCTAATAGGAAACGACCTCGTCGCCGTCCTGAAGAACGCGAGGAATCCCGTCCTAGCACACCTATTCCTCGACTACTTACTCGAGTTCGAACACGCCATGAAGAACTTCAGCTGGGTGGGCTACCAGCCGCCGCAGCAGAAGCTCGACCCGAAGGAGCTGCTCGAGTGCGGCTGGAAATGGGGATGGATCGTCTGCTACTGGCCCCACTTGGGCGAGAACGCCATCGTCCTTCCAGAAGACTTCGACAAGGGGTGGATCTTTACCGGGCTCAGCCCCGAGGTCGACGCGATGTGGCACGACAACTGGGAGAGGTTCGCCTCGGGGGTCTGAAGTCGGAGCGGCAGGAGCCACCCGCCACGGGCCAATTCGACCTGCCTAGTCCGGTGCTCGACCATCGATCGAGGAATCCACGGCTAAACAGGGCTCTTGCCGTAGAAACATGGGTGGGTAGCCCATGGGATAGGCGATTCGTCCGGAGCCTCTCCTTGTTGGGTTGCGCGTACTTTGTCGCTTGTGATAATTGAAGCAGCGAATTCTTAGGAATCGTTCACGGCCGCCTACCAATGACCCGGCCGTCCTGGTTGAAGGGAGAGAGAATGGCACCGCACCCGCGTTGGAAGCCGAGCTTCGGACGCATGAATCGCCGTGATTTCCTCCGTAGGTCCGCGGCGACTGCAGCAGGCGTTCCGCTTGCCAGCGCGATCCTTGCGGCCTGCGGCAAGCCCGGCACCTCGGGCGCCGGCGCCAGCATCCCGCTCGCCCGGCGAGACAGCCCGGTTCGTTGGCTGATTCACGACAACAACAAGCCGATCGCAAGCGATCTGCCGATCGAGAAGGGGGCAACCCTCAAGATCTACAACTGGGATCAGTACATCTACAAGGCCGTACTGGACGACTTCAAGAAGAAATATGCGGACTTCGACATCAATTGGGAGATATCCACCTTCAACAACACGGACGAGGCGCTGGCGAAAATCAGGAGCGCGCAGCTCGACTTCGACATCTTCGTCCCCACACCCGACCTGCTGGGAAAAATGGTCGAGTTCGACCTCGTGCAGCCGCTGAACCACGACTACCTCCCACACACGAAGGAGGTCTGGCCTCAGTTCCTCGGCGACGACAAGCCGTACTACGACCAGGGCCAGCAGTACTCGGTGCCTTACGTCGTTTACTCGACCGGCATCGGCTGGCGGAACGACGTGGTCGAAGACAAGGACAACCCGAGGTCCTTGGAGGCGGCCGGCAAGAACCCGTACGACGTTCTCTGGAACGACAAGTACAACGGGAAGGTCGGGGCCTACGACGACTACCGGGAGCCGATAAGCATGGCGATGATAAAGAACGCCATCGACGGGGGCACATTCCCGGATGTGGATCTCAACACCGAGGACCCCGCGACCGTCGAGAAGGCAACCGACGAGCTGGTCCGAATGATCGACAAGACGAACGTCCAGCTCACGATCAACGGTGCGTACGAGCAGATGCCTCGCGGCGTATTCGCCGTGCACCAGGCTTGGTCGGGCGACATGCTCGCCGCCCCGTACTACGGGAAGTCGAACGCGTATCACACCGCGCCCGATCTGGATTTCTGGTACCCCGAGGACAAGAGGGGCGTCATCGGCAACGACGTGATGGTGATCCTCAAGGGCTCCAAGAACCCGGTTCTATCCCATGTTTTCCTCGACTACATGCTGGAGTTCGAGCACGCGATGAAGAACTTCGGCTGGGTCGGCTACCAGCCTCCTCAGGCCAAGCTGGACCTGAACGAACTGCTCGAGTGCGGATGGAAGTGGGGCTGGATCGTTTGCTACTGGCCCCACATCGGAAAGCCCGGGATCGTGGAGCCCAAGGACTTCGACAAGGGCTTCATCATCAACGAACTCGCGCCCGAAACGGACGCGATGTACCACGACAACTGGGAAAGGTTCGCCTCGGGTGTCTGAGGGGTCCGCAGCCGGCAGTAGCCGGCGCCTCAGGCGTCAGCGCGCTCGGCGTCTGAGGGAAGAAGGTGTCTGGTATCCGAAGTTCTTCTGGCCTTCGTTCGCCACGCCCGCGACCATCTGGATGGCGATCCTGTTCGTGCTGCCCTTCTATGCCGTTCTTTCGGTGGCAATGGGCACCGTCGACGCCGTCTTTCGCAACCCGATCCCCGTTTGGCAGCCCTGGTACTGGGATGCGTCACAGTTCGCGGACGTCTTCGGGAAGGTTTTCGGCGGAGATGCGCTCTTCCGGCCGGCCTTCATTCGCACCTTCGTCAACGTGGCCGCCGCATCCGCCCTGTGCCTCCTGATCGGATACCCGGTTGCCTACTTCGTCGCTCGCTTCGGCGGGCGGCGCAAGGGCCTGTACCTCGTCCTGTTGATCGCGCCGTTCTTCATCAGCTACCTGATGCGAATGCTCGCCTGGATCAACCTCCTCGAGGAAGACGGCTACGTGAACAAGGCGTTCACGTTCCTGCACATACTGCCCGAGCCCTACGGATGGCTTGAGGGGCACCAACTCACCCTGGTCCTCGGGTTGGTCTACGGCTATATCCCGTACATGATCCTGCCGCTATTCGCCGGACTCGACAGGATCGACGACAGCCTGCTGGAGGCCGCTCGCGACTTGGGCGCCAGCGGCGTGCGAACGTTCGTCAAAGTGACGCTGCCGCTGTCGAAGCCGGCCATCATGGCCGGGGCCGTTATAGTCACGCTCCCTATGTTCGGTGACTACTACACGAAGGACCTCCTCGCGAAGACCCCCAGCCAGTCCATGATCGGGAACCTGATCGACGGGAGCGTGCAAACGCCGGGGCGTGGGGCACAGGCGGCCGTCCTCGTGCTCATCCTGTCTGCGATCCTTCTGGTTCCGATGCTCTATTACTTGAACACGACGGCGAAGGAAACGGCCGAGAGATGAGCGAGGCCGTCGCACCCCCTGTGGCAGTCAAGGTTGAAACGGCACCAACAACGACTACGTTCTTCGGCAGGTTCAACAACCCTTGGCGAAAGCCCCGGTTCCTCAAGGCCTTCACTTGGATGTATCTCGCTTGGTCCATTCTGCCGGTGCTGATCGCCGTCCTGATTTCCTTCAACTGCGGAAGGTCGCGCGCGATCATTCAGTTGAACTGCGGCGAGCCCGCCGCGGTGGTACAGGAGGGCGCGCCGACAGAACTCGAGCGGATCGGCCGCTGGTGGATATACGATCCCGTCGACTCCGTATGGCACGACCAGGTCCTTCGTAAGGCTATCTTCCATAGCCTGCGGCTGTCGCTCCTCACGACTCTGATCGCCACCCCTATTGGCGTCGCTTTCGCTCTGGGCATCGATCGCTGGCGCGGACGAGGATCAGGCACGGCCAACTTCTTCGTCCTGCTTTCCTTCGTGGTCCCGGAACTCATCCTCGGCGTGTCGTTATTCATAGTATTTACCCAAGCCCTGAAGTTCGTCGGATTAGGGACGCTTGCCCAGGTCCTTGGGTTAACCACATTCCAGATTTCCTATCCCGTGATCATCGTCCGTGCTCGCCTGATTTCCATCGGAAAGGAATACGAGGAAGCCGCAATGGACTTGGGGGCCTCCCCGCTGCAGGCACTCCGCAAGGTCCTGTTCCCGATGATGCTCCCGGCAATCTTCGTCAGCGCGGTGCTGGTCTTCGCCGACGTGATCGACGACTTCATCATCGTGCGCTACTTATCGCTCGGGGCTGGTACCGAGCCGATGTCGGTCAAGATTTACTCCGCGGCGCGCGGTTCACCAACCCCCGCCATCAATGCCATGGCCACGATCATGCTGGTCTCCACCTTGCTGGTGGTGGGGATCGGGGCTATCGCGTACAAGCGATTCACCAAGGCGGAGAAGGGCGCTTCGGTCAAGGAGCTGGCGGTTCAGATCTAGATAGGTCGCTCGCTTTAGGCGGGCGGCGCCGCGGCGGTGGCCTGCTGGTCTGCCGCAAGCGAGCCGCCGGTATCGGCGGGCAGGACCCTCAAAGCCTCGGCCGGCAGATGGACGCTCACCGCCATACCTTGTTCGAACGGAGCCTTGTCGCCCTGGTTTTGGACCATCACCTGCAAGTTGTCGCCGTGAATTAGTCGAATCAGCACCTGCGTAATCGGCCCGAGGTATACGAGCCTCTCGACCATGCCGGGGACCCTGTTTTCACCCGTCTCTCCCTGCGGTCCCAGACGCACTCGCTCGGGGCGGATCACGATCTTCACTTCTCCGCGCGCGTCGGTGACCCCTTCGTTGGCCGACAGATCGACGTTGCCCAGGCGAACCAGGCACGCTCCGTTGCTCATCCCGTTGGCCGTAGCCTCCATGAGGTTCGAGACTCCGAGGAAATCCGCGACGTACGCGGTTGCGGGCTCCTCGTATACCTCTGTCGGAGACCCCAGCTGCTCGATCTGGCCGGCCGACATCACCGCGATTCGGTCGGACATCGTGAGCGCCTCCTCCTGGTCGTGCGTCACATAGACGAAGGTGATACCCACGGCTTCCTGGAGAGCTTTCAGCTGTACCTGGAGAGCTTTGCGAAGCTTGGCATCGAGCGATCCCAGCGGCTCGTCAAGGAGAAGCACGCGTGGGTTCAGGATCAAGGCCCTTGCGAGGGCGACGCGCTGCTGCTGTCCTCCCGACAGCTGCGAAGGCCTTCTCTGCTCGTAGCCGCCCAGTTCCACCAGATCCAGCGCCTGTCCCACGCGGCGTTTGATCTCGCCCTTGTCCATCTTGTGAAACTTCAGCCCGAACGCCACGTTGTCCGCGACGGTCAGGTGCGGGAACAGCGCGTAGTTCTGGAAAACCGTGTTCACGTTTCGCTTGTGAGGTGGCGTCTGGACCATGTCCGACCCGTCCAGCAGGATCTTCCCCTCAGTGGGTTGCTCGAACCCGGCTATGAGGCGAAGCGTTGTCGTCTTGCCGCAACCCGAGGGACCCAGCAGGGAGAAGAACTCCCCGGCCGGCATCTCTAGATTGACGCCATCGACAGCCACGACGTCGTCGAACTTCTTGACCAGGTCGACGAGCTGGACAGTCCCTCCGCCTTGTGCCATCTCAGGTCCTCAGCGCTTTCGCGAATGTCTCGAAGTTGTCCACGAACTTGCGAGCATCCTCCTCCTGGTGCTGGACCGACAACATCCACTGCTCGACCTTGCCCCAAGGCGGCAGCAGAACGCCACCCTTGTGCTGGAAGAGCCAGTGGCACTGGCTGAACCGGTCGTCCCACTCCAGGTAATCGCGATAGTTGCGCAGCTTCGTCGGAGAGAACACCACGCACCCCTTGAATCCGAGCGCCGTAACGTAAGCAGGGAGATCGTATTCGCCGATCACTCGCTCGACCCCGCTCACCATGATCTCGCGTAGCCGCCCCGCGTGCTCGTACGCGTCGGGGGTGAGCACCTCGGTAACAGCGGCCCGCGCGGCCGCCATGGCCAGCGGGTTGCCGTTGAAGGTTCCGCATTGCTCGTAGCCACCGTTTTCGATAGTCGCCATGACCTCTTCGGTGCCGCCGATGGCGCTGGTCGACAGGCCACCACCCATTGACTTCGCAAGGCATACGAGATCTGGAGTCACGCCGAGGTATTCGGTTGCTCCGCCAGCGGCAACGGTCAAACCGGTCTTGACCTCATCGAATGCCAGGAGCATGCCGTGCTCGCGAGTTATGTCGCGAACGCCCTGGATGTAACCGTCCTCGGGAAGGATGATGCCGATGTTCATCATGATCGGTTCGATGATCATGCCGGCCAGCTGGCCCTCGTTCTCCTCCACCACTCGCCTGAGGACCTCGAGATCGTTGAAGGGCACCACGCGGGTGAGCTGCACGATCTCGTCGGGAATGCCTCCCTCGCTGGCAACGCTGTTCGGATGGTCGGCGGGGCCGATGTCCGGCGGCTCGCTGTAGACGGAAACCTGCGCGGAGTCGTGATGGCCGTGATACGAGCCCTCCACCTTGATGACCTTCCACTTCCCCGTGTAGGCGCGCATCAGATGGAACGCGTCCATAGTCGCCTCGGTGCCGGAGTTGCCGAACCGCCATTTCGGGAGCCCGAATCGCCGCGCGAGCTCGCGGGACACGACCATGGCATGTTCGACCGGCTGGCCGAAGTGAGTTCCGCCCCGAACCTGCTTGGAGACGGCATCGACGACCTTCGGGTTCGCGTGGCCCACCGCGTTGGCCCCATAGCCGCCGTGGAAGTCCGAATATTCCAGGCCGTCCGCGTCCCAAATCTTCGATCCCGCGGCATGGTCTATCCAGATCGGCTGGGGGTTCGAGATCTGCCAGCTGGAGGTGACCCCTCCTGCTAGCGAGGTGCGAGCCTCCTCGGTGAGCGCCCGCGACCGGCGTTGCCTTGCAAGGAAAGCCCTGGTCTCCGCCTCGATCAGTTCATCGAGGCGCGAGATGTCCTTGTTCGTTACCTGGGTGGCTATCGCCATATCGACCTTTCCTATTGTCCCTGGTCAGCAGCTATCCGGCCAAGGGAGCTACTCCCCGCTTGGAAAGCTGGCTTGCAATGATAACTCGCTGAATCTCGGAGGTGCCTTCCCAGATCCGGTCGACCCGGAGCTCCCTGAAGAAGCGCTCGGCGACGTTTTCCCGCATGTAACCGCGCCCGCCGAAGATCTGAACCGCCCGATCCGCGACCCGATTCGCCATTTCGGAAGCGTAGAGCTTGGCCATCGAGCACTGCGAATGCTGGACCTTCAGATCCACGCCCTCGTCGTGGCCCTGGGCGGTGCGGTACGTCATCAGCCTGGCAGCCCAGAGTTCCGTCAGCGAGTCGGCCAGCATGAACTGGATCGCCTGGAAGTTCATGATCGGCTCGCCGAATTGCTCGCGTTCCTTGGCGAACGCGGTGGCCTCGGTGATGAGGCGATCGGCCGCACCGCAACAACGGGCCGCGATCATCAGCCGCTCGTATCGGAACCACTCGTAGGTAAAGCCCATCCCGTCCCCCTCCTCACCCACGAGGTTGGCGGCCGGAACGTGCACGTCCTCGAAGGCGACGACGGGATGAGCGTCGGCGTAGGTGTGGCTGTAGGCAGGCGTTCGAACGACCCGTACACCGGGCGTGTCCTGATCCACGATGAACATCGCGTGCTCGCCTGCATGCTCGCCCTCCGTCAGCTTGGCTTGGAAGAAGACGTAGTCGGCCGTGTTGTAGGAGGTGACGTGCCACTTCACGCCGTTCAGGACGTACTCGTCACCGTCCCTGCGCGCGGTTGACTGGATCGCATCGACGTCGGAACCGGCCTCCTCCTCCGTGATGGCGTAACACTCGTGCCGCCGGCCCTCGATGGTCGGGACCATCCAGGCATCGAGCTGGTACTTCGACGCCACTTTGGGAAGCCAGGCGGCGGGGGTGTGCACGCACCAGCCCAGCGCATTGGTCACCCTGCCTATCTGCTCCGAGACGAGCGCTTGCTGGAACATCGAAAGTCCGGTGCCGCCCAGGTCCTTCGGAATGTTCATGGCGTAGATGCCGAGCTCGACCGCCTTCCGATGGTGTCGCTCCTTCAGCCCCGCCGCCAGCTCCCCCCCGTTCATCTCCGCCTCGACCTCGTGCGGGATTAGGTCTTCGTCGACGAAACGGCGTGTTTTTTCCTGGACCTCGCGATCCTCGGCCGACATCGGATACGTCATGGCGCGCGGAGTCTAGCGGGTCGGGCCGCGCACGGATGGCGGGGCGGTCTCACTGGTCGAGACCCAGCAACAGCAGGCCTGCGGCGACCCCGACCACGCCGGCCCACTGCGTCAAGGCCGGGCGTTCCTTGAAGAGAATCAGCGCCCCGAATACCGGGATCAGGATGAACGCAACCGAAGAGGCGGAGACGATCGAAATCATCCCCGCCTCCACACCGAGCGCATAGAACACAACGCCTCCCACATCGGAGGCTCCCGACGCGAACGCGATTCCGAGGTTGCGGGCGCCGACACCGAGTGTGAACCGGCGGCGAAGGAAAGCCGCGAGGATCACGACGACGATCACATCGCCCAGGCGGGACAAGAAGACAGGGCCTGCCCAGCCCACGTCCTGCGAGTAACGGGCCAGCACGAAGGTCGCGACCCCGAACAAGGCCATGGACGCAAGGGCCCACGGTATTCCGGGACCGGTGAACGAAGCGCGGCCGCGCAGCTCCCGTAGATTGAGCGCAGCCAGAACGACACCGATGAGAGTGAGCCAGATGCCGAGCAAAGCAAGGCCCGTCACGGTCTCGTTTCGAAGGACGATCGCGAGAACGATCGTGATGGCCGAGTAGGACCCCACGATCGGAGAGACAAGCGCGACCGGACCAAGCGTAAGGGCCTTGTACAACGCTACGTAAGCGCCCGCGCCGATCGCGCCGTTCGCAAGAAGGACGGCTGTCTCCGGACCCGTTGTATTCAACGGCTCTCCCAGCACAAGGAGCGCGACGGCAAGAACGATCAGGCTCGAGACCTGGGCGAACAACAGGGTCGGCAGAGCGCCGATCCGTCGTCCCGAAATCGCGCCGACGAAGTCGGCGATCCCCCACCCGAGCGCGGCGCCGAGCCCGTAGAGCACGCTAGGACCGTCTGGCCTCTGCGAGGGCGTCGACCGCTACCGCCCCCTTTTTGGAGACGATCAGCGGGTTGGCTTCGAGCGAAGCCAGCTTGGGACCGAGATCTCGTGCCGCATGCGCGACCGCTTTAACCGCGCGAGCGAGCGCCCCGGTGTCGTGGATCTTCGAGTCGAGCCGGCAGCGAACGGCCTGCGACTCCACGAAGGCCAGGGCCTGTTTAGACGTGAGGGGCGCCGCGACGAACGTTGCCTCGCCGGCCTCCGCCAGCGCCCCGCCGGGACGAATCGTCACCGCCGCGCCGAACTGCTCGTCCACGACGGCACCGACGAGCACTTCGGCGCCGTCCGACATCTTCTGAACGAGGACCTTCGGGCTACGGGCACCGGCGCGAGTTGCGGCGCGAAGGACCTTGCCGGACGCTTCTTCGACTTCGTCCCTCGTCTTGAGCCCAAGGGAAACTCCTCCGAGCTTCGCCTTGTGCGGCAGCTCCGCCGCCGCCGCCTTGACGGCAACAGGGAAGCCGAGCGCGGCCGCGGCGGCGGCTGCCTCGGGCGGAGTCTTCACGAGCCGCTGCTTTGCCCGCTTTACCCCGTAAAGCTCGAGGATGTCCCCGGCTTTCACTTCGTCGATGGGACCGCTCGCCCCGCGAAGAAAGCCGCGCGCCTTTGCGCGATTCGGATGCGGCTCAACTTCACGTCCGGCCGCGGCGCCGACTCGCCCCAGCTCGATCAGGGCACGAATGGCGCCGGTGGATGCGCGGTGACCTTGGAGGAAGGGCAAACCGGCGCGGTCCACGAAGTCCTTCGCCGCCTTGGTGTAGGAAAGAGGACTCATCGCAACGGATGCGAAGGCAACACCCGTTTCCTTTTGCAGCCTTCGCGCCGCTGCGAGCACGGGCTCCGCCCAGACCGCGTTCTCGATGTCGTCGCCGCGCGGGGAAAACGCGTCGAAGGCGACGAAGCCAACCTTCGGATCTTCCGCCAGAGCCTCTAATGCCGCCTCGAACATCTCCGTCTCGACCGCGGCCTGTCCGGTGACATCCAGCGGATTGTTCAGGTTCGCGAACTCGGGAAGCGCGCGGCGGAGCTTCCGGGCAGTTGCTGCGGAGAACTCCGGAAGCTCGAGCCCCCTTGCGCCGGCGGCTTCGGCGAACAGCGTGCACGCGCCCCCCGACTGGAGCGCCGCGGACACTCCCGGCCTCTTGATCCTCCGGTGAAAGTCGAGGAGAAGGGATGCCTCGAACATCTCGACGGGATCCTCGACGAGGACGGCGCCCTTGGAGCGAAGCCACGCGTCACGGACTCCCGCGTCGCCGGCAAGTGCGCCCGTGTGCGCAACGATGGACCGGCGGGCAGCCTCACTCCGGCCCGCCGGTGCACACACGAGAACGGGCTTCCCCGCGTCGCGGAGAGCCGCAAGCCCGCGCCCTATTCCGTCGACGTCGCGAAGGGTTTCCATGTAGGTCGCGACCAACTTCGTCTTCGGGTCGGCAGCAGCCCACTCGTAAAGGTCGCCGAGTCCGAGCACTGCCTCGTTGCCGACCCCGAGGATGAGACGCAGCCCGACCCCCCGGTCCGAGGCCATTTGGTTCATCGTCCAAGCGACCGTCCCGCTTTGGGATATCACGGTTATGTCACCGGCAACGGGTTCGGGCGGAGGGGTCGTGCCGTAGACGGCGACCCGGTCCGTGTAGTTGACGAATCCCTCGACGTTCGGCCCGAGCACCGGCATGCGATGCTCATGCGCGATCGCGGTCAGCTGCGACTGCAGCTCGCTGCCGGCTTCACCCGCCTCTGCGAACCCGCTGGAAATGACCATCGCCGAGCGAGCTCCCGCGCGGCCCGCGTCGTCTACGGCACGCACCGCAACCCGGGCAGGTACGACGACGACGACCAGGTCGACTCCCTTGGGCAAGTCCGCCGCCGACGGAAGACAGGGCAGCCCCCAAACCTCCTCGTACTTCGGATTGACGGGAATGAGCCGCCCCGAATACCCCAGGTGTCGAAGGCTGCGGTGGATCTCGGGTGCCCATGAGTCCTTAGATTCCGAGGCTCCGACGATTGCGATCGAACGAGGAGCCAGTAGCGGCCTAAGGGCCTTCGGATTCACTTGCTCTTGTCCCGATACCTCTCGTCGCGCCACGCGATGGCCGCCTTCAGGCCCTTCTCCTCGGTGATGCGCCGGAACTCATCACGCTGAGGCAGGTTAGCGGTCTCGATCATCACATCCAGCTCCACGTTGGCATCGATGGACTCGCGGACGCCCTGCAACTCCCAGACGCGATTGACCGACCGCTTGGTCGTCTGCACCACGAACGGCTCGTTCTTCGCGATGTCCTCCGCGAGGGAAAGGGTCGCGCCGTCCAATTCGTCCGATGGAACCACTCGATTAACGAGCCCGATGCGCAGGGCCTCGTCCGCGGGGATGCGATCCTCGCCGGTGAACAGGAGTTCCTTGGCTTTGCGAACGCCGACCACCCAGGGCAACAACATAGTCACCACCCCGGACCCGAAACGGATGTCCACGTAACCGAACTTAGCGTCCTCGGAGCACACACATAGGTCGCAAGCCAGCATTAGGTCCGTCCCGCCCGCGAGGCAGTAGTTGTGGACCTGCGCTATCACCGGCTTGGGGTTCTGCACGATCTCGAGCATGTGGGAGGCCGAGCCGGCGAGCTCCTCGTGCCAGTGCCGAGCGTCGAGGGTGCCTGCGTCGGCGTCCTCCTCCAGGTCGTAGCCCGAGCAAAACGCCCGGCCTGCACCCCGAAGGATGATCACGCTCACCGATTCGTCGTGGGCCGCCGCGTCGAAAGCCTCGGAAAGCGCGCCGGTCAACTCCGAATTCAAAGCATTGAGTTTGTCCGGCCGGTTCATCGTTAGACGGCGAATCGGTCCGATATCGTCGCTCGATAGCACGGGCTCCGCCATTCGGCGCATGATATACGGGCGGCTTGCGGGACGTCCTTTCGGAGGTACCCTGGGCGCCCATGCAGCAGTGGTCGACGAACTCACGCGGACGCCCACGGGGCGTGCTTCCGTTGGTAGTCGTCTACCTAATGTTCGGCACGTTTTGGGGATGCTGGGCCGTAGGCGTGCTCGCGTTCCAGAGACAGCACGATATGTCGTTCGGGCAGATCGGCTGGCTTTACATAGCCCTGACGATCACCGCCGTCGTGACCATGACCCTGATCACGCCCAGGATCGCCCACCTTCCGTACGAGGTCTCGATCCCCGCCGCGGTCCTTCTGTACGGCATGGGTATCGCGCTGCTCGCTTGGGTTCCGGAGGAATGGCTCGTCCTGGCATTCGCATTCGCCGGCATCGGCACGGGGATGATCGACGTGCTGGTAAACGGGGCCGGCCACGCGCTGGAGACCGCGTCCGGCCGCTCCGTTCTCCAGAAGATCCATGCCGCGTACGGTTTGGGGACCGCGGTCGGCGGAGTGGCCACGGGTTTCGCGCTCGCCGCGGACCTCCCGTTTAACTTCGTCTTGACCGAGACCGCGCTTCTCCAGGGTCTCGGGATCAGCGCCATGTGGTCCACCTACGCGTTCCGCGAACGAATCGGGGCCGAGCGGCTCGAGAGCAACATAACCTTGAGCGCGTTCCGTCGATTCCCCGGCCTGTTCGTCCCGGCTCTCATCGTTCTTTCAGCGTTCTTTATCGAAGGATCGCTGGACGTTTGGTCGGGCGCGTACCTCCAACAAACGCTCGGAGCAACCTTGATAGCAAGCGGCTTCGGAGTTGCGGCCTTCGGACTCTCCACTGCTCTCGGGAGGATCTTCGCCTCGCGAATCCTATTCGGCATGGGTTATAGGCGGACGATTCTCTTCTCGGCTCTCGGATCCGTGGCGGCGGGCATCCTGGCCGTCGCGGCCCCAAACGCAACGGTCGCCTCCGCCGCGTACCTGATCCTCGGGTTCTCCTTGGCCTCCGCCGCCCCGGCGGCATTCGGAGCCGTGGAAGGATCCGGGCCGCAGGCGGGAGTGTCGATCGCGGCCGTCACGACGGTCGGCTATGCCGGTTTCGTGATAGGCCCGCCGATCATGGGCTGGCTGGCAGACGTATCCGGCGGAATTCGCGTCGTCATGATCGTGATCACGGCGGCGACCTTCGGCATCCTCGCCGGAGGCGTTCTGACGCGCAACGGCCGCTCGCCCTCGCGCCCGGAGGACGGCCCGCCGGCCGACCGCACGCCACAGCTCACCCGCGGATAACGGGGGTCCGGCACCGCAGGTTGGCAATGCCGCACAACTCGCCGATCATGCGTGCATGTCCGCTCCGGCCGGCCTCCGGGAATCACCTCTCGCGGCTCGCCATCGCGACGCCGGCGCGAGGTTCACCGAATTCGCCGGATGGGAACTGCCGGTTCACTACGGAAGCCAAATAGCGGAGCATCACGCCGTCCGTGAGCGAGCCGGGCTATTCGACATCTCGCACATGGGACAAACCTGGGTAACCGGCCGGCGGGCCGCCGAAGGTCTCGGTTATGCGCTCGTGTCGGACCCGGAGTCGCTTGCAGTCGGACGCGCGGAGTACTCGATGATCTGCGTGCCGGACGGCGGGGTGATCGACGACCTGATCGTGTACCGGCTCGGGGAAGAGCGATTTCTCGTCGTCGCGAACGCGTCCAACGACCGCGTCGTCGCAAGCGAGCTGAAGGCGCGGTTGGAGCAATTCGATTCAAGCGTGTCGCCCGCGACCATGGAGACCGCGATGCTAGCCCTGCAAGGGCCGGACGCCGAGGGAATCCTGGCGGATGTAGCCGGGGAGTTCTTGGGCGGCCTCCCGTCGTTCGCAGCGGCCGAAGGCAAGGTGGGAGCGACGCCGGCTCTCGTCGCCCGAACCGGCTACACGGGTGAGGACGGTTTCGAAATCCTGATGGATTGGGACGACGCCGGCGCCATCTGGGATCTGTTGTTGGAGGCCGGGGCATCGCGCAGACTCGTTCCGGCCGGCCTCGGAGCCCGCGACACCCTTCGCCTCGAGGCGGGCCTCCCCCTGTACGGCAACGAGCTCGACCTTGAAACGAATCCGTTCGAGGCCGGGCTCGGCAGGTTCGTCAAGCTCGGCAAGCCCTCTCCTTTCGTTGGACGCGATGCCCTCGAGAAGGCCGCCGCGCACTCCGATCGCCGGCAGATCGGGCTGAAGATGCGCGGCCGCGGCATCGCCCGGCACGGTTATCCGGTGTACCGTCCCGGCGCCGCCGAGGCCTTGGGGACCGTCACCAGCGGCGCTCCGTCGCCCACTCTCGGTGTGCCGATCGCCCTCGCATCCGCGCGAGGCGGCGCCTCGAAAGGAAGCCCCGTCGAGGTCGAGATCCGGGGTCGGCGCATCGAGGCGGAGATCGTTAGATTGCCGTTCTACAGAAGGCAAAGGAGGGTGGATGGAGATTCCCGATGAGCTTTCCTACACCGACGATCACGAGTGGGTCCGAACTGAGGAGGGAACCGCGGTGGTCGGCATTACGGCGTTCGCGGTCGAACGCTTGGGCGACATCGTGTTCGTCGAGCTTCCGGAAACAGGACTGAAACTGGCTGCCGGCGACGTGTTCGGAGTCGTCGAGTCGTCGAAAGCCGCGTCCGACCTATATTCACCACTCACCGGGGAGGTCGTTGAGGCGAATTCCGCGTTGGAAGGAAGCCCCGAACTCGTGAACCAGGACCCGTACGTCGGCGGCTGGATGATCCGGCTTCGCACCGACAATCCCGCCGAGGCGGCGTCGCTCAAGGACTCGGCGGGGTACCGCGCGATGATCGCCGAGGAATAGATGGCCTACGGACCCCACACGGACACGGATCGCGTGAGGATGCGCGGCGCGCTCGGCATCGCGACCGTCGGAGAGTTGTTCGAGGACATCCCTCCCGACGTGAGAGCCGGCGGTCTGGACTTGCCCGACCCGGTTGCAGAACAAGATTTGATGAGGGAACTGGAAAGTTTTTCGGCCGAGAATCGCCTGCCGGTCAGCTTCATCGGAGCGGGTATCTACCACCACTACGTACCTCCGGTGGTGGACGACATGATTCGCCGCGGGGAGTTCGCCACCGCCTACACGCCGTATCAGCCTGAAGTCAGCCAGGGAACGCTTCAGACCATCTACGAATTCCAATCTCTGATCGCCGAGCTTACGGGGCTGGACGTCGTGTCGGCCTCCCACTACGACGGAGCTACCGCGACGGTCGAGGCCGCGCTGATGGCCATGCGCGCGAAGAGGAGCAGGCGGGTGCTCGTGTCGCGCGGGGTCAACCCCCACTACATCGAGGTCGCGCGGACCTACTTCGGCGATCGCCTGCTGGCCGACGAGGTTCCGCTCACGGCGTCCGGGACCACCGACCTTTCGGCGTTGCGACAGGAGCTGGCATCCGGCGGCGAGCCCGTGGCCGGAGTGATCTTGGCCCAGCCTAATGCGCTCGGGTTGATCGAGGACATGCACGAAGCTGAGCGTGTAGTACACGGCGGGGGCGCACTGCTCGTCTCGGTCGTCGAGCCGACCTCGCTCGCCGTACTGGCGCCGCCGGGCGAATACGGCGCGGACATCTCGGCCGGCGAAGGGCAACCACTTGGAATAGCTCAACAGTTCGGAGGGCCCCACCTCGGGCTGCTTGCGGCCACGACGGCGCTCATGCGCCAGATACCGGGGCGAATCGTCGGAACTACGAGCGACGCCGATGGCCGCCATTGCTACGTAATGACGATGCGCGCTCGCGAGCAGGACATCCGACGGGAGAAAGCCGCGAGCAACATCTGCACCAACCAGGCGCTGTGCGCCCTTGCCGCGACGGTCTACCTCGCAGCGGTCGGGCCGCGAGGGCTAGAGAACGTGGCGGCCACCGGGGCCGAGCGCGCACGTCAGCTCGAGGCAGCGCTCGTTTGGGCGGGAGCCGAACGCCTCCACACCGCTCCCTATCTGAACGAGTTCGCCGTCGAGGTCCCGAACGCCGAACGCGTTCACGCAAGCCTGCTGGAAGAAGGAATCCTCGCCGGCTTGCCACTCGCTAGTTGGTTCCCCGACGACGCGCGATTCCGTGACGCCCTGCTCGTCTGCGCGACCGAGATGACGACCTCCGAGGAGATCGACGAGTTCGCGCGCGCGCTCAAAAAGGAATTGGCATGACGAATATCCGCCGGCCGGCGGGTGAGCCGGATCTCGAGCCCACGCTCTTCGAGCAATCGAAACATGGGCGCGGCGGAGACAAGGTCGCGCCGCCGGGACAGAACGCCCTTGCCGGCATCCCCGACAAGGCGCTTCGCGACATGCCGGCGGCGCTCCCCGAACTTGCGGAGCCGCAAGTCGCGAGACACTTCACTCGGTTGTCTCAGCAGAACTACGCGATCGACACCGGCTTCTACCCCCTCGGGTCGTGCACGATGAAATACAACCCCAAGCTTCACGAGTGGGCCGCGCGGCTGCCCGGCTTCGCCCACCTGCATCCGCTCGCTCCCGAGCAGACGACGCAAGGCACCCTTCGGATGTTGTACGAAATCGAGGGATTCCTCTGCGAGATAGGCGGCATGAAGGCGGGAACGCTTCAGCCGGCCGCGGGCGCGCACGGGGAGCTGACGGCCATGCTGATGGTTCGCCGGTATCACCACGACCGGGGAGACCTAGGGCGAAAACAGGTCATCGTTCCGGACTCGGCGCACGGAACCAATCCGGCAACGGCCTCGATGGTCGGGTTCGAGACCGTCACGATCCCATCCACCGGCGACGGCGGGGTCGATGTAGACGCATTGCGCGCCGCCCTCGGCCCGCAGACCGCGGCGTTCATGCTCACGAACCCCTCGACCCTCGGCTTGTTCGAGGCGCGCATCACCGAGATCCTTGCCGCGGTCCACGATGCGGGCGCGCTCGCATACATGGACGGGGCGAACTTGAACGCGGTGATGGGAAAGTTCAAGCCGGGCAAGGCGGGCTTCGACGCGATGCACTTCAACTTGCACAAGACTTTCTCGACCCCTCACGGCGGCGGGGGTCCCGGATCCGGCCCGGTGGCAGTCGGAGAGGAGCTGGCTCCGTACCTTCCGTCACCCCGCGTGGTGCGCGAGGGCCACGCCTACCGGTTCGAACGCCCAGGGGAACGACCGCGAGCGATCGGGCGAATGTCCGCCTTCCACGGAAACGCCGGCGTGCTCTTGCGCGCATACGCGTACATAAGGACGCACGGCGGCCCCGGTCTCGAAAGAGTGAGCGAGGATGCCGTCCTTTCCGCGAACTACCTGCGCGCGCGAGTCTCCTCCAGCTTCGACATTCCTTTCGACCGCGTCTGCAAACACGAGTTCGTGGCGTCGGCGAGATCTCTGAAGGAGGAAACCGGGGTACGCGCTTTCGACGTCGCGAAGGCACTGCTGGACCACGGATTTCACCCGCCGACGATCTATTTCCCGCTATCGGTTGAGGAAGCCATGCTGATCGAGCCGACCGAAACGGAGACCCTGGAGACCATCGACAGGTTCGCGGACGCCCTGGCTGACATCGCGGAGGATGCCCGCTCGGATCCGGAACGCATCAGGACGGCGCCGCACTCGACGCCGGTCAGAAGGGTGGACGAGACGGCGGCAGCGAGGAAGCCGGACCTGCGCTACCGGGACAGCGCCTAGCTTCTTCTAGACGGCTCGGTCTTTGCGGATCTCGCGGACCACGTGATGACCGGGCATGCCGGTAACGCCGCCCCCCGCGTGGGTTGCCGAGCTGCACTGGTACAAACCCTTGATAGGCGTTCGGTAGTCGGAGAACCCCGCCGCCGGGCGCATGTGGAAGAGCTGATCCACCGCGAGCTCGCCGTGGAAGATGTTGCCGCCGATCAGGCCCCATTCCTGTTCCATCTGATACGGCCCAACGACCTGGCGGTGAAGGATCGAGCCCTTGAAGTTGGGGGCGACCGCGGTCATGCGGTCAACCAAGCGGTCCGCGTACTTCTCGAGTTCGTCTTGATGCGGCTCGTTCGCCCACTCTTCCGGCACCCACTGCGTGAACATCGACATGATGTGCTTTCCCTCCGGTGCCAAGGTCTTGTCGAACACCGTCGGGATCTCCGTATCCGAGAACGGCAACTCGGCCGCCTTGCCTGCCCGGGCTTCCTGGAAACCGCGTTCCAGGTACTCGATATCGTCCAGCACCTGGATCGCGCCGCCGTGGATGTGGGGGTTGAACCCGGGGTTCGCCGTGAATTCCGGCAGCTCCGCGAGAGCGAAGTTGATCTTGACGGTCCCAGAACGCGTTCGCCAGTTCTCGATGTCCCGCACGAAGTCCTCGGGGAGATCGTCGCGATCGATCTGCTCCAGGAAAGTGATCTTCGGATGGCAAGCGGTGATGACGATCTTCGCAGACAGCTCCTCCCCGCCGCCGACAACGACACCGGTAGCGCGCCCGTTGTTCACCAGGACGCGTTCGACCGGAGTGTTGACGCGGATCGTCGCGCCGAAATTCTCGGCCGAGGCGCGAATGGCGTCGGGAACGGCGCCCATCCCGCCCTCCGGGAACCCCCAGCTCGACACCTGTCCCTCGGCCTCTTCGCCGATGGAGTGGTGCATCAGGACGTACGCCGTGCCCGGCGCGTGTGGGCCACACCAAGTTCCGATGATGCCGTCGACGGCGAGAAGGCCCTTCACGATGTCGTTCTCGAACCATTCGTCGAGCAAATCCGCGGCGCTCATCGTGAACAGTTTCGTGATGTCGGCAACGCGCCTCACGTTCACGTCCTTGCGCCGCTTCAGCATGAACTTGGCCTGTTCGAGCAGGTCGCCAATCTGCATGGAGCCGATTTTCGGCGGAGTCTCCATCAGCATCGGTGCCATGATCTCGGCGATCTCACCGATCCATTCGTAGTAAGGACCCAAAGCGTCGGCATCCTTCTTCGAGAACTTCGAGAAGGACTCGTAGGTCTCTTCCTCGTCGTCGCTCTGGATGATGGAGGCGTCGGGGAGCGGCAGGTAACCGAGGCCGAGCGGGTGGATTTTGTAGCCGTACTTGTGAAGCTCGAGGTCCTTTTGGATCACGGGAGGCATCAGACTCATTACGTACGAAAGGGTTGTGACTTTGAACTCGGGCGCATCCGGCCACGGCTGAGATGTGTCCGCCGCCCCGCCGGTCTTGTCCCTGGCTTCCAGGACGATGACCTTCTTGCCGTACTTCGCCAGGTAGGCAGCGGCGACAAGGCCGTTGTGGCCTCCGCCGATCACGATCGCGTCGTAGTCGTTCGCGGCCAAGCGGTAGTTCCTTTCGACTGGTCAGGCTCGAGGGACGGGAAATCCTACGATATGCGACCGTTTTTTGACTCGGCGGCTGGCTATCCCTCGTCCAGGTTTACGTACACGTGTTTAACCTCGAGGTAGTCCTCGAGACCCCAAGCTCCGAGCTCTCGCCCGAACCCGGACTGCTTGTAGCCGCCCCAGGGAGCTTCCGAGGGGGCCGGTTGCGTGTCGTTGATCCAGATGGTGCCGGCACGGATCGCCTTGGCCGTGTTGAGCGCCTTCTTGATGTTGTTGGTCCAGATGGCGGCGGCCAATCCGTAAGGGTTGTCGTTAGACATTCGAACGACCTCGTCCACGTCCTCGAACGGGATCACGGTCATGACCGGGCCGAAGATCTCCTCGCGTGAGATTCGGTCGTCGTTGTCGGCGTCCGCGAAGATCGTCGGCGGCACGAAGTAACCGCCGGCAAGCTTCGGGTCGCTGGGCGTCTCGCCCTGCGCGGCGAGTTTCGCTTCCTTCATGCCGATTTCGATGTAGTTCTGGACCGTGTCCTGCTGCTGCTTGGACACGAGCGGTCCCATCGAGGTTTCCGGGTCGAGCCCGTCGCCGAGCTTGATCGCCTTGGCGTGGTCGGTCATGGCATTCAGCGCGTCGTCGTAGATCGACTTCTCGACGAACACACGCGTTCCGGCCGAGCAGATCTCGCCCTGGTTCCAGAACACTCCGTTGCACGCACCCTCCACGGCCGCCTCGAAATCCGCGTCGGCGAAGAAGATGTTCGGCGACTTGCCGCCCAGCTCGAGCGACACCCGCTTCAGGGTGTCCGCCGCCTCGCGCATGATGAACTTCCCGACCTCGCCCGACCCCGTCAAGGAAATGACATCGGTGCTGGGGCTGCGAACCAGCGCCGCGCCGACGCTGGAACCCGGGCCGGTGATGACTTGGAGGACTCCCGCAGGGAGCCCCGCTTCCTCGAGGACCTTTCCGAGTTCGAGGCTGGTCATGGGCGTAAACGAGGCCGGCTTGAGGATCGTGGTGCATCCGGCAGCGATCGCCGGTGCGATCTTCTGCGAAGCCATCACGATCGGGTAGTTCCACGGCGTGATCGCGACCGCCACACCGGCGGGCTCCTTGAGCACGATGCTCAGAGAGTCGGGACCTGTCGTGGGAATCTCCCCTGAGATCTTCGTGGCCCAGCCGCCGTAGTACTCGAAGATGAACGCGGCTTCGTCGACGTCTTCACGCGCATCGCCGATCGGCTTGCCGTTGTCCCGAGTCTCGATCTCGGCCAGGCGGTCCCGCTCGCGGCGAATTATCTCGGCCGCGCGGAGAAGGATTCGCCCGCGATCACGGCCGCTCGTTCGCGCCGGCCACTCCCCGTCGTCGAAAGTGTTTCGCGCCGACTCGATCGCAAGCTCTACGTCGCGCTCGGTTGCTGAGGGAACGGTTGCGAAGACCTCTCCTGTAGCGGGATTGATCACGTCCAACCGGCCGCCCTCGGCGGCGTCCGTCCACTTGCCTCCTATGAACATCTGCTGCTCGTCGGCCATTCGAAGTCACTCCTTCGGGGTAGGGACTTCCTAAGGGTAATACGCCGCGGCCCGGAGGCGCACTGGGGCTCTGGGACAATCCGCGCATGAGCACCGCGCTCGCCTCACTATTAGAGGAAGGCCCCTTGCTCGCCGACGGTGGCACCGGGACCTCGCTAATCGAGCGAGGGGCGCCGTTGGGCGGCTGCATCGAGGCGTACAACGCCAAGGATCCGGCCCTTGTGTCGGCCGTTCACGCGGAATTCGTCGCGGCCGGGGCCGAGCTGATCGAGACGAACACCTTTGGGGCAAACAGATTTCGTCTTCATCCCCGCGGCTTCGGCGAACGCGTCGCCGATTTCAATACAAGAGGTGCCGAGGTCGCGCGCCGAGCCGGCGCAAGAGTGGTGGCGGGATCCGTGGGCCCACTAGGGATCAGGCTCGCGCCATACGGAAGGGTCTCGGCCGCCGAAGCCCTCGACGCGTTCGCCGAACAGATCGAAGCCCTGGCCGGCGCCGGGGTCGATCTGATCATCGCGGAGACCCAAACCGATCTCGCGGAAGCAGAGCAAGCCCTCGCGGCGGCGCGCGCGGTTTCGAACCTGCCGGTGATCGTGACCTTCACCTTCACTCGGGACGACCGGACTCTCCTCGGCCAAACTCCCGAGCAGGTCGCGCTGCGCATGGCGGAGCTCGGGGCCGACGGGATCGGAGCGAATTGCTCGCAGGGCCCGGCTCAGATCCTCCGGGTGGTTCGCGCGATGAGGCCGTTCGCGGGCTCGGCCCCCCTGATAGCGCAACCAAACGCCGGCTCTCCGGAGCAGGTCGGCGGCCGCTACCTCTACCCGGCGACGCCCGAGTACTTCACCGAGTCGACGGGCGCACTGCTGTCCGAGGGGGTGGTCGTGGTCGGCGGCTGCTGCGGAACGGGCCCGACACACACCGCGGCCATGGCCGTCGCGCTGCGAGGACCGCGTGTGCCGGTGCAAGACGCAGCCGCCGCTCCGGCCGGCGACGAGCCGGCGACGCACGAAGCCGCGCCCACCGAACTCGGCCGCAAACTGAACGATGGGAAATTCTTGGTCGCCGTCGAGATGGACCCGCCTCGAGGATTCTCCGCCGCGACCATGCTCGCCGCGGCCGAGACGATGTCCCAAGCCGGCGCGGACGTGATCGATGTCGCGGACTCCCCCATGGCGAGGATGCGAATGAGCCCGTGGGCGGCTTGCCGGCTGATTCAAGAGGAGGTCGGTATCGAGACCGTTCTGCACTTCCCGACGCGCGGGAGAAACCTCCTGCGGCTCCAAGGCGACTTGCTCGCAGTTCACGCGCTCGGTATCCGCAACGTCTTCGTCTGTATGGGCGATCCGGTGGCCATCGGCGACTACCCCGGCGCGACGGACAACGTGGACGTCGCACCGACCGGATTGATCGGGCTGATCGATCAATCGTTCAACCGCGGTGAGGAACAGTCGGGCGCATCGATCGGGGAACCGACGAGTTTTCTTGTGGGCTGCGCTGTCTCTATCTCCCCGCCGGACCTGGACAAGGAATGCAGGCTGCTCAAGAAGAAGATCGACTCGGGCGCCGCTTTCGCACTCTCCCAACCCGTTTACTCCATCGATTCCCTCGAACTGTTTCGCAGGGAATACGAGTCGCGCCACGGGAAGCTGGAATTGCCGATCCTGGCAGGGGTACTCCCGGTGGTCACCGCGCGCCACGCGGAATTCCTCCATAACGAGGTCCCCGGAATCGCGGTTCCCGACGATCTGCGGGAACGAATGAGGAAGGCGGGAGACCGGGCAGAGCAAGTCGGGATGAGCACCGCGGCCGGCCTCGCTGCGGAACTGCGCGATCACGCCGCCGGGATCTACCTCATGCCGCCGTTCGGGCGCTTCGATCTCGCCGCAGAACTGGTCGAACGCGTGCGCGCAGACTGACTAAGCCTTTTTTAGATCCTTCAGGATCTCGCGCGCCGCATTCTGACCGGGTCCCCCGGTGATCCCGCCTCCCGGGTGCGCGCCGGAGCCGCAGAGATACAGCCCTTGGATACCCAGGCGGTAACGGGCGTGACCGAGCAACGGCCGCCAAAGGAAGAAATTGTCTATCCCGGGTTCCCCGTGAAGGACATGACCCTGCGTGAGACCGAAGTCCTCCTCCAGATCCACAGGAGTGAGGACCTGGCGCGCGGTGACGAGATCCCCCAGCCCCGGCGCGTAAGTTTCGAGGGACTTCACCACCAGATCGGCCAACCGATCCCGCTCCGCGTTCCAGTCGCCGTCGCGAAGTTCGTAAGGGGCCCACTGCGCGACGACGCTCATCACATGTCCGCCTTCCGGAGCCAGGGAAGGATCGGTAATCGTGGGGATGGTCGCCTCCAAGTAAGGCTCGTCGCTGATTCGTCCGTACTTGGACGCATCGAAGGCCCGCTCGACGTAGTCGATCCCCGGCGCTATGACGATGCGCCCGGCGAGTCGTTCCTCATCGCCGCCGGTGAAGGAAGGCATCCCGGAGAGCGCCAAGTTCACCTTCGCCGTCGCGCCGGGGGTGCGGATGTTTGCCGCGCGCCACCGAAGATGCGGACCCAGGACGACGGGGTCCACCCATTCCGTAAGAACCCGCTTGGGGCCGGCCGCGCCGACCACCGCGCGAGCCTCTATCTCCTGCCCCGAAGCGAGGACGACGCCGGTCGCGACACCGTCGGCATTGGTCGTGACGTGCACAACCTCTTCTCCGGTCCTGATCTCCGCGCCGAATCCCTTCGCCGCTTCCACAAGCGCTTGCGCCAGCGCTCCCGGTCCGCCCCTCGCGAAGACCGTCTGTCCGGCAACACCGCCGTCGTTTCCGGCCGAATCGTTCAGGAAGACCAGCGCGGTTCCGGCCGACCACACGCCCATCGAGGTGTACTGCACCGCGCGCGCCGCCAGCGGCCCGACGACCGCATCGGTCTCCAAGTGCTCGCGTACGAAGTCGGCGATCGCCATCGGAGCGGCACGAGTGAATTCCCGGCTCAGCTTCGGTCCTAGCTTTCGGAACCGAAGGCCGAGCTTCAGGCCGTTTATCCCGTCCGTCAGCTTCCTCGCTTTGATGTCCGGGGGTGTGATCTCGTTCACCGCCGCCAGGAAGCCGGCCAGACTGCGGACGCGTTCGTCGAATTCCGGATAAGCGCGGGCGTCGCGTTCCGAATGAGCCCGGAGTTCGTCGGCCGTGCGCCCGACGTCGCCCCAGAAGGTTCGCGCGCTTCCGTCGGGCTGTGGAGCGAAAGCGCGAACGCTCGGGCTGATCAATTCGAGACCGTTGGAGCGGAGGCCGAGGTCCTCGATCACCGATCGGCGAAGTCGCCCGACTGTGTGAACGATCCCCGGTGCTTTGAACCCCGGCGCCACCTCAAGGTTTGCGAGCAGCCCACCGGCCTGCTCGCGCCGCTCGAGTATCAGCACCCGGCGGCCGGCCTTGGCGAGATAAGAACCGGTCACGAGGCCGTTGTGTCCGGCCCCCACGACTACCGCGTCGTAGCGCGGCAACTTAAGCTGCCTTCCGCCCGAGAAGCTGCAACGCGGCGATTCGGCCGGAAGCTCCCATGATCCCGCCGCCCGGGTGAGTAGCCGAACCGCAAAGCCACAGGTCCTTCACCGGCGTCTTGTACCTTGCCCATCCCGGCACGGGACGGTTGAAGAACAACTGCTCCAGCGACAACTCACCCTGGAAGATGTTCCCCTCTGACAGGCCGGTGACCTTCTCGATGTCGCGCGGTGTGAGCACCTGCTTGTGCAGGATGATGTCGCGGATGTTCGGAGCCCGTTCCGCGATCGTATCGATCACCGTGTCGCCGAACGCATCGCGCATCTCGTCGTTCCACTCCTTGCCCTCCTCCAGGAAGTACGGCGCGTACTGCACGAAGCAACTCATCACGTGTTTCCCGGGTGGCGCGAGAGAGGGATCGACGAGCGTCGGCATGATCATGTCAATGTAAGGGCGCCGCGAGAACCGACCGTACTTCGCGTCGTCGTACGCCTTCTCCATGTATTCCATGGAAGGCGAGAAACTGATCGCGCCGCGGAGGTGCTCCCCCGGTCCCGGGAGGCAGCTGAAGTCCGGAAGCCGGTCGAGGGCCAGGTTCACCTTCCCGGAGGATCCTCTGTACTTGTATCGCTTGACCTCGCCGACGAATTCAGCGTCGAGCGTCCCGCCCTCGAGAAGCTGAAGGAAGGTCACTCTCGAATCCGCGCTGGACAGCACGGCGCCGGCCTCGATCTCATCGCCGGACTCAAGCGTCACACCGGTTGCTCGCCCACCCCGCACGTTGATGCGAGCCACAGGAGCATTCGTGCGGATGGCTGCGCCCAATGACTTCGCAGCCGACGCGATCGCATTCGAAACACCGCCCGTTCCCCCGCGAGGGATTCCCCAGGCCCGAAACGCCCCGTCTATCTCACCCATGTAGTGGTGCAACAACACGTAGGCGGTTCCCGGCGAGCGGATCCCTTGAAAGGTGCCGATGATTCCCGACGCCGACATGGTCGCCTTGAGCGGATCCGTCTCGAACCATTGGTCGAGGAAGTCCCCGGCGCTCATCGTCATGAGCTGGATAAAGGTGGACTCCAGGTGTTCGGGCAAGTCGCGGAATCGCTTTGCCAGGCCTGCGAGAGGAAGCCACTCGAACGGGTTGATGCGCCCGGGGTCCGGCGGCACGATCGAAAGGATCGGCTTGATGAACCTGGCCATCTCGACCATCAGCCGTCCGTACTCCTCGTAGGCCTCGGCGTCGTTCTTCGACCAACGGCGCAGCTCGCGGATCGTCCTCCCGTGGTCGTTCACACGCCAGAGGTAGTCGTCGTCGAGCGGCGTAAGCGTTCCGTCCAGGGGCAGGATCTCGAGTCCGTGCTTGGGGAGCTCCAGCTCGCGGATGATCTCCGGGCGAAGAAGCGAAACCACGTAGGAGAAGACGCTGAAACGAAAACCGGGAAAGACCTCTTCGGTAACCGCGGCGCCGCCCAGTACTTCGCGCTTCTCGAGCACCAGGACTTTCTTCCCAGCACGTGCCAGGTAAGCGGCGCTTACGAGACCATTGTGGCCTCCACCGATGATGACCGCGTCGTATCGCTCCACCACAGCGCTCGCTTTCTTCCGGCCGCAAGACTCTACCGCTGACCATAGGTCAGAACCATCGATCATTCGGCGAAGCTGGTAGTTCGCCGAAGATCGGATACGGTACGCTAGCCGCGACCGATGGAAGGAGGCCCCTAGTGAGTGTCGGCACCGCTTTTTTTCCGCGAGAGGCGGGGCTCAACTCGAAGCAGGCTTGGGGCGAATGGGCCGGTTACTATGCCGCCGCCGTTTACGCCGACTTCCACGACATCGAATACAACGCGATCCGCGAAGCCGCAGCCGCAATAGACGTTTCCCCTTTGTACAAGTACGAAGTTACCGGGCCGGACGCGGGCAAGCTGCTCGACCGGATCGTAACGCGAGACATCTCGAAGATGGCGATGCATCAGGTCTACTACACGCCGTGGTGTGACGAGCGCGGGAAGGTCATCGACGACGGTACGGTCACACGCGTAGGGAATTCCGAATACCGCGTCACATCCGCGGACCCCAACTACCGGTGGTTCAACTTGAGCGGCTCGGGTCTCGACTATTCGATCGAGGACGTGAGCGAGACCCTCTCCGGACTTGCACTGCAGGGGCCGATGTCGCGGGAGATCTTGGAGCGCGCAACCGGCAACTCTTGGAAGGATTTGAGGTACTTCCGTGAGCGGCCGACCGAGATCGGTGACATCCAGGTAGACGTGACGCGAACCGGCTACACCGGCGACCTCGGCTACGAACTTTGGGTGGCAAGCGACCAAGCCGTGGCGCTCTGGGATTCCCTCTTCGACACCGGCGCAGCATTCGGACTCCGCCCCGCAGGCATCCGTGCCCTCGACGTGTCCAGGGTCGAGGCCGGGCTCATCCTGATCGAAGTCGAGTACACGAGTGCGAAACATGCGTTGACCGAGGAACAGCAATACTCGCCTTACGAGATCGGGCTCGGCCCCTTCGTCGACCTAAAGAAGCCCGACTTCACGGGCAGGCGCGCGCTGGCAACCGAGCAACGGAACGGCGGCCCCAGGAGGCGGCTCGCAGGAATCGAGATCTCCTGGGCCGGGATCGAGGGGCTGTTCGCGAAGCACGACCTCCCGCCGGAGGTTTCCCCGATGGTTTCCCGCGAACCCACGCCGCTGTACGTGACCGGCACGCAAGTGGGCCGGGCCACGAGCACTACCTGGTCCCCCAACTTGAAGAAGATGGTCGCAATCGCGTCGGTCGACGCAGGCTACGAGAGCCCGGGCACACCGCTCGAGCTGGAGTGGACCGTGGAGGGCGAGCGAGGCCGTGTCGAGGCGACCGTCGTGCCGCTTCCATTCCTCGATCTCGCGCGAAAGCGCGCATAGATGCCGAAAGAGGAACTCGTCTTCATCCCGGTCTCGGACGGGATCCGGCTGTCGGCGAAGCTCTACATCCCCGACGGCGACGGTCCATTCCCCGCCGTGATCGAAGCGCTCCCCTATCGAAAGGACGACGTAACCCTCGCCTACGAGGGGGATTACAGACGACTTCGGGACGAGGGCGACTACATCGTCTGCCGCCTCGACGTCCGCGGTACCGGTTCCTCGGAAGGTATTCCGGAGGACGAATACACACCCCGAGAGCAAGAGGACATCTGCGAGGTGATCGAGTGGCTGTCCACTCAAGAGTGGTCGAGCGGCTCCGTCGGAATGTTCGGAACCTCCTACTCCGGGTTCAACTCGTTGCAGGTAGCGATGCATCGTCCGCCTGCTCTCAAGGCAATCGTCTCGATCATGGCGACGGATTCCCGGTACACGGACGACGTGCACTACGGGGGCGGCGCCCAGCGCGGGATCGACCTAGTCGACTACCCCCACTACATGGTTCCGCTGAACGCGCTCCCGCCGGCCCCACACGTTTACGGAGAGGGATGGCGCGAGAGGTGGGACGAACGGCTGGACAACCTCAAGCCGTGGGTGCTCGAGTGGCTCGAGCATCAGAACGAAGACGACTACTGGCTGCAAGGATCGCTCAAGACCGACTATTCGTCGATCGAATGCGCCGTGATGATCGTTTCCGGCTGGGCGGACGGGTATCACAACATGGCTTTTCGAACCCTCGAGAACGTCGATGTCCCCTCACACTTGCTGGCGGGACCGTGGAGCCACATGGCACCGGAGAACTCCATCCCCGGACCGCATCTGGACCTCGTCCCGGAGATGATCGCGTGGTGGGACCGGTGGCTGAGGAAGGATGAATCCTCCCCTGCCGCCTCCTGGCCCAAGGTAAGGGCATTCATGCGCCGCGCAACGACACCCGAGCCGGATCTGAAGGAACACGAAGGTGAATGGTGGAGCGAGCCCGAGTGGCCGCCGGAACGCGCCGGAGAGCGCCGCTTCGAACTCGGCACGGGTTCCGACGAGTACGCGATCCGCGGCGACGTCGGTTTCTACGGTTCGATCTGGTGCGCCGGAACCCTGCCCTGGGGCCCGCCGATGGATCAGAGGCCCGACGACGCGTTCTCCCTGACCTACGATTGGGACGTCGACGAGGAATTCGCCGTCCTCGGCCACCCGCAACTGGCAACGACCATCCGCTCTTCGGTTCCCGTCGCGTATCTCTCGGCCAAGCTTTGCGACGTCTTCCCGGACGGAACCTCCGCGCTCGTTGCGCGAGGGATCCTCAACCTGACCCATCGCGACACGCATGCCGACCCGAAGCCGCTCGAGCCCGGCGAGGCCTACACGGTCAACCTGGAGCTCGACGCGACATCGTGGATATTCGAGCCGGGCCACAAGATAAGGCTCTCGCTCGCAACCTCCGACTGGCCTTCGAGTTGGTCACCACCGCAACCCGGGACGATCACGATCGAGAGGGACGAGTCGACGCTCTCGCTTCCCGAGCTGCGGGGCGGCCCCATCGCCGAGCCGCCACAGTTCCATCCACCGAAGCTCTCGCCCGAGAAAGGGTTCGAGCCGCATTCCCCCGGTCCTCACAAACCCGTGGTGTGGCGGACCCAGCACGATGTTCTGGCCAGAGAGCGCCGCGTCGGGGTGGAGTTCGGCGACGCGGCGCCACACGAGGGGGATCGGATTCGCATCTCGGACGAGACCAAGGCCTCCTTGCGGGTGTCTACACGCGACCCGGGGTCGGCCGGCCTTGACGCTTCCTACTGGATAGCGATCGAATGGCCGGAGGCGACGGTTCGCAACGTGTCGCGCCTCACTATGGAGAGCGACGCCGAGACTTACAAGGTGCACCTGGAGTTGCACGTGTTCGAGAACGGTGAGGAGAAATGGACGCGGGCTTGGGACAAGGTCATCCCGCGCCGGCTTCAATGACGTGAAGAACGGGCCTCGCGAGGTCCGGGTTAAAAGATCGGCCGTTCGCCTGGCCGTTCGCGAATTCCCCGGCGGCCGCCCGCCGATCGTCTTCCTCCACGGACTCGCGTCCTCGTCCAGGATTTTCGACCAGGTCATAAGGCACCTGGTGCCGGATCACCGATGCGTCGCATTCGACCAACGGGGGCACGGCCGGAGTTCGAAACCCGACAGCGGCTTCGGTTTCGATCAGACCGCGGCCGATTGTGCGGCCGTGATCCAAAGGCTGCGGCTCGGCCGCCCGGTCTTGGTTGGGCACTCCTGGGGAGCGAGTGTGGCGCTCGCCACGGCAGCGCGGTATCCGAAGCGCATCTCGAAGCTCGTACTCGTCGACGGCGGAATGATGTCGCTTCGTGAGCGCATGGACTGGAAGACCGCCAAGCAACAGCTGGCACCGCCGCGCCTGGATGGAGTGCAAATCGACGAGTACCTCGGCATGGTTCGCGGGTTCTACGGTTCGGCTCTCAAGTGGACTCCTGAAATCGAAGCCGTGTTCCGCTCGTACGTTCGGGTGGACGGTTCGGGACACATCCGCCCTAACCTCTCCTTTAGGAACCACCTCCGCATCCTGCGTGCGATGTGGGAGGAAGGCACTTTCGGGCTGCTCCGAAAGGTGCGCGCGCCGATCCTGATCATCGCCGCCAAGACCAAGGGAGCGAAAGGGATGGAGAAGCGTTTCCTCGAGGCGAAGCAAGAAGTTGTGCCGAGGATCCGGGCGCTCGGGCTTCGGGTCGAATGGATGGAGGGTATCCACGACCTGCCTTTGCAGAAACCCGCTGCGCTGGCACGCCGGATCAGACGCTTCGCGAGTACGATGGACTCCTGATGCTTTTCGTCCTGATCCTTCTGCTAATCGCCGCCGCCCTCGGGATCCTCGGCGCGGTCGTCAAGGTCACTCTCGTGATCGTCCTCTCGGTGATCCTTTCCGTGACCTTGCTGGCCGCTGCCGCGGCCCTCTGGTTCAGGAAACGCGTGCGCGATTTCCAGGGCGGCTCAGGAATCGACACGAGCGGCACCGTCCGGCCACGCGATCCGGGTGAGCTCGAGGACTGAGCATTCGCTCTAATGCTTTGAGCGACCGCTAGAATGGTCCTGTGGGAGGTACACCGACTGCCGTAGAGGCCGTCCGGGAGACCGTCGCCCTCGCCAGAGAGAGGGCACAGGCCTCGGGCCGGCCGGTGATTGCGAGCCTCGCCCTTCCGGCAAGCGAAGCCGAGCCGCTCGCCCTCCTGGAACCACCGATCGCCGGCTGGTGGCGGGAGCCCGGACTCGAGGTAGCCGGTGCCGGCGCCGCTGTCGAGATCCGCGCTACGGGCCCGGACCGTTTCGAGGACCTGTCCGTTGCGCTTCGATCGATCTTCGGCGACGCCGCCATGGCGGGTCGCGCGCCGCTGGCACTCATTGGAGCCGCGTTCCGCGACCGCGAAGGAACCGAGGCCTGGGAAGGATTCCCCTCGGCGACGGCTTGGATTCCTCAGCGCTCCATCATCCGCGACGACGAGGAAAGCTGGCTGGTCGGAGCCACCCTGGTAGCGGCGGTCGACATCGACCCCGAGGAACGACTCAGCCACGCGCTCACGGCATCATCGCTCGAAGTGCCAACGGCAACGGAATTCGAGGACGGAGGCAAGTTCGACACCTCCGACCGTCACTGGCGGCACGCGGTTCGCGACACCGTAAAGCTGATCGACGGAGGCGGCCTCGAGAAGGCGGTTCTCGCACGCAGGTACCGGATCGAGGGCAAGCACTTCTCCGCGCCGGCACTGGCGAGTCACCTTTCGAATCAATACCCGGATTGCTTCGGCTACGCGTTCGTGAGAAATGAATCCGCGTTCGCAGGTGCGAGCCCGGAGCCGCTGGTCGAGGTCCGCGGGACCGACGTGCGTTCCGTTCCGGAGGCAGGCACCGTAGCCAACGATCCCGACGGCGACGGCCTTGATTCGGAAAAGATGAGACACGAGCAAGCGCTCGTCGTGGCCTCCGTCACAGAGTCGCTTCGTCCTTGGTGCAGCGAGCTTCACGAGGGATCAACGGAAAAGATCGAGGCGGGGCCCGTACGGCATCTGGCGACCCGGATCGAGGGAACGCTCTCCCGTCCCGCCCATCTCCTGGAACTGGCCGCAGCGCTTCATCCCACCCCGGCGGTCGCCGGCCTGCCGCGCGACGCGGCGCTCGAGCAGATCGAACGCGTCGAGCAATTCGAGCGAGGCTGGTACAGCGGCGCAGTCGGCGCCGTGGACCGAGACGGAAACGGCACGTTGGCGGTCGCCCTTCGCGGTGCGCTCATGCATCCCGCGGGCATCGATCTCTTCGCGGGGGCCGGAGTCGTGCGCGGATCGGAGCCCGAGGAAGAGCTGGAGGAAGTAGCGCTCAAGCTCCGGGCAATCTCGACGGCGCTGAACGAAGGGCCTGCCTGACCGTCTCCCAAGCTTCCGCGTGCGAGTCCAGGCTGTCCTGGCGATCGATCGGCACGCGAATGACCCATGGGCCGCCGTCGGTCAGCGCCCAACCGAGCACCCTGTCGAGGGTATCGGCGTCGCGCACCGCGGCGAATCCGGCGCCGAACAAGCGGGCGGCATGCAGCAGATCGAGCCGGTGTTGCTGAACGAAGAACTCGTTGAACGTTCCCGATTCGAGGAGTTCCGCCTGAGGAAGGAAATCGAAGATGCCTCCCCCCCCGTTGTCCAAAACGATTGCGATCAGCGGCAGGCGGTGGCGTGCGGCAGCCGTCAATCCGCCGATGTCGTGCAGGAACGCCAGATCGCCGGCCACGCAAACGACCGGCCTCTCCAGCGCGGCCGCCGCGCCCAGGGCACCGGAGAGAGTGCCGTCGATCCCGCTGGCGCCGCGGTTGGCGTAGACGTCGAGGGGCCGTCCGGCGAGCGCGAATGCCTCCATCGCGCGGATCGGCAAGCTGGTGGCCGCGTAGACCGGGCAATCCTGAGGGATGCTCCGAACGAGCGCGTTCACCGCGGTGCCTTCGAAGACGGCATCCGACCCGACAAGCCACCGCGAGAGCGCGTCCCTCGCCTTGTCGTTGGCATCGCGCCAGACATCCGTCCATTCGCCCGGCCCTCTTGAGCCGGCGGCACCGGCAAGCATCTCGCAGGCTCGTGCCGGGTCGGCGACGATCACCTCTTCGGGACGGGCCGGTTCGGGCCAAGGCGGGACGGGAGTCATGACCGTCTTCGGCACCGGCGCCAGCCATTCCGACATCGCTCGTGTGAGGGGCGCCCGGCCGAGCCTCAAGACGAACTCGGGCCTGTTCGCGGACGCGAACCCCTGGTCGCGAACGAGCCCCTCTGCCGTGTCGACGACGACGGCATCGTCGATGCGCCCGCGCAACCGCGATGTGGCTTCCGCGACCACCGGATATCCGGAGGCCTGCGCGAGAGTCGAAACAGCTTCGGGCAGGTCAAGGTTTTCACCCTCGAGGTGCCCGGCGTGAATGATCCCGCGCGGCGTTGCGGCGATCCGCGCCGCCACGGTCTCCAGCATGTCGTTCGGGCCCGAATCCGGCGCCTGCGGCTCGGGCTTGGCAACGAACGGCACGTCCGCCGTGCGGACCTCACGCGACGGAACCAACGGCTCGCCGAACCTAACGTTTAGATGAACCGGGCCGGGCGGAACCGTGGCGCGCGAAACCGCCTCCGCCCCCAGCGCGGCCGCGCGCTGCAATTGCCGGTCGATCGACGGCCCTCCGGTGTCGAGTTCCGCGGCCCACCGCGCGGGGGGGAATAACCCGGTTTGATCAATCGTTTGGGGAGCGCCCGCATCCATGCCGCGAGGGCGATCCGCCGTAAGGAGGATCAAAGGGACGCCGGCCGCGCGAGCCTCGACGCAAGCCGGGAGCAGGTTGGCGGCGGCGGTTCCGGAAGTCGTCAGCACCGCAGCGGGACGGCCGGTGACCCGCGCCGCTCCGAGCGCGAAAAACGCCGCGGAGCGTTCGTCGGTGTGCGCGAACGGGCGAAACCTTCCGTCGTCGATGAACGCCAGCGTGAGACCGGTGGAGCGAGACCCGGACCCTATCGATACGACCTGCACCCCCGCCGACGCCAATGCGCCGGCGAACGAGCGGCAGATCCGGTACGCGTCGTCGGGGCCGGTCATCCCGACGCGGCTATCCCGGCCGAGAGCAGCAGTCCGAAGACCAGCTCGAGCCGTGCGGTTGCTCCCAGCGCGCGATTCAAAAGCGCTCCGGTGACTCCGGAGAGAACCATGCGCGCGGGGACATAAGCGAGCGGCAAGGCCGCGAGCACAATCAACGACCAGGGGAGCTCCGCGGCCGAACCCAGCGCGAACGCGGCGACGAGCAAGAGTCCGAAAAGACGACGCGCTGCGCGATCGCCCAAGCGAACGGCAAGGGTCCTCTTTCCGGAAGGCGCGTCCGTGGCTGCATCCCGGATGTTGTTGACCTCCAGGATCGCCGTTGCGAGCAAACCGAGCGCCGCACCCGACCACCAGGCTTCCGCGGGAACCGAGCCGACTTGGACGTAAGCCGTCCCGGCGGTCGCGAACAGGCCGAAGAACGCGAATACGAACGGCTCCCCCAGGCCGACGTACGCGATCGGCGCGGGGCCGGCCGTGTAAACAACTCCCGACACCAGCGCAACCGCACCGGGCAAGAGAAGCCACCAAGTGGTGACCGAAGCCAGCCAAAGACCCAGGGCGCCGGCGACTGCGAAGCAAACGAGCGCGCCGGCGGTGACCGCCCGCGGCGAGAGCAGGCCGAGCTGGGTTACCCGCGGAGGGCCGAGGCGCCCCGCGGCGTCGGCACCCTTCCTGAAGTCGGCTACGTCGTTTACGAGGTTCGTCCCGACTTGGATTCCGAGCGCCACTCCGACCGCGGCTGCAGCCCGCGCCGGAGAGAACGCGTCGAAGCGATACGCGATCGCCGAACCGACGACCACCGGCGTGAGCCCGGCCGTAAGGGTCTTCGGCCGTACGGCGAGCAGCCAGGAACGCGGACTCCCCGGTTTCGGCAACGAAGGCGCCTGTTCTTGCCCGGTCGAGGTCACGGAAGCCGCGGGAACCTCGTGAAGTCGGGCTTGCGCTTCTCGAGGTAGGCGTCGCGGCCTTCCTGAGCCTCCTCACTCATGTAGTAAAGGAGCGTCGCGTCACCGGCGAGCTGTTGCACGCCGGCCAGCCCGTCGATGTCGGCATTGAACCCGGCTTTGAGGAGGCGCAACGCGGTCGGCGAGAGTTCAAGCATCTCGCGGCACCACCGCACGGTTTCCTCCTCCAGTTCCTCGAGCGGCACCACCGCGTTCACCAACCCCATGGACAACGCCGCTTGCGCGCCGTATTGACGGCAGAGGAACCAGAACTCCTTTGCGCGCTTGACGCCGATCGTCCGCGCAAGAAGTCCGGAGCCGTAGCCGCCGTCGAAACTGCCTACTCGCGGTCCCGTTTGTCCGAATACGGCGTTGTCGGCGGCGATCGTGAGGTCGCAGACGACGTGCAGTACGTGGCCGCCGCCGATGGCGTACCCGGCGACCATCGCCACCACGGGTTTCGGCAACCGGCGGATCTGCACCTGCAGATCGAGAACGTTCAGCCGAGGAGTGCCCTCCTCGTCGACGTAGCCGGCCTCGCCGCGGATTCGCTGGTCCCCGCCCGAGCAGAAAGCTTCCGTCCCGCTCCCGGTGAGGATTACCGTCCCGATCTCCGAGTCGTTGCGCGCCCGCTCGAATGCCTCGGAAAGCTCAAAGAGCGTCTGGGGGCGGAACGCGTTTCGGACCTCCGGCCGGTCGATCGTGATCCTCGCGATCCCGCCGGTCGTCTCGTAGCTGACGTCCTCGAAGTCGCCGGAGGAAGTCCAATCCGCCGCGGACCTTATCGTCGCCCCCACGCCACCTCCTGAGGAGGAACTAGAATCGTATGAGCAGATGCTCACACCATTATCCATGATGGGATCTGGTCTCGACTTGGCCTCACGGCGCCTCGCGGCGCTCGGCGTGGACCCCGGCAACCGCGTGGCCGTGATCGCGGAACCCTCCCCCTTCGCGCTCGAGGTGGTTGCTGCGACCGCGCACATCGGCGCCACACTCGTGCCGCTTTCGCCCTCGGCGCCGGAGGCCGAAACGGAGCGCCTGCTGAGGCGCACGAAGCCGAAGATCGTCCTGCGGGCCGGCTCGCTCGACGGCGCCGGACACGCAGATCGACCAGGCCATCAACCGAATCCGGACGACGCCGCCTGCATCGTTTTCACCTCGGGAAGTACCGGGGAGCCGAAGGGCATCGTCCTGACGAATCGGAACATCGAAGCGAGCGCGGCCGCTGCCGAGGCTGCTTTGCGGCTAACTCAGGACGATAGGTGGCTGCTCTGCCTACCGCTTCATCACGTGGGCGGTCTCTCGACCATCTACCGCGCGATGCACACGGGCTTCGCCGTCGTTCCGGTCGCTCCATTCGAACCGCGCGCGGTCATCCAAGCGATCGACGAGAACGGCGTGACCGCAATCTCGCTCGTCCCGACAATGCTTCACCGATTGCTCGAGGCGGGATGGGAAGCACCCGGCTCGCTTCGGTTCGCGCTGGTCGGCGGCGCGCCATGCCCGCGCCGGCTGTTGGACGAGGCCATGTCGCGAGGGATTCCGGTCGCGCCCACTTACGGCATGACGGAAACCGCCTCACAGGCCGCGACGCTGCCCCCGTGGGGTGTCGCGCCCGGTGGCACCGTCGGAACGGCGCTACCCGGCATCTCGATCACTACCGGCGACTGGCCTTCCGAGCCCTCGCCCCCCGGCATACCGGCGCGCATATGGATCCGAGGAGAGGCCGTCGCGCACGAGACGATCGACGGGCCGCTTGCCGCGGAAGACGGCTGGCTGGCGACCGACGACGCCGGCTCGCTCGACGCCGAAGGGAACCTGACGGTCCTCGGCCGGCTCGATGGCTCGATTATCACGGGCGGCGACAACGTATCGCCGAAACAGGTTGAGGAAGCCCTGCTTCGAATGTCCGTGGTTGAGCAAGCCGCAGTAATGGGGATCCCCGACGAGGAGCGGGGAGAGCGCGTCGTCGCCGCGGTCGTCCTGAATGAACCCACCGACTCGAAAGCGCTCCGTGACGAGCTAGCCGGCGAGCTCCCGCCTCACGCGGTCCCTCGCGAGATCGTCCTGATGGACTCGCTTCCGCATCGTCTGCTTCTGCGCGAGATGCTGGATAGCGCATGAGCCGAACGGAACTCCGCGTCGAGGAACTGGCCAAGAAGGCGAAGGTTTCCGTGGACACGATTCGCTACTACCAGCACCGCGGGCTGCTCGATCCCCCACAGCGGAGCGGCCGCGTCGCCAACTACTCGCAAGCCCACCTGACTCGCCTTATGAGGATCAAAGAACTGAAGGACCAAGGACTCTCGCTTTCGACGATCCAGCGAGTGCTGGACGGACTGCACCCCGCGGACGCGGCGCTCGTCTCGGCGGTCGCGGGGACCCAGGACGCAGCACTCACTCTCGAAGAGGTCGCCGGACGCGCCGGAGTCCCGCCACCGCTTCTCCAATCGATCGTGGCCGAGGGCCTTCTAGTCCCGCGAAACCCCGACGCGGAGCGGCCTTACACGGAATCCGACGTGCAAGCCCTTCGCGCCGGGATGAAGCTTCTCGAGGCCGGCGTCCCGCTCTCGGACCTGCTGAGTCTCGGACGCCGCTACACCGGAGCCGTGAACGAGATCGCCGAGGAAGCGGTCGCGTTATTCGACGAATACGTCAGGCAGCCGGCGCGGTCCAAGGAGAAGCCGGCCCAGGCGAAGGAACACGTGGTGGAAGCCTTCAATGAGCTGCTGCCGGCCGCCTCCGCGCTGGTCCGCCACAATTTCGAGCGCGCGATACTCAGGGCCGCCCAGGAACGAATCGACCGCGCCACCGGAGATGATGATCCTTCCTGAGATCCTTCCGGCCTCGGCGCGGGTCTAATGGAAGGCGAATGAGACCAAGAGGAACCCTCGCATGCCTGGCTATCGCCGCCGTTCTCGGCGGCGGCCTGGGCGCGTGCTCGAATCAGACCCCGCAAGTCACGCCGGCACCCGACATCCCCATCCAGATCGGCAAGGAGAAGCGGTTCGTCCCCGAAGGGTCCACGCTCGGCGAGACCCTCAAGCTCTTCAAGCTGCGCGCCAAACCAGGCAACCTCCTCGACGTCGATGGAGAGGTTCTAGAGAAGGGCACGAACCCCGGGGAGATGCTCGTGAACGGTGAACGGGCCACGCGCGCGACCGTGATTCAGCCCAGGGACAAGATCAAGCTCGTCGACGGCAAGGACGAGACCGAATCACTCCAGAAGACCAAGGAGCGGATATCCGAGAAGCAGGCCCAGAATCCCCAGTACACGCTCGGCCGAGCCCCCGGGACTCAGATAACTACGGTTGGGGAAGTCTCCGGCAAGCCGGTCTCGATCGTCTTCAGGCCGTCGCACAAGGCAAACGTTCCGAACGAAGTCGCGCTGACGTTCGACGACGGGCCTAACCCTCCGTACACCAACCAGATCCTGAAGACGCTGAAACGCTTTCATGTGGATGCGACCTTCTTCGTGATCGGCTACCTCGTCGATCGCTATCCGGGACTCGTGAAGAAAACGGAACGCGCCGGACACGCCGTTGAGAACCATTCCTGGGACCACCCGCTGAACCCACCGCTCGCGGAGCTCGATCAACGGCTGGTCGAGGGCCAGCTGGAGCGGACCAGCGACGCTCTCGACAAGGTTGGAATCACGCCGACGCTGTTCCGCCCGCCCGGCGGCTCCTACGACGGAACCGTCGTCCAGGTAGCGCACGGCATGGGGATGCGAACCGTGATTTGGACCGTCGACCCGCACGACTACTTCGATGAGACGTCCAAAGACGAGATAGTCAATCGCGTCCTGAACCAGGTCCGGCCGGGATCGATCGTTCTGTTGCACGACGGTGGCGGCAATCAGTCCTCGACCGTGAAGGCGCTGCCCGAGATCATCAAGGGCATCCGCAAGAAAGGCTTGGACCTAAAGCCTATGGGCGAAAGCGGAAGCTAGCCGAGCACCTCGCGCAACGCGCCGAGCAAGGTCACGACCGACTTCTCGCGGGCGTTGTGGCCCATCAGACCGATCCGCCAGATCTTGCCGGCCACGTCGCCCAACCCCCCGCCGACCTCGATGCTGTAGTCGAACAAGAGCTTCTTGCGTGTTCCGGCATCGTCCAGGCCGTCGGGCAGCCAAACGCTCGTCAGTTGCGGCAGCCGGTGGCTCTCTTGCGCGAACCCCCGGAAACCGAACTCCGGCAGCGCGTTGAACAGCATGTCGGCGGTTCGCCGGTGGCGCTCGTGTGACGCCTCGAGCCCCTCCTCAAGAAGGACCCCGAGTCCCGCGTGCAACCCGTAGATCATCGTGACGGGAGCGGTGTGGTGATACTTGCGGTCGCTCCCGACGTACGCACCGATAAGCCCCATGTCCAGATACCACGACTGCACGCTCGTGTTTCGCTTCGTGGCACGCTCGACAGCCCGCTCGGAAAAGGTGACGGGCGAAAGGCCCGGGGGAACTCCGAGGCACTTCTGGGTCCCGCTGTACGCGGCATCTATCCCCCAAGCGTCGATCTCGAGTGGTATCCCGCCGAGCGATGTAACGCAGTCGACCAACAACATCGTGTCCGTGTTCTGCAGTTCCTTCAGCGGTTCGATGTCGCTTCTCACGCCGACCGAAGTCTCCGCGTGCACGACCCCAACAAAACGGGCGTCGGGGTTGTTCTTCTGTTCCTCGAGCAGACGTTCCGGAGGAACCGGGTGACCCCACTCCACGTCAACGCGAATTACCTCGGCTCCCGCTCGCTCCGCAACCTCGACCATCCGTCCGCCGAAAACCCCGTTCACGCCGATGATGACCTTGTCGCCTCGCTCGACCAGGTTCACGACGCAAGCCTCCATGCCGGCCGATCCGGTTGCGCTGATCGGAAGCGTCGCCGCGTTCTTTGTCTTGAAAGCGGTCCGAAGCCGCTCGCAAGTTTCGTCGAGCAGACCCAGGAACTCGGGGTCGAGGTGCCCGAGCACGGGGCGGGTGAACGCCTCGTAGACCTCGGGAAACGGGTTCGAGGGGCCGGGCCCGAGCAGCAACCGGTCACTATGCATGTAGCGCTCCTTAGGTTTTCGGGGCGCCTATGGTACGCGTTCGAGCTCGGGCACGGCGACCGTCTCGTGGCCCTCGACCTTGATGTCGGGCAGCCACTGCAGCCATTTGGGCAAGTACCAGTTGGCGTTACCAAGGAGCTTCATCGATGCGGGCACGAGCACGGACCGAACGATCGTGGCGTCCAGGAACACGGCAACGGCGAGCCCAAACCCCATCTGCTGGAGAGGAACGAGCCGTCCCGCCGCGAATCCTGCGAACACCGCGACCATGATCAACGCGGCCCCTGTGATGATGCCGGCCGTCGTTCGCAGGCCGTAGGCCACGGATTCGGCGTTATTGCCGGTCTGGTCGAATCGCTCGCGGATCCTGGTGAGCAGGAACACGTGGTAGTCCATCGACAATCCGAACAGTATCGAGAACAGGAACAGCGGTATCCAAGCTTCGATCGCCTCGACCCGCTGGAACCCGAGGAAGTCGGCGATCGACTTCCCTATCGCCGGACCGCCCTCTTGGAACACGAGAGTGATCAAGCCGTATGCGGCACCGACCGACAGCAGGTTCATGATGATCGCCTTGATCGGTACAACGATCGAGCGGAACACAACGGTCAAGAGCAGGAACGAAAGGCCCAGCACGAATACGAAAACTATCGGCTGGTACATCCCGGCCTGGTCGAAGAAGTCGGTGTTGAACGCGCTGTCGCCTCCTACGAGAACCACCGCGTTCGCGCCGGCGAAGGCTTCGGGAATCACGTCCGCTCGAAGATGACGGATCGTCTCAGTGGCCTCGACCGTTTGAGGATCGCCCTTCAACACAGCTTGCACCAGGGTCAGGTCGCCTTCGTCGTTCACCTGGACGATCGCCTGCCCCTGGAACGCCGGATCGGACGCCAGCGCGCCGGTTAGCCGTTGCACGCCGGATTGCACCTCCGGCGAATCCGCGTCGCCGTCGATCACTATCTCCGCCGGCGCGGTCTGTCCGCCGGCGAAGTTTTCTGACAGCGCTATGAACGCCTTCTTGGACTCCAAGTCGTCAGGGAAGGTGCTCACGCCCGCGAAACCGGTGGTGATCCCGAGGTACGGAGCGGCCGCGGCGAGCATGAATCCGACTCCGAGGACCAGGCTCGCGACGGGGTGTTTCATAACCACGCCTGTGACCCGGTCCCAGAAGCCCCCACGCGGCTCCGGATCGGACCCCTTGGCGCGCTTGGAGAACCGCGGCCAGTTGATCTTGTCCCCCAAGACGGCAAGGAGTGCCGGAAGAAGAGTCATCGAAGTTGCGAGCGCGGCGATCACGACTAGGATCGCGCCGCCGGCCAGCGCTTTGAAGATCGTCTGGGGAACGATCAGCATCCCGCAAAGGGCAATCACGACCATCATTCCGCTGAAGAAGACAGCGCGGTTGGCCGTTCCTCCGGCGTGACCGATCGCCTCGAGCTTCTCGCGGCCGCGCCGGCGCTCTTCGCGGTAGCGGGACACGACGAACAGCGAGTAGTCGATGCCGACCGCCAATCCGATCATCGAGATCATGTTCGTGACGAACACCTGGAAATGGAACAACTGGCCGATCAGGGCAACCGCGGCGAGCGACAACATGATCGAGAAGATCGCCATGACGATCGGAAGAATGGCCGCCAGCAGGGCGCCGAACACAACGATGAGGACGATCAAGGCGACGGGAACTCCTATGGCCTCGCCCTTCGCCGCCTCCTCCTGCCCGATCTTCGTGAACTCGTCGTTCAGCACCGCTGTGCCGGCGATACTCAGCGTGAACCCTTCTGCTTCCGAGCGCTCCACAGCGCCGCGAAGCGCGTCGACGGTTTCGCTTTCCGTGTCGCTGATCTCGACCGGGATGAGCGTGGCACGATTGTCGTTCGATACGAGAGCGGCGCCTTGCTCCTCGGGCAAGTCGTAGACGGTCATGATGGGAGCAGCCACTACTCCTTTGCCTAGGCCGCTCAGCTCTGTCTGCACCTTGCGGACCTCGGCCTCGAAGGCAGGATCCTCGATCGTCAACGAGTCCGCCTCGACGAGGACTAGCTCCGTGTCCTTCTCGGGTCCGGTCAAACGGTCCTCGAGGAGGTCATGTGCCTGAACGGACTCGGGGCGGTTCGTGAAGGCGAAGTCGTTGGTAAGGACGTCGTCGAGCATCTGTCCCGACGCGTAGCCGGCCGCCATCAGCAAGACGACCCACACGGTGATCGTTCGCCACGGGTGGCGGCTGCTGGCTCTCGCGATCGTCTCGGTGTTGAGGCTCATTCCCCGGTCTCCCTCTTGATTCCGCGCTCCCGCAAGGATACGCTTACACTGTAAACTGACATCGTAAGTATAGGCATACGGCGTAAGTTGTCAACCGAGAGGAACCGAAATTGGCGCTTGAAGATTCCCCGGCGGTCGCAAGATCCCCCCTCAGTCGGGAGCGGATCGCCGAAACCGCCGTCCGCGTCATGGACGACGAGGGCCTCGAGGCGGTCACCATGCGACGGCTCGGCCGCGAGCTCGGCGTCGAGGCGATGTCCCTTTACAACCACGTCGAGGACAAGGAGGACTTGTTCCTCGCGATGATCGAGGCGGTCCTTCGCGAGTTCGCTTTCCCCGGAGAAGACGTTCGCGGATGGGAAGATCGCGTGCGGCTCCTTGCTCGCGCCTACCGCGAGGTGCTGCGCTCCCACCCCGACGTCATGCAACTCTTCGCGGAACACAAGCGCCCGCCCACCTCGCTCGACTCGCTGCGGCCGATCGACACCGCACTTCGCACGCTTCGCGAGGCCGGACTCGACGACGATGAGGTCATCGACACCTACAAAATGTTCAGCGGCTACATCATGGGATTCGTCATGATGGAGACCCGGGGGATGTTCGCCCGGGACGCCGAGATCGACCCCGTCGCAGCCGTCGCGGCCATGCCGGCCGAGATCGTGCCGACGCTGGCCGGCCTCTTCCCGGCCATGTGTCTCGCCGATCCAGACCGGGAGTTCGACTTCGGCATAGAGATGATGATCGCCGGCTTGCGGGACAAGGTCCGAGGTCGCGACGTGAAGCGCCGCTAGACGAGCACTCCGGCCAGCTCGCGGAGCTGGCTCAGCGGGAATTCCGCCGCGTCCTCGCCCAAGACCTGAAGAGCCACGTGATCGGCTCCGGCTTCGTAGTGCTCGTGGACCCGCGTGCGAATGGCCCCGGCATCGCCCCAAGCAACCATGGCGTCGACGAACGCGTCGCTGTAGGGCGCCTCAGTGTCTTCCTCGGTCCAACCGAGACGTCGAATGTTGTTCCGGTAGTGCGGCAGCGTGATGTAGTGCGAGATGAAATCGCGCCCTATCGCCCGCGCCTTGTCCGCATCGGTGTCGAGGACGGCAAGCTGCTCCGGCGCGAGAAATCTATCCGGGCCAAGGATCTCTCTCGCCTCCCGCGTGTGCTCGACGGGGACGAAATACGGATGCGCGCCCCAGGCTCGTTCGCGAGCCAGGCCGAGCATCCTTGGACGGAGCGCCGCAAGAACTCTCGGAGCGGGAGGAGTGACTGAGGGGGCGGGCAACTCGTCCATCTGCTCCAGATAGCGCTTCATCTTCGTGTACGGCTTTGAATCCCATATGTGACCTCGGCCATGAGCGCGGACGTGATGGCTCACGCCGATCCCGAGCAGGAACCGCCCCGGGTACGCCTCTGCCAGCGCGCGTGAGCCGTTCGACATCGCCATCGGGTCGCGCGCCCATATGCTGGCGATCCCCGTTGCAACGACTATTCGAGCCGTACCCGCGAGAAGTATCCCCGCATGTGCAAAGGCTTCCTTACTGCCGAAGCCCTCGGGGATCCACACGGCACCATAGCCCAGCTCTTCGACTGAGGAGACAAGTTCCTGTTCGCGCTTCGCGGGCTGTTCGTCTAGTTGGAAACTCCACACACCGATAGGGCCGAGTGCCGCGGTGAGCCGCTCTCTGGGAGTGCCGCCTTCTTGCACCGCGTCTGCTCAGTGGCCGTAGCGCTGAACGGCCAGGGAGGCCTCGGTGGGGTTCTTCTCCGACCAGTCGGTGAGCTCACGGTTCATGGCTGCGTAGGCCTGCTGGATCCTCGTGCCGGTACCGATCAGCTGAAGTGCTCGCTGGGATACCGACCTGGCCTCCCCGTCGGAGGTCATCACAGATCCGGCATCGCCGATCGACTGCGCCGTCACGGCGTATTGAGACGAGAGTTTGAACGCTCTCAGCGCATGTCCCTTCGCTCGCCTAAGCCTGCCGTCGGTTGGCGCGAGAGGCTCCATTCGGTTGACCGCCTGCTTCGCGTTGTTCTCCAGCCGCCGGGCGTCGTTTCTCAAATGCTTAGAGTCGTTTTCTCCCCCGGTCAGGTTCTGCCCCGTTATGTGGCTGATCAGCCTCTCCAGATTCAAACCCACTGACGCCAGGTCCCTCGCCAACTGGGCCTGATCCGCCGTCGCGTACCCGAACACCTTGAGGTCGGCCTGGGGGATGCCTCCGCCGGTGCCCGTGCCGTCGTTGTCCGACGGCTTCGGACTGACACTGGAGGAGGGGCTTTCGGTCTCCGGGGCCGGCGGAACGGGGCTGGGTTCCGGAGACGGGGCGGGCACCTGGCTGCAGGCCGCTCCCAATACCAGCGCCGCCGCGACAAGCACGAGCGGGACGCGGCTCCTCATGGCCGCCTGAGCATAGCCCAGGGCCGGTGAGCATCCGAGCATTCCCCCGCAGACACGAAACGCCTACGTACGCTCCGAAATCCCGGCCTAATGGAGATCCTCGGCTAAAGTTCGGCGCCCGGGGGACCGAGGCCATCTATAGGGCTCCATCGCCTCCTTCCGGGTGGGGCCTATACGGCTATGCGAGGGCGGAGGACCAAGGGGTGAGAGAGAAAGCTAGCCCGGGGCGGCAGTTCGATCCGTTCAAAGCCGAGGGGCCGCTTCGCACGCTAATAGAGCACCTGCCTGCAATCGTTTACGTGGACGAGCCGGGCAGGGAAACGCACACGAGGTACATCAGCCCCCAGGTCGAGGCGGTGCTCGGGTTCACGCCCGACGAATGGCTCGCAGACCCGAAGACTTGGGAACGGCAGCTTCACCCCGACGACCGGGACGCGGTAGTCGCCGAGTCGGTCCGCACGGCCCGCAGCACCGAGCCGTTCCGCGCCGAGTACAGGATCTTCGCGAAGGACGGGAAAACAGTATGGATGCTCGAAGAGGCGGTGGTCGTCCCCGACGCGGCAGGGGACCCCTCTTACTGGCAAGGCGTGATGGTCGACATAACCGAACAGAAGGAGACGGAGCAGCAACTACTCAACAAGGAGGGCCAGTTCCGCGCCCTTGTTGAGCACATCCCGGCGGTCTTCTACATAGAGCCGCCCGACGAAGCGGCAAAGGGCGTCTACACGAGCCCCCAGATCGAGGAAATCCTGGGCGTCACACCCCAGGGATACATCGACGACCCCGACTTCTGGCGCAGCCACCTTCATCCGGACGACGTCGAACGGGCATCCGACGACTACGAGCAGTTCTTGGCGACAGGCGAGCCTGAGATCTCCGACTACCGGATGATCCGCCCCGACGGGAAGATCGTTTGGATCCACGATCGCTCGATGATCCTTCGCGACGAAGAGGGAAACCCCATTCTCGTTCAGGGCGCCATGTTCGACGTCACGGAACAGCGAGAGGCCGAGGAACAAGTCGCTTTCATGGCGCACCACGACAAGCTGACCGGCCTCCCGAACCGGGCGTTGTTCGAGGAGATGCTCGAGCTCGCCCTCGCGCGCGCGCGCCGCAGCAACATGGCGGTCGCGGTCCTCTACATCGACTTGGACAACTTCAAGCTCGTGAACGACAGCCTGGGACACGAGATCGGCGACGACCTCTTGTCGGCGCTGTCCGGCCGGATGCGCGAGGCGACCCGTGAGACCGATCTTGTCGCGCGTCCCGGAGGCGACGAGTTCCTGGTGCTGCTCGCCGACATCGAGGGCACGTCGCAATCCGACAAGGAAGGCATCCTGCTCGTCGCCGAGTCGGTTGTGTCGCGCATTCAACAGTCACTCGAGGAACCGTTCACGCTTGCGGATACCGAGGTGTACGTCACGGCCAGCATCGGAGTGGGAGTCTTTCCCGCCTACGCGAGCGATACCAAGACGATCCTGAAACATGCAGACGCGGCCATGTACCGGAGCAAGAAGTCCGGACCCGGCGGATACGTCGTCTATTCGACCGACGGCGACGATCCGATGCGCCGGCTCGCGTTCTCGACTCGCCTGCGCAAGGCGGTCGAGGGCCAGAATTGGATCCTCCACTACCAGCCGATTCTCGACCTGCACAAGGGCACGATGGTCGGAGTGGAAGCGTTGATCCGATGGAAGGACCCGACCGGCGGCATCATTCCCCCCGGCGAGTTCATCCCCCTTGCCGAGGAAATGGGCTTGATCGAGATCATCAGCGACTGGGTAACGGAGGAGATCTGCCGCCAGAGCATGCAGTGGCGAAAGGACGGCCTGGATCTTGAGATCAGCTTCAACCTGTCTCCCAGGCAACTCTGGCAGCCGGATCTCGCCGACAAGATCATGGCCTCCCTGACGGCGGCCGGCCTCGACCCGACGCGCGCGACGATCGAGATCACGGAGTCCACCGCGATGACGGATCCGGACCGCACTCAACAGATCCTCTGGGACTTGCACGGAAGGGGCCTGAAGCTTGCGATCGACGACTTCGGTACCGGCTATTCGTCGCTCTCACGATTGAAGCACCTGCCGGTTTCCACATTGAAGATCGACAGGTCTTTCGTCATGGACATCCCCGGAGACCCCGACGCGGGCTCCATGGTCACGGCGGTCATCCAGCTGGCGCATTCGCTCGGAATGACCTCCCTCGCCGAGGGCATCGAGACCGACGCGCAGTGGGAATTCCTCGTGGGTCAGGGCTGCCAGCTCGGCCAGGGTTTCTACTTCTCTAAGCCCATTCCGTCCGAGGACATCATGGCGATGTACCGGCGAACGGGGCTCGGCATCGCGTCACCCAAGAACGCGTAGTTCCTCCCCGGTACTAGGATTGCCGTAGACCCAGCGAAGGGAGCAAGCATGTCCGGACACCGCCTCGCCCCGGTCGCCCTGGCCCTCTCGGCGATCGCGCTCACCGCCTGCTCGAACAGCACCGGTGGCGGCACGACGCCGGCCGAGGGAAGCGATTGCGACCAGACCAAGAACGTCTGCGTCACCGAGAGAGACTTCGCCATCGCGCCCATTCCGTCGAAAACCCAAGCCGGCTCCGTGACCTTCCAGATCCTGAACACCGGTCCCTCGGAGCACGAGTTCGTCGTGATCGCAACCGACTTGGCGCCCGACGCTCTCCCCGTGAAAGAAGGGGTCGTGGATGAGGCAGGCGGGGGCATGAAAGTGGTGGACGAGAAGGAGGAAATTCCTTCCGGCACCGAGACGAGCCTTACCACCAACCTAAAACCGGGCTCCTACGCACTGATCTGCAACCTGCCCGGACACTACGAGCAGGGCATGCATGCAGGCTTCAGCGTGGCTTAGCTACCGGCGGAGTGGAAAGCCGAATATCCTTCGGTTTCCGGCCTTTCCTACCGGATAGAGTGCCGGTATAATTCGCTCACAGCCCAATTCCTTCGAAGGGACCGGCATGAGCGATCAGTCATCTCCAGCGCGCCCCGGCCACCGGGACGCGAAGGCTCACGCGGCCGAGCAGCCGTTCGAGTACCCGCTCAAGCGCGAGTACGCCGAGCCGGACTGGCGCAGGCTTCCGGCGTACAAGGATGTCTCGGACGACGACTGGCGAAGCGCGCAGTGGCAGAGAGCGCACTCCGTGAAGAACCTCGGCGAGTTCAAGGAAGCCCTCGGCGACTCACTCGACGACGAACTCCTCGAGGACATTCGCCGCGACCAGGAAGAGCGCGCCACGATGTCCATGCTCATCCCCCCGCAGATGGTCAACACGATGAACGAGAAAGACCTTCGGCACGACCCGGTTCGAAAGTACATGGCGCCGTCGTTCAGCGACCGGCACGGAGAATGGACGAACCACCCCATGGCCTCGAGGGACAGCCTCCATGAAGCCGAGATGTGGGCGGTCGAGGGACTAACACATCGGTATCCGACCAAGGTGCTTGCCGAACTCATCTCGACGTGTCCGCAGTACTGCGGTCACTGCACCCGAATGGACCTCGTAGGGAACGACACCCCCCAATTCCTCAAGTACAAGTTCGAAATCAAACAGAACGAACGCTGGGAGGCGATGATCGACTACCTGCAGAAAACCCCGTCGGTCCGAGACGTCGTCGTCTCCGGCGGCGACATGGCGAACGTTCCGATCAAGCGGCTCGAGAACTTCGTGATGAAACTCCTGGACATAGACAACCTCCGCGACATCCGCCTGGCCACGAAGGGACTCATGGGCATCCCGCAGCACTTCCTGCAGGACGAGGTAAAGGCCGGATTCGAACGGATGGCGCGGCGCGCGCGCGAACGCGAGGTGGACATCGCCGTGCACACTCACATCAACTGCGCCCAGCAAGTGACTCCGCTAGTCGGGGACGCGGTTCGTATGATCCTGGACTCGGGTTTCCGGGACGTTCGCAACCAGGGTGTACTGCTCCGTGGGATCAACACGACCGTCAACGAACTCCTCGAGCTCTGCTTCATGTTGATCGATCACGGGAAGGTCCTGCCTTACTACTTCTACATGTGCGACATGATTCCGAACTCGGAGCACTGGCGCACGTCGCTCGGCGAAGCGCAGGACCTGCAGTACGGCCTCCTCGGATACATGCCGGGGTTCGCGACGCCGCGCGTTGTCTGCGACGTTCCGTTCGTCGGCAAGCGCTGGGTTCACATGGTCGCGGAGTACGACCGCGTTAAGGGAATTTCGTACTGGACCAAGAACTACCGGACCGGCATCGAGTACGACGATCCCGAGGCTCTCACCCGCAAGTACCCCTTCTACGACCCGATCTACACCCTGCCCGAAGAGGGTCAGGAGTTCTGGCGCGAGCAAGTCCGCAAGGGCGAGCTCGAGCTGACACCCGCCTAACACGAATCGCACGCGTAGAATCCCCCGACATGCGAAGAGCCCTGGGAGCATTGCTGACGATGCTCGTCGTCGCCGCGGCGTGCACGAATTCCACGCCGAGCTCCCGTATTTCCCCCTCCGGCGAGAGTCCCTCCGCCAGCCCGGCCGAGAAGGGTAAGGAGAAAAAGAACGGGAAGAAAGGAAAGGACGGCAAGGCTCAGGAGAGCCCAGAGCCGAGCCCTACAACCACCGTCCCGGAGGGCGAGGGCGGGATCAACAAGCTCGACCATCTGATCTTCATCGTCATGGAGAACCGCTCCTTCGATCACTACTTCGGGACTTACCCCGGCGCCGACGGGATCCCCAACAAGGTGTGCGTGCCTCACCCGGTTCTCAAAGGCAAATGCACTCAGCCGTATCACGACACAGATACCTTTGATCTCGGCGGGCCGCACTCGAAACCGGCGTCCGACACGGCCGTCAACAAAGGGAAGATGAACGGCTTCATCGCCGCGGCCGTGAAGAACGCCCGTCAAAGGTGCGTGGTACATCCGTTCCTCAAGAATTGTGGGGATCGCGTGGGCCCTCAGGGCCAACCGGAAGTCATGGGATACCACACGCGAGATGAGATCCCGGCCTACTGGGAGTACGCGGACCAGTTCGTCCTGCAGGACAGGATGTTCGCGCCGACCGACTCTTGGACGCTTCCGGCTCACCTCTATCTGGTGTCCGCGTGGTCGGCGATCTGCAGGAACCACAAGAAGCCGATGAGCTGCCGGGGTTCGGTCGGCGGTTACGGGGAAAAGATAGAGGTTCCAAAGGGAGGCAAGGACACACCTTACGCCTGGACGGACATCACTTATCTGCTCCACAAGTTCGGTGTTAGCTGGAAGTACTACGTCGGGCCGGACGGCACCTGTTACGGCGCAGCATGCGACAAGAAGAAGCACCAGGACACGAGCACGGGATTCCAGAACGTGCTTCCGGGATTCCTAACAGTGAAGGAGAACAAGCAGCGGGAAAACATCGTTCCTTACTCCGATTATCTCGACGACGCTGGGGCCGGTGAATTGCCATCGGTGTCGTGGATCATGCCGGCGATCGGGGAAAGCGAACATCCCGGGCACAGCAACATCGTTCGGGGTCAGGAGTTCGTCACGTCGATGGTGAACGCCGCGATGGAGAGTCCCGATTGGAACTCGACAGCGATCTTCGTCGTTTGGGACGACTGGGGCGGCTTCTACGATCACGTCAAACCACCGCGCATCGATGCCGGTGGGTACGGCATTCGTGTTCCCGGGCTCATGATCAGCCCTTATGCGAAGAAGGGCTACATCGATAGTCAGACCCTGACCTTCGACGCTTACTTGAAACTGATCGAGGATCGCTTCATGGGGGGCCAGAGACTTGACCCGAAGACCGACGGCCGTCCAGATCCGAGACCAATCGTTCGGGAGGAAGTCGACAAGCTAGGTGATCTTCGCCACGAATTCGACTTCGATCAGGAACCGCGAGCGCCCGTCATAGTCGAGCCGCCAAAAGGCTAGGGACGGCCTACGCTCGGCCACGTGCGCAAATCCTTCGTTCTTACGGCCTTACTGCCTATCGCGGTCGCGTGCAGCAACAGCGCTCCGGCACCCGAAGAAACAGGTATCAACAAGCTGGATCACCTGATCTTCGTCGTCATGGAGAACCGATCGTTCGATCACTACTTCGGAACCTACCCGGGCGCCGACGGGATTCCTAGGAGAGTCTGCGTGCCGCATCCGAGCCTCGGAGGCCGTTGCACACGGCCCTATCACGACACGGATCTGTACGACAACGGGGGACCTCACGGGAAGCCCGCATCCGACAGGGACATCAACGGCGGGCGGATGAACGGTTTCATCGAGGCGGCGTTGGCGCTGCCCGAGCCGGGAAAGTGCCTTATCGAACCGACCACGAGCTGGTGTGACAAGCGAGTCGGCCCGCAGCTGCAACCGGAGATCATGGGCTATCACACGCGAGACGAGATCCCGGCCTACTGGGCTTACGCCGACGAATTCGTCCTTCAGGACCGGATGTTCGGGCCGACTGATTCCTGGACCCTGCCCGCTCACCTATTCCTCGTGTCGGCTTGGTCGGCTAGATGCGCCGACCACAGCGACCCGATGAGCTGCGAGTCGGCGCTGCTGGGTTCGGAGGCACCGCCCAAGGCAACGGGAGTCGCTCTGGAAGACAGATCCGACGACAACCCGGCACCCTACGCCTGGACCGACATCACCTACCTATTGAACGAGCAGGGGGTCTCGTGGAGCTACTACGTGGCCGACCCGTCCTGCCTGGTGGAAGCGTGTGAGACCCGCGACGACGTGACGACCACGCACCAAAATCCCTTACCCGGGTTCGCAACCGTTCGCGAAAACGGACAATTGGAGAACATCCGTCCGATGAGGGAGTTCCACGAATCGGCCGCGGACGGTGACCTGCCAGATGTCTCGTGGGTGATTCCGGCGATCGGCGAAAGCGATCATCCGGGCCACGGTTCGATCGGTCCCGGACAAGCATTCGTGACGAAGGTCGTGAACGCGGTGGGAGAAGGGCCGGGCTGGGAGTCCTCGGCGATCTTCATCACCTGGGACGACTGGGGCGGGTTCTACGACCATGTCGAGCCGCCGCGAGTCGATCGGAACGGCTACGGCCTTCGCGTCCCGGGGCTCGTGATAAGCCCGTACGCGAAAAGGGGGTTCATCGATCACCAGACGCTGACCTTCGACGCTTATCTCAAGCTGATCGAGGATCGCTTTCTCCGTGGGGAGCGCCTGGATCCGAAAACTCTCAGCCGCCCGGATTCGCGCCCCACGGTTCGCGAGGAGGCCGAGGAACTCGGAGACATCACTCGAGCGTTCGATTTCGAACAGGAGCCGAGGCCGCCGGTGATCCTGGATCCCCCTAAATGAAGAAGCTCTGGATTGGCGCCGCCGCCATCGGAGTCACGGCGGCCGTCGTCGCCGGGATCCTGCTGATCGCCGGTGGACCCGAGAGCCCGGCGCCGCGAACGCCGCCTTCACCATCATCCGTGCGCCCGGCGCTGCCCTTCGAGGGCCCAACTCCAATCGAGCTCCGTTTTTGCTCCGCCGACGAGGCGATATTCGTGCTGGAGAGCCAGGTGGCCTACGAGGACATCCCCCTTCCCCGTGCGCTGAAGCACCTTCGAACCTCGCAGCGAATAACGGCGGCGCAGGCGAGATGGATCGGGCGCCAGGACGAAGCCGAGTTGAGCCGCAGAGTTATGGAGTGGTCCAGGGCTTTTGAGGAGGCGCGAGTGAAGATTTCCGCGGGAACAGATCCGCTGATCGCCCTCAGGCCCGCGATCCGGCGGCGCAATCAGATCGAGAACATCTTCACGTGCGAGCTCGACGCCTGAGCGGGACCGATAGAATCACGCCCCGTATGTCCCGAGCCCGCATCCTCGCACTCGTGTTACTTGTCGTCGCCATCGCCTGCAGCAAGGCTGCCCCGGTCAAGGAATCAGGGAGTCCGGCGCCGTCGTCGAAGTCGCCATCGAAGAACCCATCTGTTTCGCCGGCGGGGGAGGAAGAGAAGAAGGGGATATTCAAGCTAGACCACCTCATCTTCATCGTTCAAGAGAACAGGTCGTTCGATCACTACTTCGGAACCTATCCGGGCGCCGACGGCATACCCAAGAAGGTTTGCGTCCCTCATCCGATGCTGAACGACAGGTGCACGCAGCCGTATCACAGCAGCGATCTGAACGACACCGGCGGCCCGCACGCGAAGCCCCAGTCCGACATAGACATCAACGGCGGGAAGATGGACGGCTTCATTCGCGCGGCGCTTCTGCAGCCCGACAACCTCTGCGCCGCGCGCCCGACATCGGCAAGCTGCAGAGACGAGGTGGGACCGCAAGGGCAGCCACAGGTCATGAGCTACCACGACCGCCGCGAGATCCCGAATTACTGGAAGTACGCGGACAAGTTCGTCTTGCAGGATCACATGTACGCGTCGGTCGACTCGTGGACGATACCCGCGCACCTCTTCCTTATCTCCGGATGGTCGGCGCTTTGCAAGAACCACAAGAAGCCGATGAGCTGTCGCTCGGAGATAGGCGGTGACATCGAAAAAGCGAAACGGGACGCCGTGCCGTACGCCTGGACCGATATCACCTATCTATTGCACAAGAACGAGGTCAGCTGGGGGTGGTATGTGGCACCTGGAACGTGCTGGGAGAAGGGATGCAAGCGGGCACCGAAGAGCACCTCGACCGCGATAAACGTCGTTCCGGGCTTCCAAACGGTCCGTGAGAACAACCAGTTGGGCAACATAAAGGAGCACCCCGAATACTTCCGCGCGGCCGAGCGCGGAGACCTTCCGTCGGTCACCTGGGTTCTCCCAGGTACAGGCTTCAGCGAACATCCGAGCCACGGAACGATCACCGCCGGGCAGGCATGGGTCACGAACGTCATAAACGCGGCCATGAAAGGACCCGACTGGGAGAGCACGGCGATCTTCGTGACTTGGGATGACTGGGGCGGATTCTACGACCACGTACCGCCGCCGAAGGTCGACCAGAACGGTTACGGAATCCGCGTTCCGGCCTTCATGATCAGCCCATACGCGAAGACCGGGTTCATCGACCATCAGACGCTTTCCTTCGACGCGTACCTGAAACTCATCGAGGATCGCTTTCTGGACGGGCAAAGGCTCGACCCGAAAAACGACGGCAGGCCGGACCCTCGCCCCACCGTTCGCGAGGAGGTGCCGAGGCTCGGCGATCTGCGAAAGGAGTTCGACTTCAAGCAGGAGCCGAGGCGGCCGATGATCCTCGAGCCAAGACCCTAGGGTGTCCAATGAAAGACGATCCCCGCCCACCGCCTGTTCGGATCGCGAGCGCGCTCATCCTTACGCTCGCTCTGGCGGGATGCGGCAGCAAGACTCCGGACATTCAGAAGTGCGTGATGGGCTATGAGCCGCCCCAGCGTTTTGAGGTCGTGAACGACGTAGCCATCCCGGGCTCAGGCTACGAAGGCCACCGAGTCTCGTACTGGGACGGATCCAAAGCCTCCCTGGACTTCACTGCCGGCAACCTCGGTGATTTCTTCGAGGAATCCCCGACGCTTCGCGGCATTCCGCTCACCAACGGGAAGCAAGCATTCCTGTTCCGGCACGGCAAGCTGGGATGGGCGCTCCTCTGGTACGAAGGCGACCGCTGTCACCAATACTCGATCGTGGGGGCAGGCTTTCCGGGAAACGAGTTTCTCAAGGTCTTGACGGCCAGCGAGGTCATGGACTCGAACACGGCAGCCGCGACACTCGAGCGGTTGCAGCGACTCTGATGCGGGGCGCTGCCCCAGCGCCCCCGATGCGAGAACGACGGGTACACTCACGACTCGTGAAACGAGCCTCCCTTTCTCTGGTCGTGCTGCTGATAGCCGTGGCCTGTTCAAGCGGCCCGAACCGCGCACCTCGAACGTCCTCGCCGGTGGAGAAGGAGTCCGGCGCCGCCGAGGCCAAGGGAATATTCAAACTGGACAACATGATCTTCATCGTGATGGAGAACCGCTCATTCGATCACTACTTCGGTACCTATCCAGGAGCCGACGGCCTTCCGAAAAAGGTCTGCGTACCGGATCCCGAGTACAACGACCGGTGTTCGACGCCGTATCACAGCACCGAACTCGTGAACAACGGAGGGCCTCACGGTCATCCCCACTCCGTCACCGACGTCAACGGCGGAAAGATGGACGGATTCATTCGCTCCGCGGCATTAGGTGGGGATGTGTTTTGCCTGCTTCACCGCGACCACTCCTCATGCGCCAATTCTTTCGGTCCCAGGGGGCAGCCCGACGTCATGAGCTATCACGACCGCGGTGAGATCCCGAACTACTGGAAGTACGCCGACCAATTCGTGCTGCAGGACCGGATGTTCGCACCGACGGACTCCTGGACTCTCCCCGCCCACCTGTTTCTCGTTTCTGCATGGTCGGCGGTCTGCAAGACGAACAACCCTATGAGCTGTGAAAACGATTCCGTTTACGTGGGCGGCGGGGACAAGTGGCACCCTAGGAAACCGCCTCCATACGCATGGACCGACATCACCTACCTCCTCCACGAAAACGACGTGGAGTGGAAGTACTACGTTGCTCCGGGAACCTGCAACATCGCACCATGCGGAGACAGTGAGAACCACAACATCGGCACGCCCAAAGCGTTGAACCCTCTGCCGGGATTCGACACCGTCCACGAGAACGATCAGATCGGCAACATTCAGACTCACCAAGCCCTGTTCCGGGACGCCGAAGGCGGGACCCTGCCGCCCGTTTCATGGGTGGTTCCGGGCCGGGGATTCAGCGACCATCCCGGGAGCGGCGCGCCGATCACCGCCGGCATGGAGTTCGTCACGAAGGTGATAAACGCGATCGGCGAGGGGCCGCAATGGGAATCGAGCGCGATATTCCTTACTTGGGACGACTGGGGAGGTTTCTACGACCACGTGGAGCCGCCGCGAGTCGATATAAACGGGTACGGAATCCGCGTCCCGGCTCTTCTGATCAGCCCGTACGCGAAAAAGGGGTTCATCGACCACCAGACGCTAACCTTCGACGCGTATCTGAAGCTGATCGAGGATCGATTCATGGACGGGCAGCGTTTGGACCCGAAGACCATGAGCCGCCCGGATCCTCGCCCGACGGTGCGCGAGGAGGTAAAGATCCTCGGGGACCTTAAGCGGGAGTTCGACTTCAAGCAGGAACCTCGGCCGCCGCTGATCCTCGACCCCACCCCGTGAACCTCCGCCCGCCGCGCCAGATTCCGCGTCGTCGCTAGACTGCTGTAGATGCTCAAGGCCTCCCGGACTCGACGAGGCGGCCAAAACCGGGCGCACTCGCGACGAAAGCTCCTTGCGTGCTTCGTCCTGGTCACTCTGTTATCGGTGTCATCGACGCCTATCTCCCCCGCACCCGGGGCTCGGGCGATCAGCCGCCTCGGAATCCGCAAGATCAAGCACATCATCATCATCGTCCAGGAGAACCGATCTTTCGATCACTACTTCGGAACGTACCCGGGGGCGAACGGCATCCCACGCCGGCCGGACGGAAAGATCACGGATTGCAACCCGCATCCCATTCTGAAGAAGTGCCTGAAGCCGTATCGCACTTCGGAGGACCTGAACATCGGCGGCCCGCACGGGCGCACCGCGTCGGTTCGCGACGTGCACGGCGGGAAGATGGACGGATACATCCGAAGCGCGTGGAAATCACGCGAGGGGAAGTTCTGCGTCGAGAAGCCCTTCGCCAAATCCTGCAAGAAATTCGTCGGCCCGAAGGGCCAGCCCGACGCCATGAGCTTTCGCCGAAGAGAGGACATCCCCAACTACTGGGCGTACGCGGACGAGTTCGTTCTCCAGGACCGCATGTTCGCGTCGGTGGATTCCTTCAGCCTCCCGGCGAAAATGTACCTGATGTCCGGCTGGGCGGCCAAGTGCAGCAACCCGAACGATCCGATGAGCTGCACTTCCGATCCCTACCAAGACACGGGGCCACCGTACGCGTGGACCGACATCACGTACCTGCTCGATCAGAACAACATCAGCTGGGCCTACTACGTCGGGGACGGCACCAACATCTGCCCTCAGTTCCCCGACTGTACCCCTTTCGACAAGGCGACTTCGACACCGTTCAATTGGAACCCCGTCCCGGGGTTCAAGACCGTTCAAGACAACGACCAAGTGGACCGAGTGATCGGGGTTTCGAACTTTCTGGACGGCTTGCCAACGGGAGACATCCCCCAGGTGTCCTGGATCACTCCCGGGGAGCGCGTGAGCGAGCATCCGGGCAAGGGATCCATGGAACCCGGCCCCGCGTACGTCACGAGGCTGATCAACGCGATCGGCGAAAGCCCTGTGTGGGACGACTCGGCGATATTCCTGACCTGGGACGACTGGGGCGGTTTCTACGATCACGTGAACCCCCCGAAGATCGGGGACGGCATGGGTTATGGAATAAGGGTTCCCGGCCTCGTCATCGGCCCGTACGCAAAGGAGGGCTACATCGATCACCAGACGCTGTCGTTCGACGCCTACTTGAAGTTGATCGAGGACGTGTTCCTGGGCAGCCAAAGGATCGACCCGGCAACGATCGACAGGCCCGACTCGCGGCCGCTCGTTCGTGAGGAGGTCGCGATCCTCGGGGACCTGTCGGACTCCTTCGACTTCGGCCAGACACCCAGGCCACCTTTGATACTGGACCCAACGGCCGGGAGTTAGCCGAGGCCGCTCTCACTCGTGACGAAGGTCGACGGACCACCCCTCAGCTCGGCCAGTTGCACTGCAAGAAGTATCTGCACGGGGAAGTAGCGGAGTGTGGACGCGCGGTTGTCGAGCTCGAACGGATCGGCCGGACCGAGGAGTCCGCCCACGTCGTAGAGCTCGCGTTCGCCGGTCGCCAGCTCCACGTAGAGGAAATCCTCCGTACGAATCGCCCAGTAAGCGGGAATGTTGTCGTCGCCGACCCATTCGATCAACTCCCCCGGCTTCCTTTCGAACGTCTTCCCCTCGATCAGCGGCACCAGACTCTCGCCGTCCACTTCGGTAGTGGGGATCACGCCGGCCAGTTGGGCAAGTGTTGGGGCGATATCGACATTCGACACAGTTTCGTGGATCCTCGCCGACTGTTGGCCGGGGAATCGCACGACCAATGGAGTCTTGGTACACACGTCGTAAGCACAACGCTTTCCTATCCATCGATGCTCCCCGAACGAGTACCCGTTGTCGGAAAGGAAGACGATCACCGTGTTGTCGAGTTCCCCTCGGCGCTCGAGAGCGGTAACTATGGTCCGAATCGCATCGTCGACTCCGAGCAACGACGAGAACTGCCGTGCCCGCTCCTCGACCAGACGCTTCTCCATACGCAAGGAGAGCTCGCGGCGCGAAGTGACCCACAACGGGCGATCGAGGCTGCCGCGCTCGTTGAAGGCGGGCGAGGGCAAGTCGTTGGTGAACCTGTTGACCTCGTTCTCGTGCAGCGGAGACGGAACCCAAGGCGCGTGGGGCGCAGTCGGAGAGAAATACAACAGAAACGGGCGGTCCGCCGGTGCAGATTCTATGAACTGCACCGCTTTGTCCGCCAGGACGTCGGTGATGTAGTCGGACGGTGCTCCACCGTATTGGACAGCCCGGCCGTCCTCTATCAGCGTGTAGTTGTAATAAAGAGAGAGCAGCCCTCCGTGCGCCCGGGCGATCCAGCGATCCCACCCGGCAGGTACGAACGGCTCGAGTCCGAACGGATAACGGTTCAGATACTTGCCGAAGAACCCCGTGTGGTACCCGGCCCCCTGCAACCAAGTGGCCATAGTCGACGACGAGTCGAAGAGATGGCCGGCCGGGTTGAATCTCACCCCCGTGTGATGCGAGTACTGGCCGGAAAGAATGCTTGCGCGAGACGGGCAGCACAGCGGTGTGTTGACGTAAGCATTTGTGAACTGGATCCAATGATCCGAGGGATCCTCCATCCTTCCTTGGAGGTAAGGCATCGCAGGCGGGGTATGGGGCAAGGAGTCGGCCGACTGGTCGTCGGTGAGGATGACCACGATGTTCGGCCTGTCCGGAGACGGTGCACATGCCGGAAGGAAGAGGGCGACGAACAAAGCCGCGACCAATGCCCGGGCCGGACCCCGCAGCTAGCCCACCACCAGGCCGTAGCCGGGACCGAAGACGACCCGCAACACGCGGGCGCCCGCGGGCGAGGTCACCCGGACCGAGCGGGGCTCACCCGCCGGGGGGAACAGTGCCGTTTCATTGGCGGCCAGTTTTGAACCGCCCACCTCGACCTCACCTTCGATGGGAAAGAGCAGTCCGCCCTCGTCGCCGTCCAGCTGCACAAGGAGTTCCGCCCCCGGGTTCATGACGCCGTCCGTGAAAAGACGAATGTCGCCGTTGACGGGAAAGTTTGCCCTGGGGCCGATTAGCTCTTTTGTTTGCACGCCGGGCACTTCCTCATAGCGGGGCGCATCGGCGTCGCGGAGGGCGGCGAACGAAGCCCGCTCGGGTGGCGGTTCCGTGTTGGTCGGATAAACGAGGATGAAAGCCCGGGTTTCACCGTCCGTGTTGTTCCACTCCTTATGGAGCATTCCACGCAGACCCTCGGTCAGCCTTCCCAGATCGCCCTTCTCCATCCGGCCCTTTATCCCGTTCATCGCGTCGTCGTGATCGACCGCACCTTCGAGGATATAGAAGAGCCGCTCGTTCGCCCGATGCGGATGGTGGCCGATCCCATGGTGTGGCTCGAATACGCCGTCGTGGACCATGATCAGCGGGCCGAGCGCCTGAAGTTTTACGAACGGGCCGACGATCTCGGATGCAACGAGGCCGGGGACGCCGAAGTCGTCCTCATCTAGGGTCGCATAGTCCTCCGGAGACAGCAGTAAAGCTTCCGAGGTCTCCCTCACTCCGCCCTCTTCCTCACTTTCCAGATGTGCTCCGCCGGCCATCGGCGCGCCCAATCTCGATCAACCCAGCCGGCGTAGGTGCTCGTCGCGCGCGGACCCGGGCGGAGTTCGACCAGATCCTCAACCTCGAAGCCGCTCCCCCGGAACAGCCTGATCCACTCGCCGTAGGGAAGCTGGAACTCGACGCCGTCGTCCTCTTCCCACTTATGCATTCCGAAGTAATCGGACTGCAACCTCTGGAGCACTCGTTCGCTCTTTTCGTTGAAGCACATCCAATGCATCGGGGTCGCCGTGTTGAAGGCCAGTACACCGCCGGAGCGAAGGATCCGTGACACCTCCGGGACCGTTCGATTCGGGTCGGCGAAACTCATCGCCCCATGGTCGCAGAACACGACATCGAAAGAACCATCGCGAAAAGGCGTCTCCTCGGCGCTGGCGTTCACCAGCGGAAAATCGGCTCCCGCGCCCTTCATCAAGTCGCGCGCGTGACCCAACTGGCGCCCGGAAAGATCGAGGCCGACCGGCCGCGCACCCCTGCGGGCCAGCGCGATGGACCACTGTGCCGCCCCACAGCCGAACTCGAGGACATCCCTGCCGCTGAGGTCGCCGAACACTTTGAGCGTGTCCTCCGAGATGCCCCAAACGCCCCAAGAGAGCCTATTGAAGCGGTTCAGCTGGCTCCGGTGACGCGACTGATACTTCGAAGCATCGCGGTCCCAAGAAGCGCGGTTCTTTCGCGCATCCCGGCGCGTCACTTGTCGAGCCATCCGCCGTCGCGCCCCGCACCGTCGGCCACCAGCCCGCCCGCAATCGAGAGGGCGATCTCGGCCGGGGTCCGGGCCCCGATGTCCAGACCGACCGGGGAACGCAACCGGGCGAGGTCCTCTTCGGAGAACCCCATCCGCCTCAATGTGTCGAGGTACGGCCCGACATGCCTCTTGCTTCCCATGACTCCTACGAACCGTGCAGGTGTGCGAAGCAGTCCCGCGATCGACTCGGTAACGCCCGGCGCTTCGTGGTCGGTCAGAACCACCACTGTGCGATCATCGAACTCAACCGCGCCCGGCGAGGACTCGATCGTGGAGGACAGTTCACGATGAACGGGCGAGATACGTTCGATTCGCGCTTCGACCAGAACCGGAGAATACCCGAGTTCCGGTGCCAGGCGAAGCAACTCCGCTGCGACATCGGTCGCATGGAACACGACCAGCCGGGGCGGTGACGCGTGTGGTTCGAGGTACACCTCTGCATCGCCCAGGTCGTGCCGGTATAGCTCAGTCCGCGGTTCTCCGCTAGCCATTACCCGGGAAGCATCGGCAACGGCGGCTGCGTCGAACTCCGCGCAGCCGAGTGTCCCGCGCGCCGGCCCGCCCGGAATGATTTCGATCTTGTTGCCCACACGGCACGGCGGAGACCCGTGAAGTTTGACTGCGGTTGCGCTCACCCAGCCAAGAGGCGCGGCGCGGTCCGCCGCCGAGACCTCGTGCCGGTGCCCTTCGTGGCGCGTCGGATGCTTCCCCGTCTTACCGTGCAACAGATCGAGCGCGTGAGGAATTACGGGCAGGACCGCCTCGAGGCTCTCGCGAACCCCACTCGGGCTACCCGGAAGGTTGATCACGAGAGTCTTGCCGGCGCTGCCGGCAACCGAGCGCGAAAGGGCGGCGTTCGGAGTGTGAGAAAGGCCGGCCCTGAGCATGAGCTCGCTCAGCCCGCGAACCTCCCTTTCGATGACGGCGGCCGTCGCCTCCGGGGTCACGTCGCGCGGCCCCAGCCCCGTTCCGCCGGTCGTAACGACCAGGGGGGTGCCTCCGGTCGCCAGCGACCTCAGGACCGCCTCGACCCGGGGACGCTCGTCGGGAACCACGAGGCGTTCAACCGGATTGAATCCTTCCCGTTCCAGAAGATCCGCCGCAGCGGCCCCGGATTCGTCTTCCCGGGTGCCGCCGGCGACACCGTCCGAAACCGTCACCACCGCCGCCGAGTACGCCATATCCCATATTCTCCCGTTTCGAGAGGAGGACCGGATGGCCGAATGGATCGACGGGCTCGCCGAAGCCCTTGGGGAGGAACCCCTCAATTCCACCGAGACGACGCGCCTACTGAAGTCCTCGCGAGAGGTTGCGCACCGCGTCGAGCGGAGGTTCACTCCCCTTTCCACCTTCCTTCTTGGAATCGCGGTTGCCCGCAAGGAAGGCGAGGGGCGGACGAGGCCGGATGCAATCGCCGACGTGCTGGCAACCCTGCAGGAATTGCTCCCGGACGCTTCGCCGGACGTCTCGAAGGATTCGTAGAACCTCCCGCGCTGTAGTCTGGGTCCAATGGAGCGCACGGCGCCGCCCGGGAGCGGCCCTCTGATCGACACGTTCGGAAGAGTTGCGGACGACCTTCGTATCTCGGTCACGGACCGTTGCAACTTCCGGTGCACCTACTGCATGCCGGCCGAAGGCATGGAGTGGCTCCCCCGCGAGGAGATCCTCACTTACGAGGAGATAACCCAGCTAGTTACGATATTCTTTTCCCTCGGGGTTCGCTCGATCAAGCTCACGGGCGGCGAGCCGACCGTCCGCACGGACCTTTCCGTTCTGGTTCGAATGATCCGCGAGGTGGACCCGGGACTCGAGATCTCGATGACGACAAATGGGTCCCTGCTCCACAAGCTCGCCGAACCCCTGGCTTCCGCCGGGCTGGATCGCGTAACCGTTTCGTGCGATTCGCTCCTCCGCCATCGTTTCGAGGAGATGACGCGTCGCGATGCGCTGCAGAGGGTCTTCGACGGAATCCGCGCGGCGGAGGAAGCCGGGTTGACCCCAATCAGGATCAACTGCGTTGTGATAGGGGGGACCAACGACGACGAGGTCGTCGAATTCGCGCGGTGGTCGCGTGAGACCGGCCACGTGGTTCGCTTCATCGAATACATGCCGCTCGACGCCGAACAGAAGTGGGAACGAGACAAGGTCGTTCCGTCGTTGGACGTCCTGGGTCGGGTCAATCGCGAGTTTCCTCTCCAGGCCGAGGGCAACACGAACGAGCCGGCCACTGCGTTTCGCTTCGCCGACGGAGCGCCCGGAGGCATCGGCGTCATCGCCTCCGTGACCGAGCCGTTCTGCGACACCTGCAACAGGCTTCGCATCAGCTCCGAGGGAGCCCTGCGAACCTGCCTCTTCGCACTCGAGGAAACCGAACTGCGCGGACCGCTTCGCTCAGGAGCCTCCGACGACGAACTGGCCGAGACGATCCGGTCGGCCGTTTGGCGGAAATGGGCAGGCCACAGGATCAATCATCCCGACTTCGTGCGACCCTCGAAGTCGATGTCGATGATAGGAGGCTAGGCGCCGCGAAGCGC
>JBBDHU010000001.1:0-255041 GCA_040880705.1 Actinomycetota bacterium | reverse complement strand
CCTCGCACCGAACGGACTCGGCACGATCGTCGATCCGGCGGCTGACCTGACGACCGTCTTCAACATCTCGCAGAGCACGCACGGACGGTGGAAGCCGTTCCGTGAGGACTCCGTCACCTTCGATCACCTGGAACTCACCGAGCACTGGCTGAAGCTCGCCGCGAAGCGCGGCTTCGCCGCGCTGGAGTGGCGCCGGTAGGTTGGGAGGCTAGGCGCCGCGAAGCGCGGCCGCTAGGCCCGCCCGATCACAACCCGCGTTACCTGGAAAGACCGGTCCTTCGTGCTCCGGATGTCCCGCAAGCCGGCACGGCGCATCACCGAGCCGACCGCCCTGGCGCGGTCCGGGCTTACCTCGATGAGAAGCCACCCGCCGGGCCGAAGCCAATCCTCGGCTTGCCGCGCGGTGGATTCCACCAAACCCAGCCCCCCGGCGCTCCCGTCGCTCAACACGCCGACCGGCTCGAACTTGCGAATCTCGTCGGGAAGCTCGCGCAGCTCGCCTCGCCCTACGTAGGGCGGATGCAGGGTGATCACGTCCACTTTCGTCTTTAAGGTTCGGGGTAGCGCCGAGAACAAGTCCCCCCGGACGAATTTGACAGGCACTTTCAACTTCCGGGCATTCGCGCGTGCCGAGGAGACGGCCGATGCCGACAGGTCCGTCCCGTAGACCTGAGCCCGTCGCACCTCGTTTTTGATCGCGAGCGCGACCGGGCCTACACCCGTGGCTGCATCGACGGCAATCGGACGCCCCAAGCGCTTGAGACGCCGGATCGCCTGCTCCGCAAGGAATTCACTCGAGTCTCTGGGGAGGAATGTGCCCGGGCGCGCGGTGATTCTCAGCCCCCGGAACTCGGCGTACCCCAGGATGAGCGCGACCGGCTCTCCCTTGGCACGACGGGCGATCATCTTCTCGAAACGCCGCGCAGCCGCCTGTGGAACTTCCGCGTCCAATTTCGCGTCCTCGCCGATGACGTCGTCGAGCAATTCCTCGGCCTCGATCTCCTCGCGGTCCTTCTGCCAGTGATCGATGGCCGGGGATGCCTTGAGCTTGCGCTCCGCCCAATCGAGAAGTCCCTCAACGTCCACGGCGACGGACGATCATACCCGCCGGAGACCGGGCGACCGGCCGGTAGAATCGTCGTATGGCGAGTTCGGCCAAACTCAAACCCGTACCGAAGCGAAAGAGGCGCAAGGCGCAGGTGCGCCTCACCGGCGACCGGCTGATCGTTTCGATCCCCAACGACAGCGAGCGGAAATCTCGAGGCGGCCTTGTCATCCCAGCAACCGCTGCTCCGGCGCCTCGCAAATGCATGTGGGCCGATGTGGCGCTGGCCGGTCCCGACGTCCGCCTCGTCAAGAAGGGGGACACGGTCCTCTTCTTGCCGCAAGCCGGCCTCGAGGTCGAGATCGAGGGCGAGGATTACCTACTTCTTCGAGAGCGGGACGTGCAGGCCGTTTCCTCGCAACCCGGGGACGACGCTCCTCCGGGCCAGTACCTCTAACCGGGAACGAAGGAAAGCCGTACTCGTCGCTGGTTGTTGCTCGCATTCGTGTCGACGATGACCACGCTCTGCCACGTTCCTAGAACCAATTGCCCGTCTTCGACGGGAATCGAGAGGGACGGTGGGATGAACGCGGGAAGAATGTGATCCCTGCCGTGCCCCGTAGCCCCGTGCCGGTGCAGATAGTCGTCGTTCGGAGGCATCCAGTCGTCCAAGACCCGCATGAGATCCTCCTCGGATCCAGATCCGGTTTCCATCAGTGCGAGCCCGGCCGTCGCGTGAGGCAGAAACACGTTCACCAACCCGCTCTTACCTGCATCGGCGGCGAAGCGCCGGACGGCATCCGTGATCTCGACTATGCGCTCCCCTGCGGTATCGAACATCAATTCGGCCGCGTGCGCTCGTTCACCGCCGGCTACCACGCCCCTATGCCTCCCTAAGCCCCATGCGATAGAGGCGCCGATCTTCCTCGAACAGCTCGACTTTCTCGACCCCGTCGCCAAGCAACTTTTGCCAGGATCGCCCCATCCATTGCTCGGCCGACTCCCGATCTTCGAAGGGTTCCGACGAGCCGACCGAGTTGCCTTCGGAATTGAGGAACCACCAAACGAACGTCACTCGGGATTCATGCTGCCGGACCGGAACCCCTCGAGGTCGAGGGTGACGAAACGATAGCCGAGCAACTTCAGTTCTCCGACGACGCGATCCCGAACACCAGGGTCAGCCAGCCTCGACACCTCGTCGGGTTCGACCTCGACCCGAACCAGATCCCCGTGGACGCGAACGCGCACTTGCCTGAATCCAAGGTCTTTCAGAACCCGTTCCGCCCGACCGACTTTCGAGAGTTCGTCCACGGTGATCCTCACGCCGAAAGCGACACGTGAGGATAGGCACGCGGAAGCCGGCTTGTCCCATGTCGGGATTCCGAGCGAGCGCGCGGCATTTCGCACGTCCGACTTGGTGAAACCCGCCTCGACGAGGGGGTGCCGCACGCCGTGTTCCTCCGCCGCCCGAAGGCCCGGGCGAAAATCCCCGAGGTCGTCGAGATTGGCTCCCGAAACCACCGCCGGAAACTCGCGCTCTTCCGCCACACGCGCAAGCACGTCGTAAAGCTCCGTTTTGCAGTGATAGCAGCGCTCGATCCCGTTGGCGAGATACGCCTCTTTGTTCGTCTCGTGAGTGCGGACGGCGCGGTGGCGAATGCCGATCAATTCGGCAACCCGCTTGGCGTCCTCCAGCTCACCGGGCGGGAGAGACGGCGAAACCGCCGTGACGGCGACGGCCCGTTCGCCCAACGCCCGGGCCGCCATCGCCGCTACAAGGGTCGAATCCGTTCCTCCCGAGTAGGCCACAACCGCTCCGCCCGTCGAGCCCAGTTCAGCGTGAAGAGCGGCGAGTTTCGAGTGCATGGCCCTCGATTGTCGCACCAATGGGAACGGGCCCCCGACGGGGAGGTCGAGGGCCCGTTTGCCTCAGCGGCCGAAGCCTCTTAGGTTCTGAACGGCGCTTAGAAGTCCATTTCGCCGCCGCCGGGCATCCCGGCGGGGGCTGCAGGGGCCTTCTCAGGCTTATCGGCGATCACGGCCTCGGTGGTGAGGAACAGCGCCCCGATCGACGCCGCGTTCTGAAGGGCCGAACGCGTGACCTTGGTCGGGTCGATGATCCCGGCCTTGTACATGTCCTCGTATTCGCCCGTGGCCGCGTTCAGGCCGTTTCCGGGCGACATGGCGCGCACCTTCTCGACGACCACCCCTCCGTTCAGGCCGGCGTTCTCGGCGATCTGCTGAATCGGCTCCTCGAGCGCCCGGCGCACGATTAATGCGCCGGTCGCCTCGTCACCTTCAAGGTCGGCCTTGTCGAGAGCGGCCTGGGCATTGAGCAACGCCACGCCTCCCCCTGGAACGACGCCTTCCTCGACGGCTGCCTTGGTCGACTGCACCGCGTCCTCGATGCGGTGCTTCTTCTCCTTCAGCTCGACCTCGGTGGCCGCTCCTACCTTGATTACCGCAACTCCGCCGGAGAGCTTCGCCAAACGCTCCTGCAACTTCTCGCTGTCGTAATCGGAGTCGGTCGACTCGATCTCGGCCTTGATCTGGTTGATGCGGCCCTTGATGTCTTCTTCCTTGCCGCCGCCCTCTACGATCGTCGTCTCGTCCTTGGTGACGGTGATCTTTCTGGCGCTTCCCAGCAGGTCGAGGGTCGCGTTCTCGAGCTTCAACCCCACCTCCTCGGAGACCACCTGACCGCCGGTGAGGATCGCTATGTCTTCCATCATCGCCTTGCGCCTGTCGCCGAACCCGGGCGCCTTCACGGCCACCGACTTGAAGGTGCCGCGAATCTTGTTGACGACCAGTGTCGCGAGGGCTTCGCCCTCGACGTCCTCGGCGATAGCCAGCAGCGGCTTTCCGGTCTGCATGACCTTCTCGAGAAGCGGCAGCAAATCCTTCACCGCCGATATCTTCGAGTTGACGAGCAGGACGTAGGCCTCGTCCAGCACGGCTTCCATGCGCTCAGGATCGGTGACGAAGTACGGGGAGATGTATCCCTTGTCGAACCGCATCCCCTCGACGAGTTCGAGTTCCATTCCGAAGGTGTTCGACTCCTCCACCGTGATCACGCCGTCCTTGCCTACCTTGTCGACGGCCTCGGCTATCTCGGCGCCGATCTCGGGATCAGCGGCGGAGATTGCGCCCACGTGGGCGATCTCTTCCTTCGAGTCGACTTCCTTGGACTGATTCTTGATGCTCTCGACGGCCAGCTCGGCGGCGCGCTCGATGCCGCGCTTCAGCTCCATCGGGTTCGCTCCGGCGGCTACGTTTCGAAGTCCTTCCTTGACGATCGCCTGCGCCAGCACGGTCGCCGTCGTGGTCCCGTCACCGGCTACGTCGTCGGTCTTCTTCGCAACTTCCTTGACGAGCTCGGCGCCGATTCTCTCCATCGGCTCCTCGAGCTCGATCTCCTTGGCGATGGATACCCCGTCGTTCGTGATCGTGGGGGCACCCCACTTCTTCTCCAGAACTACGTTTCGCCCCTTGGGGCCGAGCGTGATTCGGACGGCATTGGCGAGCTGGTCCATCCCGCGCTCGAGGGCCCGGCGGGCCTCTTCCTCGAAACTGATGAGCTTTCCGGTCATGAGCTCCTCCTTCTGCTTCTTTAGCCGTGCCTGTGTATTGCTAGCACTCCCAGGGGGGGAGTGCTAAAGATTCTAGGACGGGGATAGGCAGAGTGGCAAGGCGGGTGCCTGCCGGCAGTGGTCAGAGGCCGTCGCTCGCAACTCGCTCGACGGAGACCATCACCATCGCGTCTTCTTTCTCCGAGATACCGTCGGCCGCCGTCGGATACTGAGGGAACTTCGCGTAGATCAGGTCCCTGTAACGCCGGAACTCGGGGCCTGCGGTGATCATCCCCGCCCGCCCCTGTACCACGACCTGCGCAAGGTCCTCCCAGAACTCCGTGTAGTCGTCGAAGACCAGCGACACTTGAGGCTCGGCCGCCATATTGCGAGCCTTCACGGATGTGACGGGCGTTGCGAAAACGATGAGCCCTTCGTCGAGGATGTGACAGATCGGCACCACGTGTGGCATTCCGGCGGGCCCGACCGTCGCCAGGCGACCGACCCTGGCAACGGAGATGAAATCGGCTTCCTTTTCGGTGAGCCTGTTCCTCATTCCTCGGGGGGAGCCACGGCCGCCATCTCGCGGATCTGTTCCACCACCTCGGCGTTGGCAAGGGTTGTTACGTCGCCCAGCTGCCGGCCGCGGGCAACGTCGCGGAGGAGCCGGCGCATGATCTTGCCCGAACGAGTCTTCGGAAGATCGTCAGTGAAGATGATCCCGTGTGGGCGGGCGATCTTCCCGATCATCTTTGCAACGTGCTCGCGAAGCTCCGCGGAAACCTCTTCGGTGCCTTCGAAGCCCGTTTTGAGAGTTACGAATGCGACGATTGCTTCCCCGATCGTCTCGTCCGGCCTCGATACGACCGCCGCCTCGGCCACTTTCGGGTCGTCGACGAGCGCCGATTCGATCTCGTAAGTCGATATCCGGTGTCCGGCGACATTCATCACGTCGTCGATTCGTCCAAGCAGCCAGTAATAGCCTTCCTCGTCGCGCTTCGCCCCGTCTCCCGCGAGGTAGATTCGGTCGCCGTACATCGAAAAGTAGTTCTGCAGGTAGCGATCGGGATCCCCGTAGATCGTTCGGAACATCGCCGGCCAAGGCCGCTTCAGAACCAGGTATCCACCGCCGCCGAGCGGGACCGAGTTTCCCTGCTCGTCGAACACATCGGCCTCCACCCCGGGGAAAGGAAAGGTCGCCGAGCCGGGCTTGAGTTTCGTGATCCCCGGCAGGGGCGTGATCAGGATCTGCCCGGTTTCGGTCTGCCACCAGGTGTCGACGATCGGGCAGCGTTCGGTCCCGATGTACTTCCAGTACCAGACCCACGCTTCCGGGTTGATCGGCTCGCCGACGGATCCGAGCAGTCGAAGGGATGATAGGTCGTGCTTCTCCGGGAACTCCGTTCCCCACTTCATGAACGAACGGATGGCGGTCGGAGCCGTGTACAGAATCGTGGCTTTGTAGCGTTCCGCGATGTCCCACAAGCGATCCTTGCCGGGCGTATCGGGCGCGCCCTCGTAGATGATCGAGGTCGTGTGGTTCGCAAGTGGCCCGTAGACGATGTAGGAGTGACCGGTAACCCAGCCGATGTCGGCCGCGCACCAGTAGATGTCGTCGTCGTGTATGTCGAAGATCATCCTGTGGGTCGCAGTTACTCCGGTCATGTAGCCGCCGGTCGTGTGCACGATCCCCTTGGGTTTGCCGGTTGTACCCGACGTGTACAGGAGGTAGAGGATGTCCTCGGAATCCATGGGCTCGGCCGGACAGTCGTCCGACTGATCCTGCATTAGCTCGTGGTACCAATGGTCGCGACCCGGAGTGAAGGGATGCTCTCCACCCGTGCGCCTAACCGTCACGACGCTCTCGATCGAGGGACACTCGACAAGCGCCTCCTCGGCGTTCTGTTTCAGAGGAACAACGGCACCGCGGCGGAACCCACCGTCGGCCGTAATAAGCACCTTGCACTCCGCATCGTTGATGCGTTCCTTCAAGGCTTCTGCGGAGAATCCGCCGAACACAACCGAGTGCGGTGCGCCTATACGCGCGCAGGCGAGCATCGCGACCGGTAACTCCGGGATCATCCCCAGATAGATCGCGACGCGGTCTCCCTTTCGTACGCCGAGAGACTTCAAGGCGTTGGCGAAGCGGCAGACCTCTACGTACAACTCCTTGTAGGTGATCGTGCGCTGTTCGCCCGGCTCCCCCTCCCAGAAGTAGGCGACCTTGTCGCCGCCCCCGGCCTCGACGTGGCGATCCAGGCAGTTGTACGAAGCGTTCAACTTCCCACCGAGGAACCACTTGACCCACGGCGGTTTCCACTCGAGGACGCTGGCCCATTTCTCGAACCAGGTGAGACGCTCGGCCTGTTCGACCCAGAAGCCCTCAAAGTCGGCGGCAGCACGGTCGTAAATCGAGGGATCGTTGACGATGGCTCGCTCGGTGAACTCCTTCGGTGGTTCGAAGACGCGCTTCTCCGAAAGGAGCGCCTCGATCGTCTGCTCTGCGTCACCCACGAGCTTCCCCTTAGATCCGGTAGGGCGAAATCTTATGGCGGTGGGCCCGGCGTGGCGAATCCTGGGACCATTAGCGGCCGTGAACATCCTGGGCATCAATTGCTTCGCGCACGATACGGCCGCGGCGCTCCTTGTGGACGGCGAACCCGTGGCGTTTGTGGAGGAAGAGCGCCTCAATCGAGACAAGCACACGAAGGCGTTCCCCGACTCGGCGATCCAATTCTGCTTGGACCGAGCGGGGATCTCGATCAACGAGGTCGACGTGGTGGCGTTCGCTCACAGGGCCGGTCTCGATTTCCGCCGCGGCGCGCTCGACGCGATCAAACGGGTTGCGCCGAAGCGCCTGGCAGCGCAGACCTACGTCGACATCGGACTCGTCCGAAAGCAGCAGGCATTCGTTCGTCGCTGGCGATACAGGGGGAAGGTGGTGAACGTCGAGCACCACCTCGCTCATGCTGCGAGCGCGTTCTACCCGAGCGGGTTCGACGAAGCGGCCGTGCTCACGCTCGATCGCGGGGGTGACTTCCTGTCAACGACACTCGGACACGGACGCGACACTCAGCTCACGATCGAGAAGGAAGTCGGAAACCCCGACTCGCTCGGCGAGATCTACACGGCGCTCACCTGGTACCTGGGGTTCAAGCCGAACTGCGACGAGGGAAAGGTCATGGGCCTCGCCCCCTACGGCCGCGACCGTTTCGCGAAGGAGTTCCGCGACCTCGTGCGCTTGACGGATGACGGCCTCTTCGAGGTCAATCTCGACTGGTTCAACTATCAGCGCGAAGGAAAGCCACTCGCGCCGAAGTTCATCGAAAGGTACGGACCGCCCCGGGGGCCGAATGCGGAACTCAACGAGCACCACGAGGACATCGCGTTCGCCCTGCAGGACGTGATCGAGGAGGCGGGACTCCACATCGCCCGGGCGCTCCACGACGCAACCGGCTCCACGAATCTGGCCATCGCGGGCGGAGTCGCGCTCAACTCCGTGATGAATGCGCGTCTTCTTAACGAGACGCCGTTCGAGCGGCTGTTCGTCCAGGCCTCGGCCGGAGACGCCGGAAATGCGCTCGGTGCGGCCCTGTATGTCTGGCACGCGCTGCTCGGACACACTCGCGAATGGACCATGACCCATCCCTTCCTGGGTCCCGAACCCGGCGAGGGCGAGCTGAAGAGAACCGTCGAGAAGGAGGGTGGCCTTTCCTGGCGAGAGGTGAAGGACCCGGCGACCGAGGCCGCCCGGATGATCGCCGGCGGCAAGATCGTCGGCTGGTTCAACGGGCGCGCGGAGATCGGGCCGCGCGCGCTGGGGGCCAGGTCGATCCTGGCGGATCCGCGCAGAGCCGAGATGAAGGACATCGTCAACGAACGCGTGAAGCACCGGGAACCTTTCCGTCCCTTCGCCCCCGCCGTGCTCGACGAGGCGGGCGACGAGTACTTCGATAACTACGCGACCAACCCTTTCATGCTGCTCGTGTTGCCCATCAGGCACGACAAACGCGGGGCGATCCCTGCCGTAACGCACGTCGACGGGACCGGGCGCCTACAGAGTGTGACCAGGGACGGATTTCCGGAGTTTCACAGGCTGATCGAAGCTTTCGGGGCGGAAACGGGGGTGCCGGTCGTGCTCAACACGTCCTTCAACGTGATGGGCGAGCCGATCGTGAACAAGCCGGACGAGGCCGTGAACGACTTCCTGAGCACGGGGATGGACGCTTTGTTCCTGGGGCCTTATCTGACCGAGAAATAGCTGCTCAGAGGCCCTTTTTGCCTCTCCCCTGGTAGTCGCGCGTGCCTGAGAGTCCTTGCATTAGGCACGAACCCCGTCACACTGTGCCCGAGGCCGCCTAGAGCGGCCTCGAAGGTTATTCGGAAGGGGGAGGTGACATGGCCAAGTACGAGGCGTACTGCGTGAAATGCCGCGCCAAGCGCGAGTTCGAGGGTGAAGAGGTAACTCTCAAGAACGGCCGCAAGGCGGCCCAGGGGAAATGCCCGGTCTGCGGCACCAAGGTGATGCGGATCCTGGGCAAGGCCTCTTAGGCCCAGCCTCACGGCTGAAGAAGATCCAATAGCGTCGGGGCCCCGTCGGCCCTTCCGCCGGAAATCGGCGGGGCGGGGTCTGCATCACGTCCCGGGACCGGCTACCTCTTCGGACGAATCAGATCTCCGGGAGCGAACACCGGATTCTCCGGAGCCATCCTCCTGTGCCTGGTGGCGAGCGTCGCGAGGGTTGTTTCCTCGAATACTTTCCGTACGGCTACGTACACGTCGCCCCAGAGTTCCTGCAACCCGCAGCGAGAGTCCTGGAAGCAGGTGTGGTCCTCGGGGTTCAAGCAAAACATCGGGAACGACTCGCCTTCGATTGTGTCGGCGATGTCGGCCACGCGAATCTCCCCGGCAGGCCGGCCGAGCCGGCATCCCCCGCCCGCTCCGCGGAAGCTCTCCACTAGCCCGGCCTTGTGCAAGGCGCCTAGCTGTTGCTCGAGAAAACGAAGAGGGATCTGCTGAGTTTCGGCGATCTCACGTGCCGGCACCAGCGCATCGTCGCTTCGCAACGCGAGCTCGATCATCGCTCGCATGGCGTACTCGAGCCTCTGTGAAACGCGCAGCACACATCCACGGTAGGTTGTGCGTGCTGGAGTGTCAACGCACGACCTAGCTAGCCAGATCCGCTCAAGGGCAACTCATATCGGGATGGCCGCACGCGGGAGTATATTTGGACTGTGCATCCCTTGGGCGCAGACGACATTGAAGCAGGCGCCGCAATCGAACTGGATCGCATATCCGGGGGGGCAACATTTGCGGTTATGCGACGGAGCGACAAGGGCGGATGGACGCAGGTCGCAACGTTCGGAACTCATAACGATGCCGCTGAGTTCGTTGACGGGGAAGTAGGGCAAAGGCACGGCACTCTGCATGATTACGAGATCAGCCCGCTCGCGGCTCCCGACTCGAAATGGCGGGTGTGGGGAACGCGGGCGTTGATCCTGTTGGCGGTCGCGGGCGCACTCGGGTTGCTCATTCTCTTCATCGGTCCTGGGCGCTAGACCGGCGAAGAGAACCGGAAATAGACTTCGCGCGGGACTAACTCTCAGGGAATCGTGTCCCAGTCCGCCAGTACAATCTCGACATGAGTATCCAGGGCAGTCCACGGATCGAGGCGAAAGCACTCGACCTCGATCTTTATCGCAATCTGTCCGGCGGGAAGTTCGTCGTCGAGCGCCGCAGCAGGGAGCGAGAATGGATGCAGGTGGGTACCTTCCGAACGCTCCACGAAGCCGGTGACTTCATCGACGGAGAAGTAGGGCAAGGACACGGCACTCTCCACGACTACGAAATCGAACACATCCCGGCCCGAGCTACCACATGGCTGGCCTGGTTGGGAGTTGGCGTGGTTGGCGTCCTCGCGGTCGTACTAGTGCTTTTCCTCGCGACATCCGGTCGCTGAATCGAACCGTCTCCTTCGCCGGGGCTATGATCGCGGGCAATGCCCCTGCGCACGCTTTACACCGATCTCGACGGAACCCTTCTCGGCCCCGGCGGTTCCCTATTCGCGACGCGGAACGGGCCAACCCTCGAGGCCGCCAAGGCGATCGCGTCGCTCCACAGCCACGACGTTGAGCTGGTTCTGGTCTCCGGCCGGACGAGGGACCAACTGCATGAGATAGCCAGGCTCCTGGGAGCGAGCGCGTACATCGCAGAACTCGGCGGTTTCATCGTCGAACGGGGCTTGCCCGACCGGATCCATCGCGAATTTGGAGCCTTCGAAGGTAATGGCACGCCGTTCGAAAGGATCGTCCGGTCCGGTGCGGGCGCCTTCCTTCTGGAGCGCTACCCCGGTTTGCTGGAACTCCACACCCCGTGGGCAAATCAGCCCAGGGAGGTGACGATGCTCTTCCGAGGATTGGTCGATCCGACCGAGGTGAACACGGGGCTATCCGATTCCGGTTACGGCTGGCTCGCGCTACAAGACAACGGCTTGATTCGGCGAAACATCCCGTCGCTCGACACCCCCCAGGTTCACGCCTACCACCTCGCGCCGAAAGGTGTGGGGAAGGCCCAAGCAGTACGCATGCACTTGGAGCTTGCCGGCATCCCCGGCGAAGAAGCCGCGGCCGTGGGTGATTCAATTTCGGATCTCGACCTCGCTTCGGAGGTGGGAGAGATGTTCGTCGTGGCCGGCACGGGCTGGAAGCCGGACGAGTCCACCGCCGCCAACGTCCGGCTGCTCACGCGTGAGGCGGGCGAGGGTTTCGCCGAGGCAGTGGGCGAGCTGCTGGGCTCCCCCTAGGCACGCGAAACGCCCTGGTCACGCGGTACGAGATCGTGCGTTTTAGGTAGGACGGCGTAGTCGTTATAGTCCAAAGGCCCAAAACAGAGATGGTCCGGGCAGCCCATAAGGTCGGGGCCGTGAGCTGCCGAATCTGGAGAGAGGGAAAGGGTCCCTATGCGCGTCTTGGTCGTCGATGACGAGCCCGACGTCCTGCTTCTTTGCAGGGTGAACTTCGAGTTCGCCGGGCACGAGGTGCTGGAGGCACGCGACGGCGACCAGGCCCTGGAAGTCGCAAAGAAGGAAAAACCGGACGTGATCGTCCTCGACATCATGCTCCCGCGCCGCGACGGACTCGCCATCCTTGATGACCTGCACAAAACCGAAGCGACCAAGGACGTCCCGGTCGTACTGCTCACCGCGAAGACCCAGGGCGACGACCAACTGCGCGCGTTCAGAGCGGGGGCGGACGAATACGTTACGAAGCCCTTCTCCCCCGCGGTGCTGACCGACACGATCGAGCGGGTTGGGCGCATGAGCGCGGAGGAGCGGGCGGAGCACCGGCAGCAAGCGGTGGAACACCTCACGGGGCTCGACGACGACGCGTAATTCCCGGTCGCCGTTCCGGGCTCGCGTAAACTCAACCTCGTGCTGCCGACCGTACCGGTTTCTCCAATCCGGCTCGACGACTACATCGAGCCGGCCGGCGAGGATGTGGTCAAGCGACTGCGCAAGGCCGCGGAGCCGTTCAAGGGCGCACGCGTCCTTCACATCAACAGCACCGCATTCGGCGGCGGCGTCTCGGAGCTGCTGCTCACCCACCTGGGCCTGATGCGCGACCTCGGGATCGAGGCGAACTGGCAGCTGATCCAGGGGTCCGAGGAGTTCTTCGCAGCGACCAAGGCTGCGCACAACGGGTTGCAGGGCGCCGACATTCCGTGGACCGCGCACATGGAGCAGGTCTACATGGAACGCATGCGCGCGAACGCCCCCGACGTGGACGGCTCATACGACTTCTACGTCATCCACGATCCCCAGCCACTCGGACTGTTGGAGGTAATCCAGGAGCAGAGGCGGCGCGAGGGAAAGTGGATCTGGCGGTGCCACATCGACACATCCTCGCCCAATCCGAAGATCTGGGATTACTTCGCACCGAAGGTCAACCTTTACGACGCCGTCATATTCACAATGAAAGACTTCGAGCAGCCTCAGGTTTCGGTCCCGAAAGTCGCGTTCATCTCCCCGACCATCGATCCGCTCTCGATGAAGAACGTGTATCTGGACCCGGACACCTCCTACGCCGTGCTTCGCCACTACGGCATCGACCGCCACCGGCCCATCGCAACCCAGGTATCCCGCTTCGATCCCTGGAAAGACCCGCTCGGCGTGATCGACGCCTATCGGATCGTCAAGAAGGAATGGCCCCAGCTCCAACTCGTGCTCGTCGGCTCGCTTGCACACGACGACCCGCAAGGATGGCAGTACCTGGAGGCAACCGAGGAATACCGACGCGGTGACGACGACATCCACCTCCTGACCAACTTCGAGCACGTCGGCAACCTCGAGGTGAACGCCTTCCAGAGGTCCTCCACGGTCATCGTTCAGAAGTCCTTGCGAGAGGGTTTCGGGCTGGTCGTGTCGGAGGGCATGTGGAAGAAGAAGGTCGTCGTCGGCGGGAACGTGGGAGGCATCAGGCTCCAGCTCTCCGATGGCGAGACAGGGTTCCTGGTCGACTCGGTCGACGAGTGTGCGGATCGGATCGGCAGGGTACTTTCGGACCCGGGGCTTCGTTATCGCATCGGAAACGCGGCACTCGAACGAGTGCGCGGCGAGTTCCTCTCGCTGCGCGAACTGGAGGACTACCTGACGCTCATGGAATCGCTTCGATGAAAGAAGACGCGTTCGCGCAAGTCCTGATTGCCTCGAACAGGGGGCCGGTGACCTTCGCACCGGGCGAGGACGGAGAGCTGGTTCCCACGCGCGGAGCCGGCGGCCTGGTGACGGCCCTCACCGGATCCCTTCAGGCAACGGGCGGTCTTTGGGTGGCGGCCGCGATGTCGGACGGCGACCGGGCCGTTTCCGATCAGCACGGCGGCGGGCGGATCAAGGTAACGACCGACGACACCACCTACGAGCTGCGCTTCCTGTCGATCGCGCCGGATGTCTACGACGGCTACTACACCCATGTGTCCAACCGAATTCTCTGGTTCGTCCACCACTATCTCTGGGACGTCGTTCGAATGCCGGTCTGGGGCGCGGCGGCCCGGAAGGCCTGGGACCAGTACGTCGAGGTCAACAAGGCTTTCGCGACGGCGCTCGCGGAGGAGGCCGTGACGGAGGGAGGAAAGAGCGCCTTCCTCGTTCAGGATTACCACCTCTCGCTGGTACCGAGGTTCCTCCGAGAGCTCGTCCCGGACGCCTTGATCGCGCACTTCTCCCATACGCCAATCGCGGGACCCACCTACACGAGAATCCTTCCGGAGTGGATGCGCGAAGGTCTTCTGCGGGGACTCCTCGGAGCCGACGTCCTGGGATTCCATTCCGAAGCATGGGCCGAGAACTTCCTGATGTCGTCGCGCTCCATTCCCGGCGCTCGCGTCGACCTCGCCAGGTCCAGGGTTCACCTGGACGGGCGCGAGATCCTGGCCAGGGTCCATCCGATCTCCGTCGACGCGCCCTCCATGCGAGAGGCTTCGGGTTCGCCCGCTGTATTAAAGCGGCGGCAGAAGCTCATGGAGTGGAAGGGCGACTCGAAAGTCATCCTGCGCGTCGACCGCATGGAGCTGACCAAGAACATCCTTCGCGGCTTCCTCGCATACGAGTTGTTCCTGCAGCGCAACCCTCAATGGAAGAAGAATGTGAAGTTCCTCGCGCTCCTTAGCCCTTCGCGCGAGGCGATCCCCGAGTACAAGACCTACACGAAAGAGTGCCTGGCGGAAGCCGAACGGATAAACCGCAAGCTCGGGAAAGCCGACTGGACTCCCATAGAGATCAAGATGCGCGACGACTATCTGGGTGCGGTGGCCGCTTATGGGGTTTACGACGTGTTGATGGTGAACCCGGTTTTCGACGGAATGAACCTTGTCGCCATGGAGGGACCGGTCGTGAACAGACGCGGCGGAGTGCTGATCCTTTCTCGGAACGCCGGCGCATACTTCCGCCTAGGTCGTTACGCGTTGCCCGTCAATCCCTTCGACATCGGCGACACGGGCGACGCGCTCGAGACCGCCCTCACCATGCCGGAAGACGAAAGGACGCGAAGGGCGCGGGGCCTTTCCCGTTTGGTTTTGGCGAACCCCCCTGCACGTTGGGTCGGCGGACAACTCGCCGACCTGGAGCGCGTAAGAAGCCGCCGGGCCTGGTTTCAGAGAAGGTGAGAGAGGACTTCGATCAGCCCGCCCGGGCCCTCGACGACGACGTCGGCTCGCGCGCGTAGCTCCTCGGGAGTTTCCTCGCCGTCCACGGCCACCTTCACGCCGAGGAACCCGTCGCCCGCCATGCGCTCGAGAGCCTCGAAAGCCTCTAGATCGGCAAAGTCGTCTCCGGCATAGAGCGCTGCGTTAAGCCCGAACTCCCGCACCAGTTTCTCGACGGCGCCACCCTTTCGCGAGCGGCCGGACGGGACCAGCTCGAGCACCATCTTCCCTTCGATGACGTCCAGACCTCGGGCCTCCTCCGCGATCCTTCGAAGATCCTGCGCGAGAACGCGCCGGGCCTGCGACGGGTCGGCAGCAGCACGGTAGTGAACGGCGATCGATCCGCCCTTGGATTCCACCCACGCCTCCGGGACGCGCGAAACTGCCCTTTCAACCTGTTCGAGCAATCCCTCCATCTGCAAGTCGCCGTTCAGTCCGTAGAGTCCCTCTATCCTCACGCCGTCTACGGGCAGCAAGCGGGACACGTCGTCCGCCGGTCGGCCGGAGATAACCGCGACCAGCCGGTAAGTGGAAACCAACGACCCGACGACCTCGAGCGCCCCGCCGACCGGACTTGACTGCGCGGGAAGGGGAACTATTTCGGAGAGGGTTCCGTCGAAGTCGAGGAATATGCCCGCCTCGGCGGCGCGCTCGCGAAGCGCACTGAGGGGATCCACTCGCCCCTGGGGCTAAGCGTTGAAGTCGGAGCCGATGAGGATCGCTACCTGCACTGCCTTGTCGACGTCGATGTCCTTGGTCAGCTTTCGAACCGCGGCACCCTCGAAGAACGAGTCGGCGAGTTCCTCAGCCTCGACTTTGTCGGGGCCGGCCCGATAGTAAAGCGTGGTCTCGGTCAACGAAGCGGACGCACCGACGTCGTCGGAATTACCGACCTGCCCGGCGACGTATCCCCGTCGCTCGAGTTGCTTCGCAACCCTGTCGGCAAGCCCGGTCTCGTCGGTTCCGTTGAAGACGCCGACCTCGACTCCCTGGACCTGCGCTCCGTCTTGCCCGGCCGGCTGATCCTGTTGTCCGGCCGGCTGATCCGGCTGCCCGGCCGGCCCGCCGTCCTGTTTGGCGGGTTTCTGGTCCTTCTTGGGCCCGTCCTTGGCAGGCTCGGGGCTCGGACTCGCCGTTGCTGTGGGTTGCGCGGCCGGCACGCCCGGACTCTCGAACGCTTGAGCGAGAACCACGATGCCGACCACCACCGCCGCGGCGCCGACAACGAACTTCAAGGAGCTTGTAGCCATCTAACCCTCGTGTCCCAGCCCGCGCGCGTACCGTTTCTTGCGGCGTGCTTCCCGAAGCCTTCTCAATCGCCGGACCAGCATGGGATCGTACCTCAGGGCATCCGAGCGATCGATGATCCGCGTGAGCAACTGGTGATACCTTGCGGACGAGAGCCCGAAGCGCTCACGGATCGCCCTTTCCTTGGAACCGGAAAGCTTCCACCATCCCCGTTCGAAATCGAGAATCGCGCGCGAACGCTCGTCCAGGCCTTCTTCCATCGGCTTCGAGGCTAACAGCAGATCGAGGTCGTGCAAGCACAAGCCCTGCGTTTCAGGGGTAAAGGCCCCGGGTGCGGTGTGCCTCGGCGACGCGCGACACGCCGAGCGCCGTGGCGGCGAGTCGCATGGGGACCTTGCGTTCCTCTGCTACGGCAAGGACGTCCCTATAGCCCTTTTCCATCACCGTACGAAGCTCTTCGTTGACCTCATCCTCGTCCCAGAAGAACGCCTGCAGGCCCTGCACCCATTCGAAATACGAGACAGTGACTCCACCCGAGTTGGCGAGAATGTCGGGAACCACGTGAACGCCGCGTTCGTGGAAGATCGCATCCGCCTCGGGGGTCGTCGGGCCGTTCGCGGCTTCGACGACTATCGAAGCCTTGACGAGGCCGGCGTTCTCCTCGGTGAGCTGCCCCTCCATAGCGGCGGGGACCAATATGTCGGCGTCGATCGTGAGCAACTCGGCGTTAGTGATCGATTCGGTGGCCTCCAGCCCCTGCACCTGCCCTGAGGCCGCGTGATGTTCGGCCAGTTCGGCGGGAGAGATCCCACCCGGGTTGTAAATACCTCCGTGAACGTCCGCAACCGCGATCACCGTGCAGCCGAGTTCGCTCAACAGGGCGACGGCCGGGGCGCCCACCTTTCCGTATCCCTGGATCGCGACGCGAGTGCCCTCGATCGACCTGCCCAGCTCCATCAAGGTGGCTCGCGTGATGAAGACGACGCCTCGCGCCGTCGCTTCGCCGCGCCCGACGGAACCCCCCACCGCGAGCGGCTTGCCCGTGACGACCCCCGGAACCGAGTAGCCGATGTTCATCGAGTACGTATCCATGATCCAAGCCATGATCTGCTCGTCGGTACCGACATCGGGCGCGGGTATGTCGCGTTCCGGACCGATCAGGGGCAGGATCTCGGACGCGTACCGGCGCGTCATGCGCTCCAGCTCGCCCTTCGAAAGTACCTTCGGATCGACGACGACTCCGCCCTTCGCGCCGCCGTACGGTATCCCGACCACAGCGCACTTCCAGGTCATCCACATGGCGAGCGCTTTGACCTCGTCCATGTCCACATCCGGGTGGTAACGAATCCCTCCCTTGGATGGCCCCCGCGACGTGTTGTGGTGCACCCGAAAGCCCGTGAACACCTGTACCGAGCCGTCGTCCATCTTCGTCGGAACGGAAACCGTGAGGGTGCGTTTGGGATATCGAAGCGTCTCGTGCACGCCCGGATCGAGATCTATGAGATCAGCGGCTTCATCGAGCTGGGAGAGGGCCGCCTCCCAAGGGGACGCGTGAGTCATAGCGCCGAGTCTAAATGAAGCCCGCGCGGCCGCCTATCGTTCGATTATTACGGGGGTTCCGATCGGCACCCGCTTCAGCTTCAAAACGTCGCGGTTGAAGACACGGATACAGCCGTGCGAAACCTTCCTTCCGGTATCGCCGGGATTCGCGGTTCCGTGGATGGCGACGCGGCCGCCGCCCGGCCAATCCGTGAGGACCTTCGAGAATGCGCTGAGACCCAGCGCGTAGGCGCCGTAGGGCCCGCTCGAGCCGGGCTGCGGCACTCGCGCCCAGACGTAATAGGTTCCCGTCGGCGTGGGCCACTGAGGCTGTCCGATCCCGACCTTGAACCGATCGACGACCTTCTCGTCCCTGAAGTGGGTGAGGGTGTACTTGGAAAGATCGATGACGATACGTTCGTGGAGAGCGACCACGTTTATGTCCCTGGCGCGAACCCAGCCGGTCGATTCGTTCGGCTTGTCCGGCAGCAGGACCTCGTACCAGTCCTTGATCCCGGCACCCTCATGCATGGAGTTGATCGGCATCGTCAGTTCCTGATTCAGCGGGTTGAGTGTCTTCATATGGAACGAAGGCGCCGCCGGGTCCGGGCGGTTCCAAACCTCGAGGGAGACGCCGCCCTGCGGCCGCGCCCCGCTCTCGACGGGTTCGATCTCCTTCGACGCGACGGGTTTGGGCTGTTGGACGGCGGCGAAGACCGTCGGCGAGGCCGGCTGCGCCGCCCGGGGGGTCTGTGCGGCGCCGCTGCAGGCGCCGAGAGTCAACGACAGAGCCACGAGGAAGGCAAGGGGGCCGCGCATTTCGGTCCAATGGTAACCCCGCCGGCCTAATCGAGCCTGAGCTCCTCCCACTCGACCCGACCGTCAAGGATGCAGTCGCGCACCCTTCGCTGCGCGGTACTGAGCGAGCCGGTCCCTTGTTTCACCTCGAGGAACACGACCCGGTCCACCTCTTCACCAGTGTTCTCCTTGGCCGTCGTGTAGCCGTCGAATACGACGAAGTCGACAGGGTTGCCGAGGAACCTCGCGTCTGACGGCTGGAAGCCGAAACCCGGCAGGACCGGCGCAAGCTGCTCGCCTATCTTGCCCTTCAGGGTCGCACGGCTCCTGGCCAAGGCGTCGTCCCTCGCACCGCGTTCCCAGACCGATTTGAAACGGGCCTCGATCGCGCGGCGAAGGAGCACGACGGCTAGGACGATCCCGAGCACGAACCCCAGCACGAAGAGCAATTGATCCGACATGTGCTGATCGTAGAGGCCGGCTACGACATTGAGCTGGCGGTCGGATTCGAACCGACGACCTAGCGATTACAAATCGCTTGCGCTACCGGACTGCGCCACGCCAGCGGAGGTTCGAGTCTAGCGCCGCGACGGCAGGACGTATGCGAAGAGAGCAACCGAAGCCGTCGCTGCCGCGTTGAGCGATTGAACCTGTCCGCGCATCGGGACAGAAAGCAGAAGGTCGCACGACTCTCGGACCAGCCTCGACATCCCCGATCCCTCCGACCCGATCACGAGCGCGATCCGCCCCGAAGGGCAGGCCTCGTCGTAGATCGAATTAGGCGTGGAGGCCTCCAAGCCGACCACCGTGAACCCGGAGTCCTTGAGTCTGCCGAGCGCGCGGGGGATGTTCGCCACACGAGCATGCGGGAGCAACATCAAGGCCCCCGCGGAGGCCCGGATCGCGGCGGCCGTCACGCCTGCTGCACGCTTAACCCGCGTCACGAGCATCTCGGCCCCCGCCGCTTCCGCCGCCCGAGCGCAGGCCCCGAGGTTCTGTGGATCCGTCACTCCGTCCAGGACGACGACTATGGCGTCGTCGCCGAAAAGCCGATCAGCCAGTTCGCGCTCGGATAGCTCAGGCGTTTCGCCGGCAATCGCCGCCACGCCGCGATGGTTGCGGGCCAAGGCATCCAGCTCCCCTCGCAGGACCTCTCGAACCGGCGTGCCGCTGCGTTCGGCTTCCGTAAGCAGCTCGCGAAGGCCCTCCGTCCGCCGCGCAGAGCCGGAAACCAACACTTCCGTCGCGCGGCCTGAGCGGATTGCCTCGAGAACCGCCCGCTTCCCGGTTACGACACTCACTCGGATGAAGCGACTGCGAGCGCGATACAAGCCGCCCCTTCACCGGCGAGACCGAGCCCCTCGGGCCGCGTCGCCTTCACGGACACGGCGTCCACCGGCACGCCGAGCGCGGCGGCCAGGTTGCGCCGGATTTCCTCTCTGTGATCTCCGATCGAGGGGCGCTCCGCCAAAACCGTTACATCGCAAGAGCGCGGAACGATTCCCTTTTCGGCAAGAATGCCGACGACCCGTCCGAGCAGATCCAGCCCGGCGATTCCTTCGACGCCCGGATCACCGGGACGAAAGTGGTCGCCGACATCGCCGAGGGCCGACGCACCCAGCAGGGCATCCGCAAGCGCATGACATACAACGTCCGCGTCTGAGTGCCCGGCAAGTCCCGGTTCGTCCTCGAAGTGAACGCCGCCGAGATAAAGCTCGCGGCCGATCTCACGAGGGTGGACATCGAACCCCAGCCCGAACCTGTCGCTCATCGGCTCTGGGGACGCGAGGCTTCGAGCATCAGCTCCGCTCTGGCAAGATCCATGGGGCTCGTCACCTTGAAGTTCTCCACCTCACCGGGAACCGCCCTAACCGAGTAACCCGCCCATTCCACGAGCGCCGCGTCGTCGGTGAAGGTGGTCCCGGATGCGACCGCGCGGTCGTGCGCGTCACGCAACACGTCGCCGCGAAACGCCTGTGGCGTCTGCGCCAGCCCGAGGCGCTCTCTCGGCTCGGTCGTCACCAGCATCCCGTCACCAACGCGCTTGACCGTGTCGACTATGGGGAGGATCGGTACCGCGCCTTCGGCTTCATCGAGTGACTCGATCACGCGGGAGAAAAGGGCCGGAGAAGCGAACGGGCGGGCGGCGTCGTGGCAGACCACGACATGCGAGTCCACGGGAATCGCTTCCAATGCAAGCGCCACCGACTCCTGCCTCGTGCGTCCCCCGGGAATGAAGGTGACGGGTCTGTCGGTGCCCAAGAGCGCGCTCGCCCGGTCTTCCGTGCCCTTCGGGACGGCGATCACAAGCGACGCAACATCTCTGGACGCCACGGCACCCGCGACGGCTAGGGAAAGCATCGCCTTTCCAGAGATGGGTATGAACGCCTTCGCTTCTCCCCGGCCCATGCGTTCACCCGATCCGGCCGCGAGGATGATCGCGACCGCCCCCGCCGTCACGACTCGCCGGTACCGGCGAGCGTCGCGAACACCATACGGCCGTTCGTCGTCTGAAGGGTGTTGGTGATGCGAACCTTCACGTCATTCCCCAGAAGTTCCGACGCATCCTCGACGACTACCATCGTTCCGTCGTCCAGGTATCCGACCCCTTGTCCGTGTTCGCGCCCTTCCTTCGTCATGCGAACGACGATCTCCTCACCGGCTGCGAACTGGGTGTGCAAAGCGGAAGCCAGTGCGTTGACAGAACGCACGCGCACCGAAGTCGCGTCCGCGACCTTTGCCAGGTTTGCGTCGACCGTAACGAGTGCCGCGCCGCGTTCTTTGGCCAGCCTCACGAGGGCGGCGTCTACGTCCGTCACTCCCTCCTCGTCTACGAGGGCCACCTGCACGTGGGGGTCGCGCTGGAGCGCCCTCAGGACGTCGAGGCCCCGCCTTCCCCTGACGCGCCTCTTATCGTCGGAGGAGTCGGCGATCGTTTGCAGTTCGCTCAACACGCCGTTGTGCACCAAGAGCGAACCAGAGAGGAACCCGGTTGCGACCAGATCGGAGATCCGGCCGTCGATCAGCGCGCTCGTGTCGATCACGCTGATGTCGGAATGCCCGGCTCCTGCAACGCGCGGCTTCAATCCGAACAGACGCAGCAGCTCCTCGTATCTCGAACGCCCCACGCGATAGCCGAGCGTTGACATCACGATGTAAACGAACGCGATAGCCGGCCAAGCAGCGCCAGGAGGCAATCGGAGGAGTGGGAATGAGACGAGGAAGGCGACGATCAGCCCGACCAGCAAACCGGCAACGCCGGTGGCCATTTCGGGACCAGGAGTTCTGCGGAGTTCGCGCTCGAGTCCCGACACGGCGGTTTGGGTGGAGCGGCCCAGGACACCCCCGATCACATAGCCGATGGCCGCGCCGAGGAACACGCCCAGGACGGTCTTGGCGGCGGTGTCTGCGCCAAGATGCGTGGCGACCTCGAATCCGGCCGTACCGAGCATTGCCACCCAAATCAGCCGGACGAGCTCGACGAGTCTGGGCTGTGTGGCTTTGCGCTGGATCCTCGGCTTGGTCATGTGCCTACCCTGGCGGGTGCAAAGCCCCGCTGCAAGCAAACCGCAATTGACACTGGGGGGCGCCGGATGACCTCCGGCGAGCTACGCCTCGACCGGGATTCGCGCCGCGTGGGAGTCGTCGAGGACCTTGTCGATCGAGGCGGTCGCCTCTTCCTCGGTCTCGCCGGTTGCGAAAGTGAGCTCGGAGATGAGGATCTGGCGGGCCTTGGCGACCATTCGCTTCTCGCCGGCGGAAAGGCCCTTCTCACGCTCTCGGATGGAGAGATTCCGCACTACTTCGGCTACCTGGAAAATGTCTCCCGAGCGGAGCTTTTCGATGTTGTTCTTGAATCGCCGGCTCCAGTTGGCGGCCATGCGGGATTCCTCTTCCTTGAGGACTTTGAGCACCTTCTTGACCTGCTGCTTGCTTACTACGTCGCGGAGGCCTACCTCGTCGGTGCTCTCAACGGGCACGTTCACCGTGAGGTCGCCGTGTACGACTCGGAGCTTCAGATAGCGTTTCCGCTCGCCCTGGAATTCCCGTGTACAGAGGTCTTCGATGATTGCCGCGCCGTGCTCCGGATGGACTACCGTATCGCCTTTTCGGAACACGCATTCTCCAATCGAAGCGGGCGGGTAAGAGGATCAAATCTTATCACGGACCGCTCAGCGACGCAACCCAAAACCGCAGGTCAGCGGGCATTTTCGGGGGTCCGGCGAAGTCCCCGCTGGTCAGGGCGATGACGCGTTGAGGAAGCCTTTGATGCGCCGCGCGAACGGGCAAAGGAGAGGGCTTCCATTAGATGCCCCACTTGGACTACTCGAGTGCCGCCCGAACCCTCTCCGGACGGCGCAACTACGGCGACTATGCCGGCAGTCTCGGCTGCCGAAATCCGCTGCGCCATCCCCGGCGGCGAACGAAGGGTTCCGGTGAGACCAACCTCGCCCGCGAAAGCACATCCGGATGGCACTGCCGCACCCGTAGCTGCCGATGCAAGCGCCGCCGCGACGGCCAGATCGCTCCCCGGATCATCAACGCGAATTCCCCCCGAGACCGCGCCGTAGAGCTCAGAACGTGCGAGTGGGATCCCGAGCGTCCGATCGACGACTGCGGCGATCAATTGGAAACGCCGCGGGTCCAGCCCGGTGACTTGCCGCTTCGAGGGACCCTCCGTGGGCACGGCAAGAGCCTGAACCTCGACCGCCAGCGCGCGCCGCCCCGCGAGAGGGAGCGCCACGGCGGACCCCGGACCGGATTCCCCCGCGAGTTCCGCCGCATCGACCTCGTGCAGGCCGTCCGACGCCATCTCGAACCACGCGACCTCGCCCTCCCGGCCGAATCGGTTCTTCCCGCCGGCAAGGACGCGCCGCCCCGAGCGCGGGTCGCCGTCGAAGGCCAAGACCACGTCGACGGCGTGCTCCAGCGTTCTAGGTCCGGCGAGATCGCCGTCCTTCGTTACGTGCCCGGTCATGAGGACCGACACGCCGCTTTCCTTGGCCAGCCCAACCAGCGCGTCCGCACACGCCCGAACCTGTGCGGTCCCACCGGCGATCCCGGTCGCCTCCGGGCCCCGCATGGTCTGGATGGAGTCGACGGCGAGGAGCGCCGGCCGAAGATCCATCGTTGCCTCTACGACAGATGCGAGGTCCCTTCCGTTCATGAACGAGACTCGCTCGGATCCGACTCCAAGACGGGCGGCACGGCCAGAGACCTGTCCGTGCGATTCCTCTCCAGAGGCGAGAAGACAGGGGAGCCCGGCGGACGACAGGGCCGATACCAGCTGTAGGAGCAGCGTCGACTTGCCGATCCCCGGCTCTCCCGAAAGGAGAACGACCGATCCGGGAACGAGACCGCCACCGAGTACCCGATCGAAGCCGGCGAAGCCGGTCGGGATTCCGCGTTCGTCGATTCCTCCGATCGCGAGAGCAGACGGCCCGGCACGCGTCTTACCTGCGACGCGGGGAGACGCCTCCTCGATGGTTCCCCATGCGCCACACCCGGCGCACTTTCCCGCCCACTGCGACGAGGGCTGGCCACACGAAGTACACGCCAACGAAGAGCGCACTTTGGCCATGCGCGGACACTAGCAAGGGGGTACGACAGTCTTGCTGCAGAGGGCTGTGCTAGCCCTCCGACTGGCCGGCCAGTTCGACCGGCGGGACGTCGGGCGGCGAAGGAGCCTCGAATACGAGCTCCCCGTCCTGCGCGTCCACGATGATCGTCTGCCCGGCCCGGAACTCCTTGTAGAGGAGCTTCTCCGAGAGGGGATCCTCGACCAGCCGCTGAATGGTGCGCCGCAACGGCCGCGCACCGAGTGACGGGTCGTAACCCTTGTCGGCAAGCACGTCCTTGGCCGCGTCGCTCAGCTCGACGTCGAGATCCTTGGACTTCAGTTGGTCGCGAACTCGCTTCATCATGAGGTCCACGATCGACTTCACGTTGTCGCGTGTGAGCGCACGGAACACTATGACCTCGTCGATTCGGTTGAGGAACTCGGGACGGAAGGAGTGCTTGAGCTCCTCCATCACCTTGCCCTTCATCTTGTCGTAGCTTCCGCTCTCGTCGGTGGCCACGGCGAATCCGACCGTGACACCCTTGGCGATGTCGCGGGTTCCGAGGTTCGAAGTCATGATGATGATCGTGTTCTTGAAATCGACTTCGTGACCCTGGGCGTCGGTCAGGTGCCCGTCCTCGAGGATCTGAAGCAGCGTGTTGAACACGTCCGGGTGCGCCTTCTCTATCTCGTCGAAGAGAACCACGGAGAACGGCTTGCGACGGACCGCTTCGGTTAGCTGTCCGCCCTCCTCGTATCCGACGTAGCCGGGAGGCGAACCGATCAAACGCGACACGGTGTGCTTCTCCATGTACTCGGACATGTCCAGCTGGATCAGCGAGTCCTCGTCGCCGAACAGGAACTCCGCGAGCGCCTTCGAAAGCTCCGTTTTCCCGACGCCCGACGGCCCCAGGAAGATGAACGAACCGGAAGGACGCTTCGGATCCTTCAAACCTGCGCGCGTGCGCCTGATGGACTTCGAGACGGCCGCGACCGCTTCCTGCTGGGCGACGATCCGCTTGTGCAGCTCGTCCTCCATGCGGATGAGCTTCTCGGTCTCCTCCTCGGTGAGTTTGAACACGGGGATCCCGGTCCAGTTCGAGAGAACCTCGGCGATCTCCTCTTCGTCGATCTCCGAGAGAACGTCCATCTCGCCCGACTTCCACTCGCCAACGCGGCGTTCCTTCTCCTCGAGCATCTGGCGCTCCTCGTCGCGCATGCGCGCGGCGCCCTCGAAGTCCTGAGCGTCTATGGCGGACTCCTTCTTCATACGTATGTCGGCTATGCGCTCGTCGACCTCGCGCACGTCGGGCGGGGCCGTCATGCGGCGTATACGCATGCGGCTGCCGGCCTCGTCGACCAGGTCGATGGCCTTGTCGGGGAGGTACCGGTCCGAGATGTAGCGATCGGCCAGGTTCGCCGAAGCCACCAGCGCCTCGTCCGTGTAGGAGACGCGGTGGTGAGCCTCGTACCGGTCGCGGAGCCCCTTCAATATGTCGATCGTGTGTGCGACGGTCGGCTGGTTGACGTCGATCGGCTGGAACCTTCGCTCCAGGGCCGCGTCCTTCTCGAGGTACTTGCGGTACTCGTCGCGAGTGGTCGCGCCGATCGTCTGCAGTTCTCCGCGTGCCAGCATCGGCTTCAGGATCGAGGCAGCGTCGATCGCGCCCTCGGCCGCGCCGGCGCCGACGAGAGTGTGCAACTCGTCTATGAACAGGATGATGTCGCCGCGCGTGCGGATCTCCTTCAGGACCTTCTTCAACCGTTCCTCGAAATCGCCGCGGTAGCGCGAGCCGGCAACCAGCGCGCCCAGGTCGAGCGTGTAGATCTGTCGCCCATTGAGTGTCTCCGGGACGTCGCCCTTCACTATGTCCTGTGCGAGACCTTCGACGATCGCGGTCTTCCCAACGCCGGGCTCACCGATCAGCACCGGGTTGTTCTTCGTCCGGCGGGACAGGACCTGCATCACGCGCTCGATCTCCTTCTCGCGTCCGATTACAGGGTCGAGCTTCCCGTCCCTGGCGAGCTGCGTGAGATTCCTTCCGAACTGATCGAGCACCATCGAGCCCTGCGGCGTCTGTTCGGTCGAGGTGGACTCGCGCCCGCCCGTGTAGCCGGACAAAAGCTGAATGACCTGCTGGCGAACGCGCGACAGGTCGGCGCCGAGCTTCTGCAGCACCTGAGCGGCGACGCCTTCACCCTCGCGGATCAACCCGAGCAGGATGTGTTCGGTTCCGATGTAGTTGTGGCCTAGCTGAAGAGCCTCGCGAAGCGACAGCTCGAGAACCTTCTTCGCGCGCGGCGTGAACGGGATGTGCCCGGTGGGCGCGGCTTGTCCCTGGCCGATGATCTCCTCGACCTGCTGGCGCACGGCCTCGAGCGAGATGTTCAGCGACTCGAGCGCCTTTGCGGCAACGCCTTCGCCCTCGTGGATCAGACCGAGCAGGATGTGTTCGGTCCCGATGTAGTTGTGGTTGAGCATCCTCGCCTCTTCTTGGGCGAGAACCACAACCCGCCTTGCGCGGTCCGTGAAGCGTTCGAACATATGTCAACTTCCTCCGGGCTGGGGCAGCCCGTCGCGTTTCCGGGCCCCGGGGATCCTCGGACTCCGTCCTACCCCCGAGGAAGTTCGAGCGCCCCGAGTAGCGCATCTGCGCCCTTGGAGCGCCCTCCGCGAGGAATTATACCCCTGGGGCGTGCCTAACCCACCTTTTCGCGCGGTTCCCCTGTCTTCCCGCATGGTTTTCAACAAATTCCTCTACATGCTTATTCGACCGAGCACGGGGCTGAGATGAGCGCAGGTTGTGGAAATCTGCCGGGAAGGGGCGGATTTGGGCCGGAGTGACAAGTCCGGCCCTCATTGACTAGCCCCAAATCGTCAGGGGAACCTGCCATTATTAAGCATCGTGAGCCCGGGCCCAGCCCGGGGAGGGGCGGGTCAATGCGGGTCCTGGTAGTCGACGATCACTCCGGCTTTCGCCGGGCGCTGGTCGCCACGCTCAATCTCGTGAGCGACGTCGAAGTCGTAGCCGAAGCCGCGGACGGAGACGCCGCATACGAGGCAGCCCTATCCCAGGGCCCCGACGTCGTACTCATGGATCTGTCTATGCCGGGTGTATCAGGGACCGAGGCGATGCGACGGATTCACCGAAAGCGTCCGGACCTTCCCGTAATCATCTTGACCGCGCACGCCGACCCCGCGCTCGAGCGCGAGGCCAGGGGCGCCGGCGCGCGTGGATTCATCGCGAAGGGCGGAGGGCTACAGGAACTGGTCGACGCGATCACCGAAGTCGCGCGGCCGGAAGTCGACGAAGCGACGAACGGCGCCTAGTCCCCTAACCCTCTTCAGGGCGGTGGGACGGGAACATGATCAGATCTCGCAGCGACGGCGCGTCGGTTAGCAGCATGAGCAACCGGTCGATCCCGAGTCCGAGGCCACCTGCCGGCGGCATGCCGTGCTCCAATGCTCGAAGGAAATCCTCATCGAGCGGATGCGTTTCCTCCGCACCCATTTCCTTTAACTTCAGCTGATCCTCGAACTTCGCTCGCTGCTCGTCGGGATCCGTCAGTTCCGAGAACGCGGTTACAAGTTCCAGTCCTCCGATAACCAGATCGAAGTGCTCGGTCAACCCGGGGTCGTCGCGATGAGGCCGCGCGAGAGGCGAGACCTCGCGAGGGAAGTCCATGACGAAAGTGGGTTCGACGATGTTCGGCTCGACCAGTTTCTCGAACATCTCCTGCACGATCTTTCCCGGACCCCATGCTTCGTCGAGCGGCACACCGTGTTTCTCGGCTATCGCTCGTAAGTCGCTCCGCTCCAAAGTGATCTGCTCTCCGGTCGCATCGGAAACGGACCCAAGGATCGTGATGCGGCGGAACGGGACGGTGAGAGCGATCTCCTTACCGGCGAACGAGATTGATGGGTTCGCTTCGTCGCGGCCCATCACAGGCGCCACCGCCCTGGCGCTCTCGATGATCAAAGTCTCCGACAACTCCATCATCGTGTTGTAGTCGCCGAAGGCCTGGTAGGCCTCGAGCATCGTGAATTCCGGGTTGTGGTCCCGGTCGATGCCCTCGTTTCGGAAGTTCCGTCCGATCTCGTAGACGCGCTCCACGCCTCCGACCAGCAGCCTCTTCAGGAACAGCTCGAGCGAGATTCGCAGTTTCATCTCCATGTCGAGGACGTTGTGATAGGTCGTGAACGGCCGCGCCATCGCCCCGCCGGCCACTTGCTGAAGCATCGGGCCCTCGACCTCCACGAACTCACGATCGTCCAGAACCTTGCGCATCGCCTTCAGCACCGCCGCGCGGGCGAGAATGTAGCGCCTGGGCGCTTCGTCCACTATTAGGTGGACGTATCGCCGCCTCTGCTGCAGATCCGGATCCTTCAGGCCGTGCCACTTCTCCGGCAGCGGCCGAAGGGCCTTCGTCAACATGACGAGTTCGTCGGCGAAGATCGAGAGTTCGCCTTTTTTAGTCGTCCCGATGCGGCCTCGCGCCCCGACGATGTCGCCCATGTCCACATCCTCGAGGAGATCGAACTGCTCGGCGCTCATGTTCCCTTTGTCGCAGACGACCTGGATGTCGCCGGTCGAGCCGCGAAGAACCAGGAACACGAGCTTGCCGATGTCCCGTTTCATCACCACGCGTCCGGCAATGGAGAAGCGTTCGTCCTCGATTCGATCCGCGGCAAGCTCGCCGAAACGCTCATGAAGTTCCGCGGCGCGAGCGTCCACCTCGTAGTCGAGCGCGAACGGTTCGATTCCCTTGGACCGCAGGCGCTCCAGGCTGTCGCGGCGGGACTTGAGGACTTCCTTCTCGCGGTGGCCTTCCGTCATTCGGCGTTCTTCTCGAAGATCAACCGCAGCCCCTCCAGAGTCAGCCAAGGATCGTCGTGGTCGATCGTGTGGCAATGCGGAACGATCACCGGCGCGAGCCCGCCCGTTGCGACGACGACGGCGGGACCCAGCTCCTTTTTGATCCGATCGACCATTCCGTCCACCTCGGATGCCGCGCCGAAGACGAGTCCCGATTGAACCGCTTCGACGGTGTTCTTACCGACCACTGATTCCGGCGCGGCAAGCTCGACCCCGGTCAGCCGCGCCGCGGCCGAGTAAAGACCCTCAGCCGCCACCTGCAAGCCGGGAGCTATGGCCCCTCCCAGATACTCCCCCTTGGACGAAACGACGTCGAAGTTGGTCGCCGTCCCGAAGTCGACCACGATACAGGGACCGCCGTAGCGGGTGAAGGCCGCGAGCGAGTTAACGACTCGGTCGGCCCCGACCTCCCGGGGATTGTCTATCAGGATCGAGACTCCGGTCTTGATGCCCGGCTCGACGACCAAGGGTTCGAAGTGCGAATAGCGTTCGACCATGTCACGCAGCGCAAGCGTGGTCGTAGGGACTACGGACGAGATCACGACTCCGGTTACTTCCTTGGAGAACGCGAGGCCCTGTTGCTCGAGCAGCCCGGAGTACATGAGAGCGTGCTCGTCGGCGGTTCGGTCGGGGACGGTGGAGAGCCGCCAGTGCCAGGCGAGCTCCTCACCCTTGAAGATGCCTATCAGCGTCTCGGTGTTGCCGACGTCGATCGCGAGCAACATGGTCAACCGCCTCCTTCTGGGGGTCGCTTGCCGTGCCCCATTTTGGCAGGTCAGCCGCCCAGCCGCATGTTGTCGATCAGGCGAGCCTCACCGATCCGGGCGGCGATCAGAGCTCGCGCGCGGCCTTCGATCCGTTCGAATACCTCGAAGGTCTCCTCGTCCACAACCGCCGCATAGTCCAGCTCGGCAATTGGCTCCGCTTCGAGGCGTTTCACCATCCCGGCGACGAGTACTCGCGCGTCGCGCTCCCCGGCGTCGAACATCGCCTTCGCGCCCTGAAGAGCTTCGTACAGGCAAACGGCAGCCGCCCGCTGTTCCGCGTTCAGATAGGAATTGCGCGACGACATCGCGAGCCCGTCTCGTTCACGAACGGTTGGAGAGGCGACTACCTCAAGCCCGGGGTGCCTCACGGCGGCCATCCACCTAACCAGGATCAACTGTTGCCAGTCCTTCTCGCCGAAGTACGCGCGATCCGGCACCGCGAGACTAAACAGGCGATCGACGACGGCAAGCAAGCCTCCGAGATAGCTCGGCCGCGAAGCTCCCTCGAGGACGCGGCCCTTGGGGCCCGGGTCAATCGGTTCCGGTTCCCCATCGGGGTATAGCTCGTGCTCGCTCGGCAAGAACAACAAGTCCGTCCCCTCGCCTTCGGCCATTCGGGCATCCTTTCGCTCCATTCGCGGATACCGCTCGAAGTCTTCGGACGGACCGAACTGAAGAGGGTTGACGAATATCGAAACGACGACCCGGTCGTTTTCCTGGCGTGCGCGCCGAATCAACGAGAGATGCCCGTTGTGAAGCGCGCCCATAGTGGGAATGAAACCGATCGCTTTTTGTTCTCGTTGCGCGGCCGTGCTGGCTTGAATGATTTCGTCCGCAGTGCGGACTACTTCCACTCGGTGAGCACCTTTTCTACCGCAGACCGTTGCTCGGGCGTGAGCTTTCCCGACTTCTCGGCGAGGTCCATGGCCACGCGGGCCAGCGCCGCATAAGGCTGGACGGCCTCGGGAGCGGCGTCTGCCAGCGCGCGAAGGTGTGTTTCGACCGTCCCGGCATCTCCTCGTGACGCAGGTCCCGTGATCGCGTTCTCGGATCCCTTCAGCGCAACGTTCTCGAGGCTCGCGCGCGAGAGCGGCATGAAAAGTTCGCGCGGATCGGGAAGGTCGATCGACTCCATCAACGCCTCGGCCTGCGCGGTCGACGCCACGATGTAGTTGGAGGCGAATACCGCCGCCGCGTGATAGATCGCCTTTTGCTCATCCGGCAGGCGGAATGGGTTCCCGCGGGCATGCTTCGCCAATTGCTCGCCGAGCATGTAGCCGGACTCGCGTTCGGCCGTGACTGCGACGGCGCTTCCCGGTATGCGCTCGATCGCCGAGTCCACATCGGGGAACGTCTGCAGCGGATGAAGCGAGAGGATGCGTGCGCCGCGGTTCTTCGCCGATTCGAGGAGTCTGAGGCTCGACCCGCCGGAGAGGTGAACCACCCACTGGTCGGAGTGAAACGACTGTCGTTCGGACAAGCCGATGCATACGGCCAGGATCGCGTCGTCGGGGACCCCGATAACGACTACTTCGGCCTTCCGCGCCGCGTCGGGCGCGGCGAGAACAGGAGTCTCGGGGAGGTACTTCTCCACACGCTCACGGGTATCGCGGCGGCCCGACACCGCGACTATGCGGTGTCCCACTTCGGCCCAAAGGACGGCAAGCGCCGTCCCGGCCTTCCCCGCCCCCACGATCGCGATGTCCATCGCTCGAGGAGTATCGCACCTCAGCCAGTCTCGAGGGGAGGGGCAAACGGCCGCACGCCCCCGAGCGACAGCGCGTCGAGGCGGAGGTCGGCCGCGCGACGGCCGCCGGGCAATGGCGGATCGGCGTCCAACTCCAGAAGGGGGATCAGGACGAATGCGCGTTCGTGCATTCGTGGATGCGGCACCGTGAGCTCGTCGTCCGCGATCTCCTCCCGGCCGTAGGTCAGGATGTCGATGTCGATGGTCCTCGGCCCCCACAGCTCGCCCCGCTCCCTCCCGAGCCCGTCCTCGACGCGACGGCAGGCCGCCAACAGCTCGTGCGCGGACAGATCGGTTTCGGCCTCTATGACGGCGTTCAAGTAGTCGGGCTGTTGGGGACCGCCCACGGGATCGGTTTCGTAGACACGGGAGGAGCGAACGACTCGAATCCGGGGAGTCGAACGCAATTGGTCTACGGCCGATTGGAGATTGGCGAGGCGGTCGCCAAGGTTGGATCCGAGCCCGAGGTAGGCCTTCAGCGGATCGTGACCTCGGCCGAGACGTCGTCGATGCCGAGCGAGGCCGCGGCTCCCAGTTTGTGAACCCTGGCCGTCACTTCCTTGACGGCCCCCAAGTCGAACACCGCCCTCGCTACCGCATCGGCGAGCGTTTCGAGCAGGCCGTACGAATTCCCCTCCACAACTTCGCGCGCGCATTCCGAGATCCCGCGATAGTCGGCCGTGTCCTGCAACGCATCACTGGTCGCGTCGACGACGACCTCGAGACCGATCACGAACTCCTGCGCCCTCTCCCGTTCCTCGGGGTTGACGCCGTGTATCCCGCTTGCGCGGATGCCCTCGAGGCGGAGCCGGGCGGTGGTCATCGTGGCGGCTCCGGCCGCTGCGTCAGAACTTCGATCGGGATCGGCTCCTCGGAGTGTCCATGTGATCTTCCGAGGAACCTCGCTCGCAGGAACTCGTAAACGAGCGGGCCGGCCGTCGCGATGTCTTCCTCTATAGGGCTGTGGCCGCAGCCCGGGATGAGGGCAAGCGTCGAAGCGTCGAGCGCGTCGCTCAGCCCCTCCGCCACCGCGTGCGGCACGATCTCGTCGTCCTCGCCCCAAAGAAGGAACGCCGGCATCTCGAGCCGTTCGAGTTCCTCGATCGGTGCCGCCGGCTTGCAGCCGAACAGGACGAGCGTCTTGACGCCGCCCTCGAGGGCAAGGATCTGTGCAACATCGCCGCCGCTATCGTGGCCGACCGCCGCGAACTCCTCAGTCACTTGGAGTTCTTCAAGAAGCTCCCGGACGGCGGCTGCGCGATCGCGCGCGTCTGCGGAGTCACCGAAGTCGGGAACGATCACGCGCATCCACGGGACGAGCAGGGGCACGAGCTCCTTCCACATTGCAGAAGACGACTCCGATCCGTGCAGCAGCAGGACCGCGGGACCCTCGCCTTCGTCCGAGCAGGGAATCACCGGCCCCTCGCGATCGCCTCGACGACGCGAACGACCCGGACCATCTCCCTGACGTCGTGAACCCGAACGATGTTCGCGCCGCGTTCGACCAGCAGCGCCACCGCGCCGGCCGTTCCCTCGAGCCGCTCGTCGACTTCCGCGTCGAGGATCTGGCCGATGAAGGATTTGCGCGAAGGCCCGACCAAAATCGGGCGGCCGAGGTCCCGCAACGATTCCAGCTCGCGCATAAGAGTGATGTTGTGCTCGAAACCCTTTCCGAATCCCAAACCGGGATCAACACAGAGCCTTTCGAATTCGATCCCGGCCGCGACGGCGGCACTGAGCCGTTCCTCGAGGAACTCGTGTACTTCCGCGACGACGTCGTCGTAGTGCGGGGCCTTCTGCATGGTCTTCGGTTCGCCCTTCATATGCATGAGGACCATGGCGGCGCCGGTGCCGGCAACTACGCCGAACATCTTCGGGTCGGCTCCGGCCGAGACGTCGTTCACGATCGTCGCGCCGGCGGACACCGCGTCGGAAGCGACCTCAGCCTTTCGCGTGTCGATCGAGATTGGCGCTCCGATCTCGGCCACCAGGGCTTCGATCACGGGAACGACACGGTCGCGCTCCTCGCCCTCGGGAATGGGGTCCGAGCCCGGGCGCGTCGATTCGCCCCCGACGTCGACGAAATCCGCACCGTCGGCAGCCATCTGAATTCCGTGCTTCACGGCCTCGTCCAAGCCCGAATAACGTCCGCCGTCGGCGAACGAATCGGGAGTGACGTTCAGGATCCCCATGACGAGGGTGCGCTCGTTGCAATCGAACTCGCGCGCTCCGACGCGCCAGGGAACCGATTCGCGTTTCACGACCCAATCGTAGCCGGGCCGGCGGCCGCCCGAACTATGCGATCGGGACCGGCTGCCAAGCTGCGCAGCAGCTGTTGCTCAGATCGTCGGTGAGAGAGCGTTCCCCGCCTCCAACCATGTCGATCAGGCTGATCCTCGACCCCGCCTCCGAGTACGCGTTGAAGACGAGCTTGGTGCCGTCGGGCGACCAGTTCGGGTAGTCGTGTTCCTCATCGCTCGTCGTAAGTCGCCTCACGCCCGAGCCGTCGGCGTTCATCAAATAGATCCCGAACGAGGAACCATCACGGTCGCTCATGAAGGCGATCTTGGAACCGTCCGGCGACCAGCTCGCGTAGTCCTCCTGAATGTCCTCTCCGTGCGAGAGCTTCACGCGGCCCGTCCCGTCGGCGTTCATGACGTAGATGGCCACGCGGCCGGTTCGGTTGCTCGTATAGGCGATCTTGGTCCCGTCGGGAGACCATGTCGGGTCGCTGTCGAAGCCGTGATCACGGGTAAGGTTCGTGACTTCGCTGCCGTCGGCGTTCATCGAGTAGATCTCGAAGTTCCCGTCACGGTCGCTCATGAAAGCGATCCTCGAGCCGTCGGGCGACCAAACGGGGTAACCATCCAACTCGGGGTGGGCGGTCAGCCGTTCGACTTGCGTTCCGTCCTCGCCCATCACGTAGATGTCGGTGTTGTGCTCGCGCTCGCTGGTGAAAGCGATCCGCTTCCCGTCGGGTGACCAGTCCGGATAGTTGTCGGACCCTTCGGTGTCGGTGAGCTGCGCGAGACCGCTGCCGTCGCTCCACATGACATAGATGTCGTCGCTGCCTTCGCGATCGCTGCCGAACGCGAGCTTTCCGTTCGCCTTCTCCACGATCGGAAGAGGTTCGATGCCGTCGCGCCCGGCGATGAACACCGCCGCGTTTATCGTGATGGCGGTCACGCCGACTATCGCGAGCACGATCATCGGCACGAACCGCCTCTGCTTCACGTCACATCCTGTGTCCGATGTGCGCCATGGCCTCCGCACGAGTTCGCGGGTCGTTGCGGAACAAGCCGCGCACGGCCGAAGTCAGCGTCATGGACCCCGGTTTCTCGACGCCGCGCATCGTCATACAAAGGTGCTCTGCCTCGATAACGACGAATACACCGCGGGGACTCAATCCTTCGTCCAGAGCATCCGCGATCTGAGTCGTAAGCCGCTCCTGCACTTGAGCGCGTTTCGACAGGAGGTCGACGACGCGGGCAATCTTCGAAAGCCCGGTGATCTGCCCGTCCTGGTTCGGGATGTATGCGACGTGCGCCTTTCCGACGAACGGCAGGAGGTGATGTTCGCAATTGTGCGTTTGGATCCCGCCGACCAGGAAGGTGGGATACGGGGCGCAACGGAAACTGTAAACACGAAAAGGTTTCGTCCCCTCCGCCTCCACACGGGAGATTTGCTCGATCTCAACCCAATCGCCGTCGGGCGGTAGCAGCTGGACATCTTCGCGTTGAAATCCTGGACGCCCATACCAGCCTTTCTCGGGCCAGTGCCTCGACACGTATAGTTGCCAAACGCCGGGTCGCGATCCCGATTTCGGCTCCGTCCCCAGCACTCGGCCCAGCTCTTGAAGAAACGCCAAGTTCGCCGAAATGATGTAGCGGGCACCCTCCGGGCGCCTGAGCGTGTGGCCGTCGCCGTCACAGTATCCGTCGAGAAAGCCCTGCATCATGGCTTGAGACCTAAGGACCACCCGGGGGAAATGGAACTCCTTAGTGGCTTTGGAACCGCCGAACCAATGCAGTACCAGCGTGCCTATGCGCCGGGAGACCACCCGGACTCGGAACATCGGAATCTCTAGCTTCAGGAAGCCACTGGGAACCATGATTTCCTCGAGCGGACGTTTCGTTCCGAAGGTTGTCTCGAGGGCGTCGGCAAATTTCTGAGCGAAAGCGCGGTCGCGGACGACGAGTGAGATGCGTCGCCCGTCTTGCACACTTCCGTCGCTGCCGATCGCGCCCAGCACATAACCCAGCCCGTAGCCCTCCCTGACGGGATGTCTCACTTGGCAGAGTTTCCTCGGCTCCATGGCCCTGGCCTTCTGGCCAACCTTCAGCGAGCCTGCCTCCACCCACCCGTCGGGAGTGTCGACCGGATGCTCGGGGGTAACACGAATCTTGTTCTTGCCAGCTCGAATCTCCACGAGTTCACGAGCCCGCCGCCAGCGCACGGAGACTACTCTGGTCGTAACAAGGGCCCCGTCTTCGTCGAAGGTCCATAGCTCTTGTCCGGGGCGAACGTCGGCTGCCTTGACTGCGCCAGCGGGGGTATTGATCCGCTCTTTTGACGGAACACAGACGCTATAAAGTGGAATGTCCTTAACCATGATCATCTCGTCGTGGTCGGCGCCCTTGACGACGGTTATTACCTGCGTCGGATCCTTCGAGATTCCGGCGAAGATCTCCCCGAACATGTCGCGCACGCGTTGAGGCGTCTCGACCAATCCTTCGCGGTCGGGATCCTCTCCGATCCCCTCGAGAATCAGCCGGACGCCGCGCTCGATCTTGTCGTTGTCGAAAGCCTCGGAGGGAGTCAAATTCGCCTCGTCGTCCATTCCTAGAGAATATCGGCCTCGGGTCCGGCTAGTTGATCGTGCCGCCCTTGTCCTTTTCGGGCGGCGTGCGCACGCTCCTTCGAGTTACGGCCATACCCGCCCCGCTGCCGCGAGCTGCCGGCTGCTCCTTGGCGACGTCGGCAAGGATCTGAGTCAGGTCTTCCTTCTCGATGGTCTCGCGATCGATCAGTGCATTCGCGATCGCATCGAGTTTCACGTGGTGGGCCTCCAGGATGTCGAGCGCGCGATCGTGGGCGACGTCGATCAAGCGACGAAGCTCCGTGTCGATCTCGAAGGCAACCCGGTCCGAATAGTCCGGCGTTGCCGCGAAGTCGCGCCCCAGGAACACCTCGGATGGCTTCTGGCCCAAGGTCAGCGGTCCGAGCACGTCGGACATGCCGTACTCCGTCACCATCTGACGGGCCACCTTCGTCGCGCGCTCGAGGTCGTTCTGCGCACCGGTCGTGGTGTCGCCGAAGATCATCTCCTCCGCAACGCGTCCCCCGAGGAGCATCGCCAGCTCGTCGGACAGCTCGGCGCTCGTCATCAGGAACTTGTCCTCCTCCGGAAGCGTGAGCGTGTAGCCGAGCGCGCGCCCGCGGGGGATCACCGAGATCTTGTGGACGGGATCCGTATTCGGAAGCACGTGCGCCACGAGCGCGTGACCGGCCTCGTGGTACGCGATCATCTTCTTCTCCCGGTCGGCCATCACTCGCGAGCGCCGCTCCGGCCCCGCCATCACTCGGTCGATCGCTTCCTCTAATTCGGCCATCGTGATCTTCGGCTTGTCTCGTCTTGCGGCGAGAAGTGCCGCCTCGTTCACGACGTTCGCCAAGTCCGCGCCCGTGAAGCCTGGAGTCCTCCGGGCAATCACGTCGAGGTCCAGGCCGTCGGCGAAGGGCTTGCCGCGAGCGTGGACCTCCAGGATCCCCTTGCGCCCCTTGAGGTCGGGACGGTCGATGACAACCTGCCTGTCGAAGCGCCCCGGTCTCAGCAACGCCGGATCGAGGATGTCCGGCCGGTTGGTCGCGGCCATGAGAATCACGGCCGTCCGTTGGTCGAACCCGTCCATCTCGACCAGAAGCTGGTTCAGTGTTTGCTCTCGTTCGTCGTGGCCACCGCCGAGGCCGGCACCACGATGCCGCCCGACCGCATCGATCTCGTCGATGAACACGATCGCCGGGGAGTTCTGCTTTGCCTGTTCGAAAAGATCCCGCACGCGCGCCGCTCCCACGCCGACGAACATCTCGACGAAGTCCGAGCCCGAGATCGAGTAGAACGGCACACCGGCCTCTCCAGCTACAGCGCGCGCAAGAAGCGTTTTCCCCGTTCCTGGGGGCCCGAATAGCAAGACGCCCCGTGGGATCTTCGCGCCCATCGCCTGGAACTTCTTTGGGTTCTCGAGGTACTCCTTCACTTCCTCGAGTTCCTCGATCGCCTCGTCCACGCCGGCGACGTCCTTGAACGAGGTCTTCGGCTGGTCCTTGCTGACCGCCTTGGCCTTGGACTTGCCGAACGACATCACGCCGCGGCCGCCGCCCTGGGATTGATTCATGACGAATATCAGCACGCCGGCGATCAGCAGGACCGGCAGAATCGTCTGCAACAGGACGGCGAGAATGTTCATGCCCTTTTGTGGGTCGGCAGAAAGCTCGACGCCGGCCGCCTTGACTTGATCGATCAGCTGTTTTTGGTATTCGAGCGGATAGGAGACCTCGTAGCGGCCTCCGTCGGTCAGTTCCCCTTCGATGACTTGGTCGCTATCGAGAAACGACGCCGTGGAGACCTGATCGGAAGCGAGAGCCTGCTCGTACTCGGTGACCGTCAGCTCCTCGGCCTGAGGCTCCCGTACGGCGACGGAGACGAACAGCCAAAGCACACCGAGAGCGACCAGGACGTAAGGAAGTGGGCCGCGGAAAATCTTTCGTTGGGGTGATTCGGGCCGCTTCGTCGTTTCCTCCTTGCAGAATTGGGAGGAGAGATCACAAACGGCCGAGGAACGCTCCTCCCGGCCTCGCGATCAAGGCTAGCACAGGGAGGTGATAGCGCTAGGCGTTATCTCGTGAGGCCCGGTCGTCATCACCGGCGGGAGCTTCTTCGCGCCGGATCGCGCCGGCCCGGTAGGCGAACTCGAGGATAGCCTTCAACGCAACGATGTCCTCTCGATCGAGTGGTCGGTCGGTGGCGCTCTTCATGCGGATGAGATCCGGGATCGAGGCGATCCGTACCTCGGTGCCTTCGAGATCAACCGGTACCGAGCGTTCCCACAACTCATCGAAGTCGATCGGTGATCGAGCTTAGTCTTTGTTTCTATCGGCTCGTGGAGTGCTGATCTGGCCTTAGGAAAATGACTAACAGAAAGACGATTCCTAGGGCGGGGTCGACTCCCCGTATGCCTCGGGCTTGAGGGTCGCTATATAAGGAAGGTTGCGGTACTGCTGGCCGTAGTCGAGCCCGTAGCCCACCACGAACGTGGCCGGGATCTCGAAACCCGTGTAACGGATCTCCAGCGGGACACGCTGCGCGCCCTGTTTTTGGAGGAGCGTGCACACCTCAAGAGTCGCCGGCCGGCGACTTCGAAGGTTCTTCATCAGGTAGTTCAGCGTGAGCCCGGAATCGACGATGTCCTCGACCAGCAACACGTCGCGTCCTTCGATGTCCAGGTCGAGGTCTTTCAGGATGCGAACCACACCCGACGTCTTGGTAGCCGCTCCGTACGAGGCGACGGCCATGAAGTCGAACTCGAGCGGCAGGCGAATCTCCCGGGATAGGTCGGCCATCATCACGAACGCGCCCTTCAGGACACCCACCAGAACGAGGTCTTTTCCCCTGTAGTCGGCGGTTATCTCCTCCCCCAGGCGCCGCAGGGTCTCCTGGATCTCCTCGCCGGGAATCAGGACGCGTTCGATGTCGTCTTCGTGAGCATTCATTCGCGACGCATTATGGACCGGAACTTCCTCACCTGGTCGCGCCACTCGAACCTCCATGCCTTCCCCCCTCGTTTAACGAATTCCGGGGGAAGCGCGAGAAAGCCGAACATACTCCCGGTCCCGAGCGGCGATCAATCCCCCCGGGAGACTTCTTTTTCGTCCGGGACGGCCGGCGGCCAGATCCAGGACGGCTTCGACGTGCTCGGCCGACGGAACGACGCCCGTTCGATAGAGGGCCCGGAGAGCGACGCGAGACGCGATTGCTCGCGGAAGCGCGGCGAGCGGTGCCGCGGGCACCAGGTATCCGTCCGGGTCCTCCTCGAGGAGCTCGTCCAGGGCGCGCGCAGCCTGCAGTTCCAATTCCGTTGCGTCGTCGCGGAGGACCGCGGCCGTCCGGGCGATCGTGGCCTTGACGTCGCGCCCGACTGCTCTTTCGAGGGCCGGTAAGACCCTCAACCGGACGGCGTTTCGAAGGATGCGGGTGTCCCTGTTGGTTGGGTCCGTTCGAGGACGAAGGTGAAGCGCCCGGCAGAACGCCTCGACCTCCTCCCTGGTCGTATCGATCAGGGGCCTGATATATGGCCCCTGCGTAGGCCTGATGCCCGCGACGGCGTCCAGGCCGCCGCCGCGGATGAGCGCGAGGAGCACGGTCTCGGCTTGATCGTCCAGGGTGTGCCCGATCGCCGCGTGGCTCGCGCCGACGTCGTGCTGGGTGACCGCGAGCGCCCGCATACGCGCGCGGTGGGCCCAGTCCTCGACGGATTCGCCCTTGGCCGGCTTCGATTCGGCGACCAGCATGTGAAACGGAAGGTCGAGCCTCGCCGCAAGCTTCTTTACGTACTCGGCGTCGTCCTCGGAACCGCGGCGAAGGCGATGGTCGAAGTGAAAGACCTGTAGCTTGATCCGAAGCAGCCGGCGAAGGCGATAGAGAGAATGAAGCAGGCAGGTCGAGTCGGGCCCGCCCGACACCGCGACGAGCACGGTTTCCCCGGGCAGGATCATCTCGTGATCTCGGATCGCCGCTGTGACCTTCTGAAGAGTTCGGGCGACGGCCGGGGGCCGGCGGGGCATCAGCCCGGCGCTACGCGGGCCAGCCAGATGCCGGGGTCGGCGATCTCGGCGAGCGTGGGGAGGTTGGCGGGTTCCTTCCAGACGGCGTTGAAGGCCTCCATCCCGGCCTTCTCGACGACCTCGGAGACGAACCGCTCGCCGGTTCCGTACTGGCGAAGCTTGGATTCGAACCCGATGGCGCGCTGAAACGATTTCTCCAGGCCCCGCGTCTTCCGGCGTTCCTCGAGACCTCGCTTCATGCGGTCGAAGTCACGGATACGCTCCCTGCCGCCCGCGTTCATCACGAAGGAGGCGTGTCCTTCGAGCAAAGACATGGTCGCCTGCATCTTGTCGAACATCACGCGTTGCTCGGGCGTCATGAGCGCGAAGATGATTCCCATGCTTCGCCACTCGCCGCCTTCGAGCATCTCCGAGACCGCCCGGCGGAGGTTGTCCATCACGCGCTGCGGCTCGAGCTCTACGGTCGCAAGGTACTCGTCGATCATCCCGGTGACGTGAGTACGAAGCCACGGCGCGCTGGCGAACTGAACCCGGTGAGTGACTTCGTGCAGGGCGAGCCAAAGGCGGAAGCCACCTCTGTCGAATCGAAAGCGCCGCTCGGTAGCGAGGACGTTCGGCCCTACGAAGTAGAGGAGACCCTCGTCGTCGGGAGGTTGGAACAAGTCGTACTGCCCTAGGACCTTGCGGGATACGTAGCCGAACAGGAACCCAACCTGTCCCCCGAGAGCCCGCGTTCGCCAGTCATTGCCCGGCCTGGGATGAAGTTTGAGTATGCGAGCGGCGAGCGGCTCGAGGACCCGTTCCATGCTGCCGACGTTCGCGTCGATCCATTGCCCGCGCGACATGACCCACGCGCGGGAGGGCGCCTTGGCTCCGGGAAGCTGGGTCACCGAGGCCGCGAGCGCGTCCGCCTCCGAGACCGCGTCGGCGAACTCCTGATCAAGCCTGGTTCGATCAAGGGCGGTTAGCGGCGGGCCGCCGCCGGCCATTCGCCGCCCTACGCGCGAGGCGGTGCCCCAATCGATCAGTTTGGTGTTCCGCGCGCCCATGCTCCAGTCGACCGCCGCCTTATCCATCGCGGCCGCCCGCCTCAGCCTCCCGCCTTCTTACGGGCCGCGATCACGGCTGCCCGCTTGGCGGCGCCTTCCGCGACGCGGCGGTCGACGCCCTTTCCGAGCTGTTCCGCGAGAACCCGATCGAAAGTCTCCTGGTCGAGTTCGACGGACCCGGCCCTGTGCTCCTGCGCCGGAGCCGGTGCGGGCGCTTGCTCGGCCGGTGCCGTCGCGGCGGGTGTTTGATCCGGCGGCGTGTCGGCGGGGCGTTCGGCAGAAACCGGACCCGCGGCGGAACTCTCGCCGGATCCCTGAGCGACCGGCGCCTCGGTTGGGGGGGTCGCCGGTGCAGGCGCTGCCGGTGCGGGGGCTGCCGGTGGCGCAACGAACGGAGGCTGACCTTGCGCGGGAGGCGCTGAAGCGGCCCGCGCGGGCGCGGCACCGACGGCTACCTTCGGCGCGCGAACACCGGGCCGAAGCATCGCCGGCGCGTCCTTGTCCGGAACGTCGAAACGAGACGAATAGCGCATGTAGGTGACGGCGATCAGAAGCACCACGAGACCGCCGAGCACCGTGGACCCGACGGCCAGTGTGTAGACCCATCCGCCGGTATTCACCGTCGGAGTAACGGTCGGCGCAACGGTCGTCTGCGCCCAAGCGCCGGCCGGCGCCAAGATCCACAAAAGGAACGCGGCCGGCACGAGCCTCTTAAGGAATCGCCCGAACGTACGCACGGCGGCGATTCTAGCAACAAGACGGCGGTGACCAGACCGTTCCGATCTAGGCTACTGACCGTTCCGATCTAGGCTACGGCTTCCTTCACCAAGGGCGCCACGATCTTCGCGATCTCCGAATGCCCCTGCGGCGTGGGATGCACGGCCGCCGCGTTCCCGAACGGCGCCTGCGATGCCCCCTTCAGCCTCGAACTGGCTAGGCTCGAGACGACGAAAACGAACACGACCGCACGCCGGGCAGACCTCCGGCCCGCAGAAAAACCGCCTCCTCGCATGGCCGCCAATCGTAGCGGGAGCAAGGAGATTTGGTCAGGCCATCGGGCCTGCACGGCGTCTGCTCCAGACAACGGACTCGTCGCGGAAGCCGGGGGATTCCTCCCAAAGGTCGAGAGGACCGGTCGGGCCTTTGTGCGCGAGAACCAATCGCACGATTGCCCTGCCGGCCGCGGGAGGGACGCGCTTTCTCTTCAGGTTGTATGCGTAGCCGCGAACGGTGGCCTCGGGCATTCGCAGAAGGACGGCCACAGCCCGGATGGTGCCGTGACGTTCGCGAAGCCAGAAAATCAGAGGTCGAATTCGCTCGATCTCTACCCCCCGCCGTGACCATGCCCCGGCACGTGGATGCGCAACGCGCAGCTGATGTCCGGCAACGAACACGTACGGCTCCCCTTTGCGCCGGCCTCCCTTCAAATAGGTGATCGTTGATTTCCTCGGCGGTTTCCCGCATCCGCAATGACACCTGCCGTGCGACGGACAACCGCGTAGGCAGGTTCCTCGAGGAGGATGAGGGAAACGCCAACTCTTCGGATTGATGGACACGGAGAACTCCCATCCTCAGGCGTTAATGCCCTGATGAAGTGTTGGGTCTCGTTACGGGATGGGCAGCTCGGCCGGAGGGGCACGCACGCAACCGGCACCGGCGAGGACTTCGATCGGGCGGATGAATTCGACGATGCTCGGAGCGAACCCGCCCGCAAGGGGGGATTCCACCTGTCGACGAGTCTTTAGGAAAGCCTTAACAAACCGCGAGGTGAACCGTGCCAACAAAACGACAAGCAAGGCCGACACGATGGCGATCAAAAGCTCCAGCACGAACCCGGATTCGAACAATCCGACTTCGAAGGCCTTCTCGTACCTGCCCTCGAGCGACATCCGCTCGGTGCCTTCCATCAGCCAGAAGAACCCGATCTGGAATACGACCAACAGGATCAGAAGCGGCAGGGGTCTCATAGGCCGGCGCGCGATGGGGCGGGTCCTCGCCCTCCACCACGGCGCCCCGAGGCTGAGAGCACCTATCAGGAGGAGAGTCGCTGCAGTCTGGACCAGGATGGGATACATGGCCTCGCCGGCATACTCGAGGCCCACACGTGCGTATTCGCCGGGGTCGGCTACAGCATTCGCAATCCAGTGACCGGCCAGCGCACTAGCTAGTGCCGCCCGTATGACCGGGAACCTTCGTTCCGGCTGCACGCTCAGATGATAGTGAGAGCCCTGGTTTTTTGCAGCCGGCTCCATCCGCGGAGTGGAATACCCACGACACCAAGGGTTTCGATCACCGGCTGTACCGGATCTCGCCGCCGACCATCGTGAGGTCCACCTCGGTCTCGAGGATCCCCGCCGGCGGGATTTCGAACAGGTTCTGGGAAAGGACAATCAGATCCGCGTACTTACCCGCCGTCATGGATCCACGGTTCGAGTCACAGAAGTTCGCGTAGGCGCCGCCCATCGTGTAAGCGCGAACCGCAGTTTCGATATCCACGGTCTGGGCAGTCCCCCACGCGTCGCGGCCTTCGAGATCGGCCCGAGTGATGGCGGAGTACATGCCGATCAGAGGATCCATCTCGGCGACGTTCCAATCGCTCGAGAACGCGAGCACCGCTCCGGTTTCGTTCAGGCTTTTGAACGGCGCCGCCCAGGCTTCCCGCTCCTCACCCACGGCGGCGCGCCACTCGCCGGCGATGTCCGGCGCCCAGTGCCTCGGTTGCACACACGCGACGAGCCCGAGTTCCGCGAATCGTGGAACGTCCGAGGGGTGGGGACATTCCACATGGACCAGCTGGTGGCGCGCATCCCGGGGTCCGTTCGCTTTACGGGCGGCTTGGTGCGCATCCAGCACCATTCGGATCCCGCGGTCGCCCATGGAGTGCGTGAAGGTTTGGAAGCCGCGCCCGTCGAGTTTCACCATCAAGTCGCGGAACTCACCGACCTTATAGAAGGAGTCTCCAGTCGTCTTCGGCTCGGTTGAATACGGTTCGAAGAACGCCGCGGTGTGCGGCTCGATGACATCGTCGATGTAAAGCTTCAGCGGGCCGACCCGCAGCCAATCGTCGTCGTAACTGCGCGCGGCCTCGGCGAATTCGTCCAGCTCCGCATCCGTCGTGCCGGGCGGGTGGAAGAGAGCGGCGACCAACCGCGAGCGCAGCGTGCCTTCATTTCGCGCTCGTTCGAAGACGGGAAGATCGTCGAGGGAGTTCTGGGGCTCCACGACCGTGGTTATTCCGAATCCGATCGCCATGTCGAGGCTTTGGACGAGGCGGCTGTACAGCCGATCCGGCGAATACCCTGGTAGCACTCGCGCGAGAGCCGCCTGTCCGGCGCGCTCGAGCCCCATCACGGCAAAATCACCGATCCGGCCGGTCGGCTCGTCCGTTTGCGGGTCCTTGATCACCATCCCGAACGGCACGCGTTCGGCTTCGCGAGTGATTCCGAATCTCGTCAAACCCTCGGTGTTCAGAATCGCATTGTGGGCGTCGTAGGTGTAAGCGATGAGCGGCAGCCCCCGGGCGACCGGATCGAAGTCGCGCGCCTCCGGCATACGTCCATCGGGGATCGCCTCGTAGTACAGCCCTTCGCACTCGATCCACCCGGCATCGGGATGCCCGTCGAGCCACGCGGATATTCGAGTGTGCACCTCGTCTAGGGTCGACGCGCCGGCCAGGTTCACGGCCTCGGGATCGCCGCCCAGACGCACGTGGTTGTGGCTGTCGACGACCCCCGGAAGGAGCAGGCGTCCGCCCGCATCGATCTCCGCGGAATCGCCTCCCCGATGTTCCTCGGCGTCGGCATCCCTACCTACCCATGTGATTCGATCGCCGGTGATCGCGACCGCCTCCGCCCAAGGCATCTTCGGATCTACCGTGTAAACGCGCGCGTTGCGAATCAGCAACTACACGGCCCTCGCGGAAGCCCAGCCGGCAAGGGCGAGCAAATTCCACACCTTCGTACGGCTCTGGTCGTCGCCATGCAGGAAGCGGTCCGCCACCTTGGTGCCGGCGTCCCACGAGAGCCAGCTCCACAACGGCCCGGAACGGGAAAGGACAAGATCCCCTAACTCCCCGCGAAGTTCGTTCCTCATCCAAGCCGAGATGGGAACGCCGAAGCCCATCTTGCCTCTATTGAGCACGCTGTCGGGCAGGATGCCATCGTACGCGCGGCGCACGACGTTTTTCCCCCCCGACCAATCGATGAGCATCGCCTCGGGAATGCCGGCGCACCATTCCGCGAACTCATGATCGAGCAACGGAGACCGGGCCTCGAGGCCATACGCCATCGTGGCACGGTCCATCTTCGTCACCACGTCATCGGGGAGGTAAGTCTGCTCGTCGATCCACATCACGGAGGAGCCCTGGCCGTTGGTTTGCGCCTTCAGGCCATCCAGTCTCGACACGGGCCTGGTGAAATCGATCTCACCGCGCAAATCGTCGGAAACGAGCCCCGCGGCTTCCTGCGGTGAGAAACGAAACAGACCATCCCGGTACGTCTCCCAGGGATGGCCCACCCACCGGCCGATTCGTTCCAATTTCGAGTGCCCGAGCACCCGGCCCCCGGCTCCCGCCGAAGCTCCGGCCATCGCGGCTATCGGCCCGATGCTCGATCGGAGACGGGCCGCCTTCCGGTGGCGGCGGTACCGGTCGTAGCCTCCCAGCAGCTCGTCCCCGCCTTCCCCTGTCAGCACCACCGTGACCTCGTCCGACGCTGCACGGGCAATCGCGAGCGTCGCCAGCGCCGACGAGTCCGCGAAGGGTTCGTCATAGCTCATCGTGAAGTCCTGGAAAACACTGCCGATATCGTCGTCGGCAACAAGCCGTTGGTGATTCGTCCCGAATCGCTCCGCGACTTCTTGCGCGTATTCGGTCTCGTCGAAATCCGGGTGATCGAAACCCATCGAGAAGGTTCTAGGCGTGATGCCGGCCAGGGCAAGCTCCGCGACGACCGTCGAGGAATCCAAACCACCGCTCAGGAAAACACCGAGCGGCACCTCGCTCTCGAGCCGGATGGCGGAGGCCTCCGCGATTCGCCGGCGCAGCCCATCAGCGACCGCTTCCTCCGAAAGCAGATCCGCGTGCGGCGATCTCGCGGGAGGAATCCAATAGCGATCGATCTCGAGCGAACCTTCCGACCACGTCGCGCGATGCCCGGGCGAGAGTTTGCCCACGCCTCGATAGGCGCTCAGCGGCGCCGGCACGTATTGGAGAACCAAATACTCCGCCAGGGCCTGGTAGTCGAGTTCCGGTTTGGCCGGCAACAAGGCGGCCACCGCGTCGAGCGTCGAAGCGAAGTAAAGCCGGCCGCCGCGTTCCGAGAAATAGAGGGGTTTCTTCCCGAACCTGTCGCGGGCCAGCAAGGCGCGCCTGAGTTCACGGTCGTAGATCGCGAACGCGAACATCCCGCGCAGACGATCGACCATGCCGGAACCGAGCCAGTCGTAGAGATAGAGGAGAACCTCCGTGTCGCATTTCGTTCGAGCCGGGTATCCACGTGCCGCCAGTTGCCGGCGAAGGTCGTGGTGGTTGTAGATCTCACCGTTGAAAACCACTGCGTAGCGGCCGTCTTCCGAGAACATCGGTTGCTCGCCGTGAGCGCGATCGATGATCGCAAGGCGGGTGTGGGCCAGCCCTACCGGCCCGTCGGTCCAGATGTCGCTCCCGTCGGGCCCGCGGGGCGCGAGGACGGCGGCGGCTTCGGCAAGCGCCGGCTCCTCGGCCGGAGGTGAGCCCTCGTCCCCGAAGATGCCGGCTATACCGCACATGGGCTGCCGCTTTCCTTCGCGGCCGGCACCCTTTTCCGCTGGATGACGTCGCGATAGACGGTCTCGGTCTTGTGCACGGCGCTCGGCCAGTCGAACTCCCCGGCTCGCTCCGGCGCCGCGGCGGCCATTCTTTCGAGCAACTCGCCGTCTTGAAGAAGCAAAAGGATGGCCGACGCCAGTTCCCGCGGATCCCCCTCGACGAGCAGCCCGTCGACGCCATCCCTAACCAGCTCGCTCGTTCCTCCACCTTTGGTGGCCACAACGGGGCGGCCACTCGCCATCGCCTCGAGCAAGGCGTTCGGAAACCCTTCGTACTCCGAACAGAGCGCTACGACGTGCGATCTCGCCATGTACGGGCGAGGGTCGCGGACCTGTCCGGCGAACTCGACGTTGAGTCTCAATTCCCCGGATAAGCGAGTGAGCGGCTCGCGCTCGGGTCCGTCGCCGACGATCAGCAATTGAGCGGACGGAAGCGAGTCGCTCACTCTCCTCATCGCTCGAAACAACAGTTCGTGGCCCTTGTGTGGGTGAAGATTGGCTATCACGGCAACAACGGGCGGCTCTGGCCCGGGAAGTGGAGACGAGGGGAAATCGGCCAGATCGATCCCGTTGTGGATCACCTCGATCTCCGGTGGCGACAGGTCTTCCCTTCTCGTGTAGTCGGCAAGGTTGTAGGAATTGCAGATCATCCGTTGCACGCGGCGATGAGACCAGCCCTCGAGACGCTTCATCGGCAGCCTTTCGAATCCCCTGTTCCTTCCGCGTCGCGAGGACACGACGGGAACCGAGGGAGGGGTCGCGGCGGCAGCGAGGACTTCTGACAGGCCCAAATGGGCGTGAACCAGATCGATCCGCTCCTGCTTGATCACTTTGCGAAGCCCGAATGGCACCTTGAAGTTCCCGGGCCTGAGTTTCGGCGAAGTCAGGCGTCCGAGAACGAGCGGAGTCACGGGAAGTTCGGAAGCAAGTGCGCCGGGCGCCCGCTTGTCGAATACCGCGACCACATGCAGTTCGGGATGCGTCGAACGATTGATAAATCGAACGAGCTGCTGTTCCGTTCCGCCGATCGCCAAGCTGCCGATGAGGTGGAGGACCCGGGGGTAGGGAGTGTCTCCCCAGAGATCCGATGCGTTCGCCTCGTCCATGCCGGCTCATTATCGCCCGGCTGCCTAGTCCCGCTCCCTAGGGCTTCAGCTTGATCGATCCGTCGTCGCCGATGGGCCAATCGGGGTTGTGCGCGACCTCCCACGGGTGGCCGTCGGGATCGATGAACACGCCCGAATAACCGCCCCAGAAGGTTTCCGCGCCCGGCCTGCCGATCTTCGCGCCGGCCACGCGAGCCTCCTCCAGGACTGCGTCGACTTCCGCGGGAGAACGAACGTTGTGGGCAAGCGTCACGCCTCCCCAGCCGCCGCTATCCGTGACCGTGCTGTCTTCGGCAAGCTGGTCGCGGCCCCAAAGCGCAAGAACCATCCCGCCGCTTTGGAAGAACACGACATCTGAATCAGGCTCGGAGTCGGTCCGCCACCCGAGGGCCTCGTAGAACCTGCGCGAGCGCCCGAGGTCGGAGACTCCAAGGGTGACGAGACTAAGGCGCTGTTCCATCGAGTCGAATCCTAGACCTACCTGCGGACGCTGTGATTCCATGCTTGCGTGGACGCCGACGAACGACGCATCCTCGAACTCGAGCGCGGCTTTCGCCGTGACGGATTGCCGAACCTGATCGCAGACCTGTCGGCCACCGAGGACATATTCACGCGCGCGATCCCTTTTCTGTCGCTGGTTTTCGTGCTGGAGACCCTTAACGCGCTCGATGTCGAAGCCGGCTGGACAAACCTGCTGTTCGCCCTGGGCGGTGCCGCTATTTTGATCGGGGCGTTCGGTGTCCTGAACGTCCTGCGGGGACGGAAGTTCCTATCGGTCCCCGAACGCGTAGGCATTCCCGAACTCGCGGCGTTCGTTGTGTTTCCCGCGCTACTACCCGTCGTCTTCAGCGGACAATTCCTATTCGGTCTGGTCACGGCCGTGGTGAACGGCGCGATTCTCGCGCTCACGTACCTGGTGGTCGGTTTCGGTCTCTTCTCGATCGTGAGGTGGGCCGGCGTCCGCCTTTTCGCCCAATTGGGAGCATCTCTTTCCGTGCTCGTCCGCGCGGTCCCCTTGTTGTTGTTCTTCTCGCTCGTCACATTCTTCACGGTCGAGATCTGGCAGGTGTTCACGACTCCAGGCCCGGCGACCTACTGGGCGGCGATCGGGATATTCGTGCTGTTGGGCATTCTGTTTCTGAGCGTGCGACTGCCGAGCCTGGTTCGCGAGATGCAGGCGGAATCACTGATCGGCGACGTGCCACTTCGCCCGCGAGAACGTCACAACCTGGCCGCCGTCGCGCTGATCAGCGAATCGCTACAGGTGATGTTCGTGAGCGCCGCCGTTTGGCTCTTCTACGTCGTTCTGGGGACGCTGCTCGTCCCCGAGGAAGTGCGAGCCGACTGGCTCTCCAGGCCGGGCGACGTCCTTTGGAATATCGCTTGGCTCGGAGAGCGTGTGCAGGTCACGGTCGAGCTGCTGCAGGTGGCCACCGGCGTGGCTGCATTCGCCGGGCTCTACTACGCGGTGACGATCCTGGTCGATTCGGCTTACAGGGATCAGTTCATCGACGTGTTGAGCGAGGAGCTGCGAGATACTTTCGAACGCCGTTCGGAGTATCACGAGCTTCTTCGGAGGCAAGGCACCACGGTGACGTCGGTATGAACGAGCTAGGGAGATGCTCAAGAGAGTTCAATACGCCTCACAGTTCCACCGAAGTCGACCGTCCAGATCGAATCGTCTAGCACCGCAGCTGCGGAGCCGCTTGATTTCCCGTAAACCGTGATGTCCCCTGACATCGCGTCCATTCGAGTAAGGCGATCAGCTCGGTTGCCGTCTCGTCCTGGGTACGCTCCGTAGTAAAAGCCCCTATCAACGGCGACGAGGAATCCGCGAGGACCGTGATCCGCGTCGAAAGGGAACCCTTCACCAGAGGGGCTACCTGTTCTGGATTCGAGGGGAGCAAGGCGATTTCCGAGAATCGCCCATATCTCGTTTCCAACCGCGACGATCCCGGATGCGGGTCCAGTTTCGGTTGTTGTCGGCTCCCGGGCCAGCACCGAACCTGATTTGGGATCGATCGTCGTAAGAATCCCGTGAGGGCCGGGCCACTCGTACTCCTGAACAACGACTGCCTTGGGGGCAACGAGTATTCGTCTGACGTACCGGCTCTCAAGACGCGTTCGACCGACGATTTCGTTCGTGCCTGGATCGACTTGGACTATTTCGGCCCCTTTGTCCCTTGTTCCGCTCACAGCAACCCAAATCGAGCCAAGGCCTGCAGCCACATCCGCTCCCCCCGTGCCACCCAGAGCGGTAGTGGCTACCACTCGGTTCGTCCTCGTACTCACGCGTTGGAGAACTCCCTGAAGCTTGCCGTGGAACTTTGTGTAGCCGGCGATCCACATCGATCCGTTGCCGAAGGTAAGTCCGCCGCCCCCGACCTCCCATCCCGGAACGACGGTTGTGGGGATCGTTCTCTCGACGACGGCTCGCTCAGGATCGATTCGATAGAGCCCGGCTCCGTCCTCTCCTCCGCCTCCTCGAACGCCGTACGCGGCGACCCAGATCGCACTATCGCCCTCCGCTATGGCAGTCGTTTGACCGTGCGGGCCAACGGGAATCTTCGCGGTGGTCCGGGGGTGCGGCCCTTGAGTCCGGGTGACTCCAGGGGGTGATTCGGGGGGTGAAGAGTCGCTGCGAGGCGGCGCGCGAGTTGATCCGCACGATAGCGCTATAAGCGCCAGCGCCAGCAGTCCCAGCTTCATCAAAACGGGATTAGGAGACTCCACTTAGAAGAAGACTGAGTGGGTCCACGAGAAGTTCCCGAGGGGAGAACAAACACGAGCGAAATATAGGAGGGCACGTCGACAGGGTTCAGCGTTAATCATCGTCGTTGGTATTCTCGCCGCGACGTGGATCGCCCGAGCAGTCGCCGGCAATTCCTGCGCCGCTCGTTTGGGGCGGCGGCTGGAGCCTTCCTCGCAGCCTGCACCAAGGGCGCGGAGAGGATCCTTCCCAAGCAGTCGAGCCCCTCACCCAGCATCGACCCCGTCTTGGGACTCGACACGCGTTGGCCGATAAAGCGAGTCGTTTACCTCATGCTGGAGAACCGAAGCTTCGACAACGTGTTCGGCGCGTTCCCCGGAGCCAACGGAGCGACGAAAGGAATCAAGGACGGCAAAGAGGTGCCCCTGACTCGCTGCCCCGCATGGCTGCCGGAGGACTTGCCCCACAACTACGACTACGCAATCGAATGCCTTGCCGGAGGCAAGATGGACGGGTTTGCCGCGGAGTATTCGCGCAGCTCGGTTGCGTTCGCATACTCGCAGCTCGCGCGCGAGGACGTCCCCAACTACTGGCATTGGGCGGAGAACTACGTCCTCTCGGACAACTTCTTCGCCTCCGCGCTCGGGCCCTCCTACGCGAACCACCTTTTCTACATCGCCGGAGACTCCGCGGGTACGTTCGACGCGCCGGTGAACGCCCGTCTCGTGGATCTGCCGGAAGGAGGGAAATCGAAGAGCTGGGGTTGCGACACGCCGGAAAACGTCTACGTGTTGGTCAAGGACAAGAACGGCAAGACCCATCGCAGTCGCCCGTGTTTCAACCTCGAATCGGTGGGTGATCAGCTTCTTGAGCGCGATATCTCATGGCGTTACTACGCGCCCGAGCCGAACCAGGTCGGCTACATATGGTCGGCCTACACGTCGATCAAGAGCATCTACCACGATCAGGAGGTCTGGGATAGCCACATCCAGCCCGTCGACAGGGTCATCCAAGACGTAAAGGCGGGAGACCTCCCTTCGGTGACTTGGATAGTCCCCAGGTACGAACTATCCGATCACCCGCCGTGGAGCTCGACAAACGCACATAACTGGGTGACCGAGATCGTGAACGGGATCATGGAGGGCCCGATGTGGGAAAACACGGCGATCTTCATCACCTGGGACGAGTGGGGCGGGTTTTACGACCACGTCAGGCCGCCGGCGGTGGATCGAGTTGGACTCGGTTTCCGCGTTCCGATGTTGGTGTTGTCGCCCTACGCCAAACGCGGATACATCGATCGCAAGCTGGGGGAATTCTCCACTCCCCTTCGATTCATCCAGGACAACTGGGGGATGCCGCACAACACCGAGCGCATCCGGCGCACCCACAACTTCGCACATGCATTCGACTTCAAGAGAAACCCGCGACCTCCGGACCCCAAGCCGGTCAAGAAAGTCGCCGGCAACGCATTCAAGCATCCGGGCCGCTACCCGGGTTGGCCTCCCGAGTTCAGGTAGCCTGCCACGACCCGACCGGCGAACATCCGTGGGGCCGGACCCCTCCTCTTATTGATCTCCGGCTTGCTGCTCGCATCGGCGACTATCTCCCCGCCCACCTCGGCGCAGGGCGGCTCTCCGAGCACTGGACTTCGGGAGGCGTGCCGGCTGCCGGGCGAGCTGCTGGTTCGGACCGCGCGCGGATATTTCCCCGGTCGAAGCGGGCAGCTACAGACCCTTCCCACGCCTCCGGACTTCGTCGGTCCCGGACTGCCGCACATCGGACCTTGGGACTACCTCCAGCGCGTGCCGATGCTTTGGTTCGGGCCGGGCCACATCAAGGCTCAGGGAAGGATCCCCAGGGCCGCAACGTCCGCCGACATCGCCCCGACCCAGGCCGAGCTTCTCGGTTACGACCGGTTCAGATCGGACGGCCGCCCGCTCGACGAGGCGCTCACCCAAGGACGCCGGGAACGGCCGCGTCTCATCGTCACGATGGTCTGGGACGCCGGCGGCACGAACGTTCTCGACGAATGGCCGAACAGCTGGCCCTATCTGCGTTCCCTCATCCCGAAGGGCACCTGGTTCGAGAGGGCAACCATCGGCACCTCCCCATCGACCACGGCGCCGGTGCACGCGACGATCGGAACGGGTGACTTCCCGAGCGCGCACGGAATCACAGGTCATCGGGTGCTGATCGGCAATCGGGTCGTCGCGCCTTGGGAGACGGCCTCGTCCCTGCTCGTCCGACCGACGCTCGCCGACCTCTACGACCGCGCGATGGACAACGAGCCCAAGATCGGAACCGTGGCGACGCGCGAGATCCACCTCGGCATGATGGGCCACGGGTCGAGGTGGGGCGGCGGCGACAGGGACCTGGCCGTGCTGCGAGCAGCACGCAACAGCACAACGCTGGGAGCGGAGGGCGCGGCTTGGAACTTGACCGGGCGGGTCGCCCGGGAATTCCGGTTTCCAAGATACGCGAACAAGGCCGGCGGATTCCTAGGTGACGTGAACCGGACCGACCGAGCCGACGGCAAGGCCGACGGTCGCTGGCGCGATCATGCCATGGCGGCACTGCTGGGCGGATTCGAGACTCCGGCCCGCGTTCCCTTCCAGACTCGTCTGGTCGAAAGGATCATTCGCCGCGAGGGATTCGGAGCCGATCAGGTTCCCGACATGTTGTTCCTCAACTACAAACTGATCGACTTCGTGAGCCACGCATGGAGCATGAACAGCCCCGAGATGAAGGACTCGGTCAGGGCCCAGGACAGGGATCTGAAGGCGTTCGTCGCATTCCTGAACAAGCAAGTGGGGGAAGGAAGATGGGCGCTGGTGCTCACCGCAGATCACGGATCGGTTCCGTCTCCCGCCTTGACGGGCGCGACCGTCATGTCCCCGGATAGGCTGGCCGGGGCGATCGATACCAAGTTCGCCGCCGGCCACGACTCGCTCGTCAAACACATCCAGGGGATCTCGGTGATCCTCGACGAGGCGCGCATGAGACAGCTCGGCGTCTCCCTGGCGGAGGTGGCCGGCTTCGTCGGATCGCTGTCGAAAGAAGCGCTGTACGTGGGAGCGCAGCCGCCGCCGGTGGAGGGAGCCAAGCAGGCGTTCGCGGCGGCGTTCGATTCCTCGGTTCTGGACCGCGCGCCCTGCCTGCACGAGCAGCGCTCCCCGTAGTCGCAAAGCCCGGGCGCTAACCCGCCGGCCCACTCAAACGCCGTTCGAGGAAATCGCGCTCGGGGTTGTTCGTCGCGAGTGCCAAGGCGCGTTCGTACGCGGCGCGCGATTCGTCGTGCCGGCCGAGCCGCCTCAGGAAATCGGCGCGTGCGGCATGGAGCAGGTGGTAGTCCTTTAGAGATCCGGCCCGCGAGAGCTGATCGAGAAGTTCGATGCCACGCTGCGGCCCCTCCGACATCCCCACCGCCACCGAGCGATTCAATTCCACAACCGGCGAGGGCGTGAGCAGCGCAAGCATCCCGTAAATGGAGGCTATTCGGCTCCAGTTCGTGTCCTTGAAGCTCTTCGCGCCCGCGTGTTCCGAAGCAATGGCTGCCTGAAGCTGGTACTGACCCGCACGTCCCCGACGCAACGAACGCTCAATCAGCTCGGTGCCTTCGCTTATCTCATCCCCGTGCCACTTAGCCCGGTCCTGATCCTCGAGCGTCACCAGGTCGCCCAAAGGCGAAACCCTCGCGTCGCGCCGCGAGTCCTGCAGAAGCATCAGCGCGAGCAGGCCCGTCGCCTCGGGTTCGTCGGGCATGAGTTCGGTGAGAACCCGCGTCAGGCGAATCGCCTCGGAACAGAGTTCGCGCCGCACCAGTTCGTCGCCGCCGGATGCGGAATAGCCCTCGTTGAAGATCAGGTACAAGGTCGCCAGCACCGCCGCCAAGCGGTCGGGGAGAAGATGATCCGGGGGGACACGAAACGGGATCGCCGCCTCGCGTATCTTGCGCTTCGCGCGAACGAGCCTTTGCGCCATGGTGGCATCGGGGACGAGGAACGCGTGGGCGATCTCGGGCGTCGCCAAGCCGCCGAGCGTGCGAAGCGTGAGCGCGACCTGCGAGTCCACGGACAACGCAGGGTGACAGCAAGTGAAGATGAGGCGAAGGCGGTCGTCGACGATCGCGCTCGACCGCGCCGGCTCCCCCAACGCCTCCAGCTCGGCCATCTGCTTTAGCACCTCCTGCTTTTCCGCGCCTCGCGTGTCGCGGCGGAGACGGTCGATCGCCGTATTGCGAGCGGTCGTCGTGATCCAGGCGCCGGGGATTCGTGGAACTCCTTCTTCAGGCCATCGTTCGAGTGCTTTCGCGAACGCGTCCTGCATCGCTTCTTCCGCCAGACCGAAATCGCCGAGGATTCGAATGAGCGTGGCGATCGTTCGTCCCGACTCCTCCCGAAACGCGCGCTCGACCGCGGCCTGGGCGTCCTCTGCCGTGCTACCCACTTATCCCTGCGGCAGCTGCGACCGCCGAACGGAGTTCCTCGTTCACCGGCCGTACCTCGACCGAACTTCCCGGCGCGGCCGGCATCTTCGCCGCGAGATCGATCGCCTCGTCGAGATCCGCACACGACACGATGAAGAACCCCGCGAGCGCCTCCTTCGTCTCGGCGTATGGACCGTCGGTCGTCAGGACGTCTCCTCCCTCTACGCGAATCGTCGTTGCCGAGGTCGACGGGGCCAGAGGCTCCCCAGCTTTGAGAATGCCCCTGTCCGTCAGATCCTTCATGTAGGCGCCGAAAGCCTCGACGTGTTCCTTCACATCCTCAGGGGAGGCGTTGACCATCACGTCTTCGTCGGTGTGAATCATCAGGGCGTAATCCATTGGCTCCTCCTTATGCCGAATTCGATCACGATAGCGAGTGTGGGAGGACGCGGGTAGCGAAACCCGCGCCCCCCCAGTGGCCCGGTCAGGCTCCCGGAGCGGGAATCAGTCCGAGCTGCACCATGACGCCGTAGTTGTCGTGCAGGCCCCAGTGTTCGACGGCCTTGCCGTTCTCGATTCGGTACTCGCTGAATCCGGGCACCGAGTAGTGCTTGCCCGTCGGCGGGACACCCATCATCTCGCCCTTGTGGGTGCCGCTGACCGTGAAGCGGGCGATCGCCCGGTCGCCCTCGGCGAGGATCTCGTCGATCTCGACCTTGTAGTCGGGGAACCACGAGAGGACCATCTGGTGGGCGCCCTTCGCGCCGGCGAGCCCGCCGGGACCACCCGGAAGCTCGTCCGCACTCTTGATGTCCGACGCGACCAGGGCGTCGAGCGCGTCGAGGTTGCCGGAGTCGTAGGCCTCCTGGATGCGCCTAACGATCTCCCTGTTCTGTTCGGTCGTGGACATTGCCGCCTCCTTCCGAGCCGGGCCTTTTCCCGGCTTCACCCAAACGACGAACGGGGGAAGGCGGAATCGACAAGGGAGCCAATGAGCAATACTTTTTTCCGATGGGCGGTCTAGCTTCCATCCTGTCGGAGCCGCTGCCGGGCTTCTCCGTTCAGGCCGACTCCCGATGCTCGCGTGGGGCACCGGACCCTTGCGGTTGGACCTCAGCGTCTCGGTGCTCCGCGACGATGTGGACGAGGACTCGTTCTGGAGGCGTTCCCGAGAGACGACCTCGGCGCGATCGCGGCGGAGATGCAAGCCGGCGCGTCGCGATCGTCTACCTAAGGATGAATGCGTAGTTCCGGAACAGTTCGGTAGGAACATGGTTCCGCGTTCCCGTGAGGTTCATCAGGATCACGACGGTTCGATCGGTCTTCAAATCGTGCATCACAAGCGCCTCGAAGCCGAGGCCCTCGCCGGTGTGACCCCACCACCCCGCCAGTTCTCCCAGGCCGAGGCCGTACGCGTCGTACTCCGGATCGTGTGGTCCCGGCTGCCGCCCGTGTGCCATTCGTTCCTTCAACGAGCCGCGGGAGATCAATGTGCCGTCGAACAAAGCCTTCGCGTAACGACCGAGGTCGGACACCGTCGAAACCACGCCGCCGGCCGGGCCGAGAGCAGTCAGGTTCACGGTGACCGGCTGCGGTTCGCCTTCGTCGTCGAGCTGATAGCCAACCGGATGCGGATCCGGGACCTCGCCGTCCGCCGGGTAAGAAGTGTGGGTCATCCCGGCCGGCTCGAAGATCCTCTTTTCGAGCGCGTCGCCGTACGAATCTCCGGTGACGCGTTCGACGACAAGCCCCAGCAGCAGAGTGTTCGTGTTCGAATATTCGAAACGCGCACCGGGTGCGAAGTTCGGCAGCTCATCGAGCGCGAAGGATAGGAGTTCCCGCACGGTTCGTGGCGCATCCGGATCCTTTGTCAACGCTTTCCCGAACTCGGGACTCTGGGAGTAGTCGGCCAGACCGCTCGTCATGCCGGCCAACTGTCGCAGGGTGATCTCGTCGCCGTTCGGCACGCCTTTGACGTACATGCTTATCGGATCGTCGAGGGACAGCTCGTGTTCCTCGACAAGCTGCTGGATCATGGTGACGGTCATAGATTTCGTGACGCTCCGGATGGGAAAGATGTCGTCGGGCTTCATCGTCGCGCCCGACTCGATGTCGGCGACGCCGGCCGGGTGAATCCATTCACCTTCCGGAGACCAGACGCCGACGACCGCTCCGGGAACACCTTCGGCGGTAGTGAACACTTCGAGGCGTCGCTGGAGATCCACAACCGGAAGGGCACCCGTCGACGCGGGTGCGCTGCGACGGGACACCCCGGATTGACACGCGCCCAATAGCAATGCAGCAAGCGTCAGCGCGGCTACCGCCCGCAGAGAGCGAATCACTTCGCTGCTCTCCTTTCGGCGAACCGGCGCAGCTCGGGGAGATGGTCGTCCACGTGTTTGTACGCAGATTCGGAGAAATGCTCCTCGACCTTGGGCGTCACTTCACCCACCTCGGCCAACGCTCTCAACGCATGCATGCGGTGGGCGGTCAGCTCGGCGAGTACAGACGCCAGGTCCTTCCGGCGCCCCTCCTCGAGGAACCGCGCATTGTTCTCCTCGGTGGTCCAACCGTCCTCGGTGTATATGCCTTCTCGGATCTGCTCCAGGTCGCGGGCAACCACCAAGTCCCAGCACCCCATGTGGTGCAGGAGATCTTTAACCGACCACCCGTCCTCGTTTAGGGTCGGATCCTCCATACGGCCGGCGGGGACGCGGTCGATCAGGGTCTGGAACTCGTCCCACCGCTCCGTCTCCATCTGAAGGAGCTCGGCTTTTCGATCGCGTCTCCTCACGGCCTAGACGGTACTGCGACTGCGGGTCTAGCGGGCAGCGGCCTTCTTGTACTGCCTGACCGACAGCGGGATGAAGATCGCCAGGATGATCCCCACCCAAATAAGGGTGTAGGCAAGAGGATTCTGAAGCGACCAAACGTCCGGCGGGGCCAACGTCCCCGTGTTACCGAACGCCTCCCTCACGGCCTGCGCAAGCGAGGAGACAGGGTTCCATTCCGCGAAGGTCTGAAGCACGCCGGGCAAGTCTTGTGCCGCCACGAAAGTGTTCGCAATGAAAGTCACCGGCATGATGAACATGAACGAGGCGTTCTGGAATACCTCTAGACTCTTAACCTTCAACCCGAAGTACGCCATGATCCACGAGACCGCGTAAGCGAACAAGAGGAGAAGAAGGAACCCCCCAATCGCCGAGATCGGGTCCGTTCTGATGCGCCATCCGACTATCAACCCGGTGATAGACATGACGGCGATCGAGGTCGAGTTGTAAACGATGTCGCTGGTCGTCCTGCCGGCTAGGACGGCCGAGCGTGCCATCGGAAGGGACCGGAAGCGGTCGATGATTCCCTTGGTCATGTCATCGGCCAGCCCCGCCCCGGTGAAGGTCGAGCCGAAGATCACGGTCTGCGCGAAGACTCCGGCGATCAAATACTCCTTATAGGGAACGCCGGGGATGTCGATGGCGCCGCCAAACACATATGCGAACAGCAGAACGAACATGATCGGCGACATCGTGGTCCAGATCAGGATCTCCGGCACACGTTTGATCTTGATCAGGTTTCGCTTCGCCACTATGGAGGTGTCGACGAGCGCGAGCGCGAGCTGGGACATCAGACGGCCTCCTTGACTTCGCTGCGTTCGGCTTCGTCTTCTTGCTCCTCGCCCTCAGTCTCTTCGGCGATGTGCCCTGTAAGGGATAGGAATACGTCGTTGAGATCCGGGCGCCTGAGGCCGATATCGTCGACGGCAATCCGTCTGTCCTCGAGCTGCTGAAGTGCCAGCCGAAGGGTGTCCACTCCGCCCGTGACGGCGGCGGTCAACCTGCGGATTTGCTTGTCGACTTGAACCTCGTCGGGCGAAAGCTGCGAAAGGATCGACTGAACCACCGGCATCTCCGCGTCATTCGAGACGACGACCTCGATCCGCTCCCCGCCGATCTTCGTCTTCAACTCATCGGGCGTTCCCTCGGCGATCTTGTGCCCGTGGTCGATGACAACAACGTTGTCGGCCAGGCGGTCGGCCTCCTCCATGTATTGGGTCGTCAGCAGGACAGTCGAACCGCCCCGCACCAGGTCATAGATGGTTCCCCACATCTGAGCGCGGCTGCGCGGGTCGAGCCCGGTGGTCGGCTCGTCGAGGAAAATGACCTCCGGCTTGGCGACCAGCGCCGCTGCAAGGTCCAGGCGCCGGCGCATCCCTCCGGAGTAGGTCTTGGCAGGCCGGTCGCCGGCTTCATCAAGGTCGAACTGATCGAGGAGTTCACGGGCTCGGGCACGGGACCGTTGTCGCCCCAGGTGGTAGAGCCGGCCCACCATGTCGAGGTTCTCGAAGCCTGTGAGGTACTCGTCGACGGCCGCAGTCTGGCCGGAGAGTCCGATTCGCTCGCGCACCTTGGGGGCCTCGCGCCTGACGTCCAATCCGGCCACCTCGGCCGTGCCCTCGTCTGCACCCAGCAGCGTGGTCAGAACCCTTACCGCGGTCGTCTTCCCGGCCCCGTTGGGTCCGAGCAGCCCGAGCACTGTCCCCTTCGGGACTTCCAGGTCGAGGCCGTCGAGCGCGACGATCTTTCCGTAGCGCTTGACCAGGCCAGACGTGCGAATCATGTACGCCACGGGCTCTCCTTCCCCTGAGAATCCCTTCGGGCTGCAACATACAAAACCCTCAGATGATTCCCAATTTGAGGGGAGTTCCGACCTCCCCACTTGCCACCAATAACACACGGAGATTATACTCAACCGTATGGTTCAGTATTCGCACCGGCTGGATTCGACTTTCGGCGCCCTATCCGACCCCACCCGGCGGGGCATCATCGAGCGCCTCGGGCACCGAGACGCATCGATCAGCGAGCTCGCCGGGGATTTCGACATGACGCTCACGGGTATCGGGAAGCATGTCGGCGTCCTCGAGCAGGCCGGGCTGGTCACGACGGAGAAGAGGGGCCGGGTGCGAACATGCCGGCTCCGGCCGCGACGACTGGACGCCGTGAGCCGATGGATCGCGAAGTACCGAAGGATGCAGGAGGAGCGATTCGACCGGCTCGGCGAATTCCTCGAGCGAACGAAGGGAGAAGAGTCATGAGCACATCAGAACCGCAGGCCTCCACCAAGACGACCGTCACGCCCCAGGGCGACCGCGAGATCCGAATCGAACGAACCTTCGACGCGCCGCGCGACAAGGTTTGGCGCGCGATGACCGAACCCGAGCTACTCGCCCAATGGTGGGGACGCGGCAACAAGCTCGTGATCGAGAAGCTCGAGGTCGAGCGCGGCGGTCACTGGCGCTTCGTCGAGCACGGACCCGATGGTGAGCACGGTTTCGAGGGACGCTTCCGCGAGATCACGCCTCCCGAGAAAGTCGTCATGACCTTCGAGTGGGACGGCCTGCCCGGCTACGTGTCGGTTCAGTCCATGGAACTGGAGGACCTCGGCGACCGGACGAGCGTCGTCGCAACGGCGCAGTTCTTCACGCCGGAGGAACGCGACGGGTTCCTGGCATCCGGAGCCGAAGGCGGCATGAACGAAAGCTACGCCGCACTCGACCGCGTACTCGCGGAGATGAACTGACGGAAGCGTCAGGCCGAGGCACGCCCTGCGATAATCGACAGCGTCCGGGGGTTGCCGCGCCAATGTTCCAGAAGGACGTTACGGGGCGTCTTCCTCGCCAGATGCCTTAGGACGAGCAACGCTACGATCGCGTCGTCGATCGGGCCCGCCACCGGGATGAATTCCGGGATTAGATCGATCGGCGACGCGATCCACAACACGGCGATCCCCAGCCAGAGCTTCGGGCCGAGCGGTACACGCCGATCGCCGAGTAGTCCTTTGAATAGAACAAGCAGGTTCGGGATGAGCCGAGTCAGTTCGCGCGCAACGCCTCGCCGGCCGAACGCGACCAGGGCTGCGACCACCAGCAGCCAGATCAGAACCGCGATCCCGAAGCCGATCAGGAGATAGCGCATAGCTCCCTAGCCCGAATTCTGCCGAACCTATTCTCCCAACATCTGGAACTCTTCCTTATGCGGAAACGACCTCGGCCAGCTTGTCGAGGGTCTCCTTCCACCCCTGGCCGGCCATTTCGCTCGCCGTACCGGCGGGCATCCCGACATGCTTGATCGTGACCTTCGTCTTGCCGTCTTGATCTTCGAAGGTGACTTCGATGGTGGTTTCCATCGGCATGCCGTCCGCCTCGGGCATCCCGTAATGGGAAGCAGGAACCGGGTTGCCCTTCTCGTCGGCGAAGCTGTCGGTGGCCACGATCCGCTCGGGCTCGGAGATCTCTTTGTAGATCCCAGTGCTCCAGTAATCCTGACCGTCCGGCGAGCGCATGCAGTAGAGGTACTTACCGCCCTCGCGGAAATCGGCGTCCACGGAGGGAGCCGTGAACCCCTTCGGTCCCCACCACTTCTTGACCTGCTCGGGTTCGGTCCACGCCTTCCAGACGACATCCCGGGGCGCGTCGATCACGCGCGAAACGACGAGTTCGTTCTGCTCCATCGCTCCCACCTCTCTAGCTGCCATCTCTCTCCCCTTTCCCTCGAAGGTACGCCTCGAACCGGTCGAGGCGGTCGTTCCACTGGTCGCGGTACCAGTCGATCCAGGTCGTTACCTCTTCGAGCTTCCCCGGACCGAGCCGGCACTCGCGCGTTCTGCCTTTCTTTTCCGTGGTCACGAGATCCGCCTCTTCGAGGATCCGGATGTGCTTCATCGTGCCCGGCAGGGAGATCCTGACCCGCTGGGCCAGCTCGGTGACGGATGCGGGTCTGTGCGTGAGGCGCTCCAGGATCACGCGCCGGGTCGGGTCGGAAAGCGCGGAGAGCGTTCGGTCCAATGTGGCAGACTTAACCATGCGGTTAAGTATATGGGAAACCGACCTTCTGTCAATGTCGAAAGTGGGGACGCGGGTACGACCTAAGGGTCGTCGACGTCGAGACCGAGGGGCGCGCAATCGAGATCGCCTCTAAGTGCGTCGAGTTCACCAAGGAGCCCGTAGAGGTTCGCCAGGTCGCGGACGCGCCACCCGAAGTCTGAACCGCAACCCTTCGCAAAAGGAGCCGACCCACAAGGCATCCGCAAACTGGTCGAGGGATGGTCAGCCTCGCGACCGGCGACCGCCCGGTTGTCCTCCACGTGGATCTCGGGTCCGGATGTAATCGTCCAGCCAGGCCTTGGAGCTGAGATACGGCCTGCCCTCCCTCACCGTGCGGAGCCTTCCGCTGATCGCGAGCTGCCGAAGGTATGCGGATGAATAAGGACCCACCTCGGCCAGAGCCGAAAGCGGAACGAGCTTCGCACGGCCCGCGAGATTCGGGATGAGGAACCGGGTGAGAGTCTGCCGCGCCGACCGAGCTACCAGCGCCGACAGCGTTCCCACATTCCCGCGATCCGTAGCCTGAATAGCTCGGAGATAGCGTCGCCGATCGGCGACGGGGATAACGGCCGGCGGATATCCCGCCTGCAGGAGCATGAAGTTCATGATCAACCGGCCGACTCGTCCGTTCCCATCGACGAAAGGGTGGATGCGCCCGAACCACGCATGGTGGATCGCGGCGTGGACGACCGGATGGTGTTCGACGGCGGCGGTGGAACGGCTCCACTCCGTCAGGTCCGCCAGGATGGCCGACGGCAACGACACCTTCACGGCGCCGAGCCGCACCCCTCCCAACCGCCAAGCGCCCGGGCGATCTCGAGTCGGCGGGGGTTCGACCTCCCACACCAACCCGAGCGCGAGCCGATGGATCTCCGAGACAATTCGGACGGGAACGCCTTTGTGCTCACCGGCGTTGCGGTAGACCCAGTCGGCCGCGCGCGCATACCCCTCGACATCGAGCGATTCGCTCAACGAGGCCTGCCCGGCCACCATGCGGGTTTCGATAATTCGCTCGACCTGCACCCTCGTTAGGGTGTTTCCCTCGATCGCGGTCGAATTGTGGACATCGTCGATCCACACCTGGCGAAGGACCAGATCGGCCTCGACGGCCCTGGGCAGACCACCCAGCCGTGCGTACGCAAGGCCGACTTCCTCGTCGAGGAGCAGGAGAAGGTCCTCCAGGGACGGCCGCCCTCGTCTTTTCCTACTTTCGGAATTCATGGCACTAGTTTAGTAGGAAAAACGGGACAGTTGCCGCAGGGGTGCCTATGCTGCTCCGGAATGAAGCCGAAGTTCTTCGCCAAGCCCGAGAAGTTCCGCGAGTGGCTGAAGGTGCATCACAAGACCGAAAGCGAACTCTGGGTCGGCTTCCATAAGAAGGACTCCGGTAAGCCGAGCATGACCTGGCCGGAGGCGGTCGAGGAGGCGCTCTGCTTCGGATGGATCGACGGCGTGCGGCGAAGCTACTCCGCATCGAGCTATGTGAACCGGTTCACGCCACGGCGCGCGGGCAGCAACTGGAGCAAGATCAACATCGCGAAGGCCGAGGAGCTGATCCGCAACCGGAAGATGCGGGCCGCCGGCCGAACGGCGTTCGAGGCGCGCTCGGAGGCGAAGGCCGGGGTCTATTCCTTCGAGCGGGAACGGGAGCCGGCGTTCAGCGCGTCGCAGCAGCGCGCGTTCAAGGCCGACCGGAAGGCGTGGGAGTTCTTCCGGGCACAGCCGCCCTGGTACCGGCGGGCTGCGACCTGGTGGGTAATCAGCGCGAAGCGGGAGGAAACGCGGGAGCGGCGACTCGCTCAACTGATCCGCGACTCGCGAGCCGGCCGAACGATCCAGCCGTTGACCAGGAGACCGTGAGGTTAGCTAGGGCAGCATCTCGCTGATCGGCCGTCCCGCCATCACGGCCGGGACCTCGACGCCAAGTGCGGATAGAACGGTCGGAGCGAAATCACACAACGAATACATCGGGCCATCGTCGATCGCGGAGCCGCTAGGCGACAGGCCTGGACCCGCCGCCGCTAGGAATCCGGTCGAAGTGTGCGCTCCGCTGTAATACTCGGGCTTAGGCAACGCGATGGGGCCGAGTCCGTCACCCCTGATCATTCGCGGTGGTCGTTCGCCCCAAATCACTACGAGGTCGGCTGTCGGTCCGTCCTCGCGGATTTCGCGCGCTGCATCGACGTGCACGATCTCTTCGATGACCGGCGTTCCGTCGTCGTCGTGCACCAGTCCCTTGAAAGCCTCGGAGATCTCCGCGACGACGTCGTCGAACTCGCTTCCGGGCTGAACGATGCCGTTGGGTTCCCGTCCCGCGAGGTTCACTCGGATGTACGACGTGTAGTCGGAGGGCAACGCAAACGCACGGGTCGCGCTCCAATCGATGCCTTCGAAGAACGAATCGGCCAAGTAACGGGCTCTGACTTCGGGCAAACGCGAGCCGATTCTCTTTCGGATGCCGGGGGAAAGCACTCGGTGAGCGGCCCGTCTGAGACTCGTGCGGATCCCCCTGGAAGCAACCGAACCTCCCGTCTTGCGCACTTGCCACCCGCCCGCCTCCAGGACGAGGGCCGGATAATCCGGCGAGGAGGAGTTGGTTCGCATTCCCGTCGCGCCGAGGACGAACACGAGGGCGTCCTCTGTCACTGCCTCGAGAACCGTCGCGAGCCCTCGATCAGCCGCCTTGTATAAATCGACGACGGCGTCGCCCAGTTCGGCGCGGATCGCCGGGTCATGCTCGGGCCAAGCGGGATCGTGCAGGAACCAGAGTTGGTGGGGAGCCTCGTGGATGTCGTAGAATCCCCCCGCAAATAGATCGAACGGGGTGGACTCGAGCAGGTACTTCAGTCCGCGCGCCTGCAGCTGGGTTTGCGAGACAGCTTCGTCCCGCATCCTGCCGAATTCGGCCGTCGTTTGCGGCGGTTCTCTCATGTAGGAGACCCGGCGCCCCGGCACCTCTTTCCTGAGCCGGCCCAGAACCTCGGAGGGATCGGAGCGAGCGGTTTCGTTCTTCGCAGTGTATGGATCGAGGGATCCCCAGCCGTACACCTGGATCCCGTTGAAGTCCTGAAGCGGCACACCGCAATGAACGTCGCAGATGGTCGACAGGAGGCCGGCGTCGCTCACATATCTCCAGAACGGCGGCACCCTGAGGTCCGATTCGGATATGTGCGAGACGGAATATGAACCCGGGCGCATCTGAAGGAAGTGGTAGAGCCCGTGCTGATCGGGCGTGGTGCCGGTGATCGTGGTCGGCCACGATGAGAACGGGAACACCCTGTGCGGCCCGCCGAGCAGGACGCTTCTACCTTTTCCCAGGAACTCGCCGATGGTCGGAAGCCAGCCTTCGTCCACACCCTGGCGTACGAGAGAGGGCTCGAGGGATTCCAGCGCGAGCAGAACCACCCGGCGTTGCGTATCCATTGGTCCCCCCGTTCAGCGTCGTTCGGTTCGCTACCTTAACGCCCCGCCCGCAACGCCTCACCTCCGGGCAAGCATGCCCGCTGCGGAGCGTTGGGGCTGCTGCGCCTTAGGGGGATCCTGGCGTCAGCCCGCGCGGCGCACCTTGTGGGTTGCGGACCATTTCGAAGAGCTTCCCGTACACCTCCGGAAGCTCGTCCCGGATCTCCCCGGGCGAGCCGTTCTCTCAGCGCTTCAAAGCGACCTTCAGCGACGACGGATCGACCATCACCGGGCGCTGGGAGATCGCCGAAGACGGCACCGGCTGCACGCCCGACTTCGACCTCGTTCCGCGGAAGGCCAACACATGACGCGGGCTCCGGGCCCTCGCCCCTCGAGGAGGCGCTAGGAGACCGCAAATGCATACAGCCTTCCACCAGAGGACACGAGCACTTCGCCGTGGGCGATCGCAGGGGCGGACACGCCCGACGGACCCTTCACCGGCGAACTCCAGATCGGCTCACACAACCCGGAACAGTCCGCATCGAACACGCTGATCGCTCCTTCTTCTCCACTCAGATCCAAAGACACGGCAGCCAGACCTTCCCCTACGGCTGCGGGAGCGAAGGACAACCCCGCGTACTCACCGAGTCCTCGTATCCGGCAGGAGCCAGGGCCGGGGGATCCCGGACAGCGTCCAGGAATCATCGCCAGGCTGCCCGCGTCCGTGGGCATGTACACCTTTCCGCTTTCGACGACGGGGCCGGGGGCGCCGAGATCCCCGTTCAGCTGAACGGGGACCGACAACCACTTCGGCCCACATCCGCCCCGACAACCCTGCGAAAACGCATAGATCCGCTCGTGTGAAGCCACGAACACACGGCCCCCCGCGACCGCAGGAGGCGTAAGCGCGGGGTGGCGGAACATTCGAGCCGCGCTACATTTCGATTTACATTCGATCTTGAACAAGGTGTCGTTGAGAACCGCAAACACCGAGTGAGCGTCGGTTGCCGGACCTCCGTAAAAAACACCCGGTTGAGTGAATTTCCAGATTGGATCGCATTCCTTTTGGCACCTTGATGGGAACACGAAAAGCGTCGTCGTTCGATTTCCATCGGATACCTCAACGAAGACCTTGTCGCCGGCAACGACAGGCGAAGAACGATAAGGGTACCCACCCGTGTGCCCTTTCCAAAAAGGCTCGCATTCAGCCTTGTCGCAGCCGATCGGAAACGCGTACAGATATCCGTCCATCGACTGGACAAAGACCGTCTCTTCACCAACGGCCGGAGTGGAGGCGATTCGATCCCCTGTTTGCCCCGTCCAGAGCGGATCACAAACCTCGCCTTCGGTACCGCAAAGCATCGGGAACGCATAGAGCCTGCCGTCAGCCGCACCGACATAAACGACATCCTCCGCCACGACCGGGGCAGAAGCGGTTGCAGGGCCACCCCACGAGCGTTCGGCGGCGCCTAAGTCAGCCGTCCATGAGGCCTCCTTTGTCGGCGCGGGCGCTTCCCTTTGCCCGAGGCATCCCTGGCCCGTACCGAAAGCAACCCATTCCCGGACGGGTCGTTCACCGGCGACCGAAACGTCGATCGCGACGCACCCGGGGCCCGTGACCACGAAGCCGCCATCGAAGCGAGTCGCCCGGCCTTCGGTTGGGCAGGGTATGAAAGTCACGGAACGATCTCCGGTCTTCAGGGACTGAACGGGTGAATAGAATGCTTCCTCCCGGTAGAGCAGAGCCGCCCGATCGTGCGGGGACACCGTGACCGTCACTGCAGGCCCGTCACCAATCACGACGGGAGCACGCTCGCCGCGCAACTGCTTGCCGAGCGGCTCGAAGGCATCCGGTGATTCCGACTCCGCGGACCGGAGCCCGGAGAAGAGGACGGGTCCGACCGTCATTGAATGGAGCAAGGTTTGCGGATCGTGGATGCTCACCTTGGCGCCGGAACTGCAATTTCTTACCAACGACGCTTCGGTTGGAGCCGGGTTTGAGACGGTATTGGAAGCTCCGGTACAAGCGGACGCGGCCACCAGCCAGCCGGCCAACAGGAACCGCAGGTAACGGGGCAAGCCCAGCCGGCACGATGACACGGTCGTTGCAGCTTATGTCACCTTCGATTCCCTCACTAGGCGGTCACTGCTCTTATGGGCGCCCGACGATAGAGTGGCTTCGTGCCGCAAGAGCTTCATCCCGCTGTTCGTAAATGGTTCGACTCCCGTTTCCCCGACGGTCCTACCGCTCCCCAGGCCGACGGCTGGCCTGAGATCGCCGCCGAGCGCGACACCCTGATCTCCGCCCCCACGGGGCTCCGGTAAGACTCTCGCCGCGTTCCTCATGTGCATCGACCGGCTGTACCGCGACCACGAAGCCGGGGCCGAACCACCGGACGGCCCGCAGGTCGTCTACATCTCACCCCTGAAAGCCCTGGCCGTCGACATCCATCAAAACCTCGAGACGAGGAGCTCGCAGCGTTTCTGCATCGTGACGAGCGGGTGGTCCGGGCCGAGCGGCAACTGCGAGACATGATCCGGGAGCTTCTGGTCGAGGGAGCCAATAACGGCGTTGTTCGTGACGACGTCCCGCCCGATGAGTTGGCGACCTACTGCCTGCACGCCCTCGCGGCGGCCAGAACCCTGCCTTCGAAGGCAGCAGCCCACCGTCTTGTTGAGACAACCCTGGCCGGATTACTCTCCCCCCGATAGAGGAGGACTCATGGAACTGAACAGCGTGATGATCGGCTCGGAAAATCCGGCCGCGCTCGCCGAGTACTACACCAAGATCTTCGGCAAATCGGGAATGGCCGAGGACGGCTTCTGGGGTTGGAAGATCGGGTCCGGGTGGATATCCGTTTACGCTCACAGCGAGGTCCACGGAAAGAACGCTTCGCCCGGGCGCATCATGTGGAATCTGGAGTCGACCGATGTGCCCGGCGATTTCGAACGCCTCAAATCGGCCGGAGCCACAGTCGTCCTGGAGCCGTACCACCCGGAACAAGAAACGTCGATGTGGGTGGCGACCTTTTCGGATCCGGACGGAAACTACTTCCAGCTAATGAGCCCGGACCCCCAAGCCCGTTAGTCGGACGCGCCCGCCTGCCGCATGGCCCGCGTCCAGGCTGCGAATAGAAGAACCAGGACAACCGGCTGCACGATGTCGATGATGAACGGGCCACCAATGTTCCCGGTGGCAGTGTTGTCCTTCACGGCGTACTGGTAGATATGACCGGCCGCATCACCCAAGTACCAAACGGAGTTGGCGACGATAGCGGCCAGCCAGAACACGGGATGCCGAACGAAAAGACTCATGAGTCCGAGCACTCCGGTGGTTAGGTTCGCGACGGCCACCTCGTATTGGAAGAAGCTTGGAGCGAACCCGATCAGTTCGGCCATCTTTTCGGGGAGTCCGGCTGCTGTCGGGATTCGACCGGGCGCAACAGCGCGCGCTCAACAAGGCGGCCAACGCCTACGCGAGGTTTCTCGAAAAAGACCGGGGTGACCTGTCACTCAACTTCGTCGGGTAACACCGATTCGTTTGGTGAGTATCCGAAGAGCTCCTCCAGGAGCAATCTCGTTCGAGGCTGTTTCGGTCGATCCGGATAGAGCCTGTCGAGAAGCTCCAGCCCCTCCTCGGGTGTTTTGAATCCGCATCTTTCATACAGAATTCGGATGTCGCCGGCGTCCTGCTCGACGCGCGAGGCAAGCAATTTCATCGCGAGCACATATTCGGGGGAAGCGGCCGCGACCTCGAGTGAAGGCGTCGTGAACATGACCCGTTGATCGGGATCTTCCCCCGGAGCAAACGCCTTGACGGAGTCGTTCAGCCAGTCGTCCGGCAGTCCCCTCTCGGCGGCCACCTTCCGCGCCGCCTCGTAGACGGCAGCCTTGGGTTCGAAGATCGCATCGATGTCGCGCGTCGCCGTTTCCCGGGAGTAAGCAAGCACCATCGCCGCTCCTCCGACCACGAACACTCTCCCTTTCAGACCGCGGCGCTCTAGTTCCGCCGCGAGTGCCTCAAACGCCTCTATGATCGTCTTTCGCGTCATCCCTTTAGACACGATCGAAGGCCCCTTCGTTGACGAAGACGCCGTGACGGGCGAAGGCGATCGGGCTGTCCCTCAACGCCGTTGCCTCCAACCCGGGCAAGCCGGCGACGAACCACCACGGCCGGGCGAATCGCTCGGGTCCGTCGGTCCATTCGGGAGCAGACAGGCTCGCTTCCGCGGAAAGGAAATCGACCACTGCCGCGATCGCGGCATCGAATCTGAGGTCGCCGGTCGGGGACGGCTCTTCGGTTACCAGCCAGCGTTTGCCGGCAACCGGGGAGCCCCTGAAATCATCGATGAAGTCCAGCAAACGACGCCATGCCGCTTCAAGACCTGCGTCTTCCAGCAACTCTTTGACCTCGCGAGCCGCTTCTGAGATCGGCTGGGCTCCGCGTCGCACCCTGGGGTTCGGCCGAATCTGAAGGTCGAACCCCGCAGCATCCGCCAAGCGTTCGAGAGTGCCCAGCGTCGGATGAGCCCGCCCGCCCTCGTAGGCGGCAACTGTGGGCTGAGAGGTGCCGGCCGGTTCGGCCAGAGCGTCCTGGGTAAGACCGGCCTGCGTTCTCATCTTCTTGATCAGGGATGCTATTTCGTCCATGCAATGAGTATATTGATTTCAATATAGTCGTGCACTCCGACCTGCCGCTTGCCACCTCGGCTTCCAGCGGCTACGCCGCACTCGATCGAGTGCTGGCCGAACTGGACTAGGCAGGGAATGGGCGTGTTGACACAAATCCGATCAAATTAGTAGGATTTGCCGCCGAACTCCGGCACAGGCACGAAAGGAGCCCGCTGAATGCGCCCGAGAACCCTTGCCGCGATCGCCCTAGCCGCCGCCTTCCTGGTGGCCTGCAACAGGACATCCACTCCGACAGAGACCGGCCAAGGGGGCGAGGGCGGCTCGCTCGTCGTGTATTCGGGCCGCGAGGAAGAACTCGTCGCCGACCTCTTCGAACAGTTCCGGGCCGACACCGGCATCGAGCTCGACGTCCGCTATGGCGATTCTGCCGAACTTGCCGCGCAGATCCTCGAGGAGGGCGAAAACTCCCCCGCCGACGTCTTCTTCTCCCAGGACGCCGGATCGCTGGGCGTGGTCTCGCAGACCGGGCTGTTCTCGCAACTCGACCGGCCGGTGCTCGACCGCGTGGACGAGCGTTTCCGCTCCGAGGACGGAACCTGGGTGGGAACCTCGGGGCGCGCGCGCGTAGCCATCTACAACTCGGAAGAACTCACCGATGCCGATTTGCCCGGCACCATCTGGGGATTCACGACCGCGAAATGGAAGGGAAAGATCGGCCTGCCCCCGACCAACTCGTCTTTCCAGGCGTTCGTGGCCGCGATGATCGAAGCCGAGGGCGAGGCCAGGACCCGCAGGTTCCTCGAGGACTTGAAGGCGAACGACCCGCAGTTCTACGAGGACAACGCGGCCACGACCCGGGCCGTCGCCGACGGAGAGATCCTCGTCGGCTTCGTGAACCACTACTACAAGTACGAGGTCGAGGCCGAGGAAGGCGGACCGATCTCGGCCGAGAACCACTTCTTCCGGGCCGGCGACCCCGGCGCACTGATCAACGCCGCCGGAGTGGGGATCCTGCGAACCGCCGCCAACCCCGACGAGGCCCGGCGGTTCGTCGAGTACCTGACGGGTGACGCCGGCCAGACCTATTTCGCCGAGGAAACCTGGGAGTATCCGGTGGTCCCCGGCTTCGAGCCGAGCGAAGACCTCGTTCCGCTGGACCGGATCGAAGGACCCGACATCCCGTTGTCGCGTCTCGGCGCCACCCTGCGCCCGGCCCTTCGACTTCTCGGGGAGACCGGATACTTGTAGGTAGGGTGATTTTCTCGGCGCAAGGGCGCACGTCGCTTCCCCGGTTCGCATTCGCGCTGGGAGCCATCGCCGTTTGCGCCGTGCTTTTCCTGCCGGTCCTTTATCTCGGCGTGAGGGCCGGGGAAGCTACCGCGGCCAGCTGGGACCTGATCCTTCGCCCGGAGACGCTGCGTCTTAGCGCCCGGTCACTCGGTCTCGCAGCCGTGGTCACCCTGGCGTCGGTGAGCGTGGGGCTTTCGGCCGCCTGGCTCGTCACTCGAACGGACATCCCCGGCAGGCGGATCTGGAGCGTGCTCTTCGCGATCCCTCTGGTCTTCCCCAGCTATGTGGCAGCCCTGGCGTTCATTTCCCTGCTCGGGCCCCGCGGGGTTCTGCAGGAAACCCTCGAGCCGCTCGGGGTCGAGCGCCTGCCTGACATAAGCGGGTTCTTCGGGTCGGCCTTGGTTCTTACATGCGTCTGTTTTCCGTACGTCTACCTGGTGACCGCGGCCGGGCTGCGCGGACTCGACCCCGAGATGGAGGAGGCCGCCCGCTCGCTCGGCAAGACGAGGTGGGAGACGTTCAGGAGCGTGACCCTGCCGTTGCTTCGGCCCTCGATCGCCGCCGGGGGGCTGCTCGTGGCGCTGTACACGCTGCACGACTTCGGTGCCGTGTCCTTGATGCGATTCCAGACCTTCACGCAGGCGATCTACCTTCAGTACCGCGGAGCCTTCGACCGCGCCCCGGCTGCGATCCTTTCGATCATCCTCGTCGCGATCGCCCTCGTCATAGTCGCGGCCGAGCAACGCGCCCGGGGCCGCGCGAGTTATTTCCGAACGGGAACGGGAACCGCCCGGCCCTCGCCCAGGGTGAGGCTTCGTTCCTGGAAGCTCCCGTCGCTGTTCTTCTCGTCGGCCGTGTCCTTGGTCGCGATCGGGGTTCCGGCGGCGATGCTCGCGTATTGGGCGTTCAGCGGAACCGCGGCGACCGAGGACCTGGACCGTCTTCCCGCCGCGGCCCTCGGTTCGCTTTCGGTCTCGGTCGCGGGGGCCCTCCTCGCCCTGATCGCGGCGCTTCCCGTCGCGTGGTTCACAGGACGAGCCTCCGGGCGCCTTTCGCGAAACGTAGCGAGGATCACCTACGCCGGATACGCGCTTCCCGGGATCGTGGTGGCGCTGGCTCTCGTGTTCTTCACGGCGAACTTCGTTCCGGGCATCTACCAGAGCCTTCCGCTCGTCGCGACGGCCTATGTGATCCTGTTTTTCCCCCAGGTAAGCGAACCGCTTCGCGCGGCCCTGCTCCAGATGAATCCGAATGCCGAACACGCGGCGAGGACCCTCGGCGCCGGACAATGGCGGGCCTTCAGCAGGATCACGCTTCCGCGGCTGGCATCGCCTGCTCTCGCCGGAACGGCGCTGGTATTCCTTACGGCTATGAAGGAACTCCCGGCCACGCTCCTGCTCCGGCCGACCGGCTTCGAGACGCTCGCCACCCGCGTGTGGACGGCCTCCGCCGCCGGCCTGTTCTCCAAAGCCGCGATCCCCGCCCTGGTATTGGTCGTGCTCTCGGGCGCCGCGGTGTGGGCGGTCTCGGGCCGCGCGCCGATCGAGGGAGTCCGTCCCGATTGAACGACCCCGTCCTTGCCTGCCGCGCGCTGCAGAAACGTTTCGAGCGCACGACCGCCGTCGACCGCTTCGATCTGGAAGTTCACGCCGGTGAAACGCTGGTTCTGCTCGGACCGAGCGGCTGCGGCAAGACGACCGTCCTTCGCCTGATCGCCGGGCTGCTGCGTCCCGACGCCGGCGAGATCCGTCTCGGCGGTCGGATCGCGGCCGGCGACGGCAGGTGCCTGGCACCTGAGGAACGAAAGGTCGGCATGGTGTTCCAGGATTGGGCGCTGTTTCCCCAGATGGATGTCAGAAGGAATGTGGCCTTCGGCGCTCCCGGCCCGGAACGGGTGAACGAGCTTCTCGTGATGCTCGGGATCGCGGATCTGGGCGACCGGATGCCTCACGAGCTATCGGGCGGGCAGCAGCAACGGGTGGCGATCGCGCGCGCGCTCGCGCCTTCGCCCGATGTCCTGCTGCTGGACGAGCCTTTCTCGAACCTCGACGCCACGCTTCGCGCGCGCGTTCGCCGAGAGGTGCGCGATGTCTTGTCCCATTCCGGCGTCACGACGATCTTCGTCACACACGACCAGGAGGAGGCGCTGTCGATCGCCGACCGGCTGGCCGTCATGGCCCGAGGTCGGATCCTCCAGGTGGGAACCTCCTGGGAGGTCTACGAACGGCCGGCGTCACTCGACGTTGCGTGGATGGTCGGGCGAGCGAACCTTCTTCCCGTGGAGGTTCGCGACGAACTGGCCCGCGGCCCGCTCGGCCCGATGAGCGCGAAGGGAGTGCCGGACGGCCCGGCGGTCGCGGTGGTTCGCCCGGAACAACTGGCTGTGTCCACCAACGGCGCTGCGCGAGCCGAGATCGTTTCGGCGGAGTTCTTCGGTCACGATCAGCTCCTGACGCTGCGGCTCGACCCTTCGACATCCGTGGAGGTACTGAGCGCCGGCAGCACCCCCCATCTGGAACCGGGAAGGCGAGTCGGCTTGGAAGTGACCGGATCGCCGCGCTACTTCCCGCAGCCTATTTGACGGTGAAGTCGCTTTCCGCCGCGACCTTGTAGCCGTCGTCGAGCAGCAATCGAACGGTGTACGGGCCCGGCTCGAGCGGCCACGGACCCGGCGAGTTGTTGTCGATCTTCGTCTCGCCCGCGACCGTCGCCTTTGTGTATTGCCACTGCATGTACTGGCCGGGCTTGTCGCCGCGGTGGAAGATTCCGACCCAATCCCATCTGTTCGCCGGAGCGCCGTACCACTCGATGACGACGGGCTCGCCCGGCCGGTAGGAAGGCTTGGCCGTCTCGACGAGCGGTATCGCCCCCGGCTCCTGGAACCACACCGGCGCCGAGGCGATCTCGGAGCCCTCGGCGCCGACGAGGATCACGGTATGCGCGGCCGGCGGCATGTCGCTTATGTCGAAGGTCACGGTTCCGCTCGGGGGCGAACCCTCACCAGTGCTCGCCTTCAGGTTCGCCTCGGAGGGATCCGCGCCCTCCTCGACGATCACGATCTGCTCGCCCTCGTTTCCGGGAGCTTGGAACGAAACCTCGAGTGGCCGGTCGGTATCGACCAGGGGCTCCTGCACCGCGACCAGGCTCGGCGGGGGCGGAACATCCGACAGATCCACCTGGAACTCCGAGACGATTGCGCGATGGTCACTCGGCCACGGGTCGACCGACATCTCAACCGGGCCGCCGGGTTCGCCCATCACGAAGCTGTCCAGCGTCTTCACGGGTCCGGCCGCGAAGATCATGTCGATGCGGTCCTCCAGCGACTCACCTTTGACGGGGTCCCAACCCTTGACCTTCTGACGCCACGCCGGCCAAGTCAGGCCGGGCTCCTGCTTCGCATCGGGATGAACCGCCCGGAAGGAATCCACGAAACCGGCGTCCTCGACGATGCGAGTCACCGGCCAGTCCACCGCGAAGCGGATCTGTGGCCGCTCGCCGACCATCTCCCCCGTCCAGTCCCGATGCGACGGCGTGTTGAAGTCCCCCACGATGAAGGATGGAACGCCTTCGCCGGCAAGACCGCCCATGGTCTCCGCAACGGGTTCGATCTCCGGGACGCGGTTCTTGCGCTCCGTGGCGAAGACCTCCTTTAGGCTCGCATCCTTTCGTTCGATGATGTTCGGCCCGTAGGGAGACGAGGTCAGGTGGATGTTGGCGATCGCGACCGTCTTGCCGGGGGCAAGCTCCGCGTACGCATAGGCGGGGTCGCCGTCGGGAGGCGGGTACAGGGGCACCTGCGAGACCAGCTGGCGCTGTTCGTCTACGTAATCCCAGCCCAGCGCGTCCGCGATCTTTTGCGTCTTGCCGGAGGCCTCCTCTATGGCGACTATCTGCGCGCCGGATCGCCGGATGGCCTCGGGCACGGAATCGAAATCGACGAGCCCTCCGCCGTATTCGACGTTGAACTCCATGATCGTGAAGGTTCGGGCGGCTGCCTCGGGGCCGCCCGAGCCGCCCGTGCCCGAGGTGGTGCATGCAGCGGCCAGCAGCCCGGCGGCAAACAGCGCGGCGGGGCCTCGAAGTCCGTTCACGGCCAGGACGCTACAAGCAGTGGGAGGCCCCGCGCAAGACAGCTGGACGCGTATCCGATTTGGCCCCAAGCGACCAAAGGGGGATCCATGCTCACGAACTCGGTTCTGGTGCTCGTCAGGCTCATCCACATCACGGCGGCCGCAATGTGGGCCGGCTCGTTGTTCTTCTTCGTCTTCTTCGTGGAGCCGACATCCAGGCGCTCGGTCCACAAGGGAAGTCCTTCATGGGAGAGCTGATCGGCAAGCGCCGCGTGGTTGTTTGGAGCATTTGGTCGGCGGACCTTACGGTCATCGCGGGTCTCGTCCTGAGCCGGGGGTCGGACTCGAACCGACGACCTGCGGTTTACGAAACCGCTGCTCTGCCAACTGAGCTACCCCGGCAACGACAAGAGTCTAGCGAGCGGATCAGCCTTCACTTTTCGATGGCGTCTCGGTCAAGTGAGCCCGGATTCCAAACCGACGATCAGGTCGAGCAGCCCATCGGCCTCCCAGAGGCGGTTGCGCTTCGTCGCCCGCAGGGGCCGGAGCACGCCCGCATCCACGAGGCGCGGGAACGCTTCGTTGACAGGTGCTTTGGTGCGGCCGGTGGCCGCGACGGCTAGCGCGACCGAGATGACGGGGTGAGCGGGAAGAATGTCGATGACGGCCCACGCCGCGGCGTCCGCGCGCGGGGGCGCCGCGACGGCACGAAGACGAGAGCGCCATTCCTCCTGAAGATTCCGGACGCGTTCGAGGTAGAAGCCGGCCAAGAATGCGGCCCGCGCACTCGCAACCGAGAACATCTCGAGCCACTCCGGGATCCGATCCTCGCGAAAGCGGGTGAGCCCGCCGATGTACGCGTCGCGATCGACCGACAAGGCGACGCTGATGGGAGGCACGAATGCAGGCGCGAGTCGCCGAAGGCGCAGCAAGACCTGAACAAGGGCCCGCCCCGTCCGGCCGTTGCCATCGCCGAACGGGTGAATCGTCTCGAACTGCGCATGCGCGATCGCGGCCTGCACCAGTGGAGGGAGGTCGCCCCGGTTGCAAAACCTGCACAGGTCATCCAGCAGGGGTTCGAGGGCTTCCGGAGGCGGGGGGACGAAGTCGGATCCGCACGGGTTGTAATCGTTGCCCCCGATCCACCCCTGGGTGGAACGGATCAATCCCGCGATATGCGGCGTCGGAGACCTCTTCATGAGCGCGGCGTGAACCTGCTCGAGATCCCTCCTGCGGATGGACGACCGCGAGGACGCTGCCTGGATCGCGAACTCCATGGCATCGACGGAACCAAGTACCTCCGCAGCCCGGGGTCCAACTCCGTGGCCTGCGTCTGATTCGGCCTCGGCCCGAGCCAGCGACGCAGCGTCGACCTGCAGGCCCTCGATCCGCGACGAAGCGATCGATTCCGTTCGGAGCAGGAGCCTGGCTAGAGGTGCAAGTTCCGGCGCGGCACGCCTGTTCAGCTCCCCAATCGCCCTTTCCGCTTCGGCTACTGAGGCCGCGACTTCTCCGGGCAGGGCGACTTCGAGCCCCTCGAGCGGGAGGGGCGTGAAGGTCTCGTATTCGCACCCCTTGCGGTATCTGGACGGGGCGTGGAGAGCAGGATCCGCCCTCCAGAAATGCCTTTCGAGCGTGCCCCTCATCTCATACCTGCCTTGCCCGTTAGTATGGCCTAGAGGCTAAACCATACTACTGAGCCCGACAAGTATGGGATATAGGCCCTTTCATGCCTGGGCCGGAGGCACGATTCACGCATATTTACGAAACCGCTGCTCTGTCAACTGAGCTACCCCGGCGTAGGCTCAAGGGTAGCGTGCGATCGTCGGATCACCCCTGGTGCGGGAGGAGTGGCTCGAACGAGAGCGAAACATCCACTTCGAGAGGGTCTCGTTCCCGGAACACATACCTCAGCCCCCAAATGGTCTCGTGACCCGGGTTAGCACGGTCGAGGATCCGAGAGAGCGAGCGAACCTCATCGGTCGGCATCTTTGAGCACCAGTAGTGCACGCCGAGATCGTATGTGGAATGACGCCAGTCCTCCAGACCGCTGAGCACGTCCCCGGCCGGTTGCGGGAGCGCAGCCAAGCCTTGGGACAGCCCGGTTCCCGCCGCCGACTCGTAGCAGACCGAGTACATCGCCGGCACGAACGCTTTGATCTCCTGGTCCGCCCACGTGCTCGCCGGCAGCCACGCCGCCGGATCTGCGAGAAGAGCATCGAGCCGCTGGAGAGCGCTTACCTGCTCGGGCGTCGGCGTCGTCTCCGGCAGACCCTCACCATTCGAGATATCGCCCCAAACGACGCGGACGAATCGGTCACCGTTGCGGACTTGGATGTCGCCGAAGTAAAGGCCAGGCTGGTTCGCGCTTGTCAGGCGAACACTGTCGTCGAACAGCCCGGTCGAGATGACTTCGTTCCTCACGAGCTCGACCCCTTCGGGAGTGAGGCGTTGCTCGAGGTAACCGGTTGAGGGCTCAGGAGGCTCGCTCATGGAATCGCCCACTCGATGCGTAATCAGACGCCCATCCTCGTACAGGTGGACACTGAACCTTCCTGGATCCCCCTCGGTGTGCCCGAACATGAAGCTGAGGACCAACTCCCCCTTCGTGGGTGCGCTCGGCGCCGCATCCTTGGGAGGCAGGCCGACGAGGCCGGTCTGGTCGGGATAGTGGGGAGCGCCGGCCGGTCCGGTCGTCCTCGGCGTCGAGGTGCGGAAGAACGGCCCACCGGTCGCAGCGAGCCAAACCGGCGCGGCGATGACGACCGCAACGACAACCGCTGCGATGCGCTGGTTGCGGCGCTTTCGGTCGCGCCGGCGCAGGAACCCCTTGAACGAAGGCTGCGGCGAGAAAAGCGGCGCGAACCGATCGAGTTCGTCGAAACGCTTGTCACTCTTCATGTGGGATCAACCACCTCTTGTTTCATCTGGGCACGTGCGCGTGTCGTCAAGGAGCGGACAGAGGAAGCGCGGACGCCCAGCATCCGGCCCGCCTCCTCGGCGGAGTAGTCCAGGATCGCGGTGAGCAGGACGGCCGCGCGCTGCTTGGGGTTCAGCCCCAGGAGCAGGCGAACGACCGCGTCGTGTGTCTCGACTGCGGCGAGATCATCCGTCTCTGCGGGCGTGAGAAAGAGAACGCGTCGAAGGGCAAGCGAGGCCCGCCGGGATCGGCTACGGAACACGTTCATGGACACGCGGAACAGGTAGCCCGTCGGATCCTCGAGCCCGCCGATGCGGTCCCAACGCTCGAACACGCGAACGAACGCTTCCTGGGCCACCTCTTCGGCCTCGTGGCGGTTCCCGGTAACAAGGCAGAGCGCCGTGAACAGGGGCCGGCTCGCAGCCCCGTAGAACTCCTCGAAGCTCGGAGCCGTCTCGATTACTTCGGCCTCCTCGGCCGGTCCCTCGGGCACGGATCGCAGATTCGCCTCCATCCTGCGCCTTGAACGCGCGAGAGACCAAAAACGCTGCAGCGACGGCTAGCCGAAGACCCAAAACTCCTTGAACGGTGCCGTGACGTGCCACACGGTTTCGATGCCCGCCGGAAGAGATGCGATGTCACCCGGCCCTAGATCAAGCGTGGGTCCTCCGGCGATCTCGATACGCGTACAGCCCTCGAGGACATGAATCGTCTCTCGCCGCGGCGGCGTCCAGGTGCTCGGACCATCGACCGTCGTGAAACGGGTAAGACCGGCCCAAACATTTTCATCATGTACGAGTTCGTGCATCTCGCTGCCCGGTACGTCGGGATCCGGCTCCCACTCATCGGTTGAGATCTTCGACACGAACACGCCGGGGTGCGGTTCCATGGCTCTCTCCTGGGATTCGGGACTCCCGACAGCCTAGCGAAGGCTTGCTGCTACGGGCCGTCGGACACAGTTATTCGAACCTTCGCGATTCCGTCGGGCGTCAGCGGAAGTTCCTCCGCCGTGAGCGGAGTGCCGGCCGGCGGGGTCTGACTGATGACGGTTCCCTTCGGTTGATCGGACGTTTCATAGACGGCTCTCATGTCGTAGGAGCCGAGCGCGTCGCTGAGCGTGTCACCCGCCGCCTCAACCGTCATTCCGGTTAGGTCGGGCATAGCGTCCTCGGCCACGGGAGAGGTCGGAGGCGGAGCCGGGCTTCCGGCGGGCGCGTTGCCTCCGGATCCGTTGCAGGCGCCGATCATCAAGGCCGTCGCCGCCAACAGGAGAAGGAGTCGTCTCATGCTTCCAACGTTGCGACGCCGTCGTTCTGGAAAACGGGCGGCTTGCAAGTCGTCGTAAGTGTTGTTCCGAACGCCAGGTGCTCGACCGTTTTTCCCTTCTTGCCCCGCTCCTTAGTTGACCAGCTCAACTCCGTAGCGCGAACGCCCCCGTCGATAGTCTCGGCCTTCGTGATCTCTAACCTGTAGACGACTGTTACCGGTACGACGAGATCGGGATGACCGCACACCGCCCTCAAATGTCCGGTTCCCGCGTAGGCTGCGCCATTTTGACTCAGTGTGACTTTGGGGGTGACGTCGCCTTTAGGGCCGACCCTCACGAACTGCGACACCTTCTTACCGCTCTTGTTTCCGGCATAGATCAGGCTCAACTTCTCGCCGAGGGCACGGACGTCACAGGGGCCCGTTGCGCAATTAGGATTGAAAGTGAACGAGCTCTCGTGCGGCGCATTCGTGAAAGTGCCCTCGAGGCGCGCCTCCGCAGGAACTGCCGCAACCGGGACGGGTGACTTCGGAGATTTCGACGTCTGTGGCTTCGGCGCTTGCTTCGTCTGGTTACAGGCAGCAACCAGGACCGCCAGGAGAACAACTCCGACCGCAACACGCTTGCGCATGAACGCTCCCCACCAACCCAGCGCGAGCGTAATCCCACCTCTGGCGGAGACGCAAGCCGGAGCCAGCCGGCACGTCCCGGATCTCGTCTCCGAGCCGGAAGTGAGAAGTCCCCTCTTCGATGAGAATCGCTTCTTCTCTTGTGGCGCGCGACGCGGTAGGGCGCCCGCGCGGTGGGCGAACTCGATCCTAGAGGCTGAGGGGACGCGGCGGAGCAAGGATCGATTCCGGGTTCTCGCGCCAAGTCTCCGGCTGCACGTCGATGTATAGCTCGATCTCGTTACCGTCCGGATCCTTGATGTAGATGCTGTGCGTGACGTTGTGGTCGGCCGTCCCTGTAATCTCGACACCCTCGTCGACCAGCTTGGTCAGCGCTTCGCGAAGTTCCTCGTCGGTTTCACCGATCTTCAGTCCGAAGTGGTACATCCCGACGTGCCGGCCGGGTGGAATGGGCGCGGCATCCTCGCCAACCTCGAGCAGAAGCAGCTCGTGATGCGTACGGCCGGACGAGAAGAGGGCCGCGCCGGGCATCGGCGCCTCGAGCACTTCTTTCCATCCCAGGACATCCTTGTAGAAGTGGCGCGAGCGCTCGACGCTTCGCACATAGAGAACGAGGTGCCCTAGTTCCTTCACCTGCATGCCCATGAGAACCTCCCCGGCTCGCGGGATATTCCGACTCTACACCGCTCGGCGGTAGCGACCGACCGCGAAGGGAACCGCGACCACAAGGATTGCCGCCATCCAGATCAGCGACTGCCAGACGAAGCTGGAAGCCGGACCACCAACCATCAGAGCCCGGGCGGCGGACGCGACTACCGACACAGGCTGATGTTCCGCGAAAACCTGAAGCCACCCCGGCATCGAGTCGACGGGTACGAATGCCGACGACGCGAAGACCAGCGGAGCCATGATCGGAAACGAAGCGGCTTGCGCGGTTTCCGGGTCGCCGACGAGCAGACCGACGGTCGCGAAAATCCAGGAGAGCACATAACCGAACGCCAGTATCAGCACCATCCCTGCGATGAGTCCGAACACGCTCGTATGCACCTCGAAACCCACTAGGAAACCTACCGTGGCCATCAGAACCACGACGAAAACGTTCCGCGCGAGATCGGAGATAGTTCTTCCGGCAAGAACCGCGGAGCGCGACATCGGAAGCGAACGGAAACGCTCCAGTAGCCCGGTTTTCATGTCGGCGGCGAGCCCGACCGCGGTGCCCATCGCGCCGAACACGACGGCTTGCGTGAACACTCCCGGCATCAAGAAATCCACGTAGGGAAGGCCGCCGGGAATCTTCGTGATCGCCCCTCCGAATACGAAACGGAACATCACGACGAAAATAACCGGCTGGATCGTGGCGAAGATGAGCAGCTGTGGCACCCGCCTCAGCGCGATCAGGTTGCGCTGAGTGATTGCGAGCGCGTCCCTGATTGTAGCGACCGGACGGGGATATCTGACGACCGAGACCCTCCGGATGGGCGTGACGACGCTCATCCGCCGACCCTTTCGGCGACGGCGGTTTCGCCCGATTCCGAAGGCTCCTCGGCTCTATGCCCGGTCAGCCGCAAGAAGACATCGTCGAGGCTCGGCTCATGCACACTTATGCCTGCGGGTTCCAGCCCGGCGGCCTCGAGACGCTTCAGCTCCTCGAGCAGGAGATGAGCACCGACCGCCGACGCCATTCGGACGAGTGTCCCCTCCCTTTCCGGCTCCGCCCCTTCGACTCCTCGCAACAAGTCTGCCGCCCCTTCCGCGGCGCTCTCGTCCGCGAACGTCAGCTCGATGACGGTCGAGCCGAGACTCGACTTCAGTGCCGACGGCGTGTCCTCGGCGATCACGCGGCCGTGGTCGATCACCGCTATTCGAGACGAGAGCCGGTCTGCTTCCTCTAGATACTGGGTGGTGAGCAGCACGGTCGTACCCTCGGCCACCAGCTCGCGAAGCATCCCCCACAGCTCGCTCCTGGTCTGGATGTCCAGGCCGGTTGTCGGCTCGTCCAGGAAGAGCACCGGAGGATTCGCGACCAGCGAAGCGGCGACGTCCAGACGCCTTCGCATCCCACCCGAATAGGTGCGAACCGGTCTGTCCGCGGCGTCGATGAGATCGAATCGCTCGAGGAGTTCCGCGCTGCGGCGCGGAATCTCGCGAGGCGCAAGCTGGGAAAGCTTGCCGACCATTCGGAGGTTTTCCATCCCCGTCAGATTCGGATCCACCGCGGCGTTCTGGCCGGCAAGCCCGATGCTGCGCCTGACCTCCTCCGCTTGGCGGACGACGTCGTGACCGAAAACCTCCGCGCGGCCGGCATCCGGAACAAGGATCGTCGCCAGCACACGAAGCGTGGTGGTTTTCCCGGCCCCGTTCGGACCGAGCAAGCCGTAGACGGTACCCGGAGTCACCTCGAAGGACACGCGGTCGACCGCCAGGATCTCTCCGAAGCGCTTCTCCAGGTCCTCGACCAGAATCGCAGCGTCGCTCATCGAAGAAAGGATGTCACAAGCCTCGGTATTTCCCTCTCCAGGGGGCTACCAGCATTCGAGTTCGATCGGAGTCAGCAGCTCGTTGCCCGACTCCCTCACGATGATGTTCTGTTCTATACCCACCTTTCCTACATCCGGCCGCGACAGGAAAGTTTCTACCCCCATCACCTGTCCATCCCAGAACTTCCAATGGGGTTCGTTTTCCTCCACTTCCAGCCAGATCCTCGGGCGTTCCCAGAACAGTCCGTTGCCGTGCCTCGAGCTGTTTCGTCATCGCGGCGGTCACGATCTCGCCGCCTTCGCGAATGCAATCCAATTCCCGGGGCGATTTTGGCCTTCGAACCGCTTCGACCAGCTCGTCGGCAGGAATCCACTCGACGCCGGGGAGCTCCTCCTGAAGGATTCGCGCATATCGCCAAGGGAGGAAGCCGTCTCCGACCAACGCAACGCGTCCCTTGGCCAGCCCGCGGTCTCGCATCGCCTGCGCAACCAGAAGGACGCGGTTGGGTTCGTTCGATCGCACGATCCGATCTGTAGCCACCTGTTCCTCCGGGAAGGTCGGCAGGTCGGCGATCAGCTGGGGCGGTTCCGAGCCGGCCAGGATCACGGCGGCGAACCCGACGCCGAGCCAAGCATCCTCATCGGCCTGCCCCGATTGGTTCGAGTAGTAGTGCGTCAGAAAGAACACGTCGGCGAACTTCTCGTAGCCACCGGCGCTGCGGCTCCAAACCAGCGCGGCCTCGAATCCCTGCGCCGACATCTCGCCGTAGACGCGGCGCCAGCGATCCTCGTACTCGTCCTGCGGGAAGTAAAGACCCAATCTCTCTCCTCCGCCGCAATCGTGACAGACCCCGCGGCGCCTCGCGCTCGGGGGCGCGACCTGGGACGATTGGGCACATGGCGGAAGGGATGGGGAAGGTTGCGGTCGCCACCGACCGCTCGGAGAGCGCAGAACGGGCGGTGCGGTGGGCCGCCACTCTGGCGAACCGCTACTCCGCACCGCTCCTATTGATACAGGTTGTCGCGCCGCAGAATCCCGGGACCACGCAAGCCGGCGCCGCCGAGGCGACGCAGACGACATCGATGGCCGACGACCTGCGCCTCCACGCCCGCGACCTGGCCGGACCGCTCGGTGACGCCCGGGTCGTTGCCGACGACGACGCGGCACGCGCGATAGTCCGGATAGCCGACGAGGAAGCGGTAGACACGCTCGTTCTCGGCAACGCCGGCATGGGCGATCGTAAGAAGTTCCTTCTGGGAAACGTGCCGAACCGCGTTTCGCACAACGCACGCTGCAACGTCGTAATCGTGAACACGACACGCCTGGACGCCGGGGGGATGCCGATCCCCGTTGCGCCTGGGGCCGTGGAGGCGGAGCCGGAGCCGGTCGAGCCGAGGATGTTCGGGCGTGCCGCCGACATCGGCAAGGTCATGGCGAAACACGGCATCAAGCACCTGTTCGTGCGCGAGAGAGGCGAGCCGGAAGCGACCCGGCGGGCGCAAGCGAAGAACCTTCGCGCCGCACTGGAGGAGTTGGGACCCACGTTCGCGAAGCTGGGGCAGGTCCTCTCGACCCGACCCGATCTTCTGCCGCCCGAGTTCATCCAAGAGCTTGCGCAGCTTCAAGACGATGTTCCGCCGCTTTCAGAGGAAGAAGTGGTCGGCGCCATGGAACAGGCCCTGGGTGTTCCGTGGGAAGACGTGTTCGAGACGATCGACCCTAAACCGCTGGCCGCGGGAACGATCGCGCAAGTGCATCGCGCCACACTCGCGGACGGAGAGCGCGTCGTGATCAAGATCCAGCGCCCGACGGCGCGTGAGGACATCATGCGCGACCTGGCGCTGCTCGAGCTGTTCGCCGAGAAGGCAGAGCACAGGCCCGCGCTGAAACAGGTCGTGGACCTTCCGGCCGTGACCGAGCATCTTTCCGAATCCCTGCAGCGCGAGCTGGACTTCCGGCAGGAGGCCGCGAACATCGATCGCATGCGTGGGATCCTCGTGGATTTCCCGCGGCTAGATGTCCCCGGAGTCCACGAGGAACTGTCGGGACAGACGCTTCTAGTCATGCAGGAGATCGGCGGCGTCCCAATTCGCGAAGCACCAGAGTCCGAGGCCACTAAGGACGCCGCCCGCCAGATGCTCGAGTCCTACTACCGCCAGATCCTCACCGAAGGTTTCTTCCACGCCGACCCGCATCCGGGCAACCTCAAGTGGTGGGAGGACAGAATCTACTTCCTCGACTTCGGGATGGTCGGCGAGCTCGGCACCGACACGCGCGAGAATCTGATGCTGCTCTTGCTCGCGTTCTGGCAGCAGGACGTCGCCTTCCTAACCGACATCACGCTTTCGATCGCCGGAGCCGGCGACAGGGCCGACGTGGACGTCGAGGGATTTCGCACCGCTCTCGGCGATCTCACCGCGCATTATCGAAACCTCTCGCTTCGCGAACTCCAGCTCGGGCAGATCCTTCAGGAGATGACCGAGATCTCCATCAAGTACGACGTTCCGCTGCCCGCTTCGCTCACGCTCACGGGCAAAGCGATGGCCCAGATGCAGCTCGCCACCGCCGAGCTGGACCCGGAGCTCGATCCGTTCGAGGTTGCCGGCGCCTACATGTTTCGCAACGTGCTCGGCGACCTTCGCGGGAAGCTCGACGCGCAGAAGATCTTCTATACCTCCCGGAAGATGAAGGTCAGGCTGAGCCGATTGGTGGAGGCGTTCGAGCGGCTGACCGGCGCCCGTCCCGGACCGAAGTTGCAGGTGAACTTTCGCGCGGAGAGCCTTGAAGCGACGGTTGCCCGCGCCGGACGCTTGCTTGCAACGGCGGTCGTCGCGGGCGCCGCCCTGCTCGGCGCCGCGTTTGCCGGAACGGCGGCGAGGATCCCCGGCTGGATCCCGATCGCCCTGGGCGTGACCGGTGGTGCGTTCGTTCTGCTGCTGCTGCGCGAGCTATTCCGGGGGCGACAGAGATAAGCCGTCCGTAACTCCCGCAGCACCGCCGTCCTCGCCTTTCTTTCGAAGGGCCTTGAGCACACGCCGCTCGATCACTATCAACACCAGGGTCATGACGGCGCCCAGCACTGCGCGTTGGAACCGTCTCATTGCAGCGTTTCCGGGGGCGACTCCACCCTGCGAACCTCCCACTCGGTCGCCCCGAAGAAAGCGACTCCCCAGACGATCGCGAGGATCCCCCAAATCACTCCCTCGCTTCCGGGATACGGCACGTCGGTTCCCGGATACTTCGCGAACAGGATCGACGCGAGCCCGTAAACGACGGAGCCCAGCCCGGCGCACCACGCGGGAATCCACCAACCGCGCGTTCTCACCGACGCGAGCAACGCGACAAGGATCAACGAAAGCGCCATCGCGGCCATGCCGCTCCAGTGGTGCAATTCGACATGCGGATCCGAAGGCAAGCCTAATCGCTGATAACTCGCCATTCGCAGGGCGAACACGAAATACGGAACGGCCGCCACAAGCGCAAGAGCGAGCATCAAGCGGCTGTACCCCTCGTCGTGGCGGAACAACTCGCCCTTGGCCGGGTGCAACCGGATCGCGACGGCGCACGCCCCGGCGAAGATCAGCGTGCCCAGCAGCACCTCGGAGTCGTAGTCGCTCGCGAGAATCACCGCGAGAAAGTACGCGATGACTCCGAGCACAACCTGTTGCATCGCGGCGACCTTTCGTTCTGGGCGCCTAAGCTGCGCGAGGAACCCGACCGAGATGATGAGCCCGCCGGTAATTCCCCATGCGATGTCGTGCACGCGATGAATCTGGCGCTCACCGCCCTCGAACCATCCGAAGATAAGACTCGGAAGGGCGAAGAAACCGAACCCGATCCCCAGGCCGAAGACTGCAACGCAAACGGTGAACGCGATCCGCCTTCGTTTGGATTCAGGCTCGGCTTCGATGTCGGGCATGTGCCCCATCAGTTATCCGACCACGCGGTGTGCTTCCACCGGTTCCTTTCGTCCCTTCACCTGTTTCGGTCCGACGGGCTCGGATCGAACGGCCGGCGCGGCAGCCATGGTGGCTGCCGAGGCCAAGATCTCGCTTCCGCCCGCCTCGGATTCCAGCCGCTGCGCGATGTTCACCGCGTCGCCGACGACCGTGTACTCGAGCCGGCCACCGCCGCCTACCGCGCCGGCGATCACCTCGCCGGTGTTGAGGCCGATCCCCATCTGGAACGGCGGGATTCCTTCCTTCCCGAGTTCTTCATTCAAGTCGCTCTGCCTGGTCTGCATCGCGATCGCGCACCGCAGGCCGCGTTCGGCGTGATCGGGGATCGGCTCCGGGGCACCGAAGACCGCCATCACCGCATCGCCGGCGAACTTGTCGAGCGTTCCGCCGTGCTCGGTTACGACCTCGGCCATCGCGGTGAGATGGCGGCCGACGATCGCCGCTATGTCACGCGCGGACATGCCCTCGGCGAGCGTGGAGAACCCGCGGATGTCGGAAAAGAGGACGGTGACCTCCAGTTCCTCTTGTGCACCCGCGTCGGCGCCGCCTTGTTCCAGCTTATGCGCGACCTGCGAGGGAACGTATGAGCGAAGCGTCCGCGCAGATGATTCTCGATCCACGACGGCGGCGTGCAGCCGCTTCATCTCATCGACTGCTTGCGCTCCCCCTTCACCGGCCTCTGCTGCCATTCGAGTGAACAACTCCGTTACACGGTTGTCGATGGCCTCCTGAGTCGTCTCGAGCGCATCCGCCATCTCCGCGTACCCCATACCTTTCGCCATCAGATCGAGGATCTCGCGATCCTCCTTGGGTCCTTCCTCTCTACCCGAGAGCCGTTCAGCGATCGCCGGGTCCACGGACGAACCGCCCTTCGCAACCTCGTGTATGGCCCGGGCCAGCTCGTCACCTTGCGACACCCGGTCTTTCAAGAGGTATGCGAGCCCGCTTTGTCCGCTTCCGAGTAGCGCGAACGCGTAAGCCTCGTCGTCGTACTGGGACAGTACGACGACCCCGGCCTCGGGATGGCGCCTTCTGATCTCGTGGGCGCAATCGATGCCCTCGAGCTGGAAGCTGGGCGGCATCTTGATGTCCGTTACGACCACATCCGGCTCCAGCTCCGAAGCCTTCTCGAGCAGGGAAGGCGCGTCCTCGGCAACGCCGACGACTTCGATCCCGTCGGAGGCGTCGAGAAGCGCCCGGACTCCCTCACGAACCAGCACGTTGTCGTCGGCGAGAACCACGCGAATGCTCACGCGGCCGTCCCCGCGTGTACGATCCGGCCGTGACCATTCGAGTCGTGTTCGCCGAGGACAACTACCTGGTCAGAGAGGGAACGGCCGCCCTTCTCAAGGAGTCGAAGGACGTCGATCTCATCGAGACGGTCGAAGACCTCGACGGCCTCCTGGCCGCCGTGAAGAAACACAAGCCGAACGCCGTCCTGACCGACATCCGCATGCCTCCGACCCTCACCACGGAGGGAATCGAGGCAGCGAAGACGATCCGCGCCGAGCATCCGGAGACCGGGGTTCTCGTGCTCTCTCAGTACGACGACGAGGACTACGCCTACGACCTTTTGAAGGACGGCGCGGCCGGCCTTGGATATCTGCTCAAGGAGCGCGTGGGCGATGTGGACGAGCTGGTTCGCGCGCTTCACGAGGTCGCCGGAGGCGGTTCGATCCTCGACCCGAAGGTCGTCGAATCGCTCGTGGCTCGAAAGGAACGGCTGGCGAACTCGCCTCTCGCGCAGCTTACCGAACGGGAGCGCGAGGTGCTGGAACAGATGGCGCAAGGCAAGAACAATGCGGCGATCGCGAAGGCGCTCTTTCTGACCGAACGCGCCGTGGAGAAACACATCAACTCCTTGTTCCACAAGCTCGCCCTCTCCGAGGAGCCCGAGGTACACAGGCGAGTCATGGCCGTGCTGGCGTTCCTTCAGGAATCCGGGATCGGATCCTAGCCTCACCACAACCTCCTCGCGTCGCGTAAAACGCGCCGGGAGCAGTTTCTCCCAACGAGGCCGTGAACGCCTCCGCCCGGATGCGCCGAAGCCGAACAGAGATAGAGGCCCTTGACCGGTGTGCGGTAGCGGAACCATCCCGGGACGGGGCGAAAGATCAGCTGTTGATCGAGCGCTATCGAACCGCCGCCGACGTCTCCGCCGACCAGGTTGGGGTCCGCGCGCTCCAGGTCCGGGGGCGTCATAACCGAAGTTCCCACGATTCGATCGCGCACCCCGGGCGCGTGGTCCTCGAGGCGGGAGAGAACCCGTTCGAGGAAGGGTTCGCGCGCCGACGCCCAACCGGGTTCCTCGATCTCGTTTGCCGCGTCGGCGCGCGGCGACGATGGAACATGGGTCTCGATCCAAAGCGTGTGACACCCCTCCGGTGCGCGGGTGGGATCGGCGACGCTTTGCTGTCCGACTATCAACAGCGGCTCGGCCGGGATCAGCCCGCGCTTGTTCCCGTGCGCGGCTCTCGCCATGTTCTCCAGGCCACCGGTTACATGCACCACGCCACAAGCGGAGAGTTCCTCCAACGACCACGGCACCAGCCCGTTGAGGGCCAGGTCGATCTTGAACACGCCGCTCCCGTAACGAAAACGCCTCAGACCCTCCAAGTAGGACTTCGGAACCGTGTCCTCGCCGGCCAGGTCGCGAAACAGCGCGAGCGGGCCGGTATCCGCTAGCACCGCGCGGCGCGCCCGGATAGAGTCGCCCTGTGCCGTCTCGACCCCGACGGCCCGGCCGCCCTCGACGATCACTTTGGTCACGTCGCGTCCGCACTCAACCGTGACGCCGGCGTCTTTGACCGCGGCGGTCATGGCCTCAGCCAGCCGGCCTGCGCCGCCGATCGGGACGGGCATCCCGTTCTCCTGCGCAACCATCGCGAGGATCAGTGCTCCGGGAGTGCTGCCGGCCTCGTCGACGGCCAGGTCCGCGTGGGAAACGCCGGACGCAAGCAGCGCGCGCGCCGTATCCGACGAGAACAGTCTCTCGGCGAGCGCCTCCATGGGCTGAAGGCTGCGCTTGGCCGTTTCGATCGACCCTCCGATTCCCGACGTACGCAGGAACCGCAACCCCTCCATGATCGGAGGGATCGGAGCGGTGACGGCCGCAAAGAACTGCCGCCCGGAGCGCAACCACCACGCGTATAGATCCCGCCACGCTCGCCCGTCGTTTGCGTCGATCTCAGAGAGCGACCTCGCCGTCTCCTCGGGTTTCGAATACAGGAGACCGGCCTCCTTCGGGGTCGTCAGCGTCGAGACCGGCATGTCGAATTGTGCCCATTCGACGCCGCGATCCAGCCCCAGTTCGGCGAACACCGGAGTCGCGCGAAGCAGCCCGTAAAAGGCCGAGAAGGTGTCGTGGGTGTAGCCGGGCTCGGTTAGCTCCTCACTTCGAACGGCTCCGCCGGGAACCTCGGAACGCTCGAGAACCGTGACCTTCCATCCGGCGCGCCCGAGATAGGCGGCGGCCGCAAGCCCGTTCGGCCCCGATCCGATCACAACCGCATCCGCGAAATCCATCCGCCCGAGAGCCTAGCCCTCGCCGCGGCGGGCGCGCGCGACCTCTTCGAGCGCGGAGCGGTCCACCCTGTCACCGGGAACGGCCGCGATCCGGCAATCCGTTACCGCTCTGAGCGTTGCCGTTCGCTTGCCTTCGCCGACGATCGCCATCTCGCCGAGAATCGCTCCCGGCCCGAACTCTGTAACGGGCTCGCCGTCGACCTCGACCCGCATCACGCCGTCGAAGAGCAGGAACAGCTCGTCGCCTTCCTCGCCCTGTTCGACGAGCGTGTCGTCCTTCTTCAGCTTTCTGAATTCCGGTTTGGCGCCGATGATCACGCTAGACAGCTGCCGTTCCACCGCCGTTTCGACGGCGGAGATAATGGCCGGCTGATCCGAGTCTCCCCAGGGAGAGTGCTTGCCGAACGCCTTCTTCCACCACTCTTTGAACTCGATCGTCGCGGTCTTCTCGGCGAGCTTGCCCTCACGGTCGTACACCCAGTGACGCGGGAACGAGCTGGCACCGCGGACCTCGTGTTCCGAACTCCCGTCGGCACGGATCGTGAGCGCAAGTGTCGTCCACGCGGTCGGCGCCGCGATCTGAACGAACGGCGGATGTTTTACCGTCCGAGGCGCCGGCACGCCCGTTCGGCCACCGGCGGTCTGCACGAAGGTGACGGAGTCATCGCGAACCTCCGGATCCGGCTGCATGTCCGGGTACGGGACGGCCGGGAACGTCACCCCCTTCGGACCGAGCTTCACGGTCGTCGAACCGATGTGGCCCCGGCCGGCGTGTTCGAAGCCGGTGATGCTCCCGTCTTCGACCTCTATCCACGCGCGAAGGTCGTTGCAGAACCTGAATCGGTCTGCTTCCCGCAGCTCGTCTATGGCGGCCGTCCCTTCGATTGCATCGGGGGGCGGTTCGTCGTAGTGCGTGAATCCGACCTGGAACGCGAGCTTGGACATCCCGGTCGGCGCATCCATCGGGATCCACGAGACCGACGTCACGCTCGATTCGATCCTCTTAGTAGCCACCGCTACCTCCTCTTGTCCAGTTGCTGCAGACGATAGCCGGGGGCAGCTCGGGCGCTCGACCCGGGGCACACCACTTTCCGCAGGTCAGAGCCCTCCCTTGGGGGTGGGGCAGGCACCCCGCCCTGCGGTAGGAGAGCCGCCCCCAGGCGTAGGGCACGCATCCTTTTGATACCGGGCCTCCGAGCGGGAGAATCTGGCCGTGAAAGACAACTGGAGCAAACGCATCTGGGCTGCCTGGGCGATGTTCCTCACATCGCTCGGGCTTTGGCTGGGCGCCGTCTGGCTGGGCGCCCGGAGCGGACCCCCGAGCCCCGAAGCCCCGCAGGTTTACGGCGATCCGATCGCGCCGCTCGCACTCAGCCTGTTTGGAGGCCTGTACATCCTCTATTCGGGAATGGGCGTCCTTCTGAGATTCCGCCGGCCCGGGAACAACCTGGGCTGGCTGTTCTGTGCCGCCGGACTGTTCGCGCAGCTCGGCAACTTCGCCGGGGTCTATGCCTACCGCGCGCTGGTCACCGATCTCGGAGGTTTTCCGGCGGGGCCGCAGGCCGCCCTCTTCGGGGACATCTCCTGGCTTCCCGGCGTCGGCTTCATCGGGCTGCTCTTCCTTCTCTTCCCGAGCGGCCATGTGGAATCGCGCTGGGAAGGAAGGACGCTTCGACTGCTACTGGCCGGGATGGTGGGAGGCTCGCTCGGTCAGGCGTTGGAGCGAGCGCTCTACGGATATCCATCGATCAAGAACCCGCTCGGCTTCAGGGCGCCGGCCCTCGTCGGCGAAATCGCTGCCGGGATCGGCTTCCTCTTCGTATGTATCGGCTTGATCGCTTCGATCGTGCTTCTTATGACTCGGTTCCGGCGGTCGGAAGGAGAACGCCGCCAGCAGCTGAAGTGGTTCGCCTATTCCGGCGTGATGCTAACGATCGTGACGATTGTCACGAATCTTCAGGACGACCCGGCCCGTCCCCTCATCGCGCTCGAGGTCATGGCCAATGTCGCTCTTCCGGTTTCGATCGGGATCGCGATCCTCAAGTACCGCCTCTACGACATCGACATCGTGATCAACAAGACGCTCGTTTTCGGCGCTCTGGCGGCGTTCATCACGGCCGTCTACGTCGCGATCGTAGTCGGAGTCGGTTCGCTCCTCGGCCGCGGAGACGAGCCCAACGTCGCCCTGTCGATAGCGGCAACCGCAGTGGTAGCCGTGGCCTTCCAACCGGTTCGCTTGCGGGTTCAGCGCTTCGCCAACCGGCTCGTCTACGGCAAACGTGCCGAGCCCTACGAAGTCCTGTCGCAGTTCTCGGAGAAAGTAGCGGGAACGGAGGCCACGGAAGAAGTTCTCCTGAGGACGGCGAGAGTTCTTTCCGAGGGTACGGGTGCCCGGCGTGCGGAGGTTTGGCTTCGCGTGGGCTCGCAGCTAGTCAGGGAAGCGACATGGCCTGAGGGCGAAAGCGCGAGGGAGACCATCCAGATCGATCGCGACGATCTGCCCGAGCTTCCCGGTGTGACACGGGCCATCGAGGTTCGCCACCAAGACGAGCTGCTCGGCGCGCTGGCGCTGATCAAGGTTCCGGGAGACCCACTGAAGCCCGCGGAAGAAAAGCTGCTCGAGGACCTGGCCTCGCAAGCCGGCCTGGTTCTTAGGAACGTGGGGCTAACCGCGGATCTAGAAGCGAGGCTGGACGAGATCACACGCCAGGCGGAGGAGCTCCGCGCTTCCAGGCAAAGAATCATCGAGGCCCAGGACACGGAGCGCCGCAAGCTCGAGCGCAACATCCATGACGGCGCTCAGCAGCACTTGGTGGCGCTGGCGGTGAAGCTTCGACTGGCGAAATCGCTGGCCGAAAAGGATCCGGAGAAGGCCCGTGCCCTTCTTCGGGAACTGCAATCGGAAACGACCGACGCATTGGACACGCTCCGAGACCTCGCCCGCGGAATCTACCCGCCGCTCCTCGAGGAGAAGGGCGTGGCGGCCGCGCTTAAGGCCCAAGCCGCCAAGGGAGCCGTCTCCGTAACGATCGAATCCGAAAGCATCTCCCGTGCGCCGCTCGAGACCGAGGGAACGGTGTACTTTTGCTGCCTCGAGGCTTTGCAGAACATCGGGAAGTACGCGAACGCATCGCAGGTGAGGATCCGATTGAGCCGAGAGAACGGCGCATTGATTTTCAGCGTCGAGGACGACGGAGCAGGGTTCGATCCGGCTACGCAACCGATGGGATCGGGATTGCCGAACATGAGGGACCGAGTCGAGGCACTTGGCGGTTCGGTCGGGGTGACTTCGGCGCCCGGCAAGGGTACGAGGGTGTCCGGACGCGTTCCTGCCGAGGAGATGGAGCCCGTCGGATGAAGCAAGGCACGGCCTCACGCCTCGCGTGGTCGCTATGGATCGTTGGTATAGCTTTCGCGTCCTCGGCGATCGTCTTCGCCATCCTGGGCCGATCGACGTCACCCCCCGCGGACTCATTCGGACCTCGTGGCTTCGGGGTCGTCTTCACTCTCGCGTTCGGCACCGTCGGCGCCGTTGTCGCGTCCCGCCGCCCGGGAAACCCGATCGGGTGGATATTCCTCGGTGCCGGCGTGCTGAGCGGCTTTCAGGAATTCGCGCAGCAATACGGCATCTACGCGCTCCTGACGAGGGGGGGAGGTCTTCCCGGCGGAGAGATCGGCGCCTGGCTCGTCGATTGGATCTGGGTTCCGATCACGGCTTCAGTCTCGATCTTGGTGTTCTCTATCTACCCAGACGGTCACCTGTTGTCGCGTCGATGGCGTTGGGTCTTGCTCGTCGGAGCGCTCGGTACGCTGCTCGCGTCGTTCGGCCAAGCGGTAACCTCGCACCTGGTCAGCTTCGGCCGGCCCAACCCTTTCGGGTTGCTCGACCGCGACATCGCGGAACCAATTTCCGTATTTGGGCTGACGCTTTACCTGATCGCCATGATCGGAGCTGCGGCGAGCCTGTTCGTGCGCTACCGGCGGTCTTCGGCCGAAGGGCGTCATCAGATCAAGTGGCTCGCGGTCGCCGGAGTACTGGCTGCGACAAGCCTCCTTGCAGTCGTGACCGGCGTCGGCCTGGTGGGCTCCGTGCAGAACGAGGTTCCCGACGGCATGGCCCTCTTCGTGATCCTTGCGTTCACGTCGATCCCCATGGCGGCCGGCATCGCGATCCTCAAGTACCGCCTCTACGACATCGACGTCGTAATCAACAAAGCGGTGGTCTACGGGCTCCTGGCAGCGTTCATCACCGCAATCTATGTGGCAATCGTCGTAGGCATCGGCGCTCTCGCAGGCTCGAGCAACAACATCGTTCTCTCTGCGGTTGCGGCGGCCGTGGTAGCACTCGCCTTCCAGCCGATAAGACGAAGAGCGCAACATCTCGCCAACCGTCTCGTGTACGGGAAACGAGCCACGCCGTATGAAGTGTTGTCGTCGCTCTCCGACCAGCTCGCCGGAACCTTCTCGCTCGAGGAAGTTCTGCCCAGAACCGCGAGATTGATCGTGGAAAGCACAGGCGTCGAGCGCGCCCAGATCCTGCTCGGTAGTGGAGCCGCCAGACACGCCGTGGCTTCGTGGCCCGAGGGTGAAGTCCGGGTCATGGATGAAGCGAAAGTCTTCCCCGTGCGACATCAAGGCGACGAGATGGGGGCGGTAGCAGTAACGACACCCGCCGCAGAGCCGCTAACTCCGGCGCAGGGAAAACTGATCGAGAATCTCGCCTCGCAAGCAGGGTTGGTCCTTCGAAACGTCGGACTGATCGACGATCTTCGTGCGTCTAGGCAACGCCTGGTCGCCGCACAGGACGAGGAGCGCCGGAAGATCGAGCGCAACATCCACGACGGAGCACAACAACAATTAGTCGCACTGTCCGTCAAGATGCGCCTGCTTCAGGGGCTGATCGAGAAGGATCCCGCAAAAGCCTCGACGATGGCCTCGGATGCAGGGAGCGAACTCACCGGGGCTCTGGAGGAACTACGCTCTCTCGCGCGCGGGATCTACCCGCCGTTGCTTGCCGACCGGGGCCTGGCGTCGGCCCTCGATGCTCAGGCCAAGAAGGCGGCGCTTCCGGTCACGATCGAGTCCGACGGCGTCGGACGGGTCGCGCGGGAGGCGGAAGCCGCCGTGTACTTCTGCTGTCTCGAGGCACTTCAGAACATCGCGAAATACGCGAGCGCATCGAAGGCGGGCGTTTACCTTTCGCTGGACGACGCCGAGCTGGTTTTCCGGGTCGAGGACGACGGCGGCGGATTCGACCCCGAAACCCAAGCCAAGGGCGCCGGGCTTCAGAACATGGCGGACCGCATCGAAGCCCTGGGCGGGAGCATTCGAATAGCGTCCTCTCCGGGGAAAGGCACACGGATCGAAGGTCGAGTCCCCGCCGAGGCATCAAAGTGAAGCAGCGTGTGAGGCTCCGTCTGGCGCTGGCCGCATTGATCGTGATATTCCTTTTGTTCATCCCGACCCTGTGGCTGTCGATCCTCAATGGGTCGCTCTCGGACGACCCTTTCTTTATTTCCACCGCGATGGCGATGATCATCGGGTACGGGATTGTCGGCTCCTTCATAGCGGCCAGAACCGAAGACAACCCGATCGGATGGCTTCTGATGGCGGCCGGAACAGGGTTTCTCATTGCCGGCGGCAGCAGCGAATACGCCACATACGCGTACCTAACCTCCCCCGGCTCCTTGCCGCTTCCTTCCTTGTTCGGCTGGCTTTCCCACTGGTCGTTCCTTCTCGTCCTCTTGCCGATCCCGTTGATCCTGGTGCTCTTCCCCAACGGTCGCGTTCCCTCGAGGCGATGGCGGCTTTTCCCGGCCTTCTATGTCGCACTCGTCTCGATCGCGGCAGTTACCACGATGTTCACCCCGGGGAACCTCGACATCGATGAACGCATCAAGGTCATGAACCCGGTCGGAATCGAAAGCCTGGGACCCTTCATATCCGTTCTCGGGAGCGCCGTGGCGTGGGCGGTCCTCCCAACCTCCCTGGCGTCGATTGCCGCCCTGGCACTTAGGTTCCGGAGGGCTTCCGGCGAAGAACGCCAGCAGATCCGCTGGCTCGCCTACGTTGCGGCATTGGGCGGCATCGTTTTCATCGGGGCTTTCGCGAGCTCCATCGGGCTCAAGGAAAACGAGACCCGGCTCGTCAGCGACCTTTTCTTTTACGCATTCATGTTCTGCGTCGGAATCGGGATCCCTGTGGCGGCCGGCGTGGCGATCCTGAAGTACCGGCTGTGGGACCTGGACGTCGTGATCAAGAAAACCGTGGTCGCTACCATCGTCGTGGGCTTGATCCTGATCGTCTCGCTGGTCGTTCTTGTGATCGGCACGGGACCCCTATTCGAGCTGCTTGCCGGCGAGCCGACATTCATGCTGCTGCTCGGGATCGCGCTCGGCTTCCTGCTCTGGCCGCTGCGGAAGCTCGCGCGCCGGATAGCCGACCGCGTCGTCTACGGCGGACGCGCGACACCCTACGAAGTTCTGACTGAGTTCTCGGGCAGAATGGCGGACACCGTTTCGACGGAAGAAGCCCTTCCGCGCATGGCCGGGATAGTTGGGCAGGGCACGGGGGCGCGGCGCGTTCAAGTATGGCTGCGACTCGGTCGCGACCTGACTTTAACCGCCGCATGGCCGGAGAACGCTTCCGGCGAAGCTCATCCGATGAACGGCGACTCGCTTCCAGCCTTGGGCGAACCGGCCTTCGAAGTCCAGCATCAAGGCGAGTTGCTCGGTGCTTTAACGGTCGCGATGCCGGCCAACGACCCGATGAACGAATCCAAGGAACGGCTCATCCGCGACATCGCATCGCAGGCCGGACTCGTCCTTCGTAACGTGAGGCTTATCGAGGAGGTGCGCGCGTCGCGACGGCGCCTGGTCGCAGCCCAAGACGAGGAGCGGCGAAAGCTCGAGCGCAACCTTCACGACGGCGCGCAACAACAGCTGGTTGCACTAACCGTCAAGCTTCGGCTTGCGGAGGGCGCCACCGAGAAAGACCCGGCGAAGGCGAAAGACATCCTCGCCCAGGTGCAAACCGACGCTAACGACGCGATCCAGACCCTTCGCGACCTCGCGCGCGGCATCTATCCTCCGCTCCTTGCGGACAAGGGGCTCCCGGCGGCGCTGGAGGCACAGGCGAACAAGGCGGCGATCCCCGTCACCGTGAAAACCGATGGAGTGAGCCGTTACGAACAGGAAGTGGAGGCGGCGATCTACTTCTGTTGCCTCGAAGGCCTACAGAACATCGCGAAGTACGCGAACGCATCGCGCGCGGTGATCCACCTGGCCAAGCAGGACGGCGAGTTGTCGTTCTCCCTTGAAGACGACGGTGCCGGGTTCGACCCGGAGGTTCGCTCGGCGGGAACAGGACTTCAGAATATGGCCGACCGGATCGAGACCCTCGGCGGCAAGATCGACATCAGGTCTTCGGCCGGGGCGGGGACAACGATCACCGGGCGCCTCCCGATCGGGGAACCAGAATGAGATCCCGCATTACCTCGCTCCTCCCCTGGGTCTTAGGCGCGGCCGGCCTCATCTCGATGGTCACAGCCGAGGTGTTGCAGATCGTCTTCGGGCTCAACCTGGGCGAGGACGCCTTGCTGTTCTTCCCGACATTCGTGGGCGCCACCGCCATGTGCGTGGTTGGAGCGTTGGTCGCATCCCGTACGAGGAACCCGCTGGGGTGGGTGTTGATCGCGATCCCTTTGACCACGGGGATCTCCTTGCTGGGCGACCCGTTGTCCATTCATGGGGCCCGGACGGGAGCTTGGTACGCATCAACCGCAAACTGGATCCGTACCTGGCCCTTCTTGGCCTCGCTGATCCTGTTGATTGCGATCTTCTATCTGTATCCCACCGGCCGGATCCCGTCGAAGCGCTGGCGATGGCCGTGGCGCATCTACTTGATCTCCGGTGTCGTTTGCGTGGCCGGGTTCGCGCTGTTGCCAACCGATGAGCGCATCGCCGGAGCGGACGTTTCCAACCCCTTGGGGATCCAGGCGATCTCCTCCATGCTGAGCATCGTCCTCGGTATCGACGGATTCCTGCTGGTGGTTAGCGCTTTCGCGTCCTTGGCGTCGCTTTGGGCCCGCTATCGTTCGGTCGGACCCGAGGAACGACAGCAGCTCCGATGGCTTTTCCTGGTCGGAGAGATCGGCGCGGTGCTGCTTGTTTCGCTCTTTCTCATGGTGCTCATATTCGGCGATCCTGATACCGGAGCCGCGGCAAGGGCAGACGACATCGTGATGTTGCTCTTGGTGACCGACATCGTTGTGGGGATCCCGGTTGCCGTCGGGATCGCGATCCTCAAGCACCGGCTATACGACATCGACATCGTTATCAACAAAACGGTGGTCTTCGGTGCACTGGCCATCTTCATCACCGGCGTCTACGTGGCGATCGTCGTTGGTATCGGTGCCCTTGTTGGCCGCGGAGATGAACCGAACGTCGCGCTCTCGATCGCGGCAACCGCCGTGGTAGCAGTGGCCTTCCAGCCGGTGCGCCAGCGAGTCCAGCGGTTCGCGAACCGCCTCGTCTACGGGAAACGCGCGACCCCCTACGAGGTCATGGCCGACTTCTCGCACAGGATGGCCGGAACTCTGTCGGTGGATGAAGTCCTTCCGAACATGGCGGAAGCTGCAGCCACCGGCGTCGGCGCGGAGTCGGCAAGGGTTCGGGTACTTCTGCCGGAAGGACGCGAAAAGGCCGCGGTGTGGCCCGGGGACTCCGCGGCGGATTCATTCGACCGCACTCTCGATGTCCTGCACGCGGAAAAGCGCGTCGGAGGGATCGAAGTGAGAAAGCCGGGGGGAGAACAGTTCACGCCTGCTGAGGAAAAGCTCCTCGCCGACCTGGCATCGCAGGCCGGACTGGCCCTGCACAACGTGAGGCTGGCCGACGAACTCCGGGCCAGGCTCGATCAGATATCCGAACAAGCCGGGGAGATCGAGGTGTCCCGCCGCCGCATCGTCCAGGCGCGAGACGAGGCGCTCCGCAGGCTAGAGGCCGACCTCGAGGGCGGAGCGCAACAACAGCTCATGATGCTTTCGAAGAAACTCCTGACCGCGACCGACACCGTTACGAGCGATCCTCAACGATCCGCGGTTCTTCTGGAAGAAGTCGGTACCGATGCGAATGACGCCTTGGAGACATTGCGCGACCTGGCGAGAGGGATCTTCCCTCCCCTTCTTGCGGAAGAGGGTATTACCGCGGCTCTCTATGCCCACATCAACAAGCACGCTCTTCCCGCCACGCTCGAGGCGGAAGGTATCCGGCGCTACGACCCGAGCGTCGAGGCTGCCGTGTACTTCTGTTGCATCGAGGCCATGCAGAACACCTCCAAGTTCGCTCCCGGCTCCTCGATCACGATCAAGATGCAGACGTCGAGCGAGGGCTTGGACTTCTCGATCACGGACGACGGCCCCGGTTTCGATCCCGAACCGGTTCGCGGACGTCCGGGGATTACGAACATGTCCGACCGAGTCGAGGCAGTCGGAGGAAGCTTAGAGATCAGGAGCGCGATGGATAGGGGCACACTCGTTGCGGGTCGAATCCCCGCCCGCGAGTTGAAGACGGCATCGTGAAACAACCGATGGCACGACGCGTTTCGCGATCGATCTGGCTAGCCGCGATCATTCTCGCGATCGCGGCGATCGTCCTCGCCTCGATGAACCGTCTCGGCCTCGGGGAGTGGTTCGGTACCGCCTTCGTGATCGCGATGAGCCTCGCATACGCAACCGTCGGGATGATGATCACCTCCCGGCAACGTGGCAATTTGATCGGCTGGTTGTTCCTGCTGGTCGGGATCAGCTTCGCCGTCTACGGGTTCCGGGAGCACTACGTCATCCGCAGCTTCGCAGCGGAATCGCACTTCCCGGCAACGGTACTCGTCGCGTGGCTTGGGAGCTGGATGCCGATCTATTCCCTCCTCTCCATGCCGCTCCTGTTTCTCCTGTATCCGTCGGGGCGAGTTCCGAGCCGCAGGTGGAAGCCGGTGCTTTGGATAACGATCGCCTCGGCGACACTCATTGCCTTGTTCATCACCCTGGCGCCGGGTCCTCTCGGCGGTTTCCTCGAAACCGGCATCAAGATCCGGAACCCTACGGGAGTCCGGTTCGCGAACTACCCGGGTGACGAAGGATTCCTCCTTTTCTTCGTCACCGCGCTCGCGCTCGCGGGAAGCGGGGTGGCTTCTGCGGTGGCCCTGGTCCTGCGATTCCGTCGCGCCGTCGGCGAGGAGCGGCAGCAACTCAGGTGGCTCGCCTACCTAGGCGCCGCGCTGGCAGTCTTGCTGGTCCTCATGGTGGCGTCGACATTCGCGGAATCGGCATTGGGCCCCCTGCCGGAAGCCTCGTTCCTTGTCTTCTTCCTCGTGATCGGCCTCGGAGTCCCGGCGGCCTGCGGAATCGCAATTCTCAAATACCGCCTGTACGACCTGGACGTCGTCGTGAAGAAGACGGTCGTGTTCGCAATCGTCGCGACATTCATCACCCTCGTGTATCTCGCCATCGTGCTCGGGATTCCGACGCTGGTGCTGGGCATCGGTGGCGAGGGCGCGTTTAACTTCGTATACCTGGTAGCCGCTCTGGTGATCGCCATGCTCTTCCAGCCGCTCCGTACGAGAGCGCGGCGTTTCGCGGACAGAGTCGTCTACGGAAAACGCGCCACTCCCTATGAAGTGCTCTCTGCCTTTTCCGAGCGCGCGTCGGAATCGTTCTCTGTGGACGAGGTTCTGCCCGACATGGCCCGGGTTCTCGGCGAGGGGACGGGCGCCACACGGACGGACGTGTGGTTGCGTATCGGGACCGAGTTGCGGCCGGCCACCACGTGGCCGGATGAGAACGGTGCCCTGTCACCAATCGACATGCGCGGAGACGATCTGCCACCGATCCCCGCCGATGCTGCGGAGCCGGTGCGTTACCAAGGCGAACTACTGGGCGCGATTTCCGTCACCAAGTCCGCCGCCGATCCCGTGACGCCGGCAGACCGCAAACTCGTGTCGGACTTGGCGTCTCAAGCCGGACTCGTGCTGAGGAATGTCCGGCTGATCGAGGAGCTTCGGGCTTCCCGACAGCGACTCGTGGCCGCACAAGACGAGGAACGGCGAAAGATCGAGCGAAACCTTCACGACGGAGCCCAGCAGCAGCTGATCGCGCTGGGCATCAAGGTGAAGCTCGCGCAAACGCTGGCCGAGAAGAACCCGGCGAAGACTTCGGAGATGCTTTCGGGAATCCAGGGCGAGATCCAGGACTCGGTTGAGACACTTCGGGACCTAGCGCGAGGCATCTACCCCCCTCTCCTGGCCGACAAAGGGCTGGCCGCTGCACTCGACGCACAGGGCCGGAAGGCTGCTCTACCGGTCGAGGTTGTCACCAGCGATGTGGGCCGTTACCCCCAAGAAGTGGAGGCCGCCGTGTACTTTTGTTGCCTTGAGGCATTGAACAACGTTGCGAAGTACGCGAACGCCGCCCATGCCACGGTGCGCCTGGCAGCCACCAACGGTTCCCTTACTTTCGAGGTCGAAGACGACGGAACGGGATTCGATTCCTCCGCTACGGACTACGGAACAGGATTGCAGGGCATGGCCGACCGCTTGGACGCAATAGGTGGAAGCTTGCGGGTCGAAAGCTCACCCGGACGCGGAACAAAGGTGGAAGGAACCCTTCCGGCTCAGCCGGCCGACGCTTCGGCCCAAGCCTGATCAAGCCTGTCGGGATCGAACACCGACTTCGGGATATACGTGGCGGCACCGCACTCGGCGGCCCGCGGCGCGTATTCCTCCTCCTCGTAGGTGGACACGAGGAACACGACCGGCGGTGGATCGTTGGCGGCCAGGATCTGCCTCGTCGCGTCGAGGCCGTTGATGCCGGGCAGATTGACGTCCATCAGGACGAGGTCGGGCTTTAGTTCGTTCGCCTTGTCGACCGAATCCTCGCCGGTCTCCGACTCGCCGGCGACCTCGAACCCGTCCGTGGCCTCGACGACCATTCGCGCAGCCATCCGGAACGGCTCCTGGTCGTCCACTATGAGCACTCGTGTCGCCATCTTCTCTTCTCCTCCATATACAAGGGTGCCAGGCAGGGGCTAATGCGCAAAGGATGCCTGCACTAGACCTCAGGTGGGGCAAACCACCCCGGCCGCCCACCCTGCGGACTAGCTCGCGGGAGTGCCCGCTACCTGCAAGAACGCCCTCTCCAGGACGAGTTTCGGGTTGAGGTTCGTCTCGTCGGCAAGGGCTGCACGTGCCTCCTCGATCGCACCCAGTCCGGCGGCGGCCTCGATCGGATCGCCCTCGTTCGGAAGGTCGAGGTTGATCCGCCAATCGGGGTCGCCTCCGACGCCGGCGACAACACGGTCGCGAAGGATCGCCGACGCCGCCAGCAAGACCCAGTCGACGAAGTCCCTCTCCGATCGCTTCTCCCGGCGCTTGTGCCGTTCCTCGAGCCGGCGGATCACGCCGGCGTAGACCTCGTCGGGGCGTCCGTCCTTACCCAAGAAAGTCTCGATCTCCGCATCGAACTCGCCCTTGAGCCCTTTCCGATGCAGCTTCGCCGCATCGAGCACCGCCTGCGCGGCAACGAGCGCGCCGGCAGGCCCTTGGGCAGCCGATTCCAGGGCCTGCGCCGCGGTGTCCCTGAAAGCCAGGCCGTCCGGTCCGCGTGCGAGCCTTCGCGCACGCCCCATGTTGCCCCCGGAAAGCCGTGCAACGAGGATCGCTAGGTCGCCGTCAACTCCCTCGTCGCGGAGCGTACGAACTACGAAGCCTTCCTCGAGTGGTGTGAAGGTGACCACATGGCATCGGGAGATCACGGTCTCGGGAAGTTCGTGGGGACGTGCCGACAGGAGGAGCAAGAAAGCATCGGCCGGCGGCTCTTCGAGAACCTTCAGGAGAACGTCGGCCGCGGAAGGATTGAGCCTGTCGGCCTCGCGGATCAGAAAAACCTTGCGTCCGGGTTCCGGCGCCGTTCGGTTGGCCGGATGCCACACGTAGTCCCGAACGGTCTCCACGTGGATGTCGCGCCCCTCGGGCTCCACGACGAACTCGTTCGGGTGCCTGTCGCCGAGGGCCAGCGTGCAGTCGCGGCAGTCGCCGCAGCCTCCGTCCTTGCAGAGCAACGCGGCGGCGAACGCCCGGGCAGCCAGCTGCTTACCGCTCCCCTCGGGGCCCGCCAGCACATACGCGTGGTGCGGGCGCTCCGCAGCCTGCTTCAGATATGAGATCGCCCGCTCCTGGCCGGGCACCCGGTCGATGACCGCGCTCATTCTTCGCCACCGGGCAGAAGCTTCGCGATCGCCGCCTTGACGTCCCGCTGCACCTCGGCCTCGCTTCGGTCCGCATCTACCACGATGAACCGCTCGGGGTGTTCGTCGGCTATTCGAAGATACGCATCGGCTACTTTCGCGTGGAAGTTCAAGTTTTCGGACTCGAAACGATCCGCGTCGCCGCTGGTTCGCTCGAGACCTCGTTCGGGCTCAAGGTGCAGGAGGATCACCAGGTCGGGGAACAGCCCGTGTGTCGCCCAAACGTTGAGCGTCAGCACGTCGTGCTCGCCGAGGCCGCGCGCCGCGCCCTGATAGGCCAGGGACGAATCGACGTACCGATCGCAGACCACGACGTTCCCGGCCTCCAGCGCCGGGCGAATGACCGTCGAGACGAGCTGTGCTCGAGCCGCGGCGAAGAGCAGCGCCTCCGTCACGGGTTCGATCGCTCCCGTCTCCCGGTCCAGCAACAGGTCGCGAAGGCGCTCGCCGGCGTGGGTTCCACCGGGCTCTCTGGTTACCTGGACTTTGCGGCCCTGGGATTCGAGGAACTCCTTCGCATGCTCGATCTGGGTTCCCTTCCCGGCCCCCTCCACCCCCTCGAACACGATGAACAGTCCCTCGGCGGGCGCCCGCTTGAGCTTCGGGACCAGCCCGAGCGGCTGGGGCCTGTTAACCCTGTGTCTTTGCATTCCGAGTCTTGTATACAGCCCTCCGGCCGCAACCGCGACACCTGCTGCCCAAAGAGCGATCCTCGTCCCCGAGAGATCGAAGTGCTGGCCTCCGACGTTGAACCCCCACGAGCCGACCACACCTGCGAGCACGGGGAACACGGTTAGCGAAAGGAATAGGCCAAGCCTGGACATCACGGTCAGCGCGCCGAACGTTCGCCCGCGGAATTCGTCGGCCACAGTCTCCTGCAACAGGACGTAACCGGTAACCCAGGTGGTCCCGACCAGGATGCCGAGCAAGGTCGCGAAGACCGCCGCGAGCGAGATGTTCGGCATTCCCGCAAGGACGAAAAGGGTCGCCGCCGCGCCGATCATCGCCAAATAGAAGATTCGCTCCCGATCGACCACCTTTGCGACCGCATTCACCCCCGCCAGGCCGATCAGCATCCCGATGCCGAAGGTCGTGACGAGGATCCCCCAGCCGGAAGCGCCGGCGGTTAGCGTCACCTGGGCGAACACCGGGCCGAGCGAAACGACCGCTCCCACCCCACTGAAGGCAACGACGATGCCCAGGGTCATCGACCCGGCGAGGGAGTGCTCTTTGAGGAAACGGAATCCCTCCACGACGTCGCGGCCCACCTTCGACAGGTCGAGCCGCTCGCCGCCGTGAGCGGGAGGCGTGCGCAACGGCATTCGGGAGAGCATCAGGGCCGAAAAGAAGAAGGTCGCCGAGTCGAGCCAGAGTGCGAGCGACTCGGGCGACTCCGAGAAGTAGGGGACGCGGCCCCCGAGCGCGGTCGACAACCCGGCCAGCAGGGCGAAGATGAATCCCCCCAGTGGGAGCGTTCCGTAGGTGGTCATCATCCCCACGGAGTTGGCGTTCGCCAGCTGGCGCCGGGGAACGATGTTCGGGAGGGTCGCGTCGCGCGCGGGCGTCCACAGGAGCGAGAGACATTCGATGAAGAAGGAAAGTACGTAGATCGCGCCCAGATGGCCGAGGAAAGGCATCGACGCGTACATGAGCCCACGCGCCACGTCGCTTCCCATCATCAGCCGCTTGCGGTCGACGCGGTCCACGATGGGTCCGGCGAACGGCCCGAACAGGACCGACGGAAGCATGCGGGCCACCATCACGCCGGCTACGGCGAACGACGCGCTCCTTGCATCTCCACCGAGGCGGGCGACCAGCGCCGCGACAGCGACGAAGCCCACCCAGTCCCCCAAAGAGGAGACGGACATAGCGGCGAGGAGCCTCGAGAAAACGCGATGGGTGAGAAGATCCTTGAGGGTCGCCGGTTTGGTCCCGCGAAGGGCCGCTACCTCTTCGGAGATGCTGGACAACTAACCCCCCTGGGCGGATGCCTCCTGCGGTGCGGGGACGATCGTGTCACAGTTCGTGCACTTCGTTCCGCCGCCCCGGCCCTGCTTCGCCATGAGCGAACCGCAGCTCGGGCACGGGTCCGGCACAGGGGCCTGCCAGATGGCGAACTCGCAGTCCGGATATTTGTTGCAGCCGTAGAAAGTCTTTCCCTTGCGGGTTCGCTTGACGACGAGCTCGCCTTCCTTACACGCCGGGCAGGTGATGCCGGTGCCCTTCTGCTCCTTCTTGATGTAGCGGCAGTCGGGGTAACCGGAGCATCCCGTGAAGGGGCCGTACCGGCCGAAGCGCCTGACGAGCTGCTTTCCACACTCTGGGCACTTCTCCTCGAGCAACTCCGGCTCGGGTCTTACCTGGCCATCGAGATCCCGCGTGTACTTGCAGTCCGGGTAGTTCTTGCATCCGACGAACTTCCCGCGGCGGCCGAGCTTAATCGTTAGCTGCCCGGGCTCGCGACCCTCCTCGGGACAGAGCGGGCACTTCTCGTCGAGCAGCTCCTCCGGGCGTTCGATCTCGTCCTGTTTTTTCTCGAGCAGGCGCTCGAAAGGCCCGTAGAACTCGTCGAGAACCTGGACCCAGCCGAGTTTGCCCTCGGCGATGTCGTCCAGCTCGTCCTCCATCTTGGCCGTGAAGTTCACGTCGACGATCTCTGGGAAGTGCTCGACGAGCAGATCCGTGACGACGACGCCGACGTCCTCGGGGAAGAATCGCCGATCCTCGATTCGAACGTAGCCGCGATCCTGAAGCGTGTAGATCGTCGATGCATACGTCGAAGGCCGGCCGATCCCGAGTTCCTCCAAAGTCTTAACGAGCGACGCTTCCGAGAAGCGCGGCGGCGGCTGGGTGAAGTGCTGCTCCGGCAATACCTCGAGCAGGCGGAGCACCTGCTCGGCGGTCAATCGCGGAAGCCTCGTCTCCTCGTCCTCGTCGCTGCTCTCGTCCTTGCCTTCCCAATAAACCCGGCGGAATCCGTCGAAGACGAGCGTCTGGCCCGTAGCCCGCAGAAGATAGGTTGGACCGTCGGCGGGCTTCGCCTCGATGTCCACCGAGACCTGGTCGAAGAGGGCCTCTTTCATCTGGGAAGCGGCGGTCCTCTGCCAGATCAGCCGGTAAAGCTTCGCCTGCCTTGCGTCCAGGCTGGACGCCACCTCATCGGGCAGCCGCTTGGCGGATGTGGGTCGGATCGCTTCGTGTGCCTCTTGGGCCCCGCGTTGTTTCTTCTTGTACCGGCGGGGCTTCGCAAGCGCGTAATCCTTCCCGTACTGCTCGCGTACGACCTCGGCCAGCTCGGTCAGCGCCTGCTCGGCGATGGTCACCGAGTCGGTCCTCATGTAGGTGATCAGCCCGGTCTGGCCCTCACCGGGAAGGTCCACTCCTTCATATAGCTGCTGGGCGAGACGCATAGTCTGGCGGGCCGAAAACCCGAGCTTGCGGGCAGCCTCCTGCTGAAGGGTCGAGGTGGTGAAAGGGGCGGACGGGTTCCTCTTGACCTTCTTCTCGCGGACTTCGGCTACTCGATACGAGGCATCGCGGAGTCGGCCGGCGTGCTCCTCCGCCTCAGCCTCGTCGGCCAGCACGCGCCCCTTCTTCTCAGGCGAGGCGGCAAGCTTGTCGTCTCCTATCTGGAAGAGCCGGGCAAGGAACGCCTGCTCCTCCCCGTCGGGGGCGAGCCGTGCGTCGACCGTCCAATATTCCTTTGGTTTGAAGGCCTGGATCTCTCGCTCGCGGTCGACGATCAGGCGAAGGGCGACGGATTGAACCCGCCCAGCGGAAAGCCCCGCCCGGACCTTCTTCCACAGGATCGGGGAGATGTTGTAGCCCACCAGTCTGTCGAGGATCCTCCTTGCCGTCTGCGCCTCGACCAGCTTGAGGTCGATCGTGCGCGGATGCTCGAACGCCTCGAGCACCGCAGCCTTCGTTATCTCGGTGAAGGTGACTCGTTTCGCGTCGGCGGGCTCGACTCCGAGAACCTGTGCAACGTGATACGCGATCGCTTCTCCTTCTCGGTCGAAGTCCGTTGCCAGCACAAGGTCGCCCGACTTCTTGTGCGCGGATTTCAGCGCTGTGACGGCCTTTTTGGAGTTCTCGGGAACCACGTACTTCGGCTCGAATGTTCCTTCGGTGTCGACACCGAGCTTGTTCTTGGGCAGGTCGCGAATGTGCCCAAAGGAAGCCTTGACGGTGTAGTCACCGCCTAGGTACTTCTCGAGCGTCTTCGCCTTCGTCGGTGATTCGACGACGACCAGCGTCTTCGCCATGCTGAAACCTACTCCTTAGTGCATTGGGAGGGGATCGTGCGTCAGCAGCGATCCACTTCGATCCACGGTACCAGCAACCTCAAACAGGGCCGGAAACGGTGGGCGGCGATGATACCCTCGATCTCCTTCGAAGTAAACGAGGTGGGGCGTGCTCGAATTCCTTCAGAACTTCGTTACCGACTACGTCACGCAGTACGGATATGTTGCAATTTTCGTGCTCATGCTGCTCGAATCCGCCTGCGTACCGATCCCAAGCGAGGTGACGATGGTCTTCGGCGGTGCACTCGTCTCCGCACCTTTCCTTGCTCCCGACCAGCAACTCGACTTCGTCGCGGTCGCACTCGTCGGTTCGTTCGCCAATCTAGCCGGCTCTTGGCTGGCGTACTGGGTCGGATACGTGGGCGGGCGGCCGATGGTTCACAAGTTCGGCCGCTACGTTCTCCTTCGCCCGCATGAGATCGACCGAGCACACGATTGGTTCGAGCGGCACGGTCAGGGCGCGGTGTTCTTCTCCCGGTTGCTGCCGGTGGTCCGCACTTTCGTCAGCTTGCCGGCCGGGGTCGCGCGAATGCCGTTCGTGAAATTCAGCGTATACACCTTGCTTGGATGCCTCCCGTGGTGTTTCGCGCTCACTTTCGCCGGCTACAAGCTCGGGGAGCACTGGGAAACAGTCGAGCGCATCATTCGGCCGTTTTCCCTGGTCATCGGGGTCGTGCTGGTGGTGGGTATCGCCTGGTGGGTGAGGAGACGGCTTCGCGACCTCCGCGGTTCGAATCTCGACTCATCCGATCGCGACCGGGTAAACAAGTAGGCAATGCGAAAGCCCACGCATTGGCCGCCGGTGCGCTTCGTGCTGGATGTCATCCAGCGTTACAACGACGACGGCGGTGGTCAGCTCGCGGCATCCGTCACCTATTACGCGTTCCTGTCCGTGCTCCCGCTGGTTCTGCTGGCCATGTCGGCGGCCGGTTTTCTCATTTCTCGATACGGGGAAGAGGAACAAACCCGTCTCGTCGTGCGGCTATCCGGAGACATCCCCGGCCTAGGACCTCTCATAGAAAGAAACTTGGATGCGCTGATACGCGGCAGAACCACGATCGGCGTCATCGCGGTCGTCGGCGTCATCTGGGCGGGATCGGGAGGCATGGGCGCGGGCCGTTTCGCATTGGCAAAGATCTTTCGGGTGAAGGATCCGGGCGGAATCGTGGCTCCCAGGCTGCGTTCGCTCGGATTGCTCCTGATAATCGGGGTCCTGGCACTGGCCTCGGTCGCCTCCGGCGGCCTCGCCACCAACCTCCGGTTGGAAGGGACGACGAGGACGGTGATACTCATAGCCGGCATGGCGGGCGCGTTCGTTCTCGATTTCGCCGCCGCTTTGGTTGCCTACTACTTTTTGACGCCGAAGCATCCCGTCCCCGTCCGGCACCTCCTCCCGGGGACGATCCTCGCCGCGAGCGTGTTCCTTGCTTTGAAGATCGCGGGGAGTTGGTACGCGGCAAGGGTGGTGGCGGGAGCCACCGCGATCTACGGCACCTTCGCGGGCGTGATCGGCGCGCTGGTGTTGCTGAACCTCGCCGCGCAGGCGTTCCTTTACGGTGCGGAGCTGTCGGCGCTGCTCAGGGACAGGCGGAAGAGCTAGAGGCCGATCTCTGGGGCGACCTTTTGAAGCCCCTCGATCCCCGATTCGATCAGATCGTCAACGGACAGCCCGATCGAGCCCTCCACAGAGCGGATCTCGTCCCTATCGACGCCCGGCGCGAATGCCTTCTCCTTTAGCTTCTTCTTCACCGACGACACCTTCATCCCGGTGGCTTTCTCGGGACGGACCAGGGCGGCCGCGACCAGCAATCCGGCCACGGCGTCCGCGTGAACGATCGCCTTGGACATCAGATCCGTTCGATATTCCTGGTGCGCGTGAGCGAGAACCCCGTTCACGACGCGCTCGTCGACGCCGGCTTCCCGGAGCCATTCTTCGGCGAGCCGGGCGTGGCGCCCGGGATCGTCTCCGGTTTGATCCTGGTCGAGGTCGTGGAACAAGCCGGTGAGCGCCCAGAGATCTTCGTCCTCACCGAACCGGCGCCCCAGCGCGCGCATGACTCCTTCGACAGAAACCAGGTGCCGGAAAGTGGTGTCCTTCTCGGCTTTCTCGCGCGCCAGCGAGATCGCGGCATCTCGTTCCACGATCAGCCCTCGATCCTGTAGGGCACGCTCGAGAGGATTACGCGAGGCTCGAACAGGAAGAGACGCTTGACGAACAGCGCGTTCTGGTTGTGCAACAACAGGTGTCGCCATTTGGCAACGATGAATTCGGGGATGACGACGGCAGCCACTGTGTCCTTTCGGGCGGTAACGTTCCTAACCTCGTCGAGCATCGGACCGGTTAGATCGCGGAACGGCGCCTCGACGATCTCCAGCGGCACGATAAATCCCAGCTCTGACCATTCCTCCAGAATCCGCGCGGACTCCTCCGCGTCGAGCGAGAAATGGATCACGCGCGTCTCCGCGGCACTCAGCGAAAGCGCATAGTTCACCGCTCGGATCGTCGCGTCGTGCACCGCCGAAATGAACACAAGCGCGACCGTTCGCTGCGGAATCAAGGCTTGCCCGACCACCCCGGCCAAGCCTTCACCGCGGGCCACGACGGGCACATCGGTTACAACGACATTGAGCTCGCGAAGAAGCCCGGACTTCAGGCGAATCAGCCGGCGACCTCGGAACAAATACAGAAGCAGCGACTCCCGAACCAGCTCGGGAACAACGACCGTAACGAAGTCGTCCGGTTCCCGCGGAATACTCCGGATGTACTGCCGGACGGGGTCGAGCAAGTCGCCGTGCCGGGATGGGACGACTTCCAGCTCCGGCCCGCCGGGCGCGAGGTCCGCCCACTCTCGTTCGAGTTCCGGGTTTCTTCCCCCGTGCCCCACGTAAATGGCTCTAAAGTCCGGCGGCCGGAAAGAGCGGATATAGCCGAGAGCCTCGGCCGTGGCAGGGCCGCCAGTAACGAGTAGCACGACATGGTTTCGAGGGATCCTCCCGGCCGTAACCAGTCCCCGGCGAAGCTGTACTCGCACGGATTCGTAGTGACGGTGAATGCTCATGAACAGGAGAACCACCAAAGGCATCGCGACAATGACGATCCAGGCCCCGTGCGTGAACTTCGTAACAGTCACGATCGCCAGCACCAGACCGGTGGCGGCCGCACCCACACCATTGATGAGAGCGCCCTGGCGCCAGCCCTGCGTCTTCCGCCTTATCCACCGACGGACCATCCCGGCCTGCGACAACGTAAGCGCAACGAAGACGCCGACGACGTAGAGATGGATCAGGCGGGTCAGCTCCGCATTGAAGATCCAAACGAGCAGGGCGGATAGCACGGACAGTGCGAGGATTCCATTGGAGAAAACCAAGCGGTCTCCGCGATTTCGGAATTGGGAAGGCATGAACCTGTCTCGGCCGAGGATCGATGAGAGCCGCGGGAAATCCTGGTACGAAGTGTTCGCCGCGAGGATGAGGATTCCTGCAGTGAAGATCTGCAACAGAATGAAGATGGAGCCGTCGCCGAAAATCGTTTCCCCGATCTGCGCGAGGACAGATTTGGTTAGCGCGATTTCCTCATTGACTCGAACCTGCAGCATCCTTGCCAGGATCGTGATCCCCAGGAACATGGGGATGCTGAGAGCACCCATGATCGCGAGCGTGGCTGCAGCGTTCTTAGCGGCGGGACGCCGGAACGCCTGAACCCCGTCCGCAATGGCTTCGACGCCGGTAAGCGCGGTGGCCCCCGAAGAAAAGGCTCGGAGGATCAGAAATATGGAGAGTGGAGCAACGGCCTCGAGCGGCAGGTCCCGGGTGTCGGCCAGGGGACACCCGGACAAACACTTCACGAACCCGGTCAATAGCGTCGCGAATACCATCGCAACGAAACCGTATGTGGGCACGGAGAACAGACGCCCGGACTCCTTTACGCCGCGCAGGTTGGCCACGGTGATAAGCGCGATAAAACCGACGGCCATCGGCACCCTGAACCTCGCAAGACCGGGGGCCGCAGACGTGACCGCAATCGTTCCCGCGGTGACGCTAACCGACACGGTGAGAACGTAGGAGGTCTGTATGGCCGCGGCTGCAACGAGGCCGGGAACGGTACCCAGATTCTCGCGCGCAACGATGTACGATCCCCCACCCTGTGGGTACGCCCGGCATGTCTGGCGGTACGAGGTGACCACGATCGCCAGAAGTACGGCAATCCCTATCCCCAATGGAAGCATGAGCGAAAGGGCGCCGGCTCCGGCGACGATGAGGACCAGCATCATCTGCTCGGTCGCATAGGAAACCGACGACAGCTGATCCGACGCAAACACGGGCAGCGCGAGTGTCTTCGGGAGAAGCTGGTGCTCCTGTTTGTTGGTCGCGAGCGCACGGCCGACGAGGAGCCGCTTCACCACGTCGCCGATCCCGCCCCGCCGGGAGGTGGAGGTGGCCATGTGCGTCGATTCTAGATGGCGGCTCAAGCCTCCACGAGGAATTCAGTCCGGTTCGGGCTCCGCAATCCACCGATAGCCGACACCCGGCTCGGTCGTGATGAATCGCGGAGCCGAAGCGTCATCGCCCAGTTTCATTCGGAGCTGCCTGACGTACACCCTCAAGTAGTGGCTCGCCTCCGAGTGCCCCCGGCCCCAAACTCGGTCGAGCAACCACCCATGGCTGAGCAACTTGCCTGGATTCGTGATCATCGCCTCCAACAGCTCGTATTCGGTCTTGGTGAGGTGAATGGCCTGTCCTTTCCTGCGGACGAGCTTTCGGCTGAGGTCGACCTCTAGGTCGTCGAAAACGAGATTGGCCTGGGGAGATTCCTGGGATGCATCGGCTCTTCTCAAGGCGGCGCGCAGTCTGGCGAGGAGTTCGGCAACTCCGAACGGCTTCGTTATGTAGTCGTCGGCCCCCGCATCGAGTGCCGAGACCTTGTCGGCCTGAGATTCGCGCACGGAGAGGACGATCACCGGCACCTCGGAGAAACCGCGCAGGCGGCGAATCACCTCGGCGCCATCCAGATCGGGCAACCCGAGGTCGAGAACCACCAGATCGGGGTCGGTCTCGACCACACGCTCGAGCGCCTCCTCGCCGTTGGCCGCGGTCACTACCTCATACGAGTTCGCCTGAAGACTCGTGCGCAGGGCTCGCCGGATCTGGGGTTCGTCGTCGACGACGAGCACCTTGGTCACTCTTCTTTCCTCTCGTCGGGCTCCACGGGCAATTCCATGACGATCGCCGCACCCCCGCCGGGCGCGCCCTCAGCCCAGATTCGGCCGCCGTGTGCGTTCACGATCGCCGCCGCGATGGCGAGCCCCAGTCCGGTCCCTCCGCCCGCCGGACTCTTGTGGAAGGTCTCGAAGACTCGCTCTCGTTCCTCGGCCGGGATACCCGGCCCCTGATCCGCGACCCGGACCTGCAAAGAGGATTGCCACATCGAGACCGACACCAAGATCTCGCTGCCCTGCGGCGAGTGCCGGATGGCGTTTTCGAGGATGTTCGACAACACCTGATCCATCTGGAGAGGATCGACAAGTACCGGTTTCACCTCAGGACGGAATATCGTGCGAACACTATGGTGCCCCAATACCGTGCGCATCCTGACCAAGACGCTCTCGACGATTTCCTCCATAGGCGTAAGCTCCTTCGCGGGAACAAGGGCACCGGCTCGAACTCGCGCAAGCCCCAGGAGGTTGCCCACAAGCCGGTTCAGGCGATCGGTCTCTTCGAGAACCGTCTGGAGGAGGTCCCGCTGTTGGTCGGGTCGATATTCGACTTCCTCCTGCAGGAGACTCGTGACGGCAGCCTTGATCGAGGCGAGGGGTGTCCGGAGGTCGTGGGTAACCGACGAGAACAACGCGGCGCGCGTCCTGCTCGTATCCGCCTCTAACCGCGCGTCGCCTATCTCGCGATTCAGTCGCTCTTGTTCCAGGCCGAGGATCAATTGTTTTGCCAGGGATTCGTACAACCGCCGGTCCGCGGCCTCGAACGGGGGCTGGCCGGCGCCGCGAGCCACCAGCATCGATCCGTACCTTCGAGTCGGCGAAGCCAGGACGAGTTCGAGTTCAGGATGTTCGGCTACCAGGCTCTCTTCCGGCCAAACGCGAACCTCAATCTCTCCGTCGTAACCGTCCACACGAAGACGGCATCCGGCAAGCCCGAAGAGTGCCACAATCTCGTGAGCGAATTCGCCCAGAACTTGCTCAAGGGATAGTGGGGATAGCAGCCCGTTCGCCAATGTCGCGACGAGCAGAGTTTCGCGCTCCCGTCTCAGCGCTCTCTCGCGGTCTTCCCAAGCGCGGGCAACAAGAACGCCCACGATCGTGGACACGGCAAGGAACACGCCAAGAGCGATCACATCCTCGGAGGATCCCACCAGAAAGGTGCGGCGCGGCGGCGTGAAGAAGTAGTTGAAGGAGAGGAACGACAACACCGCGGCGGCCAGTCCCCCGCGCGTCCCTCCCACGGTTGCCGCTAACACCACGGCCAGCAGGTAGAGCACAGCCGCGATCGCATCGTTTCCCGAAGGTAGGGCAATCAGGGTGGCCGCAGCCGGCAAGAGTACGGCGCAGGCGGCAGTTCGCAAGATCGACGCCGGGCCGATGAACCTTCTCACCTAACCAGCTTGGCGATACAAGGCCTAGCCGACAAGACCGGCACCGATCTTTACGAAAAATTGACGCCTTCGATCCGAATGCTCACGCCTTCTTTACGTCTGCGGAAGCATTCTGAAGACATGAGCATCTCGGACACGGAAGTGCAATCTCCTCCCGAGCAGAGGGCGTCGCAGCCGCGAGTGCGCGCTCGCGGTTCGCCCGTGAAGCGGCTGCTGCTTGGACCGGCGTTACCCACCCAGAACCTCAAGCACGAGCGCCTCGGCAAACCGACGGCGCTCGCCGTCTTCGCATCCGACAACCTCTCGTCGGTTGCATACGCAACGGAAGAGATCCTCAAGGTGGTCGTACCGATTGCCGGGATCCTCGCGTTCGGCCTCCTCATGCCGATCACCATCGCCATCTTGGGCGTCCTCGCGATCCTGCTCTTTTCCTACAGGCAGACCCTCAAGGCCTACCCCAGGGCCGGCGGCGCGTACATCGTCACGAAGGACAACTTCGGCCTGATCCCGGCGCAGGTGGCCGGTGCCGCCCTGCTCACCGACTACGTGCTCACGGTCTCCGTCTCGGTGGCCGCGGGGGTCGCGGCAATCACCTCGGCGGCACCCGGCCTTTACACCGCGCGGGTTCCCCTCGCCGTGTTCTTCATTTGGTTCATCGCCTGGGGGAACCTGCGCGGGGTTAGGGAATCCGGCCGGATGTTCGCCGTTCCGACGTACCTATTCATCGGGATGATGTTCCTCCTCCTCGCGATGGGCTTCATCCGAGCATTCGGTGGCGATCTTCACCAACTCCCCCTGCCCGCCGATGCCGTGGACGCAGCAGGTCCCATCACGTTGTTCCTCATCCTTCACGCGTTCGCGTCGGGCGGCGCCGCGGTGACGGGCGTGGAGGCGATCTCTGATGGTGTGCCCGCCTTTCGCCCTCCCGCCTGGAAGAACGCTAGGGCGACACTCATGTGGATGGGCTGTCTCCTGGGGACGATGTTCCTCGGCCTGTCCTTCCTGGCGTTTCGATTGCACGCGGTGCCGGCGGAAGGACGCACCGTGATATCGGAGATCGGGCGAGCCGTTTTCGGTGGCGGGTCCGCCGGCTTTGCCCTCTTCCTGACCCTCCAGATCGCAACGACTCTGATCCTCATCCTGGCTGCGAACACATCCTTCGCGGACTTCCCGCGGCTTGCCAACTTCCAGGCCGGTGACGCGTTCCTCCCACGGCAGCTGACCAAGCGCGGCCACCGGCTGGTGTTCTCCAACGGCATCATCGGATTAGCCGTAACGGCGACATTGCTCGTGGTGCTCTTCCGAGCCGACGTTCATCGCCTAATACCTCTCTATGCAATCGGCGTCTTCACATCGTTCACGCTCTCGCAGGCGGGAATGGCGAAGAGGCACCTCAAGATTCGCGAGCCGGGTTGGCGCCGCGGAACTCTCATTAACGGACTCGGTGCGGTAACCACCGCGGTCGTCGCGGTCATAGTCGCCATCACGAAGTTCACTCACGGCGCATGGGCAATCATGGTCTTCGTTCCCGTGCTCGTCGTGTTTCTCGTCCGGCTGAACCGAAGATACGCAATGGAGCGACGCGAGCTGGAACTCGGCATAGATGACTTTCGGCTTGGTCCGCCGGGACCGCAGATCGCGCTCGTGCTCGTCGACGAGCTGGACCACAAGACGATGCATGCCCTGCAATACGCGAAAACGATCCGGGCGGAGCGGATCGAAGCGATCCACTTCGAACCGGGGGATTCGCCGGACACCGCTTTGAGGGAGCAGTGGAATCAACACGACTTGCGGATTCCACTGAAGGTGGTGAAAGCGACCTCCGACACGGCCAGCTGCCTGGCCGGCTATCTCGCCGCTATGCCGGAGGATTCGGAGGTGACGGTGATAGTGCCCGGTCCCGCGCGAATGGGCTCCATCGAGCGACTGAGACGGGGACGCACCGGCGCCAAGCTCGCGAGGGCCCTGCTTCCCAACCCGCGCGCCAGGATCACTCTGGTCAGGGATCACGGCCACGACGGCATCGCCTCGGCGGACGAGCGCGACGACTCGGCGCACCGGCCGCGGCCAAAGCACATCGCGGTTGTCCTGGTGGATCGAATCGACCGGGCCGCACTCCAAGCAGTGCGATACGCGGTCTCGATCGGCGCGGCGGAGACCTGGGGCGTGCACGCCGACGTGGATCCGGAGCGCCAACAGGAGATGATCACCCGATGGTTGGATTTGGTCGCGCCCATCCCGTTGGTGCTACTTGAATGCTGGGATCGAAATATCGCCCGGTCGGTCGAGACATACGTCCTCGAATTGCTGCAAGAAGACTGCGAAGTGACGGTCGTGCTCCCCCGGCGTGACTACGCCGAGCTCAGGCAGAGGATCCTCCACGACCGAACCAGCCGGCAATTGTCTCGTGCTCTCGCGCGCCACCCACATGTGGACGTTGCCGTCGTTCCCTACTTCGTCCCCACGCCGGGGGCTATGAACCGGGCGGACCGGATAAAGGCGCACGAGACCGCGACGGGTTCGCTAGGCTAGCGTTCATGCGTGTAGTCATCATGGGATGTGGACGGGTCGGTGCCGAACTGACGATCGAGCTTGCGCGCCAGGGCCACGACATCGGAGTCATCGACAAACGGCCGGATGCGTTCGACAGGCTCCCCCCGGGGTTCCAAGCCAAGACAGTCGTGGGGCTCGGTTTCGACAGGGAGGTGCTGGAGGAAGCCGGCGTAAAAGAGGCCGAGGTCTTTCTCGCCGTCTCCAACGGAGACAACTCGAACATCGTCTCGGCGCGAATCGCGCGCGAGCACTACCACGTCCAAAACGTCATAGCGCGAATCAACGACCCGCGGCGGGCGGACATCTACGAACGGCTGAACATCCCGACGGTCGCGCCCGTTCGATGGGGCGTTCGCCAGATCATGCTCATGCTCGCCCACCCTCGCGAAGAGATCAAAGAGAGCATGGCCGGCGGGGACCTATTCCGAATGCGGGTTCACGTGCCGGAGCACTTAGTCGGTAAGCCCGTTAGCGCGCTAACTTTCCCCGGCAAGATCCTGGTCGCCGGCGTCGAGCGAGGAGGAACCGGATTCGTCCCGGACGACAAGAGCACCTTCCAAAAGGACGACGTGGCTCAGATCTTCCTTAGACAGGACGCGCTCGAGCAACTCGACCGGCTCCTGGCCGAACCGACGGAGTAGTGATGGCATGAGAGTGGCGATTGCAGGCGGAGGGAACGTAGGGCGCCACCTCGCGGCAGATCTGGCCGACCGGGGTCACGACATCACCTTGATCGAGCAGAACCCCGCAGCCCTGGAGAAATCGGAGTACTGGGCTCCGAGCGTCAACCGGCTTCTCGGGGATGCGTGCGAGCCTTGGGTTCTGGAGCGCGCCGAACTGTCCACGGCGGATGTAATGGTCGCCGCGACCGGCGACGACGAGGACAATCTCGTCATCTCGCTGCTCGCGAAACAGGAATTCGGAGTTGCACGCGTCCTGGCGCGGGTAAACCATCCGAAGAACGAGTGGATGTTCACGGAGCAATGGGGTGTGGACGCCTCGGTCTCCCCGCCTCATATCCTGACTTCTCTGGTGGAAGAAGCCATAACGGTCGGCGACATCGTCCGTTTGCTCCCGCTGGAAGGGGGCCGCATCTCGGTTTGTGAGATGACCCTTCCCTCGGATTCGCCCAACGCCGGCAGCGCCCTCTACGAGCTTCGAATGCCTCCGGACTCCGCGATCGTCGCCATCGTCCGCGAAACCCACGTGTTAATCCCGCAGCCGGAGACCGTGCTCGCGCCGGGCGACGAACTCTTGGCGCTCGCTTCGAGTGCGTCCGAGCAAGCCCTCGAAGAAGCCATCCTAGGTCAGCCCGGAGACTCCTCCCCGTAGCCACTGCCGGAGTTTCCCTCCGGTAGTCTCCGAACATGGCGCAGACGATCGATGCCGACGTCTGCATCGTTGGCGCCGGGATCGCCGGCCTCTTCGCGGCCTGTTCTCTTCCGCCGGGAACATCCATCGCCGTCGTGGACAAGGGAGTCGAAGGCGAGGGGTCAAGCCCGCTGGCACAAGGTGGCCTGGCGGCCGCCGTAGACCCGGGCGATTCCTGGGAACTCCATCTCAAGGACACCATCTCCGCGGGCGCCGGCCTCGTGGACGAGCGCGCGGCGGAGATCGTCTGCCGGGAGGCGCCCGGCGCGGTGGAAGCGCTGATCGATCTGGGCTGCGATTTCGACCGTCTTCCGGACGGAAGTCTCCACCTCGCACGCGAGGGCGGCCAATCGGTTCCCCGCTCGGTGCACCGAGCGGACGCTACCGGGGCGGAGATCGTCCGGGTCCTGCGCGACGCGGCACGTTCGCGAGTGAACCGTGTCGCGGGATACGCGTTTCGCCTGGCGACGCACGACGGTGAGTGCCGGGGCGTGTGGGCCGCCGGCCCCGAAGGGGTCATCCTGATCCGCGCCGACCACACACTGTTGGCCGCCGGCGGCGCCGGTGCGCTCTTCGCTTCGACGACAAACAATCCGGCCTCAACCGGAGACGGGATCGCCCTGGCCGAACGAGACGGCGTGCGTCTTACCGACCTGGAGTTCGTACAGTTCCATCCGACTGCTCTCGCGGTGGACGAATCACCGAGGCCGCTGCTCACCGAAGCCCTGCGAGGAGCGGGCGCTGTGCTCGTTGACGCGAAGGGTGAACGGATAATGGCCGGATCCCTCGACGACACGGAGCTTGCGCCGCGCCACGTCGTCACCGCCGCGATACTCGCGGCCGGCGAGACCTACCTGGATGCAAGGGCAATCGGCGAGAAGCGGCTGATTCAGGAATTCCCGACGGTCGTGAGTTCTTGCAGGTCGAGAGGATTCGATCCCGCCACTCAGCTAATTCCGGTCGCACCGGCCGCGCACTATCTGATCGGAGGGATAGAGACCGACCTCGACGGCCGGGCATCCTTGCCCGGACTATTCGCCGGAGGCGAATGCGCCGCGACGGGAGTACACGGTGCGAACCGGCTCGCGGGGAACTCGCTCAGCGAATCGGTGGTATTCGCTCGGCGAGCCGCGGGTGCAATGGCAGACGAGCGTGCGGCCCGGCGCCGCGGCGATCCGGAATGGGAACCGCCGCGGGAAGCTTCCGACGAGGCGCGGTCGCACGACATCCGGCCGGAGATAATCGAGGCCGTCACGCTGGGCGCCGGCCCGATCAGGGACGCCCTCTCGGCACGAGAGGCACTCGCGCGGATCGAGAAGCTTCGTGAGGTCGCCGGTGAAAGCGTGAACCGTTCCTCCGCGGGGACGCGCGCGATGCTGACTGCCGGCGCGCTGCTCGTGCGCGCCGCGCTGGCACGAGAGGAAACAAGAGGAGTACACGTTCGATCCGATTTCCCCGAAACTGACCCCGCCCTGGACGGCGTTCACTACACGTACTAGACGAATTCGAACTTCGGATTGATCATCGTTCGCATGGCGCGATCGCGCTCGTCGCGCACCACACCTTCCACGACGAGTCGCGAGCCGAGCGTCAAGCCGGGAATGGATCGCCGGCCGGTCCATTGCAGATTGATGTCGCCGGTCCCGTCCGACAGTAGCGCCTCGAGGTATTCCGCCTCGTCTCCCTCGCGTGGCCAAACGGTGATCCTTCGAACGATCCCGGCGACCTTCACGCGCTGCCTGTTCGGTGTCTCCCCGATGCGCGTCGTGTCCGCAACGCTCGACGCCCACTCCCGGACCTCCTCAGCGAGGCGGTCCTCGTCGCTCTCCGCCAGGCGGCTGAAGAAGCGACGAAGCACGTTCATGCGGGCGAAGATACCTCCTCGGCAACCAGGATTTCCGCACGCCGGGACTTCGAATACCAGATGGAGGCCCCAAGGATCACCGAGCAGATGACGGCCACCGCGATCCTGGTCCCCGTATCGTCGGCGTAACTAACGACGAGAGGCGCGATCAACAGCGAGACGAGGTTGATCACCTTGATCATGGGATTCAGGGCGGGTCCGGCAGTGTCCTTGAACGGATCACCGACCGTGTCTCCGATCACCGTTGCCTTGTGAGACTCGCCCCCCTTGCCGCCGAACTTGCCTTCCTCGACGAGCTTCTTCGCGTTGTCCCACGCCCCGCCGGCGTTCGAGAGCATCACTGCGAGAAGCTGCCCTGTCAGGATCGCCCCGGCAAGGAATGCGCCCAAAGCCTCTGCTTCCAGGAAAAACCCCACGATCACCGGCGAGAGCACGGCGAGGAGTCCCGGCGTCATCAGCTCCCGGAGCGATGTCTTCGTGCAGATGTCGACGACGCGCGCGTAGTCGGGCTTCTCGGTGTAGTCCATGATCCCGGGGTGGTCACGGAATTGGTTGCGCACCTCGACGACGACTTGCGAAGCCGCACGCCCGACCGCGCGAATGGCCAGCGAAGCGAACAAGAACGCCACCGATCCCCCGATCAGAAGCCCTACGAGAACGTCGGGCTCGTCGATGCGTATTCCCTCGAACCCGAACCCGGCGCCCTTGAGCGCCTCCTCGAACGAACCGAACAAGGACGTCGCGGCGATGACCGCCGTGGCAATCGCCATTCCCTTCGTGATCGCTTTCGTCGAGTTGCCCACGGCGTCCAGACCTTGCAAGATCTCTGCCGGACGGCCCTCGAACTCGCCCGACATCTCCGCGATGCCCTGCGCGTTGTCCGACACGGGACCGTAGGTGTCCATCGAGACGATCACGCCTACCGTCGTGAGCATCCCCATGCCGGTGAGCGAGATGAAATACAGACGCTCGGCAAGCGTGTTGCCGAGGTAGAAGGCCCCGATGATCGTCGCTCCTATCGCGAGAATCGACCAGACGGTCGACTCCAATCCCGACGCGAACCCGGAGAGGATCGTCGTGGCGGGACCCGTCTGGGAGGACTCCGCGATCTCCTTGACCGGCCTCCTCGTGGTCGAGGTGTAATGCTCCGTCAGGACCTGAATGACGCTCGCGAGGATGAGCCCCATGAGCACGGCAACGGCCGGCCTGTACTCCTTCATATAGAGCCCGGAGAGCACGAACACCGCCGCGGCCGAGATCACAGCCGAAACGAAGAAGCCGCGATTGATCGCGCGCATTCCGCTCTCCTCCTCGCTTCGGGGAGAGACCGCGAGGATGCCGATGATCGAGGTCACCACCCCGATCGCGCGCACGAACAGAGGGAACATGACGCCCGCGATGGCGCCCACCTCCGACCCCGAGAAAGCCGCCGCGCCCAGGATGATGGAGGCGACCAGAGTCACCTCGTAGGACTCGAACAGATCGGCGGCCATCCCCGCGCAGTCGCCAACGTTGTCGCCCACGTTGTCGGCGATGACTGCCGCGTTTCGCGGATCGTCCTCGGGGATCCCCTTCTCCACCTTGCCGACCAGGTCCGCCCCGACATCGGCCGCCTTCGTAAAAATGCCGCCGCCCACTCGCATGAACATCGCCAGGAGCGCACCTCCGAACCCGAAACCGACCAGCACGCTCGTCGCGTCCTGCTTGTAGATCAGGAGGATCACCGTTGCGCCGAGCAGGCCGAGACCAACCGTGAACATCCCCGCCACGCCGCCCGTGCGAAAAGCCAGTCGCAGGGCCCGGCGCAGCCCCGACTCACGCGCCGCGTTCGCCACCCTCACGTTCCCACGCACGGCCAGCCACATGCCGGCGAACCCGGTCAGCGCCGAGAAACCTGCTCCAAGGATGAAAGCCACCGAGCGGCCGAAGCGAATGGAGAAAACCGAATGGACGGCGTCTTTCGAAACGGGTAACACGAAAAAGAGGATTACGGTCAGGACTCCCAGGAATATCCCGACGGTCCGGAACTGCCGCTTCATGTAGGCGCTGGCGCCGACCTGGATCGCCCTCGCGATCTCCTTCATCTTCTCGGTGCCCTCGGGCGCGGCAAGCACCTCTCGCATCAGGTAGTACGCGAACGCGAGGGCCGCGAGGGAAACGACGAGGATCACCCACAGGGTTCTGTTCTCGAATCCGCCGAACAAGGCCTTGATGGATCCGGCCTCCTGAGCGAGCAACCTCATGCATTCCTCCAGGCTGGGATCGTTGGATTGGAAGGGACTCTCGGGCCGCCGGATTATACCTACGGTGCCGAGGTCGATCGGCGCCGCAGCGCTCGCAGGAGAATGGCCCCAAGAGCGCCCGCCAGCAGCGAACCGACCAGAACCCCGATCTTCGCGTCGGCTTGAACACCGGGCTCGGGGAACGCGAGGGCGGCGACGAACAATGCGACCGTGAAGCCGATACCCGCCGTCGCCGACACTCCGGCCAGCTGCAGCCAGGTCGCGGCCTCGGGAAGCCTAGCCACCCCCAGGCGGACCGCGAGCCAGGACGAGCCTGTGATCCCCACGAGCTTCCCGACAACAAGGCCGAAAAAGACGCCGAGGGCGACCGGACTCGACAATGCATTCGCAATCTCTGCCCCCGCCAGCGAAACGCCTGCGTTCGCCAGCGCGAACAATGGCACGATCGCGAAACTCGTCCACGGGTGGAGCCCGCCCTCTAGGCGAGCGAGTGGGCTGTGAGGACCCGCGGATGCCATCAGCATCGCCAGCGCAACTCCGGCGATCGTCGGATGAACTCCGGACCTAAGCATCAGGAGCCAGGCAACGATCCCAGGAAGGAGAAGGACGGACGGAGCACTGATCTCGAATCGCCGCAGCAGAGGAACGACGAGCAGGGCCGCGAAAGCCGCCAGCACGAATACGGGCTCGATATTTCCCGCGTAGAAGAACGCAATCACCAATATCGCCGCAATGTCGTCGAAGATCGCCAAAGCCAGCAAGAAGATCCTCAGGCCACCGGGCAGGTTTTTTCCCACCACGGCGAGTACGCTCACGGCGAAAGCGATGTCCGTGGCCATCGGGACGCCCCAGCCGCGGAGATCTCCCGACCCGGCATTGAACGCGAGGTAGATCAAAGCAGGGACGGCCATGCCTCCTACCGCAGCTATCGCCGGGAGCGCGGCCCGACGGAGGGTTCGCATTTCTCCGGTCGTCAGTTCGCGCTTGATCTCCAGCCCGACGACGAAGAAGAAGACCGTCATGAGCCCTTCGTTGATCCAGTCGCGAAGATCGACCGGTAAGTGCAACGCGGTCGAACCCCCGCCGACGCGGGTGGTCCAGACCTGCTCATAGGAATCCGACCAAGGAGAGTTGGCCCACGTCAACGCGACGATGGTGGCCGCGAGTAAGAGGACGCCGCCCGATACTTCTGTGTCAAGGAAGGCCTGTAGCGGACGCACGATCGCTCGAGTAAGCACTCGATCGGAATCTGGCCGGGGTCGCGGTGATCCGGCGGAGTCGGGCGTGTCGCGGTTCGACATGGTCCATCCCTCCGCCGACCAGTCTTCCCGGCACGCCTGTAGGATCTAATCGTAGAAGAACTCGACGGCGGGTGCCAACCCCCCGGCTTGCCGAAGCGCTCCCTTTGCCGGTACGCTCCCGGCGCTTTGCCGCGTGCGCAGCACCAATCCGGACGGCGCGTTTCTCCAGCGCTGGTACTCGTCCCCGTTTTGGTCCTCATAGTGGGACTAGCAATCGGGGGTTTCTTCCTGTTCATGCGCGGCGGCTCCGCGGGAAACGGAGGCAGCGAACCGAGCCCCGAGACTCCCGAGTTCTCCTTCCAGGTTGGAAAGGTCGACTCCGTCCCAACGGGTAAGGAGGAAGGTGCCAAGTCGGCCCAGAGCGCGGCCAAAGGCGTCACCGAAACGATGGACCAGTTCTACACGGCGGCGTTCCTCGACCCGGCCAACTGGCAGGCTGGAAATTACGAGCCTGCCTGGAGCGTCTTCGACGGGGGCGCGGTCGGTGACGCGAAGAAGAGCGCCGAGATCCTCACGCTCGGGCCGGACGCAGGCCAGACGTACGAGACGGTGAACCCGGGCGCAAGCTCCCTGAAGGTCAAGGTCCTGGTCAACGACTCCGGACACGCGCAAACGGCGGTCGCCTCAGTGGAGTTCTCCGCCGCTGCCAGGGCGAAGGCGGGCGGCACGACCAAGGTGATCAGCAACGGCGCTTACTTCCTTGAACCCGCCGGCGGGGGCTGGAGGATCTATGCCTTCAGCGTCACGCGAAACGACGAGGAGGCGGGCGGCAAGGCGTCACCCTCCCCTTCGCCGCGATGAGGAGCCGTCTGCCCATTCTCGTGGCCGTCGCCGTCGTGACGGCGGCGCTGGCAGGCGCGTTCATGTCCTCATCACAAGCGGCTCCGAACGACTCGGACGCACCGGAAGTCAAAGTGGGCAAGGCACATCCCGAGGAGGCCGTTCACCTTCGCGTACTCACCGACAACAGGCCGATCTTCGTCCTGGCGATGGGCGACAACTATCGCGAACCGTTCGAGAAAAGCCACCTGACCGATTCCATCCACCTCATAGGGATCAATCCCGCCAAGAAACAGGCGTCGATAGTCGGGTTCCCTCGGGATTCATACGTCGAGATCCCGGGCCACGGGAGGTCGAAGATCAACAACGCCATGGCATTCGGGGGACCCTCGCTGGCGGTTGAGACCGTTGAGCACCTGACAGGGATCAGGATCAACTATTACGCCGTCACCACCTTCGAGGGGTTCAAGACCATCGTGTCCGGACTCAAGGGCCTTCCGGTGAAGATCCCCTACACGATCAATGACAAGAGCTCGCACGCGCGGTTGAAGAAGGGACTCCAGACGCTTACCGGCAAGGAAGCCCTGGCATTCGCGCGCAGTCGATACGACGTGCCGAACGGGGACTTCAGCCGTTCCGAGAACCAGGGCATCATCCTTATGGCGTTCCTCGACAAACTGCGCACGCAATTCGAGCGAGATCCGAGCAGCATCTTCGAATTCATCGGCCTTGGATTGCACAACGCGAACACCGACGTTCCCCTGGACGAGTTGCTGGACCTCGCTTTCACGGTGGTGGAGATTCAGCCGAACAAGGTAACGAACCAGGTTGTGCCGGGATCTATCGCGACGGCCGACGGGTTAAGCATCGTGAAGATCTCGCCCGCTGCGAACAAAATCTACAAGACCATGAAAGGCGACGGCCTCGTCGGGCGCTGAGCCGGCCACCACGACGACGAAACGGGCGGGCGCCGTCGCGCTCGGCCTTCTGGTCGCGCTCGGTGTGACGGCGGTGATCGTCGCCGCTCGTCCGGCCGCTCCCGCCGAAGGACTTCCACTAATGAAAGTGGAAAGGGCACACCCCGCGGAGCACATTCCGGTCCTGGATGGACGTCGTCCGATATTCATCCTGGTGCTCGGAAGCGACGCACGCTCAAGAGACCCACAAGCAGTTGCCCAGAACCGCGCCGATTCCATCCATGTAGTGGGCCTCAACCCCGCTCGCAAGCAGGCGACGATCCTCGGATTCCCGCGCGACTCCTGGGTCGGCATTCCGGGCAACGGAAACGGAAGGATCAACGACGCGATGGTGCTCGGTGGTCCGCAGCTGATGGTCCAAACGATCGAACAGCTCACAGGCCTTCATATGGACTACTACGCATTGACCTCGTTCGAGGGATTCAAGGATCTCGTGGACGACCTTGGCGGCATACGCGTGGACATCCCCTATGAGATGAAGGATGAATTCTCCAAGACCGACTTTCGCGAGGGATGGGAGGTCCTGAACGGATTCGATGCGCTTGCGTTCACTCGAGACCGGCACGATGTACCCAACGGGGACTTCAGCCGCTCCGAGAACCAGGGGGTTTTCCTGCTCTCGGCCCTGACCCAGTTCCACCGACAGGCCTCGAAGGACCCAACCACCATCCTGACTTGGATGGCCGCCGGGCTGCGCAACATTCAGACGGATCTCCCCTTCAACGACCTCGTGAAACTCGCATTCACCGCCTCGAAACTTCCAACGAAGGAAGTGACGAATCTCGTAGTTCCCGGTTCCATCGCTTCGATCAACGGCGCGAGCATCGTCAAACTCTCATCGGACGCCGAACGTCTTTACGACGATATGAGGAAGGACGGCGTAATAGCCGCGCCCGATCGAGACAAACATCTAAAGAACGCAGGTGATTGAGCCGATTACTGAGTCTTGATAGGGTTTGGGTTGGACACACACGGGAGGGCACAGGCAATGGAGCAACGCGACAGGCGTGCGCTGATCATCCTCGGTGTAGTAGTCGCTATCGCAGTCGTCTACTACATGCTCGTCATCAAGTAGCTCTTTTTCACTAGTTCGAGCCGCCCTTTCGACATTGGCTCGAGCGACTCACTTCAGCATCCAGGGGCCGGTTTACCCGGCCCCTTCTTGTTGCTCTGCTAGGCTGCGGCGTCCGAAAAAGGCCGAGGTCGAGGCGTGACGACACTCAAAGAGGATCTGGGCGACGTTCACCCGCCGCGCCAGTTCCTGGCACTAATTCTCGCATTCTCCACCACCGTTCCGGGCATCGCCCTCAAGCTCAGCGGCGGTCACATCAACCACACGGTAGACGCCTTGCTGTTCGGAGCCGCAATCGTAGGCGCCGCGTTCTTGTTGTCCTGGGCCGCCGAAGTGGCTCAATTGGATATCTCGGCCGGACTCGCGATCGCGGTGCTCGCTCTCATCGCCGTGCTGCCGGAGTACGCGGTCGACTTCGTGTTCGCGTCTCAGGGGGGCAACGCGGTGGAGGTCTACGGAGCCGCATGCCGCCCGCCGGGATCCACCGAAACATCTGCTTGCTCACTCGCGCTAGCGAACATGACCGGCGCGAACAGGCTGCTTATCGGAGTCGGGTGGTCCGCTGTCGTATTCGTCGCCTGGTATCAGTGGCGCCGAAAAGGGATCAGGCGGCCGGAGGGCATCAAGCTGGCGCGCCAGCACTCGGTCGAGGTCGCCTTTTTGGCCGCAGCAACGATCTACTCGCTGACCCTCCCGCTGAAACACTCGATCACCCTGGTCGACTCGGTGATTCTCGTGGGCATCTTCGTCGTGTACACGATCAGAGTGTCGAAGGCTCCTGCCGAGGAACCGCATCTGGTTGGCCCGGCCCGAGAGATCGGCCAGTTCAGAACGAGTCGCAGACGGCTGTCCGTGATCGCGATGTTCCTCTTCTCCGGTGCGGTGATCCTCATTTGCGCGGAGCCCTTCGCGCACGCACTCGTGGAAACCGGGAAGGATCTCGGTGTGAGCACGTTCCTGCTGGTTCAGTGGGTGGCACCGCTGGCTTCGGAGTCACCCGAACTCCTGGTGGCGATCCTCTTCGCGTGGAAGCTCAATACCGACGCGGGACTCGGAACGCTCGTCTCGTCGAAGGTGAACCAGTGGACACTATTGGTCGGAACGCTGCCGATCGTGTTCGCGGTCTCCGCCGGAGCCGCTCATGGGCTTCCGATCGAACCGCGCCAGCGCGAGGAGCTGCTGCTGACCGCCGCCCAATCTTTCTTCGCGCTCGCGGTGCTGGTCTCCTTGTCGATATCGGTGAGGGAGGCGTGGATGCTGTTCACCCTGTTCTGGGCTCAGTTCATCCTCGGCGCCATCGTCCCCGAATCCCTCCACGGTGTTGAACGCATCGGCGTGTCCGTCGCATACCTGGCGCTCGGCATCTTCATCCTCGCGCGCAACGGAAGACGCATCCTTCCGCTCCTGCGCGACGGTTTCCGCGTCCCCTACCGTCACTTGAGGGGGGACGAGGAGGAATAGCGGGCCGGTGGCGCGTCGGCGCCGCTGGCTAGGATGCGCCCATGGACGCCGCATCGTTCCTCGAAATCATCAGAACGGATCCCGACGCCGGCGAGTCCTTAGCCCACGTTCGCACCTTGCCGGCACGGGCTCCGGAACTCGAACCCTTTCCGCCGCTCCCGGATCTGCTTCGCGATCGTCTCGAGTTGTTAGAAATAGAAGGGCTGTATCCCCACCAGCGCCGGGCCCTCGATCTCGTGACCGCGCGTTCGAACGTCGTCGTTTCGACGGGAACTGCTTCAGGGAAGACCCTCGTCTACAACCTCGCGTTCGCGAAAGCCGCATTCGAGGATCCGAAGGCCACGGCCCTATACCTGTATCCGACGAAGGCATTGGCGCGGGATCAGCTGAGGCAGGTCCGCGCGCTGCGGCTTCCCCAGATGAAGGCGGCGGTCTACGACGGGGACACCCCACGGGCCGAGCGTCCTTTGATCAGAAAGAACGCGAACCTCGTCATGTCGAACCCCGACATGGTTCACCTATCGCTCCTGCCCGACCATCCGAGGTGGGCGGACTTCTTCCTTCGCCTGCGTCTGATCGTCGTCGACGAGGCGCACGTTGCCCGCGGCGTTTTCGGTTCGCACGTCTCGATGATCCTGCGGAGGTTGCGGCGGCTCGTCGGGCACTACGGCGGCGACCCCACGTTCGTGCTCTCCTCGGCGACGGTAGGCAATCCGCTGGAACTGGCCGAGCGACTTACAGGCGTCGGGTTCCGGGAGGAGACTCGCGACCAGTCCCCGGCCGGCGAGAAGGAATTCGTCCTGTGGAATCCGCCGGTGATCGACGAAGCATCGGGCGCCAGGCGAAGCGCGCTAACCGACGGCTCGCGTCTGGTCCGTGAGCTTGCCGAGGCCGGGATCAGGACGATCGCGTTCGCGCGTTCTCGGCGCGCCGCGGAATTGCTGGCCGACTTCGCGAAGAGCGAGCTGCCGGGCGTGCTCAAGTCGAAGGTGAAGGCCTACCGGGCCGGGTACCTGCCGGAGGAAAGGAGGGAACTCGAGAGGGCACTTGCCGAAGGGGACCTACTCGCGATCGCGTCCACCACCGCTTTGGAACTCGGCATAGACGTCGGGGCGCTCGACGCGGCCGTACTGGTCGGATACCCGGGGACGCGCGCCTCTATGTGGCAGCAGGCCGGACGGGCCGGGCGTACCGAGGAAAGCTCCCTTGCAATCCTGATCGCGCAGGACGATCCCCTTGACCAGTACCTGGTCACCCATCCTGAGGACCTGTTCGACAAGCCGCCGGAGGCGGCCGTCATAGATCCATCGAACCCGTTCGTCCTCGCGCCGCACCTGGCGTGCGCCGCCCGCGAACAGCCGCTCGCCGGCCATGAACTGGCGTTCTTCGGCGCGCCGGAAGTGATCGGGCCGGCCGTCGCGGCGATGATCGACTCCGGCGAGCTGACCGAACGACGCGGGCTGTTGCATCACCGCGGCACGGAATCGCCGCATGGTCTGATCGACATAAGGTCGGCGTCGGGGGCCCTCTACGCCATCGTCATGAATGACACGGGAGAGCTCCTCGGAACCGTCGACGAATCACGCGCGTTCGTGCACGTGCACCCAGGGGCCATCTATCTCCACCAAGGAGAGCAGTACGAAGTCTCGGAGCTCGATCAAGAGGGAAAGGTCGCGCTCGTGTCGAGGAGTGTCGCCGATTTCTACACGCAATCGCGCGACGTCACGGATATCCGAATCGAGAGCGTGGCCGCAGAAGCATCCACGGGTGACACTCCATCGTTCTACGGCGACGTGGTGGTCATCAGACAGATCACGAGTTTCGTGAGGAAGCTGCACTCCAGCGGCGAAACGATCGACACGGTTCCGCTGGATCTTCCACCGCAGACCCTCGTGACCAAGGCCGTCTGGTGGGCAATCCCGAAAGCAATCCTCGGACGGGCCGCCCTGGTTCCGCCGCAGATCCCCGGCGCGGCACACGCCGCCGAGCATGCCGCTATCGGACTGCTGCCGTTGATTGCAACTTGCGACCGGTGGGACATCGGTGGCGTCTCTACGGCCATGCACCCGGACACCGGCGCGGCAACGATCTTTATCTACGACGGGTACCAGGGAGGGGCCGGGATCACCGAGCGCGGGTTCGGCTCGTCGGAGCGCTGGCTCCGCGCGACGCTCGATGCGGTGAGGCAATGCAAGTGCTCCGAAGGATGTCCGTCGTGCGTTCAGTCGCCGAAGTGCGGCAACGGTAACGAGCCGCTCGACAAAGCCGGCGCCGTGTCGTTACTCGCGGCGATGCTGGGAGACTCCTGGGGATGATCTACGTCGCGGTGTGTGGCCCCGCCGACGCTAACGAGCAGGAGACAGCGTGGGCGGAAGAAGTAGGCACACTTCTGGCTCGCGCCGGCGCGGTGGTCGTCTGCGGCGGACTCGGCGGGGTGATGGATGCGGCCGCCCGCGGCGCACGTTCGGAGGGTGGGGCCGTGATCGGGATACTACCCGGCGACTCGCGCGCCGGCGCGAGCGAACATCTCACCGCATCCATCCCCACGGGTATGGGAGAGGCCCGCAACGCCCTTATCGCCAGATCGGCCGACGCCGTAATCGCGATCTCGGGCGAATACGGAACCCTGTCCGAAATCGCGCTGGCATTGAAGATCGGCAAGCCGGTCGTCGGCCTCGCGACCTGGGAGATCTCGAAAGCCGGAACGCCGAGCGACGCGATCGTTGCCGCCGGCGATTCGGCGGAGGCCGTGAGGCTGGCCCTGGAGCTGGGCGCGTAGGAAGCCACGAGTGCACCGGCGTGCAGCCGGCGCAATCGGCCGGAGTTCCGTCGGCCGAAGACCGGGCTATTGGTCCGTCGCCGGATACTCTTCCCCGACGATGAGAACGGGGATATCGGTTCGCTTCGCGAGATCCGCCGTCACGCTCCCGAGGATCGCCTTCGACATGCCGCGGCCGCGCTTTCCGACGACGATAAGGTCGAACCCACCGGTCCGCGCGTGGCTCACGAGTTCCTCCGAAGGCCGGCCGAAGAGCACGACGGCTTCGGGTTGACGGTCCACCTCCCGAGCGGCCTCGTCGAGGATCGCTCGCGCGTTCCGTTCGGCCTCGCCCGACGTACGAAGGGCGGCGTCGCGATCCACGACCGCCGCAACGGTCAGCCTGCCAACGCGATCCCCCAGTAGCTGCAAAGAGTTCCGAAGGGCGGCGATGGATTCCCCCGAGCCGTCGACACCCACGAGGACGTCAACCGGTCCTGTCCCCGCCTCCCCCGGCATCAGTGTCCGGGCAGAAACAACGGGTCCCCCGGCCGCGCGGTTCACCGCGATCGGAAGGACGAGAGGGCCCAACACCGCCCCGAGGATCAACCAGCCGAATGCGTTGTGACCGCGGCGCCCCATGACGACGCCTGTGAGGACTCCGATCACGATCCACACAGTGGCGACGGCTGCCGCTGCCTGTGTGAAGGACATCGCCCTAACTATATGCGAGTGGACGTCCTCGCCCTCACGACGTTCCCCGGCCGACCAAGCGGCCGCCCACTGCGAAGACCGCACGCCGCTCCTCGCGTCTCAGACCGAAGGAAACGAGTGCAACGCCGTAGACGACCACACCCGTACCCCCCGAGACGACGAGATCGACCAGCCACCTGGACGAAGGAAGGACCGTGTGCGCCACGATCATCGTCGCCGCCCCGGCAAGGGCCGGACCGATCAGCCGGAGGAAGTGGCGGTCGAACGGCCAAATGCCGACAAACCTGCGAACTAGGTAGAGCCTGGCTACCGCCGAGAAGGAAAGCGTTAGAGCCTGTGCAATAGCAGCCCCGCGGATGCCGAGCACCTCCGGACGCGCCAGCCAGAACGCAACCCCGATGTCGATCGCGAAGCCGGCCATGTAGACGAGAAGGTCCCATCCGGTTCGCCCGACCATGATCAGGATGAATCCCACGGTTCCGACCATGACCGGCACGATCATCCCCGCGATGATGATGCGAAGGGCGCCCTCTCCCTGGACGAACTCGCTTCCGAAAATGCGCAGAACCGCCCCGGGCAGAATCGCCAAGAGCAAAAGGATCGGGATAGTCGCTGCGAGGGTCCATCTGGTGACCGCCCGATAAAGGCCGTCCAGCCGTTCCCGTTCACCGCGATGGTGCAGATCGGCAACGAACGGGCTAAAAGTGAGCGAGACCGAGGTGAGGAACAGGAAAAGGGACTGTCCGACACGAAGAACGGCACCGTAGACACCCACCGCGGTCGCGCCGGAAGCGCCGGCGCCACTCGACAGCGATGACAACACGAAGAAGTCCGTCCAGAAGATCAGCTGGGCGAAGAGCGTCGCGGGTGCCCGAAATGCGCCGAACCTGAGGAGCGCGCGAGTGTGTTCCTCGGGGATCGCCACCTCCCCGGATCGTTCCGAATACCTTCGCGTCTCCTTCTCCCATCCGAACCACGCGATCAGAAGCGCCAGGCCCCACGACGCACTGAAGGCCAGGGAGGTCACGCCGGCACTCTTCGCGATCAACGACCAAAGGGCGACAGACAGGACGATCCATCCGATCGGCTGGGCCATCCACTGCCCGTACAGCGTGTAGCGCATGATCTTCAGGCCGCGCGTAGCGCCCATATAGGTGAAGGCGAGCCCCCCTAGAGGGATACCGATTGCCGCTGCTTGGAACGCCGGAAGTGCCACGTCGGGCAACGCCGACCAAGTCCGCGCCAGCCAGTCGGACGCAAAGAAGGCGATAGCCCCGAAGAGGACGCTTACGACTGCGGCGATGGCGGCCGAACGCGAAACGAGTCCGCGAACTCGCCCCTGTTCGCCACGCCCGGCGAGGATCGCAACCAGCCGGATGTTGGCGGCGTCCATCCCGAAGCGGGTCGCGGCTGCCGCAACGAATGCGAACTGCGTCGTAAGTGTGACGACGCCGTACTTGTCGGCCCCCAGGGCGTTCGTCATGAGTACCTGTGCCGCAAAGGTCGCTATCGCACCGATCGCAAGACCGAGAACGTTTTGTCCGGTGTTGCCGAGAATGTTGCGGTGGTCGCCGAACCTCTCGGCCGGAAGGACCCCCTCGATGGCGCCGCGAAGCCCGCCCTTCCGAGTGGTCTCGCCGCCGCCGTTACTCGAGGTAGCCAAGTCCCCGGAGGTGCTCCTCCATCTCGTCGGCCTCCGTGTCCGTGACCGTGGACTCCTGCTCCGAGTCGACCACGGCGGTGCCGGCAGACTCACCTGCACGCACCGAGGCCTCCGCTCCCACGACCTCGTGGAGCACGCGGCCGGCGTGCTCGATCGAAGACGGCGCATCGAGCGCGGCAAGGATGGTCGGAGCCATGTCGATCAAAAGAGGTTGCTGCTCGAAGGGCTTGACGCCCGGACCCGCCGCGACGATCGTGCCGTCGGGACGGTGATCTCCGGCCAGCCAGTCGGCCTTCTCGACCGCCGTCTTCGCGTGGGTAAGCGAATACTGTTCGGCGGGTTCCATGAGGATGTCGGGCGCGGTATCGGCATGTTTGCCCTTGAAGATCTCCTCGCGCTTGAAGATCGCCTTTACGGGCTTCCGGCCCGTCTCCGGGTCGACGAACCCCTCGAGCGCATCCATGACATCCTCGCGCACACGCTCGAAATCGGCCGGATCCACGATCCCGTCGGGCTCGCGCCCCGCCAGGTTGATCGAGACGCCTTCTCCCGTTGAGCGAATGGAGGTGTAGGCGCGCGTCTTGCCCCAATTGACCGGCTGGGTGAGCGAGACCTTCCCGTGCAACCCCAGCAGGTCGTACACCTTGCGGGCGACGGTTCGCATCGGTCCCCATTGCATCGGCCCGTAAATCATGTTCGAGGCGGAGAACTGAAGGTAGCCGAGCTGCTTCAGCAGCTGATCCATGTGGACCGCTCGTGAGCAGGACTGGAACCCGTGGTCGGAGATGAACAAAACCAGATCGTCTTCCCGGGTGCGCGCTCGAAACGATCCGATCGCCTCGTCCAACTGCCGGTATACGTCGACCACCTTCTGATATCGAGGGGTCTTCGAGAGCTCTGGATAGTCGGGGTGATCGGGACCGACGTAGTTCGACAAGCAGTGCTGAGTCCGATCGACGGAAACCCAAACCGACAGGAACAGATCCCAGTCCGTGTTGTCCATCATCCACTCGGAAGCCTTGATGCGTTTACCGGTGACGTCGAGCGCCTCGGCCAGATATTCGTCGGGGCGGTTTCGGTAGGTCGTCCACGACATGCCGTTGATCGGCCACGGGACGCCCGCCTTCTCCAGGTCCGCCGCCAGGCCGGCCGGCGCGGTGAACGGCGGCCCCTTCGGCAGGACGCCGCCTGCGACGAGCTTTCCCTTGATGTCCGGCGGCGGGAAGGTAAGCGGGAGGTCTGCGTAGATCGCCTCTTTGCCGGAAGCCGCCAGGTCGGCGATGAAGGTCCGCTCCCGGATCGACTTGTAGGTGACCGGGTACTGCTTGTGCGTGCCTGGGACCGTCTCGAGAATGTCGTAGACCCCGTGGTCGGCGGGGTTCACTCCGGTCATGAAGGAGGGCCACGCAGCCCAGGAGTGAGTTGGGATCGTCGACTTCAGAACGCCCTTCTGGCCTCGCTTGACGAGGGTTTGGAGGTTGGGAAGCGCGCCTTGCTCCAGCAAGGGGTCGAGGATGCGCCAGTCGGCGCCATCCCAGCCTATGAGGAGAACTCGCGACATGCTTCCGCCTTCGATGCGCTCGGGGGCGGCCTCAGTCTAGCGAACGATGCGCGTGCCTACTCTTAGGCGTGGAGAAGGGCCCGCATCCGCCGGATCGAGCCCGGGAGGCGGGTCCGGCCTTTGGGGGGTTAGACAGGGCCATGCTCAACTGGTATATATCGACACGATATATAGGCTCGATATATGGGCCTGGGAACGGTGCGGGGCGAATTGTAGCCCCGTCGCCACGGAAGGGGAAGTCCCAATGTTGGAGCTCGCGATACTCGGCCTGCTCAAGGAGCGGTCGATGCACGGCTACCAGCTCTCGAAGCAGCTCACGGAGACGCTGGGCGGGTTCTGGCGCGTGTCTTACGGCTCCCTCTACCCGACACTTCGCCGCCTCGAGAAGAGAGGGGCGGTCGAGAAGGTCTTCTCGGACGACGTCGGCCGGCGAAAGAACGTCTACCGGATAACCGAGGACGGTGAATCGCTCTTCCAAGAACTGCTGCAGGAAGCCGGCCAGGAATCGTGGGAGGACAACCGTTTCAGGGTTCGCCTGGCGTTCTTCAAGTATCTGAAGCCCGACACGAGGATCCGTCTCCTGGAACGGCGCCGGGCTTATCTGGAAGACCGGCTGATGAAGATCCAGGCTTCCCTCGATAAGACGAAGAAGCAGATCGACACGTACACCCTGTCGCTGATGACGCACGGAGAAGACGCAACTCGAAACGACATCGCCTGGCTGGACGGCTTGATCGCCACCGAACGCCGCCAAGTAGTGACCGACGGCAACGGCGGCAAGCCGAAGCGCCGGAAGGCGATTCGCCGAAAGGAGCCAACCGCATGAAGCAGGTCCGCGTGGCCCTCGTAGGTGTGGGCAACTGTGCCTCTTCCCTGGTGCAAGGACTCGAGTACTACCGGGACGCCGACGGCAGTGAGCCCATCCCGGGGCTGATGCACGTCAATCTCGGGCCGTACCACGTGTCGGACGTCGAGATCGTTTGTGCGTTCGATATCGACGCCAAGAAAGTGGGACGCGACGTCTCCGAGGCGATCCTTACTGAACCGAATAACACCATTCAGTTCGCCGACGTCCCCCCGACGGGAATCGAGGTGCTGCGCGGCAAGACGCTCGACGGATTCGGCACCTTCTACAGGGAGACCGTTGAGGAGTCCGACCAACCCGAGGCCGACGTCGTGACGGCGCTCAGGGATTCGGGGGCCGAGGTGCTGGTCAGTTACCTGCCCGTCGGAAGCGAAGAGGCCACGCGTTTCTACGCTCAGGCGGCGATCGACGCCGGGGTCGCTTTCGTGAACTGCATCCCGGTGTTTATAGCTTCGGACCGGACATGGGCGCAGAAGTTCGCCGATGCGCGATTGCCGATCGTGGGCGACGACATCAAGAGCCAGGTCGGTTCCACGATCATCCACCGCGTGCTCGCGAAGCTCTTCGAGGACCGCGGCATCCAGCTCAATCGCACTTACCAGCTCAATTTCGGCGGGAACATGGACTTCAAGAACATGCTCGAGCGCGAGCGGTTGCTATCCAAGAAGGTGTCGAAGACGCAGTCCGTCCAGAGCCAGCTTCGAGAGGGGCTCGACAAGGACAACATCCACATCGGGCCGTCGGACCACGTGCCGTGGCTCGGAGACCGCAAGTGGGCGCAGATCCGGCTCGAGGGCCAGGCCTTCGGCGACGTCCCGCTCAATGTGGAGTTGAAGCTGGAGGTGTGGGACAGCCCGAACTCCGCCGGAGTGGCCATCGACGCGATCCGCTGCGCGAAGCTCGCGATGGACAGGGACGTCTCGGGGCCGCTGATAGGACCCGCCGCGTACTTCATGAAGTCGCCCCCGGTTCAGTTCTCCGACGACGCGGCCCGCGAGATGGTCGAGGAGTTCATCCTCGGCAACGGGCAGTCCGCCGCCGCCGACTGGACCGCGTTCTTCGACCGCCACCCGGCGTAAGACACCCGCCCGATGAAGGGCACACTCGGGCGCGCGCGCGAGGCGCTCCGAGGCCGCGACTTCCGCAATCTGCTCGGCGCGCGACTCACCAGCCAGCTAGGCGACGGATTGTTCAATGCCGCGATCCTCACCGAACTCGCTTTCAATCCCGAACGTCAAGACACGATCCGCGGGCTGGCCGTCGCGTTCGCGATACTGCTCGTTCCGTTCTGCGCCATCGGTCCCTTCGCCGGGGTCTTCATCGACAGGTGGTCGCGCCGCCGAATCCTTGTGCTCACCCCGCTGGTGCGAGCCTGCGCCCTGCTGCTGCTCGCCGTAGGGCCCGACGCCGCGGTGCCGTTCTACGCGGGAGCTCTGCTCGCCGTCTCGGCGAACCGTTTCTTCCTTTCGACGGCGGGAGCCGTCATGCCTCGCGTCGTTCGCTTCGACGATTTGCTCGTGGGCAACTCGGCTGCCACGGTCGGCGGGACGACGGCAACCGCGCTCGGGACATTCGCCGGCGGATTGCTCGCCGATTCGGCCGGCACCGGCCCGGTCATGGTCGCAATCGGAGGACTCTGGCTCCTGGCGTCGTGGTTGGCCTCCAGGATCGGGGCCGATCTCACGGCGCCTCGGCAGACGGCGGCACGAATACATCGCGAGATAAGGCGCGTCGCCGCCGAACTGTCCGACGGGCTCCGCCGACTCCGGCGAACCCCGCGCGCGCTCGTCCCAATCGTCTCGATCTCTTGGGATCAATTCCTCGAACAGATCCTTTTGATCGTCTCGGTGGTGGTCTTCAAGGAGCGATTCCAAGAGGGAGTGGGTTCGTATTCGTGGCTTGTGGCGGCAGGCGCGGCAGGCCTCCTCATCGGGCTCACGACGGTCGGGCCCCTGAACGGGCGGTTGTCGAAGCCGGCGATCGTCGCCGTCGCGTTCGCGATTTCCGGAGCCGGAATGCTGGCCGTCGCCGGTTCCATCACTCGGACGACGGTCCTGATCGCGGCGTTCGTGATCGGCCTCTCGTACGCGTGGAAGAAGATTCCGGTCGACACCATGGTTCAGGAGGCCGTTCCCGACGAGTTTCGCGGGCGAGTTTTCGCCATCTACGACGTCGGGTTCAACATCGCCCGCGTTCTCGCCGGAACGGTTGCTCTCATGTTGATCCCCGCGACCGGAGCGCCCACCGCCCTGGCACTGGCGGGCGCCGGCTTCCTCCTTTGGATAGCTCCCTTCATGGCGTCCATGCGCAAGGCGCCCGAGTTGCTGGTTCGCTTCTACTCAGGAGGGAAGGCCGACGAGGTCCCTCGTTCGGTCGTCCGGGGCGGCGACGAGGAGAAGGTCGAGATGGAGCGAAGCTGGGTCGAGGAACGAGGCGGCGCCAGGCTCCTCTGCTTCACCCTTCGGGTTGCCGACGGATCGGTCCTCGACGTCTCCCGGCCCGAGGCCGGCGGCGAGTGGAGTCTCGACTCCGAACGCTGAGCTCTTGGCCGTGCCGAGACGTTCTTCGCTCTTGGCCGTGCCGAGACGTTCTTCGCCCTCGGCTTGTCTAGAGCGCCCGAATGCGCTCGAAGGGCCAGTAGACCGCCTTCACGCGCCCCCTGATCGCGGTGCGCGACACCGGTCCGAAGCCCCGGCTGTCCGTCGAGGCGCCCGCGTCTCCCTCGATCCACCATTCGTCGGCGTCCAGCACGCGGCCGTCTACCTTGCCGCCCGGCCCGGCCGTAAGCCGCTTGACCATCTCGTAGCCGGGGCGGTGTGGATGCTCGACGACGACCACCTCTCCGGCTCTCGGATCCTGATACCGAAGGGCGACGGCCCAATCGCCGGGCTCGAGAGCCGGACCCATGCTTCGTCCCTCGACCTCAACCCGGAACGGACGAAGCTTGGCAACCAACCAAGCCGCCGCCGCTACAACGCCGAGCAACGCGAGTTTCTTCAATTCCTACCCCGGTGATAGGGTTCCGTTCGTACTCCGTCCGTGGAAAAAGGAGGCCCCATGCGTTCAGTATCGGACTTGTTCAGGCCTAAGCGAGTAGTTCACGCACATTGCGACCTTCCCTGCGGCGTCTACGATCCGGCTCAGGCCCGAATCGAGGCCGAATCGGTGAAAGCGTGCCAGGAGAAGTACCGGGGAAGCGACGACCCGGTGTTCAAGGAACGCGCGATCGCCATCAAGGAAGAGCGCGCGAACCTGGTGAAGGAACACCTTTGGGTCCTCTGGACCGACTACTTCAAGCCGGACCATGTGGAGAAGTACCCCGACCTCCACGAGAAGTTCTGGAAGGCAACTAAGGCGGCCGGCGAGGCCAAGAAGTCCGAGGATCCATCGCAGGGCCAGCAGCTCCTCGATGCGATCGACGAGATCGCCCAGATCTTCTGGGCCACGAAAGCCGCTTAGCCGAAACTGAAGGACATCGGGCTAGTCGGCGTTCCGTTCTCCGGGAAGTCGACTCTGTTCACCGCGCTCACGCGCGCGGGGGCGGCCGGCGGGCGGGCGAACCAGGCCGTGGTGCCGGTTCCAGACGAACGGCTTGCCGTCTTGGCGGAACTCGAGCGTTCGGCCAAGATCGTTCCGGCGCAGGTGCGTTTCGTCGATGTCCCCGGGGGGACGGGCAGCGCCCAGGGAGTGGCTTCGCTTCGTGAGACCGACGCCCTCTGCATAGTCGTACGTGCCTTCGGGGGGGACGCGAAACCTGCCGATCAGCTTGCCGAGGTAACGGCCGAACTGCTACTGGCCGATCTCGCGGTCGTGGAGTCCGCACTGGCGAATGCCCGCAAACGACTGAAGGGGAAGAAGGAGTCCTCTGAAGAGGTCACCGTTCTGGAACGAGCTCACGAAGCTTTGTCGTCAGAGCGCCTTCTTCGTGACGAGGCGTTCGACAAGGCCGAGCTTCAGCATCTTCTCGCGATCGCGCCGCTGACACTGAAACCTTGGATCGTGGTCGCGAACTTGGACGAAGGAACCGGCGTTCCCGAGGGCCTTCCGGAAGGCACCGTCGGCGTTTACGCCTCGATCGAGGCCGAGACTGCGGAGATGCCTCAGGATGAAGCCCGCGCGCTGCTCGAGGAGTTCGGCGTATCGAAACCCGGGCTCGACGAAGTGATCGCGGCGGGATATCGCGCGCTGGATCTGATCACCTTCCTCACGACAGGAGAGGACGAAAGCCGGGCGTGGGAGGTTCGAAGGGGAGCGACGGCGCCGGAGGCGGCCGGGGTCATCCACACGGATCTCGAGCGCGGTTTCATCAGGGCCGAGGTCGAAACCTACGACGACCTGGTGGCCGCGGGGGGCTGGGACGCAGCGCAGGCGGCCGGGAAGCTTCGCGTGGAAGGCCGGGACTACGCCGTCCAGGAGGGTGACGTACTGCACGTTCGCTTCGCGGTCTAGAATCCAAGAGATGGGCGCGCGGCCGCAGTTCGCCCGGTTCTCTATGGCGTTTTCGGCGCTGCTACTCCTAGCCGCCTCTTGCAGCAACCGTTCCAGTGACGAAGACACATCGAAGATCCCGTCTTTCTCGTCGCCTCAGCAGGGAGCGCCCACCGGGACTCTGCCCGAGCTGCCCGGCAGGCTCGCCGTGCTCACCGAGTCCGGGACTCTCGCGACCATGCGACCCGACGGCACCGACGTGAAACCGCTCGGCGAAGGCCGCGATCCGGGCTTGCAGGCTTCGCAGCCGACCTGGTCGCCGGACGGTACGCACATAGCTTGGATCGAGACGGGCCCGGAGCTCTCCGGCGCGAACATCGTGACCAGCCGGTCCGACGGAAGCGACCTCAAGGTGGCGCACGTCAACGCGGGCGTCTTTTATCTCTATTGGGACCCGATGTCATCCCGTATCGCGTACCTCGGAAACGTGCCCGGCGGGCAAGAGACGATCCAGTTCGGCGTCGTCACCGAAGGTACAAGGGCACAAGTGCTCGACACGGGACAGCCCTACTATTTCTCCTGGTCGCCCTCGGGCGGTCAGTTCCTCGTTCACGCGGGCGAGCAACTTCGGGTGATCAACCTGTCGGGGCATGGACGGTCGATCGCGAAACCGGGCGAGTTCCAGGCTCCCATCTGGAGCGGGCCAACCAAGTTTTTCGTTCTGGAAGGGAACGGGTGCCACGGGCAGTGCCTGGTAATTACATCAGTCGGACGCGCTCAAGCTTTCACCCGTTCTCTTCGCGGCGGCGTTCGGTTCGTCGTTTCCGGAGACATGCTTATTGCCTTCCAGACAACCGAATCGGGTTCAGGAGCAGCCCCGGATTTCGGCTCCTTGAAAGTGTTTCAACCCTCCTCCCGGCTGACACCCTCGAAGGTCACGGACGAACCCGCGATAGCGTTCTTCTGGGGGCCGCGAAACGACCTGCTCTATCTGACGCCGGAGATATCCGGGACAGACGCCTGGATGCATTGGAACGTCTGGAACGGAAACGAGTCGTTTCAGCTCCCGAGGATCCTTTTGAGCCCCGCCTACTTCCAGGGATACGTTCCGTTCTTCGACCAGTACGCGCAGAGCATGACGCTTTGGTCACCGGACGGGGCTGCGTTCGCATATCCAGGAAGGAATGAAGCCGGCGACCAAGGGATCTGGATCCAGCAAGCGCGAAAAGGGGTCGATCCGGTACGTATCGCGGCAGGCGAAGTCGTAGCCTGGTCGCCGGCATGACGCAGAAGCTCCAGGCAAAACCTTTCCATATCGGACTCGGCGAAGTGACCGGTGCCGTAGCGGACCTCGGCATCTTCGTGCCTCTTGTCGCCGCTCTCGTTCTGGTCAACGGCCTCGACGCCGGCGCGGTGCTCGTTTCGGCCGGATTGCTGGTCGTCGTTTCCGGACTCGTCTTTCGCATCCCGTTTCCCGTTCAGCCGCTGAAGGCCCTGACGGCGGTGGCCGTCGCAGAGCAGCTCTCCCCCGGCGTGATCCACGCGGCCGGACTCGAGATCGCGGCGGTTCTGCTCCTTCTGTCGATCCGGCATGTAGCCGACGCAATCGCACGCGTCTTCACCCAACCGGTCGTTCGCGCGCTTCAGCTCGGGGTCGGTGTGTTGCTTGTTATCACAGCGTTCAATCTGGCCGCCGAGCCCCCGGAAGTCTTCAGGGGAACCCCGGCGAGCCCGTGGCCGTTACTCCTCGCCGGAGGCGCACTCGTCCTGGTCGTCTGGGCATCGGTTCGAAGGAAGTACTGGCTTGCACTCCTAGCGCTTGTCGGCGGGATGGTTGCGGCAGTCGTGGTTTCGCAACCTCTTCTCGGCGGACCGTCGTGGACCCTTCCCTCGCTGGGCCTTCCGCCGGCGTCGGCCTTCTGGCCGGCTTTCTTTCTCTTGGTGATCCCGCAGATACCCTTGACCTTCGGCAACGCCGTGGTCGCCGTAACCGACCTGTCGCACGAATACTTCGGCGGCGCCGGCCGAAGGGTGACACCATCTCGTGTCTGCCTGTCGTGCGGCGCAGGGAACGTCGTATCGGCCCTCCTGGGCGGGATGCCGATGTGTCACGGGGCCGGAGGATTAACCGCACACGTCCGGCTGGGGGCCCGCACCGCAGGCATGAACCTTCTTCTCGGGGGCGTTTTCCTCGGGCTCGGATTGTTCTACGCCCCACAGATAGTCGATCTTCTCGGAGTGCTTCCCGTCTGGGTGCTGGCGGCGTTTCTCGCCTACGCCGGGGTCCGCCACGCGATTCTCGTCGCCGACCTTCGTGGCCCGATGTTGGTCGCGGCCGTGCTCGCCGGCGCGAGCGGAGCCCTTCTGGGCAACCTCGCCGTCACGGCCGGGATCGCGCTGGTCGCCGTCCACGGTCACGCGCTCTCCTCGCGGCTGAAGCGCGCAAGGCGGTCATGAGAGCGCAGGGCCCTCGCCCTCGGCTTCCCTGCGATCGAAGTTCGTCTGCCGCTGGCGGGTCCTCTCGACGATCGCGCGGGCTTCTTTCTGCGCCCTCCGCCCGAGCGCGTCACACGAAGCGAAGGTTCCGAGGTTCAAGAACGCAGCCCTGATTTCCCGCGCCCCGCTTACCGCTATCTCCTTGTGTCTTTGCTCGTGCTCGAACACCTGCGAGAGGAACTGCTCCCACCTCGCGACCAGATCCGGGGGCGCGTCCTTCGGTGAGTCCCAGTTAGGGAACGAGAAGGTAACTCGCGCGCGGACGTCCGCGGTCGCCACCTTGCAGGTGGTCGCGGTTTGCTCCGCGTTGTACCCCCATGCGATAGACCATTCGGTGGAAGCAGCCGCGCGCTTTCCGTCAACGACCGGCCCGCGGGCCCGCATCTGCTGGTTCAGGCGATCCACCGTCCGCCCGGCGATCCTGTAGCAGGTGAACTTCGTCGAGATTCGAACGCCACGGCTCATAACCTCCGACTGCTGCCCGCATGGGATCAGTCCGTCCTGCGGCGCAGGCGACGCCGGCAGCGGAGAGACGGAAACGGCGGGCGGGAGCTCGACCGGGTGCGGCTGCCCTCCCGCAGGCTCCGGCCGTGGACTGAACGGTTGTTGGGGAGGCGACGGAGAAGGGGCCGGAGATGGCGCCACCGATATGGGCGACGGGCTCGGCGACGGAGTGATCGCGGGTGGGCGGCTCGTGCACCCAGTCAGCACGAGACCGGCCATCGCGACCGCAATCAGGCGGAACCTAACCCGGTGCGTTTTCCTTCGCCCATTCGTCGAGCAGACGGTAAGCCTCGTCCTTTTCGATAGGCCCGCGTTCCATTCTCAGGTCCATTAGGTAGTCGAGAGCCTCACCGATCACGGGACCCGCCTCGACCCCTAGGTGTTCCATGACCTCGTTCCCGTCGATCGGAGGTCGCAGGGCCTCCAAGTTTTCCTGCTCGGCGAGCTTGGCGATTCGCTCCTCAAGCTCGTCCTGCAGCGCGGCGAACTGCTTCGCCTTGAACTTGTTCTGAGTGGTGCAGTCGGCACGCGTGAGCTGATTCAGCTTGTCGAGCAACGGGCCGGCATCGCGCACGTAGCGGCGAACCGCACCGTCGCTCCAACCCATCCCATAGGTGTGGAAGCGCAAATGCATCTCGACCAGCTTGCGCACCTCCGCGATCACCGAACCGGGGAAGCGAAGCTCTCGCAGCCGATCCTCGGCCATCCGCGCCCCGACCACTTCGTGATGATGAAACTGAACCCCGTCCTGAGTGATCTCGCGGGTAGCCGGCTTGCCTACGTCGTGGAAGAGCGCGGCCAGGCGAAGGACGAGATCGTCGGGGTCGCAACGCTCGACCACAGCGAACGTGTGATGCAGGACGTCCTTGTGGCGGTGAATGGGGTCCTGCTCGAGGCGAAGCGCAGGCAGCTCAGGGACGAACTCGTCCGCCAGGCCCGAGTCGACCATCAGCTCGAGACCGGCCGACGGCTCTTCGCCGAGCAACAGCTTGGAAAGTTCCTCGGAGATGCGCTCCGCCGAGACGATCTCGAGGCGCCCGTGCATGGCCTTGATGGCTTCGACGACGCGCGGCGCGACCTCCACATGAAGGGTGGCGGCGAACCGCGCAGCCCTAAGCATTCGAAGGGGGTCGTCCGAGAAAGCCGTCTCGGGGTCGAGCGGCGTGTCCAGGTTCTTCGCCGCGAGGTCCTTGAGCCCTCCGAAGGGATCGACGAACTCCCCGTCGGGAAGCGATATGGCCATCGCGTTGATGGTGAAGTCTCGTCGCGACAGGTCCGTTTCGATGTCCTTGGCGAAGGTGACTCCCGGTTTGCGTTCGTGCTCCGGGTACACCTCTTCGCGAAAGGTAGTGACCTCGATTTCCCGGTCGCCCTTCCGCGCGCCCACCGTTCCGAAACGCACACCCTTCAGGTAGTGGCGCTCGGCCCATCCGCGAAGGACCTTCAGGGTTTCCTGCGGAAGGGCGTCCGTCGCCAGGTCTAAATCCTTGTGAGCCGCACCGCGCATGGAATCGCGAACGGCCCCCCCGACGAGGTACAGCTGGTAACCGGCATCGCGGAACCTCTCCCCCAGCTCGCGCGCGAGGGGATCGACGTCTACGACGGTCGAGCTTTTGGGGGCGGTGGGCTCGGACATGACGGCAAGAGAATACCCTCGGCCACCTGCGCACAAGCGTGTAGCGTTGGCCGCGTGCTCACTGCACTGGGATTCCTGTGGACTTTGCCGAACACGCTCATTGGTCTGGTGCTGGGGCTTCTCACCTTTCAGCTGCCGCGCGTGCACGGCGGCGCGCTCTGTTTCGACCGCGCGCCGAGGGGACTGTCGGCCTTCCTTCTTGCGATCAACAGAATGGCGATGACCGTCGGATTCGTGATCATCAGCGCGGAGCCGGCAGAGGGAACACTGCTGCGGCACGAACGCCACCACATACGGCAGTACATGGTTTGGGGCCCGCTATTCCTCCCGGCCTACTTCCTCTTGTTCTTGGGATTCGGCTACAAGAGGCACCCGTTCGAACTGGCCGCGATGCGTGCTGCGGACGAGGCCGAGTAGTTAGTCCGTCCGGCCTCGCGGACCGCCCATCTCACCGCGAAGCAGCAACTGGAAGTCGTGAGGGTGGTTAGTCGTCTTCAGTGCGTCTTCTTCGGTGATCCGCCCCGCCTGGACGAGCTTCACGAGCGCCAGCTCGAAGGTCTGCATGCCGTAAAACTCCCCCTCCGCGATCACGTCCGTTATCGAGAAGGTCGCCTTCGGGTCGATGATCCTCTCGAACACACGACCGGTCTTGACGAGGATCTCGACCGCCGGGATCCGGCCGTCGCCGCTCGCGAGCGGTACCAGACGCTGGCAGACGATCCCCTCCAGCGCACCCGCAAAGGACGAACGGCCCTCGATCTGCTGCTGCGGCGGGAACAGATCGACGACGCGGTTCACGGTCTCGGTTGCGTCGATCGTGTGCAAAGTCGAGATGACGAGGTGTCCGGTCTCGGCCGCCTGGATCGCCGCGATCATCGACTCGGGATCGCGGATCTCGCCGATGAATATGACGTCGGGATCCTGACGAAGAACCCGCCTGAGCCCCTCCGCGTAGGACAGGGTGTCGATGCCTACTTCGCGCTGGTCGACGATGGAAAGCTCGTCCTCGTGGACGACCTCGATCGGATCCTCCATCGTGATGATGTGACAGCGGCGAGTGCGGTTGATGTGGCCGATCATCGCCGCGATGGACGTCGTCTTCCCCGTTCCCGTCGGACCGGCAACGAGAATCAAGCCACGCTGCATGTCGGAAAGCGTCTGAACAACCGGCGGCAGTTCGAGATCCTCGATCGTTGGGATCGAGGTCCTGATGCGCCGAAGAGCGATTCCCACGTTGCCCCGTTGCCGGAACACGTTCACACGGAACCGGCCCACGTCCTCGAACGCGTAACTGAAGTCGGCCTCGCTCGTCTCGGCGAACTCCTTCGCCTTACGCTCGGGCATCAGCTCGGCGGCGAACGCCTCGGTGCGCTCGGGAGACAGTTCGTCGTACGGCGCCGGTTCGAGCGTTCCGTTCACCCGGATGTGCGGAACGTTTCCCGCCTTCAGGTGCAGGTCGCTCGCGTCCTTCTCGACCGTGTATCGGAGAAGTTCCTGGACGTCCAATAGCGTCCTCTCGCTCGGTTTCTACCTTAAACCTTCGGCAAGACCGATTCATTCATGGAGTCGAGGGCTCGCGCCAGGCACGGCGGGGCAACGGACCTCCCCTCCGTCCGCGTGGCAAACTGGGCGGGATGAAGGACCGTCGCGAGATCTGGGGCGACCACTCCGAGGAGCGGGAAGCCGACGAGACCATCGCCGAGTTCGCTCAGGACGAGGAAGTCCAGCGGAAGTGGCACGACCACCCCACGGTCGTCCCGTTCAAGGTCGTCGTTCGTTTCATCAAAAGGAGCGGCAAACGAATCGCCGTCACCATTGCGGGCTTCGCCGTGCTGCTTGCCGGAATAGTGATGCTCGTTTTTCCCGGCCCCGGTTGGGTCGCCATCTTCGCCGGGCTGGCGATCCTCGCAACCGAATACGTGTGGGCTCGCCGTCTCCTCAACTTCGCGAAGAAGAAAGTCGGTGAGGCGAAGGACGCCGTCCTCCGCAAGAAGTCGGAGGAGTCCGGGCCGGAGTCGTGACCGCGGAGACTCGATACGAGGTCTCCGCCGGCGGTGTCGTCTACAGGCGTTCTGGTGAGCAGGTGAAAGTCGTGCTTGCCTCCAGGCGGACGCGCAAGGGCGACCTAGCGTGGGGACTGCCCAAGGGTCTGATCGAGGAGGGCGAACCGCAGGAGGAGACCGCCCGCCGGGAGGTCCGCGAGGAAACGGGACTCGAGGCCGAGATCGAAGCCCCGCTCGGGAAGATCTCCTATTTCTATGTTTGGGAGGGGGTCCGCATAAGAAAGGTGGTTCACTTCTTTCTCATGCAGGTGACGGGCGGAGACGTCTCGCGTCACGACCACGAGATGGAGGAGGTTCGCTGGTTTCCCCTCGATGAAGCGGTGAAACTAGCGAGCTACAAGTCCGAGCGAGAGGTATTGGAGCGAGCAGTCTCGAGGCTGGAGTGACGCCGCTTCAGGCCCTGCTCGGGATCCTCGTGGGATTCATCGCCGGGATCCTCGCGGGAGCACTGGGAATCGGAGGGGGCACGGTCACCACACCTGCCGTCGAGGTCCTTCTCGGAGGTACCGCGATCCAGGCCGTCGCCACACCTCTTCCGGTCATCTTTCCTACCGCGATATCGGGAGCGATTCGCTATCACCGCGCGGGGGAGATCAGCTACCGCGCCGTGAAGTGGGCCGCCCTCCCGGGAGCACTTGGCGCGGTCGGCGGCGCGTACCTGACGGAGATCGTGAACACGCGCTGGCTGTTGCTGGTAATCGCCGTGCTGCTCGGCGCCGAAGCCGTGCGGCTGGCGATCGGCGGAGAGGTAAAGGAACGTCCGCGGGGATCGACGCCGGGGTGGCAGTATGCGTTCGTAGGGCTCGCGGCGGGGCTCGTGTCCGGGTTGCTCGGCGTGGGAGGAGGCATCGTGTTCGTCCCGGCCGTGACCGGATTGCTCGGGATGCCCGTCAAGCGAGCGCTCGGAACGTCGCTCGCGCTGATCACGGCGCTGGTGATTCCCGGGACTCTGGTTCACGCCTCGCTAGGCAACATCGACTGGGCGATCTTCGCGGTCCTGGTGATCGGAGTCGTGCCCGGTGCGCAGATCGGAGCCGCGTGGGCCCTTCGCGCCCGGGAACGAACCCTTCGAATGACCGTCGCCATCTTCCTGCTAACCGTGGCCGTGGGCTACGGTGCGCTCGAAACCCTGAAGCTAATCGGGACCATCCAATGACGTCTTTGTTTCGAGCCCTGGCCGCGGGTCTGCTCATCGCCGCATCTCTTCCGGTTGCGGCGATGGCTCAGGACATCGAAGCGAGCGCCACCCTCTCTTCCCAGACTCCCTGGAACACGCCGAAGAACACCGACCTCGACCTGAGGATCGAAGTGACGAACGACGGTAACGATCCGCTGGAGGACACCGCCCTCCGGCTCACCATCTACTCCGAACTAGGTTCGCGTTCCGACCTTCACCAGTCGCTCGACGAAGACGTCGGTGTTCCGATCGCGCCGGTCTCTGTGCAGCCCCAGCGCGAGTCCGTTCCGGCGGGAGGCTCGCGCGAGTATCGCGCCGAGTTGGACACGGGCTTCCTGGAAAGAAGGGCGCCCGAAGCTCGCATCTATCCCTTGAAGGTCGAGCTTCTCGCCGGAGGCGAGACGGTGGACGAACTGCGCACGCCGGTGATCTTCGTTCCGAAGGAGCCGAAGGTTCCTCTCGAGTTCGCGTGGACTTTTGTCATCACACACCCGATCTCCTTCGGACCCGACCAGGTATTCGTAGGCCGGGAGTTGGAGAGACAGATCGCGGCGGGCGGACCTCTAGATTCGGCGGTGAGGAGCCTTCGCCGCATCACCGCAGGAAGCTCCGGCACTCCCGTGGACGTCGTACTCGGCCCGACTCTCCTCTTACAACTCGGGTTTATGCAGGACGGCTACGACGTTCGAACCGCCGACGGCGTCCAGAGCGTCTCACCAGATGAGGGGGGGAGCGCGGATGCGACCCGAATGCTCGCCGCGTTGCGCGATCTCGGCGACAACAGGGGCGTGGAACTCTCCGCTATGCCGTACTCATCACCGAACCTCGCAAGGCTTCTCGCCTCGCGGCTCGGCAAAGACCTTCCCGTGCAGATCGCGCGGGGGCGGGAAGCAGTCGCAAGCGTCGCCGAGCCGAACCCGGCCGTCCTCCGCCCCCCGGGATCGGTGGTGGACCCGGCGGTTCTCGGCCGGATCCGCGCGCAGGGGGTGACTACCGTGTTGCTCGACCCGGGTGCCGCCGGCATCGAGCCGCCCCCGCAACGAAAGGGTTTCGCGCCGCCGGCGACCCTGTCCTTGAACGTTCAGAAGACATCTGTCACCTCGATTCTTCCCGACGAGGATGCTCAGGCGCTGCTGGAACGAGCTAAGGACGACCCCCACCTGGCGGCTCAGATCGTGCTCGGCGACCTGGCCGCCGTCTGGCTGGAGGAACCGGACGAGGTTCGGGGATTCGCGATGATCATGTCCGAAGCCGGCGAGAGTCTCCCACCCTCGTTTTACGGGGCGTTCACCCGGTTGGTTGCCGCCGCGCCCTGGCTTCGGACCAGGACGGCAACGGGACTAGTCAAGCGCGTGCGCCCGGTCGAGCCGCAGCGGTTCGATCCCCCTCGCGTCTCGCCGTTTCCTCCCGATTACTTGAAGAGCATCCGCGAGGACCGGGCGCTGATCGCGGTCTTGAGGGAGATCCTCTTGAATCCGGAGACCGACCCGTTGCCCGGACAGCTGGAATCGCGAATTCTGATCTCCGAGAACGACTCATTGGTGGAATCCGGAAAGCTTGGCCTGAGGTGGCTCGCTTTCGTTCGAGATCGGGTAACGGCCGAGCTGGCGAAGATTCGCCCGGAGGGGTCGCAGGTCGTGACACTGACGTCTCGCACCGGGCGAATCCCCGTGCGAGTGACCAATGACTCGGAGAGAGCGGTCAGAATCGGAGTCCGCTTGGTATCGACGCGGTTGGGAGAAGTCGCCGGGAACCCTCGTCAGGTAACTCTTCAGCCTTCGGAAACCGCCACCCTCGCGTTCGACATCGAGGTTCGAACGACCGGTACCTTCCCGGTGCAGGTCCTGATCGAGACTCCGTCGGGACGGCCGATCAATGAAGGAAGCCTCGTTGTTCGCTCGACTGCGTTCAGCCGGGTCGCGTTGTTCATCACGTTAGGCGCGATCCTGGTGTTGCTCGGCCTCTGGGGAAGGAGGTTCGTATCTCGGACGAAGAAATCCTAACGCCCGCGGACCAGGCGTCCCCCGACTCCGCGCCGGAACTCGTTCGTCACACGGCGGTCATGTCCGTCGGGACGGCGCTCTCGAGAGTCACCGGGTTCCTGCGGCTGTCGGCGATGGCGTTCGCTCTGGGTATCACGGAGTCGCGACTGGCGGACGCCTACAACATCGCCAATACGACGCCGAACATCATCTACGAGCTGGCGCTCGGCGGAATCCTCTCCTCGGTATTCGTGCCGGTCTTCGTGCAGTGGCTGGAGCATCGCGGCCGCGAGGAAGCTTGGGAGGTCGCCCGGCGGGTCCTAACGATCTCGATCGTCGTGCTGAGCGGGATCATGATCGCCGGAATCCTCGCGGCTCCTTTGATCGTTCGTCTCTACTCGACCGGGATCGCGGATCCCGAGCAGCGCGAGGCGGTGCGCGGCCTCGCGTCGTTCTTCCTTCGTTGGTTCATGCCTCAGATCGTCTTCTACGGCGTGGGCGCCGTTGCAACCGGGTTGCTGAACGCCCATCGGCGGTTCGCCGCGCCTATGTTCGCTCCGATCCTCAACAACCTCATCGTGATCGCGACCATGCTGACATTCGCGGCGATGCCCGGGCCCGCGGACCCATCCCCCGCGAACCTCGCCACCTCGGCACAGAAGCTCGTGCTGGCCATCGGGACGACCCTGGGAGTCTTCGCGATGACGGCCGCCCTCTGGCCTTCCCTCCGAGCCACCGGGTTCCGTTTTCGTTTCCGATCCGAGTGGCGCCACGAGGCCGTGCGCCGCATCGCGCACCTAGCGAAATGGATGATCGTCTACGTAGCAGTCAATCAGCTCGGCTACCTGATCGTGCTGGTACTGGCCGCGCGAGTTCAAGGTGGCTACACCGCCTACACATTCGCTTTCATAATGTTCCAGCTTCCTCACGCGATCTTCGCCGTGTCCATCTTCACGGCCCTCCTTCCCGCCCTCTCGTCCAGGTGGTCGGACGGGGACACGCCCGGCTATCGCGCGATGCTCGCGCAGGGCATCCGGATGACCGCGTTCATAGTTGTCCCCGCCGCGTTCGGCTACCTCGTCTTGGCCGAGCCGATCACTCGTCTCCTTTTCCAACATGGGGTAACGACCGCGGTCAGCACCGACCTGGTTGCCTCCGTTCTCGTGTTCTTCTCGTTCGGACTCTTCTCATTCTCCGCGTTCCAACTTCTCCTGCGCGCGTTCTACGCGATGCAAGACACCCGGACTCCGGCTCTTGTGAACGTGGGCGCCGCGGCCGTCAACATCGGCGCGAACCTCCTCTTGTTCTTCACCTTTTCCCTCGGCGTCCGCGGCCTCGCCCTCGGTCATGCGATCGGCTACACGTTTGCCGCCGCCGTATCGATACTGATCATGAGAAGAAGACTCGAAGGAATGGATGGACGCGAAGTGGTCGCCGGTATGGGCCGGACGCTGATCGCCGCCGCTGCGACGGCCGGCGCGGCATGGCTCTCGTCCAAGGGCCTGGCGCGAGCCTTCGGCACCGCCGGAGTTTTCGCGCAAGCCGTGCAAGTTCTCGGATCGGTGCTTGCCGGACTGCTAGTCTTCGTCGTGGCCGCGATTGCGCTGCGGATGGAGGAATTCGAAGTGATCAAGTCCTCGCTCAGATCGAGGCTCCGCCGGTGAACCGCCTTCATTCCGACGAGCGCGGAGGTTATCTCGGCAAGAGTGTCATCCTGATCGTAATCGTCTTCGCCGTCGTCGGAATCGGGATCATCGACGGCGGCTCGATCATCTTCTCGAAACTCTCTCTTCAGCAGGCCGCAGACGCGGCAGCAGCCGACGCCGCGGCCGCGTACAGGGATCAAACGGATGCCCAGCTCGCCTACGACATCGCGCTCGGAACCGTTCACGACCGAGCGGAGGGTGCCCTGGTCCCGAAGCAGAAGTTCGAGATAGACCAGGAGACCGGGCGCGTCCAGCTCACCGTCACGAGGAAGGCCAACACGTTCATCATCAAGTACCTGGGACCCCTGAAGGACTGGGCAAACGTGTCGGTGACGGCCTCCCAGGATCCCCCAACCGTCTGACGCGCAGGCCGGGCCGGGCCGGGCGAGGCTTACACTTCGCCCGATGGCTCTAGCGCCCAACGCCGCCCTCGGCAGCCGATACGTCCTGAAGGAGGAAATCGGCCGCGACGGGGCGGTCTCCGTTTGGCTCGCGAAAGACACCGTCCTTGCGCGCCAGGTATCCGTAAGGATCCTGCTCGCCAACGGGGACCGGGATGCCCGCGAGCGGTTCGCGGCCGAAGCAAAGGGCGCCGCACGAATCACGCATCCCAATGTCGTGGGCGCGTTCGACACCGGCGCCGAGAACGGCGCACCGTACATAGTCGAGGAGTTCGTCGATGGCGAACCCCTCGAGCAACTCCTCTCGCGGGAAGGTTCACTCCGGCCCGACCGTGCCGTGGACATCTCGCTTCAGATCTTATGGGGACTCGACGCGGCACATCAGGCCGGAGTGGTGCACGGCGGACTTGATGCCTCCGTAGTGTTCGTCGGCGACGGCGACCGCGTGAAAGTGACCCGGTTCGGTCATGCGGCGGGCAACCAGGCGAGCCCGGAGTCGGACGTGCGCGCGGCAGCGGCCCTGCTGTATCGCTCGTTGACGGGGCGCGCACCCGGCAGGGCAACCGGATCTGCCCCGCGCGCGGTCCGCGCGGACGTTCCCCGCGGCCTGGACGCGGTAGTACTGCGCGCCCTATCAACCGGCGAGCGTTTCGACACGGCGCAATCCATGATCGCGGCGCTCTCGCGCGTGAGGCCGCAAGCAACGGCGTCGCCGGCCGGCCACGCCGACTCTACCGGCCACCAATCCTTCTTTCACTCGTGGATGCTCGTCCCGATCCTGCTCGCGGCAGTTGCCGGAATCCTGCTGGTGGCCGGGCTGGCGCTCGGACGGCTCGAGATCGGCGGCCCCTTGCTGATTCGCCCGGCGGAGGGGAGCGAATCGATCAAACGCCCGCCCAAACCACAGGTCGTAACCCTGCCGGTCGAGGGCGCCGCGGCAATCGATCCATTCGGCGACGACCAGGAAGGAAGCGACGACGCGCCGCTCGCGATCGACGGCGACCGTTCGACTTTCTGGCGGACGGAGAACTACTTCGACGGTGTTCTCGGCAAGCCCGGGGTTGGGCTGCTGTTCGATCTCGGGGAAGCCAGAACGGTGACCGGGTTCAAGATGAGGGTGCCGTTCGAGGGATTCGACTACGAAGTGCGCGTCGGAAGCGACCCCGACGCCCTGCTCCGAGCCAGGGGTTTCGACTTCGAAGCCGGTGACGACGGAAGGGAGAACCTCAGGCCTCAGATCGGACGCTACCTGTTGGTCTGGGTAACCTCCGTTGCCGACGCAGGTAACGGAGAGATGAGGGCGGGCATCTCGGAACTCAAGGTCTTCGGACTAGATGAGTGAGGATGCCGACGCGGGCCTCGTCAGGAGGTTCGTGGCTGGCGACGAGGATGCATTCGACCGGCTGGTGAGGCGGCACGAAGTCCGCGTGTACAACATCGCCTACCGAATGGTGGGGCGCGCGGAGGATGCGAAGGACGTTACCCAGGAGGCCTTTCTTACGGCCTTTCGCAAGCTGCCCTCGTTCCGCGGCGATTCGGCGTTCTCGACTTGGATGCATCGGGTGACGCTGAACGCCTGCCACGACCTGCTGAGGAAACGAAAACGGGGCCCGGTTCCTTTCGGGGACGAGACGGACCCCGGCCCGCCGGCCGGCGACCACGCGGACCGCGTCGCCTCGGCCCTCGACGTTCAGCGCGCCCTGCTCCAGGTGCCGGAGGACTTTCGCGCGGTGCTCGTTCTCCACGACGTTCAGGGACATCCTTATGAGGAGATCGCGTCCGCGCTGGAGATTCCCGTCGGAACGGTGAAGTCGAGGCTCCACAGGGGGCGGGTCGCACTCGGGGCGCTGCTGGCGGGAACACCTGAGGCCGCCGGACCGTCAGAGGGAATGAAGAGGCCATGACGCATCCGACCGACAAGCTCGCCGATTTCATCGACGGGTCGCTCGATGTTTCCGAGCGGGCCGGCGTGTCCGCGCATCTCGAGGGGTGCGCGGAGTGCCGACAGGAGGTGGAACTGGCCCGGCGCGCGAAGGGTGCCCTGACGTCTCTGCCGGAACTACCGGTTCCACTCGGCGCGAGCCGTAGAGTGGGGACGAAGGTGAAGGAGAACAGAAACGCAACGGCCTACAGGATCGCGGCATTCGCGGCCGCCGCCGCGGTCGTCGGCATCTTCGCCGTCATCCTCGTACGCAACCCCGAGGAGCCGATGCGGGAGGTCTCGGCCTTCCAGTCCGCAGACCAGGGTCAGGCTCCGGCGGCGCCTCCGGCCACCGACCTCTCGGACGACGACTACACCTCCGCGGAGCTACAGGCCGTTGCCGCGTCGGCCGGCCAAAAGGAGGCAGTCACCGCCGGAGCAACCAGCGACGAGGAACTCGCCCAGCGGGTTCAGGCTAAAGCGGCTACGGGACCACCGACTCCGCAGGCGGAGAAATGCCTGAAGAAAAGCGGTGCCTTCGCTAAAAGCGGAGAACTTATCGGCGTGATCGACGCCAAGTTCGAAGGAACTCCGGCGTTCATCGGAGTCCTTCGCGAGGAGCCCCCCGGGGGCGGCTCGGACAACGTCGTAGTCTGGGTGGCCTCTAAAGGCGGCTGCTCCGTACTCGCCCTCGCCCAGGCCCCCGGCTAGCCTCGGCGGAATACCCCGGCGTTCTTCCTTGTAGAAGGTGTGCACCGGCATGGGAGAATGGAGTGCAGCGTGCCTGAACAGCGAGAAGTCGTAATCCTTGGATCCGGCCCCGCCGGACTAACGGCTGCCCTCTACGCGGCGCGCGCCAACCTGAAGCCCCTGGTCCTCAAGGGAATCGACGCCGGTGGCCAGCTGATGCTGACGACCGAGGTCGAGAATTACCCCGGCTTTCCCGACGCGATCCTCGGCCCGGAGCTCATGGAGGCGATGGAGAAACAGTCGGCTCGCTTCGACGCGGAGCTCCTCCATCAGGCGGCCTCACAAGTCGACCTTTCTTCGCGCCCATTCGGCATTTGGTCGGGCGACGAGGAGTGGAGAGCGAAGTCCCTGATCATTTCGACCGGGGCGTCCTCGCGTTGGCTGGAGGTGCCCGGCGAGAGCTTGCTCCGTGGCCGCGGGGTGTCGTCCTGCGCAACCTGCGACGGTTTCTTCTTCCGCGAAAAGGAACTCGTCGTCGTCGGCGGAGGCGACTCGGCCATGGAGGAGGCGCTATTCCTGACTAAGTTCGCCACTAAGGTGACCGTTATTCACCGTCGCGACGAGCTTCGCGCATCGAAGATCATGCAGGAGCGCGCGTACAAGAACCCGAAGATCGAGTTCATCTGGAACGCGGAGGTGACCGAGGTGCTCGGGGATAGCGGCGTCACCGCTGTGCGGATTCGCGACACGAAGACCGGCGACGCCAGGGATTTCCCGACCGACGGTCTTTTCGTCGCGATCGGCCACATCCCGAACACGGATCTGTTCGAAGGGCAACTCGAACTGGAGAAGGGCTACATCAAAGTAGAATTCCCGACGACGAAGACGAGCGTTGAGGGTGTATTCGCGTCCGGCGATGTCGTCGATCACGTCTATCGTCAGGCCGTAACCGCGGCAGGAACCGGCTGCCAGGCCGCGATCGACGCCGAGCGCTTCCTAGAGGCCAAGGCGTTCGCGGAATAGCCTTCCCTTTGTTGTCGTTGGAACGAAGAGCGGCGGGAGTTGCCGCCCAAGAGGAGGAATAGGTGGCGAACATAGGAAACGTCGAAGACGGCGATTTCGAGGCCAAGGTTCTTCAATCCGAGACGCCGGTTCTCGTGGATTTCTGGGCCGAGTGGTGCGTCCCCTGTCACATGGTTTCGCCCGTGGTCGAGGAGATCGGCTCCGAGCAGGCCGGTCTCAGCGTCGCGAAGCTCAACGTAGACGACAATCCCGAGATGACGATGAAGTACAGCGTCATGAGCATCCCCTCGCTGATCCTGTTCAAGGCGGGAGTTGAGATCGCGCGAGTCGTCGGCGCACGGCCGAAAGACGCGATCTTGAAGGAGATCGACCCGCACATCGCGGCGTAACGACCCTGCGATACTCCCGTTCGTGAGGATCATCCGGCCGGGCTCCAGGGGCGAGGACGTTCGCGACGTACAGCAACGGATTGTCGCCTTGGGCGGCACCATCGAGCCCAACGAGCTGGAGGGTCTGTACGGCCAATCAACTGAGGCCGCCGTGCGCGCATTCCAGCAGAAACGCGGGCTGCTCGCGGACGGGATGGTCGGTCCCGAAACCTGGGGGGCACTCGTCGAATCAGGTTACGAATTCGGCGATCGCACGCTGTACCTCCGCATTCCCTACTTCCGCGGCGACGACGTTCGCGCGCTGCAACGAAGGCTGAACGCCCTCGGTTTCGACACCGGCCGCGAGGACGGCATCTTCGGACCACAGTGCGACCAAGCCGTGCGCGACTTTCAAAAGAACGTCGGACGCGAGGCGGACGGGATCGTAGGACCCGAAACTTACCAAGCGCTCGCTAGGCTGCGACCCCCACTCGACGCGACCGGCCGGGCTCATGTAAGAGAGGCCGCGTCGCTGCGCGAGGATTCGACCATTCAAGGAGCGGTCGTTGCGATCGACGCCGGACATGGAGGGAAGGAGCCCGGGACGGAAGGTCCCGGCGGCCTCGTGGAAGCGGAGGCAACCCTCGAGATCGCGCAGGCCGCGCTCGTGGAACTCGCCCGGCGTGGCGCGAAGCCCACACTTCTTCGAGCAGGCAGGGAAGACCCTGCTGCCGGAGAGCGTGCCAAGGCGGCGAACGATCGTCGAGCGGACATCTGCATCTCCATCCATCTGAACGACGGCGACCCTACCGCGGAGGGAGCGGCCTGCATGTACTTCGGAACGGACGAATCAGTGTCCCCCGCCGGTCAGCGGCTCGCGGAGACAATCCAGGAGGAACTGACCTCCAGGCTGGGCCTCAGGGACGGGCGCACGCACGCGATGACGATCGCGATCCTGCGCGAGACGCGGATGCCGGCCGTTCAGGTCGAGCCGTGTTTCATCACGAATCCTCGGGAGGAAGAGTTGCTGCGCGAGCCTGCCTTCGTGAAGGACGTTGCGATTGCGATCGCCAGCGGTGTCGAGCGCTACTTCCTGCCGGAAAACCCGGGCTAAGGCGTGAGTCGATAGAACCTCAGGAAGTCGTGCTCGATGGGTAGAACTTCGACCGAACGGAATCCCGCTTCCGTCGAATAGGCCTTCAGCTTGCTTCGGCGAAACACAGTCCCGGTTGCACGCGTCTCCGGATCACCCATCGCCGCCGGCAAGCACGTCAGAACGCTGTAACCGTAGAACACTCGCTCGTTATCCTCCCCGGGAGCTGTGAACTCGTCGCCGACTCGTTCGTCGGCGATGACGGCGGTGCCGCCGGGCGCGAGCATCCCCTTGATCGCGCGCAAGACATCAACCGGCCGCGAGACATCGTGAAGGGCCTCGATCATCACGGCCAGATCGAACTTGGAAAACAACGACGGGTCGGCGGCATCCATCGCCTCGAACCGGACGCGGTCCACCAGGCCGGCCTCTTGCGCGAACCCCCGAGCAAGTTCGATCGACGATGCATCGAGATCGAACCCCTCCACCATCGGTTTGGGGTACGCCTTCGCAATCGCGATGGCCGCCCAGCCCACCCCGCATGCAACATCGGCAACGCGGGCCGGTGGATCCGAGGACAGACGCTCGTGTATGTCGGGGATCGAAGGCAAGTACTCGTTCCCGAGAGACGCCTTCAGCCAGGGCCGGTTGAAGTCGCCCTGGGCCTCGATCATGTCGGCGCCGTATTCCTCCCATTCCACACCGCCGCCCGTGCGGTAGGCGTCCAATAGCTTCGGCAAGGCCTTCGCCGCGGCCGCGATCGAACGCGGCAGCGGGGCGATTGAGTAGGGGCTGTCCAGATCGAGCAGTGGTTCGGCGTGGGCGTCCGGCAGCAGGTAACGCCGCTCATCCTCGTTCGCCGCCGCATCCTCCACTTCGAGGATCCCGGTCACCGCCTGCTGTTCGAGCCACTCGCGGGCATACCGCGGGTGGATCCCCGCCCGCTCCGCCATTTGCCCCGGCGTGGACGGGCCCGCCTCTGCGAGCGCCCGGTAAAGGCCGAGCCGATCGCCCATGTAAAGGGTCAGCACATCCATCATCCCGACGCTCGATTCGAATATGCGATTCACGAACTCGTCGCGGCGGGTTTCGGTATCGGAGGCCATCTCTCATCACTCCTTTGTCGAAGGGCGGGCGAACCTGGACAAAAGCCAGCCGAGGATCAGGCCGAGCGTGATCGCCTTGGCGGCGCGAATCGTCTCGGCTCGCGTGTCGTCATTCATCGTCGTCGAACGAAACGGGAAAAGGGAGTGCGACCGGGTCGACGAACTTGCTACGCCCGTCTTCATCGAATCGATCCATTCCCAAGTCCGAAGTATCCACTACGTCGGAGCGGCCCGTCGTCGCCAGGTCCGCCGCAACCCGCGCGACGGCCGGCCCCCACATCATCCCGTGACCGCCGGGCGAGGCGACGGTCGTGCCTTCGATCGTCGCGCCGTCTGTTGTGGTCGCGGGTCCGAGAATCGGCAGGTGATCGGGCGTGTAGTCGATGGTCGCGGCCCATACCTTTCGCATTCCGAGTCCGCGGGTCGCCGGAACGAACTCGTTCAGCCGCACTTCCATGCGCTGCAAGTATTCCCAGTCGATCTCGCGTGCCGGCCCGGGCCTCTCCTCGGGGTTACTCATCCCCCACAAAAGGCCGCCCTCCTCGAGCCGCCAGTAGAGGCCGGCACTGAGATCGAACACCATCGGGAGTCGCTCGACCGAGAACGCTTCGTGCGGCTCCGAGACGGCAACCTGGTGGCGGGCGCCTCCTGCCGGTATCCGCGCACCGATCAACTTGCCGACCGAACGAAGGGCCGGTCCCCCGGTGAGGATCACCCGTTCCGTGGCGATCACACCCTCCTTGGTCTCGACGCCGGTGACCCGGCCGCCTTCGACTCGCAAACCCGTCATCGGTGTGCGCTCTCGAAGCTCGACCCCGGCCCGCTGCATCGCAAGCGAGTAAGCAAGCACGTTGCGAGGCGGGTCGATGCACCCGTCCTTGGGCGAGTAGCTGCCGCCGCGGTGGCCTTCGGGACCCAAGGTCGGGTTTAGCTCGCATGCCTCGTCGACGTCGACCCACCGGACGTCGAGTCCGGCCGTGCGTTGCATTTCGACTCGTTCCTTCCCGTCTTCCTCGTCCTTGGCCGTAACCGCCAGGATCAGATAGCCGAGCTCCCGGAAGCCCGAATCCGTGCCGAGTTCTTCCCGCTGGTTCTTGTAGAAGGCGATCGACCACTGCCCGAGTTTCACGGTAACCGGCGTACCGCCCTGCGCGCGAACGACTCCGCCCGCGCGACTGGAAGCGCCGGCGCCGGCGGTCTCTTTCTCAAGCACGATCACCCGGCCGGCCCCGCTCTTCTTCGCGAGGTAGGACGCCCAGCCGCCGACGGTTCCGGCACCGACGACGACAAGGTCCGCGGTCTCCGCCATGGCCGCGGCAGACTATCATCGGGCGCATCGTGCACGAGAAACGAATGGAGATCCGCTGGAGCGACGTCGACTCCTACGACCACGTCAACAACGCCGTGTACTTCACCTACCTCGAGGAGGTCCGTGACGAGTGGCTCGAGAAGACGTTCGCGGGGATCGAGGGGCCGATCGACTGGGTGCTCGCGCGGGTGGCGATCGACTTCAGGCAGGAGCTGACGCTCGAGGACGAAGAGGTAGTTGCGAAGTGCAGTCTGGTGAAGATCGGCAACAAGAGCATCACGACGCGTGAGGAGATCTGGTCGGCGAAAGGCTTCCTTTCGGCCGAATCGGAGAGCGTGATGGTCGCCCACGATCCCGAGAAGCGCGAGTCCCGCGAGATGACCGACGCCGAACGCGCGGGACTCGAACGGGGGCGGGAACCGGCGTAAGCCCAGAAAGCCCGCGCCGTGCCTGTAGCATTGGATGACCATGGCCGAGGTTCCGCACGACCCTTACGTCGATCTCTACGCGCGCCGAACGACGGGAATGACTGCGTCGGAGGTCCGGGCGCTTTTTGCGGTGGCGTCCAGACCCGACGTGGTGTCGCTCGCCGGCGGGATGCCGTTCGTCCAGGCGCTTCCCTTCGAAGATATTGCCGAGATCACTCAAAAGGTCCTGCTCGAGCGGGGCGCCACCGCTCTCCAGTACGGCCAAGGGGTAGGCCAGCAAGGGCTTCGGGAACAACTATCGACTCTCCTCGGCGAGGAGGGCATCGAAGCCGGCCCGGACGACATCGTCGTCACGGCGGGCGGCCAGCAGGCGCTCGACGTCGTCGGCAAGATCTTCGTCGATCCCGGCGACGAGATCGCCGTCGAGGCCCCCTCGTACGTCGGCGCCCTCTCCGCATTCTCGGCCTATGAGCCCAAATGGATACAGATCCGCCTCGACGATGACGGGATCGTCGTCGACGAGCTCGAGGTTGCGCTTAGAAACGGGGCGAGACCGAAATTCCTCTACACGGTCCCCAACTTCCACAACCCCGCCGGTGTCACGATGTCGCTCGAACGGCGAGAGAGGCTGGTCCGGGTGTGCCGCGACGCCGGCATCCCGATCGTCGAGGACGACCCTTATCGCAAACTCAGGTTCGACGGTGACCCGATCCCGGCCCTCAAGACGCTGGATCCCGCAAATGTGATCTATCTCTCTTCTCTGTCGAAGGTCTTCGCGGCAGGCCTACGCGTCGGCTTCGTTACGGCCGAACCCGGTGTGCTGCAACGCTTTCTGCCCGCCAAGGAAGCGACCGATCTCTGCCCGAGCAACCTCGCGCAGCTCATAGCCGAGGAGTACCTGGCCGACGACCGCTGGAAGATCAACCTGAAGACCCTCATCGACCATTACCGCGCACGTCGGGACGCGTGCGTGAAGGCACTCGAGGAACACTTTCCGTCCGACGCAACCTGGACCCACCCCAACGGCGGCTTCTATTGCTGGGTTACGGTCCCGGAATTCTTCGACACTCCGGCGATGCTCCCGAAGGCCATCGAGCGAAAGGTCGCCTACGTCCCCGGCACGGCTTTCTACCCGGACGGGCGCGGCCGCGATCAGCTGAGGCTGGCTTTCTCTTATCCAACTGAGGAACGGGTTGCCGAGGGCGTTCGACGTTTGGGCGAACTCATTCGCGACGAGGAAGCCCTGCGGAGCTAGTCGGACGGGGCGAGGCCGGGACCCGAGCCGATGATCTCCGAGACGATCCGCTCCAGGTCGTCGGGCGATCCGAAGTCCACGACGATCTTGCCGCGACGCGCGCCCATCTGGATCTTTACGCGAGTCGCCAGCTGTTCGGAAAGGATCTCCTCTACTTCGGCAAGCTCCGGAGGAGACTTCGGCTCGTCCTTGACGCTCTTCGCCTTCTTCTTCTCGCCCTTTTGTTTCGGTTCCATGTAGCGGCGCACCAGGTTCTCCACGTCGCGCACCGAAAGGTCTTCGGCTGCTATGCGAAGCGCCAGCGTCTCCTGTGCCTTGCGGTCGGGCAGCACTAGAAGTGCGCGGCCGTGACCGGCTTGCACCTTGTCCTCGGCGATCAGCTCTTGAACCTTGTGCGGCAACTGCAGCAGCCGAATGGTGTTGGCAACGTGCGCACGCGACATCCCCAAGCGTTCGGCCAAGATCTCCTGAGTCGCGCCCAGCTCGTCGAGCAGCTCACGAAACGCTTCGGCAAGTTCGATCGGTCCGAGGTCCTCCCGGTGGATGTTCTCGATCAGTGCTTCCTGAAGCGAGCCGATATCGTCGCTGTCGCGAATGACGGCCGGGATCGAGGCGAGACCGGCGCGCTGCGCGGCCCGAAGCCTTCGCTCGCCGGCGATCAGCTCGTACCCTTCCTCGGCCTGGCGCACGACGACGGGCTCGAGGATGCCGACCTCGCGAATCGACCTCACCAGTCCTTCGAGCGATTCCTCGTCGAAGTGCGTGCGCGGCTGCCTGCCGTTTGGCGAGATCGCGCTGATGGGAATCTCGAGAAGACCCCCCTCTTCCGCGGCGCCGGGTATGAGCGCCGAGAGTCCCCGGCCGAGGCCCCTCTTCATCGGCTGCCTCCCCTGCCGAACAACCGCCACTTACGTTTCGGTTCCGACTCCAAGGCACGCGCCCCTTGCTCTTCTTGTTCGCGTTCGCGGGCTTCGCGAACGGCACGGACGTCCACGACTACGTCGCGGTCGGCAGAACCGATGTCCGATTCATCGGGAGCCGCCACCGACTCGAGCGCGCGCTCCGGTTCCTCGGGGACCGTGACCTCAACGGGTTCGAAGAATTCCTCAGCCTCGTCCATCTCGTTCGATGCGGGTTCCTCTGGACTGGACTCGGCAGGCCCGGTGGCCTCGGGCTCTGGCGTTGCCTCGGGCTCTAGCGTTGCCACGGCCTCGGGCTCCTCGGGCACGGGTTCCGGCGCGGGCTCCGGCTCGACTTGCGCCTCCGGCTCCGCGGCGGGCTCCGGCGATGACGCCGGCCTCTCGCGCCCGTTCGGTGGCGCGATCACCTCGGGAAGGTCTTGCGGCAGGGGCGCCGCCACGTCGGGCCTCGGCCTCTTCACAACCTCTCGCGCGAGCGCGCGATAGGTCTCGGCACCCTTCGACTTAGGGTCGTACACGGTTATCGGTTCCCCGAAGCCCGGGGCCTCCGACAGCCTCACGGTGCGAGGTATGATAGTGTCATACACCTGCTCACCGAAGTACTTCTTCACTTCGTCGACCACTTGCTCGGCCAGCTTCGTACGCGAGTCGTACATCGTCATCACTATGCCGGTCAGCCGAAGTCGCGTGTTCAGGTTCTGCTGAACCAATGAGACGTTGCGAAGCAATTGCCCCAGTCCCTCGAGCGCGTAGTACTCGCACTGGATCGGGACGATCAACTCGTCGGCCGCGGCGAGCGCGTTCACGGTAAGCAATCCGAGCGAGGGCGGACAGTCGAATAGAACGAATTCATAGCGTCCGTCGAGGACCGGCTCCAGCGCCTTCGCGAGGCGCATCTCCCTGGAGAAGAGGGACACAAGCTCGATTTCGGCGCCGGCGAGATCGATGTTCGAAGGCACGGCAGAGAGACCCTTTACGGCGGTCTCGACCACTGCGCTTTCAATCGGCGCTTCCGAGACGATGACTTCGTATACGTTCGCCGCGCGTTCATCGTGTGGGATCCCCAGACCCGTGGAAGCGTTCCCCTGAGGATCGAGATCGATGAGGAGGACGCTGTGACCGGTCTCGGCGAGCGCCGCACCGAGGCTAACGGCGGTTGTGCTTTTCCCGACGCCGCCCTTCTGGTTGGCGATCGCGATGACCCTGGTACCGGGCTTGTGTGATGACGTCATACGTGAGGCCGAAGCCCTCTTCTTGGAGGGCGGGCGTTTCCCCGACGATGATCGAGACCGGGACCGAGAGGTTTGGGAAGAAGTCACAGCCGCCTCATGATAACCAGGGGCCCGCCACTTTCAAGCACGGAGGTTTCCCGCACCCCGAGGTCCAGTGCTCCCGGCGGCGGTGACGCAGGCCTCTCCCAGCCTCGGCCGGCGAAGTAGACGAGCGTCCCTTCCGGCACCAGCAAAGGCCGGGCCACCTCCCAGGAATCCTCGAGCGAGGAGAAGGCCCTCGCCAAACAGAAGGCGCGGGGGACCGTCAGCGACTCGGCCCTGGCGTGTATCACGTCGACTCGGTCGAGACCAAGTTCGTCCTTCGCAAGCTCCAAGAAGGCGGCCTTTCGCGAGCGGCTTTCGACCAGCGCCACGGAAACGTCGGGTCGCGCGATGGACAAGACAATGCCCGGAAGGCCGCCGCCCGAGCCGAGGTCGTATCCCTCGCGCGCTTCGCCGATCACCAGCGCGCACCTAAGCGAGTCCATGATGTGCCTCTCGCGAACGCGTTCGACATCGCCGGAAGATATGAGGCCGAGCGACGGCCCCCGTGCGACGAGAAGCTCCTCGAATCGCAGGAGGAGGGAGACTTGCTCCGGGCTAAGGGACACTCCGATCCCCTCGGCGAACTCGGCGAGATCGGGGCCGTGTTTCACGTGAAACGCGCCCTACCTGCGCCGGCGGACCATCACCCGCCGCTCGGGCTCCTCCCCCTGGCTCACCGTTTCCAGCCCACCACCGACGGAGGCGACGGCATCGTGAACTATCTTCCGTTCGTACGGATTCATCGGCTCCAGGGTCTCTTGGCGCCCAGTCTTTTGGACCCGCCGAGCGATGTCCTTGGCTTTGGAAACGATGCGCGCCCGCCGGCGCTTCCTGTAGTCCTCGACATCCACCATCACGCGGCACCGATTCCCGGTCCGGCGACCGACGATCACCCTGACGATCTCCTGAAGCGCATCGAGCGAGGAGCCGTGACGCCCTATCAGTAGCGCCATGTCGTCGTCGCCCTCCTCGGACTCGGGTCCCCAGATCTCGACGTAGGTGGTCCCCTGATCCTCGTTGATTTCGACGTCGGCCTCGAAGCCCATCTTCTCGATGAGGTCCTCGAGGAAGTCAGCAGCGAGATCCGCCTGCTCGTCGATGTCCTCCTGGGAGAGTTCTTCGACATCCCGCTTCAGGCGAACCCTCACAGTTGCGCCCTGAGACCCTAGGCCGAGGAAGCCTCCCTTCGGCTCCTGGACGATCTCGACCTCGACTTCCTGCTCGCTGACGCCCATCTCCTTGAGGGCGGCCTCGAGGGCCTCCTCAACGTTTGCGCCGCTTTTTTCGACTGGTCCCACTGCCGCCTCCCGGCTGTTTCTGCTCCGATTGCTTCCGCGCTCTTTCGGTTTCGGCTTGCTCAACCATCCTTGCCATGAACCCCTTCTTGGGGGTCGCCGCGGGTTCGGTCTTAGCGACGGCCTTCCCCGACTTCTTCGGGGGCTTCCCGTCGCCGCCGGACGCCTGCTCGGCCTTGATGGCCCGGAAGAGGAAGTGCTGCTGCCCGATCTGCCAGGCGTTCGTAGTCGTCCAGTAGAGCACGAGCCCCGCCGGGAAGCTGATGAAGATCACGCTGAAGATCACCGGCAGGTACTGCATCAGCTTCTGTTGCTGGGCAGACTGTCCGGTCTGCTGCGGCACGGATTTCCTCATCTGCAGTGCCTGGTAGTAAGAGGTCCCGACCATCAGAAGCATCAGCATGTAGAAGGGGATCCGGGCCGGCACGCCCTCGCCGCAGTCGAGCGTCCCCACGATCTTGTCGTTGGCCCCCCTTATCTCTGCCTCGGGGTGGCCTGCCTGAAGGGCCGAACACTGCAGGTCCATCCCCAAGAAGTCCGTCGCGTTGGAACCGTTCTGCTGAACGACGGCCACGTTCAGGGCGCTCTCCTCGGGAAAGTGGGTGGGCTGACCCGGCACCACCCTAAGCACGGAGTAGAGAGCGATCATCACGGGGAGCTGGAGCAGCAACGGCAGACAGCTCCCGAGGGGGTTCACCCCGTGCTCCTGGTAGAGCTTCATCATCTCTTCTTGCTGCTTCTGGCGGTTCCCCTTGTGCTTTGCCTGGACGGCCTTGATCTTCGGCTGGATCGACTGCATCGCGTGCATGGACCGGATCTGCTTGATCCCGAGAGGCAGGAGGAGGATGCGAACGGCGATCGTGAACAAGATTATCGCGACCCCGTAGTTGCCGACGACGTCGTAGAGCCAGGCAAGTACGGCACCCAGTCCATCCAATATCGTCTGGAAAATCTGTACGGCGATCATCTCGGCCTCCCGGGGGACTGTATGACGCCATCATACGAACCCTCAACCGGGCCGAGCCGTGAGCGCCGCCTTGCCGGCACGCGATCGATACCGCCGGCTGCGAAGGGATTACACCTGAGGACACGCCACAGGGCGAGCGCCGCGCCGGTGAACGCCCCACGCTCGCGTATCGCTTCCTCGGCGTACGCGGAGCACGAAGGGTAGTAGCGGCACCGCTGCCCGAAAGCGGGGCTGACGAGGCGCCAGGCACGAATGGGAAGCAGAAGAGCCAGCCTGATGGGGGCCCCGGCTGCTCCGGCAGCACTTCGAAGGAGGGTCTTCAAGATTGGGTCACTCCGGCGTCGAGGGCGAGATCCGTCATCTCCGTAACCAGGTCCTGTGCCTTGGCCCCGCGAATCGGTCGCCGGGCCACCAATACGACGTCGAGATCGTCCCTCGTACGAGGCGCAATCTCGCGCCAGGCCGCTCGAAGGATGCGCCGGGCTCGGTTCCTGGAGACCGAGCCGCCGACCATGCGGCCGGCCACCACCGATATTGAGCCTGAGCCGGGCGCCACAAACAGTATCACCCGGGCTCCTTTGGACGGAGTGCCATGTTTGAGGATGTCGGCGACTGCGGCTTTCCCCGACGCGCGGGAACTCAGGCCGAAAGCCGGTCGCGGCCCTTCGCCCGGCGGCGCGCAAGTATCCGCCGGCCGGCGCGGTTCTTCATTCGCGCGCGGAAGCCGTGCGTCTTCTTTCGTCTTCGATTGTTGGGTTGAAATGTTCGTTTCATGTCTTCATCTCCGCGACGCGAAGTATACCGGGCGGGCGAAATGCCCGAGAAAGAGCGTCAAAACCACCGTTCTCCCTTCCGGGCACGCAATTGCCGGTGCTATACTCCGCCGCGCTTCGACCCGGACACTTTGATTCCGGAAAACATTCCCCACATTGGGATTCCACAACTGTGGAAAGGTTTTGTGGATAAGCATGTCGGTTACCTCCTTTGAGCAAACAGCCCAAAGGATTTGGTCGAACGTCGTCGACAAGGCGCGCCAGGAACTCCCCGAGAGTTCCTTCAACATGTGGTTCGCAGAGGTGCGAGCCTCCTCGTTGAAGGACGGCGTCCTCGAGATCGAGGCGCCTTCCGACTACGTCCGGGACTGGCTCGCCCGCCACTACATCGACCTGATTCGGACGGCCGCCGTCGAGGCGGCCGGCGAGCCACTCCGCCTCAGCCTTTCGGCACGCACGACGGAGGTACGAGACCCGGAGACCTCACCGGAAACGGCGGAGGACCCTTCGGCGCCCGTGAAAAGGCTTCCGTTCCCCGATCGGTACACGTTCGACACTTTCGTTGCGGGGCCGAGCAACCGCTTCGCGCATGCCGCGGCGATGGCCGTTGCCGAAGCCCCGCCCTCGAAGGCCTACAACCCGCTGTTCATCTACGGCGGAGTTGGTCTCGGTAAGACTCACCTGTTGTTCGCCGTCGGACATCACATGATCCGGTTGAAGCCGGGGCTCAGCGCGAAGTACGTAACCTCGGAAACCTTCATAACCGAGTTCATCACCGCGGTGCGCGCGCGCCAGGGTTACCAGTTCCAGCGAAAGTATCGCGACATTGACGTCCTGTTGATCGACGACATTCAGTTCCTCGCGCGGGCCGAGGAAACGCAAACGGAGTTCTTCCACACGTTCAACGCGCTGCACGGCTCGGAGCGGCAGATCGTGATCGCATCCGATCGGCCTCCCCAAGAACTCTCGGGCATGGAAGAGCGTTTGCGGAACCGTTTCCGATGGGGCCTCTGCGTCGACGTGCAGCCGCCGGACCTGGAGACGCGCATCGCGATCCTCCAGCTGAAGGCCCGCCGCGACGGCATCGAGATCCCGGACGCCGTCCAGGAGTTGATCGCGTCGAAGTTCGACCAGAACATCCGCGAACTCGAAGGGGCGCTGCTCCGGGTTGCGGCCTACGCATCCCTGACCGGTAAGCCGATCGACACGGAGCTTGCCGAGAGGGCGCTCGAGGATCTCCTGCCCCAAACCGATGCCGAGATCCCGCCGGCGCTCATCCTCGATCGGACCGCGGAGTACTTCAGCCTCACCCGCGGCGACCTGACCTCGAAGAACCGGTCCCGGCCGCTCACGACGGCAAGGCACGTCGGCATGTACCTGATGCGCGAGTGCACCGGCCTCTCGCTCGTGAAGATAGGCGAGGCCTTCGACCGCGACCACACGACCGTCCTTCACGGCATCAACAAAGTCGAGACCTTGATGCGCGCGCGCGGTAGCACCTACCGCCAGGTGCAGGACCTCACGCGCACGATCAGGGCTCAGGCACGGGGGTCCTGAGTGCACATCCCGTCGGAGAACTTGGGGAACCTTCCGGGTAACTTGGTCCACCCGGCCTTTTCTTCACGCCGTTCCCCACGTCCGTCCCCATGCGCAGGGCATGTCATTCCCCCTCGTTATGCTCGGAGCATGACGACCTATCCACTTTTCCCCTGGACCTACTACCGCTTTAAAGAAGTAAAGACAGGAAGAGATAGTTAGGGGTGGAGAAGTGAAATTCCGTTGTGACCGAGATGTTCTTTCGGAAGCTCTTCAGATCGTGCAACGCGGCGTGTCCAACCGGCCGGGGGTTCCGGCACTAACCGGCGTCTTGATCGAGGCCGCGAAAGATGGATCCTTGACCTTGACCACAACCGACCTCGAGGTGTCCGCGCAGCTCGGCGTCGAGGTTCAGACCCAGGAAGAGGGAAGTGCGCTCGCGCCGGCCAGGCTTCTGGCCGAGATGGTGAAAAACCTGAGCGAAGCACCGGTCGAATTCGAGGCCGATCAGAACCAGGCCAAGATTCGCTGCGCCGCGTACGAGGGCACGGTTCGCCTGCTGCCGGTCGAGGATTTTCCCGCCTTGCAGGAGCCCTCCGGAACGAAGGTCACGGTCGAGGCCCCGCGGTTTGCCGAGGCCGTGAACCAGGCTGCGCGAGCAGCATCGCGCGACGAGGCCAGGCCGGTTCTGACGGGTGTGCTCGTTGAGGTCAACCGGGAGGGGCTCACCCTGGCTGCGACGGACTCGTACCGTCTCGCGGTCCGAGAGGTGACGGCCACGGCCGATGGGGAGGCCAAGGTAATCGTGCCCGAGCGGGCGCTCTCCGAGGCCGGCAGGGCCGCCGCCGCGGAGGAGAAGGGCGAGCTCGAGATCATTCTGGACGAGAGTCAGATCTCGTTCAGCGTCGGCAAACTGAGACTCACCTCGCGTCTGATCGAGGGGGAGTTCCCGAACTACCGCCAGCTTCTGCCGGACGGCTACGAGAGCAAACTGTCGCTTCCTCGCCAGCAGCTTGCCGAGGCGGTCCGCCGGGTGGGCCTGCTTGCGCGCGATAACGCTCCGGTCCGAATGGAACTGAATGCGCTGGGCGTGCGGCTCTCCTCGCAGTCTCCCGATCTCGGACAGGCCGTGGAGGCGGTTGAGACGAAGTATGAGGGCGATGAGATCACCGTGGCGTTCAATCCCCACTACCTGGGCGACGGGCTTGCCGCAGCGGTCGGGGACACGGTCCGCCTCGAGGTTCGTGATGGCTTGAAGCCCGGCGTCATCCGCGGCGAGGCCGACGATTTCACGTACCTCGTGATGCCTGTGCGCTTGCCCGCCCCAGTGGGGTAGGTCCCGGCGCGGGTGCGCTTCCTCTGGATCGAACTGCGCGACTTTCGCAATCATCAGGCCACGAAACTCGATGTGCCGGACGGCTTGGTGGTGGTCTCCGGTCCGAACGGTGAAGGAAAGACGAACCTTCTCGAAGGGATGTACTACGTGGTCGGACTCGCATCTCCCCGAGTGAGTTCCAGCGAGCCGCTGGTTCGCCGCGGAGTGGATGCCGCTTACGCGCGTGGCGAAGTCCAGACCGCCGGCGGGCGTCTCCTGGTGGAAGTAGAGATACCGGTCACCGGGGCGAGCAAGGTTCAGGTGAATCGTTCGCCCGTCAGGAGAAAGCGCGACGTCCGAAGGCAGGTGCGGGGAGTCTTCTTCGGCCCGGACGACCTCTCAGTTGTACTCGGGGACCCCGGAGAGCGGCGCCGGTTCATGGACGAAGCAGCGCAAGCGCTTTGGCCCCTGAAGGAGTCCGAGCTGAAGGCCTACGACAAGTCCCTGCGGCAGCGAAATCGTCTGCTCAAGGAATGGGAGGGCTCGGGAGCGCCGCCCGACCTCGAGGCTTGGGACGAAGAGCTGATCGAGGCCGGTTCGGCGGTGACGCGCGTGCGAGCCGATGCGGTGGCCCGGCTCGGTCCCCACGCGTCCGCGGACTTCCAAACGCTTTCCGAATACGCGCTCGAGGTGACATACAGGCCGAACGTGGAAGCCGAGGAAGTCGAGCGCGGCTTCCGCGAACGCTTGGCCGCGCGCCGCGACGATGAACTCATTCGAAGGACGACTCTCGTCGGCCCTCATCGCGACGAGTTGGATCTAGCTGTTCGCGACCTTCGCGCCCGTGCGTTCGCGTCGCACGGCGAGGCTTGGGCCGCGGCGCTGGCCCTTCGGCTCGGCCTCGCTTCCGCAGTGGCCGAGGAGATCGGCGAGCCCCCGGTCATCCTGCTCGACGACCCCTTCTCCGCCCTTGATCCGGCCAGGCGTGAGCGGATCGCTGCGGGACTGTCGGGGAGGGGCCAAGTGGTGGTCTCGGTCGCCGACGAGGCTCACGTTCCGCCCGGGGCGGAGGCCGTCTGGACCGTCGCCGGCGGGGTGGTGGCCGTCGATGCCTAGGGCAAAGGGCATGCCGAAGAAGGGAGAGCGGTCCGAGGATCCGGTCGGGCTGGGCGACATCGTGTCGGGGCTTCTGCAACAAAGACCCTTCGCGCAAGGCGCGAAGATAGGGAAGCTCGCGGCGGGGTGGGCATCCGTCGTAGGCGATCGTTTGGCGAACGAAACCGCACCGGTCCGGCTCGAATCCGGGACTCTGACGGTTGCCGTCAGTACGGGACCGTGGGGTTCGCAGGCGAAGTTCCTCGCCGAAGAGATCCGAAAAAAGGCCAACGAATCGCTCGGCGAGGGAGTCGTCGAGCGGGTCCGGATTGTGGTATCCGAGGACCGCCCGAAACCCTTGTAGCGCAAGTGTTTCGGGTACCCCAAATGAGCGTGAATCCGACCCCTCCAATGGTATAATTGGGGTGTCCGTTTCTCCGCGAAACGAGCCCCTTTTTCAAGCGGTGAACGGCCCCGCGTGGGGGACTAGCAGCGGAGGGTAAGTGGGGAATACGAAGGTCAAAGCAACCGAATCAGGCGAGTACACATCCGCCGACATCACGGTCCTCGAAGGCGTCGAGCACGTTCGTCTTCGCCCCGGCATGTATGTCGGAACCACCGGCCAGCGAGGCCTTCACCACCTCGTTTACGAGGTCGTCGACAACTCCATCGATGAGGCGATGGCCGGCCAATGCTCCAGGATCGTCGTTCGCCTCCTGAAGGACGGCGGCGTAGAGGTCTCCGACAACGGCCGCGGAATCCCCGTGAAGCCGATCCCCAAGGCCAAGGACCGCCGCCCGGCCCTCGAGGTCGTGCTCACGACACTGAACGCCGGGGGCAAGTTCGGTGGGCGTGGCTACAGGATCTCCGGGGGCCTTCACGGCGTCGGCGTCTCGGTCGTCAATGCGCTCTCCGAGAAGCTCCAGGTCGAGGTCCAGCGCGACGGCTACACCTGGTCGCAGGAGTACCACCAGGGCAAAGCGAAGAAGAAACTCTCCAAGGGGAAGCCCTCTAAGAAGAGCGGCACGAAAGTTAGCTTCTGGCCCGATCGCGAGATATTCGAAGAAACGTCGTTCAAGCGCGAGGTCCTAGCCGAGCGCTTGCAGGAGCTTGCTTTCCTAACGCGCGGGATCGAGATCCAACTCATAGACGAGCGCGAGTCCCCAGTTGTTAAAGAGGTCTTCCGCGCAACCGGAGGGCTGACCGACTTCGTCAAGCACATGCATGAAGGCAAGGAGGTGTTGCATCAGCGCGTGATCGCGTTCGAGGCGAAGGCCGACGACTCAGAAGTCGAAGTGGCGATGCAGTGGAACGCAACCTACGCCGAGCAGCTGTACACCTTCGCGAACACGATCAACACGCACGAGGGAGGCATGCACGAGGAGGGCTTTAGGAAGGCCCTGACCGGAGTCATCAACCGATACGCTCGTGCGAAAGGCCTTTTGAAGGACAAGGAGGGCGGGCTTATCGGCGAGGACGTTCGCGAGGGTCTTACGGCCATCGTGTCGGTGAAGCTTCGCAACCCGCAGTTCGAAGGACAGACGAAGACCAAACTCGGCAACACCGAGATTCGCGCGTTCACAGAGAAGACCGTCAACGATCACTTCGCCACTTGGCTCGAGGAACACCCGGGCGATGCGAAGCGCATCGTCATCAAGTGCGAGCAGGCTGCCAAGGCCAGGCTCGCCGCGCGGCAAGCGCGCGACCTGACGAGGCGCAAGTCGTTCCTGGAGTCGGGCTCGTTGCCGGGCAAGCTGGCGGACTGCCAGCTGACCGACCCCGAGCTCTGCGAGCTGTTCGTGGTCGAGGGGGACTCGGCCGGCGGCAGCGCGAAGCAGGCACGGGACCGGGCCTCGCAAGCGATCCTGCCCATCCGGGGGAAGATCCTGAACGTCGAGAAGGCGCGCCTTCACAAGATCCTCGAGAACGAAGAGATCCAAGCCCTGATCACGGCCATGGGAACGGGGATCGGCGACGAGTTCGACATCACGAAGGCCCGCTACCACAGGGTCGTCGCGATGGCCGATGCCGACGTCGACGGCGCCCACATCCGCACGCTGCTATTGACCTTCTTGTTCCGTCACATGCGCGGCATGATCGAAGCGGGATACGTCTACATCGCACAACCACCGCTCTACATGGTCAAGGCGGAGGGGAAGCCGGTGTACTTCTACACGGAGCGCGACTGGGACAAGTTCCGAAAGAAGAACGGCCACAAGAAGCTCGACACCCCGCAGAGGTTCAAGGGCCTGGGAGAGATGGACGCCGTGCAGCTCTGGGAGACGACCATGAATCCCGAGTCGCGCACCTTGCTTCGGGTAACGCTCGAGGACGCGTACGCGGCCGACCGGCTGTTCTCTGTGCTGATGGGCCAGGACGTCGAGCAGCGCCGCAAGTTCATCCAGTTGAATGCGAAGCAGGTGCAGAACCTCGATGTCTAACCGCCCGCAGCCCGCGTTCTCGTAGTGGCGACCTCGTCCATCCTCGCGGGCCGGATCGAACCGGTCGACATCGAAGAGGAGATCCAGCGCTCGTACCTCGACTACGCGATGTCAGTCATCGTGGGGAGAGCGCTCCCCGACGTTCGCGACGGGCTAAAGCCGGTGCAACGGCGGATCCTTTGGTCGATGCTTGAGAGCGGCCTTCGTCCCGACCGCCCCTACCGCAAGTCGGCGGCGGCCGTCGGCGAGGTGATGAAGAAGTACCACCCGCACGGAGACCAGGCGATCTACGACAGCTTGGTGCGGATGGCGCAAGACTTCTCCCTGCGCTACCCGCTCGTCGATCCGCACGGGAACTTCGGCTCGGTCGACGGAGATCCGCCTGCGGCGCAGCGATACACGGAGGCCAGGCTCGCTTCCATCGCGATGGAGCTTCTGCGCGACATCGAGGCCGAAACCGTCGATTTCGTGCCTAACTACGACGGATACGAGAACGAGCCACTCGTCCTTCCCAGCCGCTTCCCTAACCTTCTGGTTAACGGCGCGACGGGGATAGCGGTCGGTATGGCGACGAACATCCCGCCCCACAACCTCGGCGAGGTGATCGACGCCGTGATGGCGGCGATCGACAAGCCGGACATCAAGCCGGCGGAACTCATGAAGTTCGTTCAGGGTCCGGACTTCCCCACCGGCGCGCAGATTATCGGATCGGATGGAATCGATGAGGCGTATCTGACCGGGCGCGGTTCCATCAAGATCCGCGCGGTAGCCGAGGTCGAGGAGGGCTCCAACAACAGGCTACGGATCGTCGTGTCGGAGCTTCCCTATCAGGTGAACAAGGCCCGGCTGGCGGAGAAGATCGCAGACCTGGTCAACAGCGGCAAGGTGCGCGACATCGCCGACCTCAGGGACGAGTCGAACCGCCAGGGCATGCGCCTGGTCATCGACTTGAAGCGAAATGCAAACGCGCAGGTCGTTCTGAACCAGCTTTACAAGCACACGCAGCTGCAGGAGAGCTTCGGCGTGATCATGCTCTCGCTGGTCGACGGTGTGCCGGTCGTGCAGAACCTGGCCGAGATGGTCGGGCACTACGTCGATCACCAGGTCGACGTCGTCACGCGCCGGACGAAGTTCGAGCTGAAGAAAGCCGAAGAGCGCGACCACATCGTCCTGGGCCTGCTTATCGCCCTGGAGAACCTCGACGCGGTCGTGAAGATCATTCGCGGCTCGCAGGACGCGGAACAGGCGCGGACGAAGCTGATGAAACAGTTCAAGCTCTCCGAGATCCAGGCGAACCACATCCTGGACATGCCGCTTCGCCGCCTCACCAAGCTCGCGCGCGCCGAGTTGGAGCAGGAACACAAAGACTTGCTGGCCCGGATCCGCCACTTGAAGGGGCTGTTGAAGGACCCGGCGAAGATCCGCGGGCTCGTCAAGGAGGAGTTGCTGGCGACGCGGAAGAAGTTCGCGGATCCGCGGCGGACCCAGATCCGGCCGGACGAGGGCGAGCTCGACGTGCTCGACCTGGTCCCCAAGGAAAACGTGATCGTCACCGTTACCCGGGCCGGCTACGTGAAGCGCCAGCCGGTGGAAACGTACAAGCGCCAGGGGCGGGGCGGGAAGGGCGTACGCGGCGCGACCCTCAAAGAAGAGGACGTCATCAGAAACGTATTCGCGACCACTACCCACCACTGGCTGCTGATCTTCACGACGAAGGGCAAGGTCTACCGCGCGAAGGTGCATGAGGTGCCCGAGGCCTCGCGAACGGCGCGCGGATCCTTCGCCGCGAACCTTGCGCGCGTCTCGCTCGACGGGGACGAGCGCATCAGTGCCGTTATGGACTTGGAGGAGTACAAGGAAGGCCGGTTCCTAGTCTTCGCGACGAAGAAGGGAATGATCAAGAAGACTCCTCTGCCCGAATACGACTCTTCCCGGACGGGCCTTGCCGCGATCAACCTGAAGGAAGGCGACGAGCTTATCGAGGTCCTCCTGACCGACGGCAAGGACGACATCTTCATGGTGTCGCGAAACGGCCAGACGATTCGATTCAGCGAAGAGGCGGTTCGCCCCATGGGGCGCTCAACGGCCGGCGTGATCGGCATGCGGCTGCGCGAAGGCGACGAAGTGCTGGCAACAAGCGCGGCCTCGGAGGGCGTCGAGATGATCAGCGTCACCGAGAACGGCTACGGCAAGCGAAGCGACCTCAAGCATTACCCGCGCAAGGGGCGCGGAGGTCTCGGTGTAGTCGGACATAAGCTGACGAAGAAGACCGGGAAGGTCACGGGTGCGTTCATCGGTTCGAAGGATCAGGACGTCTTCTTGGTTTCTTCTTCCGGTATCGCGATCCGCGTTGCTGCCGAGCAGATCCGCCGCGTCGGCCGCGCGAGCCAAGGCGTTCGCACGATGCGAGTCGAAGAGGGGGCGCACGTCGCCACGATGGCGCCGGTCGTTACCCAGAAGGACGAGGAGATCGCTGCGACGATCAAGCCAGAGCCCGCAGCTCCCAAGAAGCCCGGTACGGCCTCGACAAAGAAGAAGGCGCCGGGGAAGAAAGCGACTGCGAAGAAGAAGGTTGCTACGAAGAAGAAGACCTCGGCGAAGAAGAAGTCGACGGCAAAGGCACGCGGCGGAAAGTCCCGTAAATCAGCAAGTCGTAAGCGATCTTCAAAGACCCCGCAACGACGAAAGGCGCAGCCAGCGAAACGTTCTGCATCAAAACGCCGGCGAGGATAGGACCCGCCGGGCGCGGGACATAACGCGCCGTATTCGTGTAAGCCGCTGCAGCCGTCCGCTCTGACGGATCGACCATGGCTACTACATAAGCCTGTCGCGCAGGCACATCCATCTGAGATATCGCGAATCGAACGAGAAGGACTGCGACCGCAGTTCCGAGCGAGGGAGCGAACGGCACGAGCACGAGGAGAACGTTTGAGGGCAAGTGCGTGAACACCATCGTGTTGAGCAGCCCGATTCGCCGTGCGAGCCTGCCGGCGGCAATGGAAGATCCTGCTTGAAGCAGTCCCGCTGCGAAGAACACCAGGCCCATGATCTCGACGCTCGCGCCGAACTTCCGGCCGAACCAGAACACGAGGAACGACTGCACTATGAAACCGCCTGCGAAGGAATCCAGCGCGAACAGGGCAGCCAGTTTCGCTACGACGCTTCGGGACCCCGTCAAGGGTTGCAGTTTCGATTCCGATACCCGGCTTGACTCGACCGCGGGGCTCAGGCGAGCGGCGAGAAGCGCACAGCCGATACCGGCGATGGGGAACACGAGCAACCATCTTTGATCGGGCGGCAGTGCGGGTAGCGCGTCGCGCAGCGCGGACGGTCCCCCGGCGGCAAGTGCTCCCACGGATCCCGCAAGGTAAGCGATCGCGTTGTAGTTTCCGAACACTCGCGTACGAATGCGCTCAGGAGCACTCCCGAGCATCGCTTGCTCGAGGGATGTGATGGGCCCCGATTCGTTCGGATCGGTCGAGAGTGTCCCGGTCAGCGCCGCCAGCAGAACGAGGGGGAGCCAGGTAGTGAACGCCAGGATCGTGCCGGCGGCCGCCATAACCAGGAAAAGCATGGAGTAGAGCGCCCGCCTTCCGATTCGATCCCCTCGCCAACCGACGCCGAAGGTTGCCAGTGCGAGTCCGGCGAGCATGGCCGCGAAAACGAGGCCGACTTGAGTGTCGGTGAGACCGCCGGCGGCAAGGACCGAGCCGAGAAGCACGCTTCCGAACCCGTACAGAAAGGCGCGAATGGCCTGGATCGCGAGGATGGTTCGCAAGTCGCGGTCCATGCATGGATCATGCCAGGATGCCGGTATCCGGCGTGCGGCTCGCGACCGCGAGTCGGGTACAGTTGTGTCCTTCCGGGGAGAGGGAGACAGTGTCCCGTACCGTCGAAGTCGGCAAGGCGCGCGAGCAGCCCGTAGGCGCCCCGCGGCGGACGAGGGTCGTGGTTAAACGCGTTGGCCCTTGGTCCGTACTCAAGTTCTCACTCCTCTTCTACGGCTGCGTGATGCTGATCGGTCTTCTCGCGCTCGGAATCCTCTATTGGATCCTGGCTGCAGCGGGAATCCTGGAATCGATGGGCAAGCTCTTCGGTGCCCTCGGCCTCGGCGGAACATGCACGGAGGTGGAGGGCGGGCCGACGCGCGAATGCGTGTTGCAATTCCAAGGCGGCTGGCTCTTCACGAGGCTGTTTTTCGTCGGAATCGTTCTCGTCGTAGCGTGGTCGCTCGTCAACATGCTCGTGGCGCTCCTCTACAACTTGGTTTCCGACGTAATCGGTGGTGTGGACATGACGCTCGTGGAACGCCGGCAAGATTGACATGGTTTCGAGGGCGCGAGTAGGCTGCGCCCAGGGTCCACACGCAAGACCATGAGGCGTTCGGGCCTGTAGCTCAGGTGGTTAGAGCGCACCCCTGATAAGGGTGAGGTCGATGGTTCAAGTCCATCCAGGCCCACCAGAGGAGGAAAGATCGATGGCCGAAGACGGTAAGAAGAAGGGCGGGAAGCTCAAGAAGTTTTTCCTCTTCGCTCTGTTCGCGAGCGCGGTGGCGGCAATCGTGAAGTTCGCGAAGGGACGCCGTCAGGGACTCGGCGACAACGAATGGCAGGAGTTGCCCCCCCCCGACGGCGGATAGACGCGACCGGATTAGACGTGAAGGCCCGCGAGAGATCGCGGGTCTTTCGTTTTTCGGACAAGTCCTAGACTCAAATCGTGACGGATCCGTGGGATCGGGCGAACGTGGCTGCCGAAGCGGCCGGCGTCGAGGTTCACCGTCTGACGACGCTCGAGGAGGCGGACGGCGCGCTCGGCGTCATGACGGCAACCTGGGGCGAGCACCAGCTCGTACCGCGTGAGCTGTTGCGGGCATTTCAGGCCAGCGGAAGCCTCTTTCAAGGGGCGTTCAAGGGCGGCGAGATGGTCGGCTTCGCACTGGGGTTCTTCGGGTTCGATGACGCGGGGGTGCACCTTCACTCGCACATGCTGGCCGTCATGCCCGACGCGCGTTCGTCGGGCGTCGGACTGGCGCTGAAGCTCGCGCAGCGCGCGGCGACCCTCGACGCCGACGTCGGCCGCATCCGGTGGACCTTCGATCCGCTCGTTGCGCGGAATGCGTACTTCAACTTGGCGAAGCTAGGCGCTGTGGCCGACGCGTTTCACCGTGACTTCTACGGTGCGATGGAAGATCTGCTCAACAGTGGAGACCGAACCGACAGGCTTCTCATCATTTGGGATCTCGAGGCGAAGAGTTCGCACGCGGAAGCGGAGGGCTTCGAGGTGTTGGGAAGGATCTGGCCCGAAGAGGCCCCGCGGCCTACCGAGGTGCATGCGCCCGAAGGGGCACCGGCGTTGGTGAGCATTCCGAAGGATCATGCTGAGTTGCGCAGAAGCGATCCCGGGCTCGGTGCCGCCTGGCGCGAAGCGGCGGCAGCTGCGTTCGAAGCATGTTTCGCCGCCGGCCTTGTTGCGTCGGGTTTCACTCGCGACGCGCGCTACGTGTTCACGTGAGAGTCGAGGAGATCGAACTCCGGCTTGTCCGCATGCCGCTCGTTTCGCCGTTCGCCACCAGCTTCGGCGAGGAGCGGGAGAAGGAAGCGATCCTCGTGAGCGTGCAAAGCGGGGATGCAACCGGATGGGGTGAGTGCGTTGCGGGGAACGAACCCGGCTTCTCCGAGGAGTTCAACGACGGGGTGTGGTTAGCGCTGCGCGAATTCCTCGCTCCAACCATCTTGGGCGCGGGCGAGATAGATCCGGCAGAGATGCCCTCGCTGTTCGCGCGCGTCCGGGGCAACCGTATGGCGAAGGCGGCGCTGGAGATGGCCGCGCTCGACGCGGACCTGCGCCAACGCGGCGAGACTTTGGCCGCGTATCTGGGGGGAAAGCGCGATCGGGTGAAGGTTGGTGTGTCCGTGGGAATTCAGGATTCGGTCGAGCGACTCGTTTCAACGGTCGGGGACCACGTGAAGGCCGGTTACAGGCGGATCAAGCTGAAGATCCGTCCCGGATACGACCTCGACCCTGTGAGTTCGGTTCGGGCCGCATTCCCCGACATCCCCGTGTCCGTGGACGCCAATGGCGGATATCGGTTCCCCCTCGACGTGGACACTTTCCACGCGCTCGACGAGCTGGACCTCCTGATGATCGAGCAGCCCTTTCACCAGGAGGACTTGCAGGACCACGCGTCGCTTCAGGACCAGATCAAGACACCGATCGCCCTTGATGAATCCATCCGATCGGCGGCGGATGCACGCCTGGCGCTCGACTTGGGGGCTTGCAAGATCATCAACATCAAACCCGGCCGGGTGGGCGGCCTGCTCGAGGCGGCCAAGATCCACGATCTGGCCCAGGACCGAAGGATCCACGTCTGGTGCGGCGGGATGCTCGAGACGGGCCTGGGCCGGGCGGCGAACCTTGCCCTGGCGTCGCTTCCGCGATTCACGATCCCCGGGGACATCAGCGCCAGCGCTCGCTATTTCGAAGAGGATCTAACCGAGCCGTTCACGCTGTCGGCTGACGGGACGATCGAGCTTCCGAAGGGGATGGGAATCGGCGTAGAGCCGCTCCCCCAGAGGCTCGAGGAGGTCACCGTCCGCTCCGAGCGGCTCGCGTGAAACGCCGAATCTGCCCCGGGACCGAATTTCATCTTGACTGGGTCTGCCGCCGGTACTAGAATGGTGCGTTGGAGGTCGTTGGAGCCCTCGGGTTCCGGCGGCCTCCGCTTTTTCGTTCGTTTTCCGCATCTCACCTGGACGAGCGCAGCCCTGCGCGGGATGCTACGAGAGGTATGAAGCGAGGGGTCGTTCGTGCAAAGGGCTTCGAGGTCGTGGACGACAACGGCGTCGTTCGCGCCGCAGTTGGAGTCGGCAGTGACGGCAGCCCCTTCTTCTCCCTGCAGGACGGCGACGGGCGGGTTCGCGCGCGCATTGGGCTCAACGCGGACGGATCGGCGGGCCTCGCGATAGGCGATTCGGGCGGCAAAGTGCGGGCCACCCTCGGACTCTCGTCGGACGGGTCGGCCAGCCTCGCGCTCGGGGACAAGAACGGGAAGATCCGCGCGAAGTTCGGGCTGGTCTCCGAGGGAGCGCCGACGCCCGGCCTCCGAAGCAAGGAGGACGGCGGCGTTAGCTTCGTCTACAGCCTGGCGGAGCAAGGTTCCCCGACGCTCGGGCTCTACGACGAATCCGGCAAGGTGCGACTCCGTCTCGGGCTCGCGAGCGAGGGTTCCCCCATCCTTCGACTGCTCACAAAGGATGGGGAGATGAGGGTGTTGATCGGACTCGACGGCGACGGAGAACCCGTGTTCCGATTCGTCGACGAGAACGGCAAGCCGGTCTGGACCGCCCCATGAGGTCCGTTGTCGGCTAGGCTTCGCCGGCGATGACTTCGGCCGGCTCCTTGCCCGCTATGTTGCTTTCCGGCTTCGGCAATCGCGGCCGTCTCTGGCACGAGGAGATCCGCCGCTCGGGATTGTTTCGCCTCACGGGCGTGGTCGACCCGCAGCCGGCGGCCATGGAGGAGGCTGCCGGGGCGGGGATCGCCGCATGGCCGGATATCGATCGTGCATTGGAAGCTGGGGGTTTTGACGGGGCGATCATTGCCTCGCCACCTTTGGAGCACGTGGCGCAGTCGTTGGCATGCCTTCGCGCCGGGCTCGGTGTTCTGATCGAAAAGCCTCTCGCGCCTTCCGTTGCGGACGGACGGGAAGTTGCCGCCGCTGCTGCCGGTGCCGGACTCCCTGCCCTCGTCGTTCAGAACTTTCGGTTTCGTCCGAGGGAACTCTCCGTGCGCAAAGCACTCACCGAGGGATCGATCGGTGAGGCGGTCGCGACTACGATCGCGTCCGTTTGGCCTCCTCCGGGTGTGAATCGTCCGCAACACGACAAAGACCAGGGGAAACTCTGGGATGCCTGTCTGCACCACATCGATTCGTTGCGCGTACGGTTCGGAGGAGCTCCCGCAACCGTTCGATGCGAGATGGGATCGCGCTCCGGATACGGCGACGACTGGTCGCTGTCGGCGGTAATGGACTGGGAGGCGGGTCCGCGCGCCGTTTACCATCACAGCGAGAATTCACCGGGACTCTTTCATTACGTCGAGGTTCTCGAGGGATCGCGCGGAACGCTGACGATTCAGGACGAAACCGTGACCATGTGGCTGCCGGGACGACGCGGGAAGCGCGTCCGGCCATCCAAAACGCCGGGGGAGAACCGGGTCCTGCTCGAGGCATTCGGAGCAGGCCTTCGCGGAACGCCGGCACGCGAACTGGGCATCGACGACAACCTGCAGACGATAGCGACGCTCGAGGCTATGACGCTTTCGGCGGCGGAGCGCCGGGAGGTCAAGTTGTCCGAGGTTTTGGCGGGCGACGATGGCTGATCGCAAGGTGGCGCTGATCGGGCTCGATGCCGCGGAACCAGAGGTGGTGCGCAAGGGGGTCGAAGAAGGGTGGATGCCGGCGATGGCCGAGATCCTTCGCCGGGGCCAGAGCGCATTGCTGGACGGTTCCCAACGGCTGCTTCCGGGGTCGGGATGGCCGACACTCATCACGGGAACCGAGCCCGATAGGCACATGGTGATGAACGACGTGCATCTGTCTCCCGGCACGTACAAGATCGTCAACACCTTGCCCACGCATCTCAGGGAGCCAGCCTTTTGGAAGTTCATCAGTGATGCCGGGGTGTCGTCGACGGTCGTGAGCGTCTATGCGGCGGCGATGATTTCGGATTTTCGCGGGACACAGGTCGCGGGCTGGGGCTCTCACGATCCCTATGCGACGAAGATGGGACCACCAGCGACCGATCCGCCCGATTTGTTGCGGCGGCTTGAGAAGAAGTTTCCGGATCGCAGGAGTGGATTCGTCGAGGAGATCCCAGAGACGGCCGAGGAGTTCGCGGCTTTCCGAACCTTCGTGATCGACCAAATAGGAATGCAGGCCCAGGCCATGCGGTTTCTCGTCGAGCGAACCGACTGGCAGTTCTTCGTCGGGTCGTTCTCGGACATCCATGAAGCCGGGCACTTCCTTTGGCATACGTACGATCCCGCGTGTCCCGAGTACGACTCTAGGGTCCAGGCCCGCTTCGGAGATCTACTCAAAGATGTTTATGTGGCCCTCGACCGAGGCCTCGAATTAATGCTGGAGTCGCTGCCGCCCGATGTCGCGGTCTGCGTTGTGACTCCGCACGGCATGGGAGTCAACCCTCGCGCACCCGAAGCGACGGCGCCGATCCTCGAAGCCGGCGGATGGCTCACTCGATTCGACTCCGCAAAGGACCCCGGGATTCGCATGCGCTCGGCCGTTCGATCCGTAATAAACAAGACGCTTCCCCTCTCGGCCCGCCGCAAGCTAGGCAGCGTCTTCGCCGAATCGCGCAGGCGGCTCATCGCGGACTCCATCCTCGCGAAGGTGAACTGGGAAACGACGAGTGCCTTCCCGCTCCCGACGGACGTGACCTCGCTCGTTCGGATCAACCTTGCCGGGCGCGAACCGGGCGGAACCGTTCAGCCGGGCGACGAATACGAGGAAGTCTTGGGCAGGATAGGAAATGCCTTCGGCGAAGTCGTCCATGCCGACGACGGATCGCCTGCCGTCAACGACACTGTCCGGATGGATCGCGAGATGGGGGGACCGGTCGGCGACGTTCTTCCCGATCTCGCGATCGTCTGGCACGAGAAGCCGCTCATACGGATCTCATCGCCTTTGATCGGCACGATCGACGTGCGCAAGCGCAAAAGGTCCACGGGGGAACACAGGCCAACGGGGTACCTCGCCGGGATGGGTCCGGGAATCACGCCATCCGGGATCCCGTCCTTGGGCAGCGAAACACACGAAACCGTGGACGTCGCCCCGACGGTGCTCTCGATGCTCGGTGTTCCCATCCCCGAAAGCCTGACGGGACATGTGCTGGCGGGGTTCTCCTCCGTCACCATTCCCTGAGGAACGGGTCGCGGCCGCGCACTCGGCGACCGACTCGAACGAGTGGCTTCGCCGCCCGGGCGGATGCAGCCCAGACCCGCTCACCCGTGAAGGTACGCACGACGTGGAAGAGAGGGCGGAGCGTCGACGGATTGGATCGCCACGACTCAATCAGCACCGGCCGTGCTTCCTTCGGCCTCCCGTTCATCGCCAGCAGTACCCCGTCTTGGAATAGATGGCCCGCGCGTGTTCGGGTTCGCTCGGGCTCGGGGAGGCGGTCGATCCTCGGCCCGATGTGCTCCATGATCTCGTTCTGCGCGCGCAGCATTTCCCTCGGCGGAACCTCGCTGGCGCGCCTTTTCACGAGGACCTCGCGAACGACCGCGACGCGGTATCTATCCGAGAGCCTCACCCAGAGTTCCCAGTCCTGAGTCCTGGCGAGTGTCGGGTTGAACCCGCCGAGTTCGTCGAAGACTTCGCGGCGCATCAACACACACGAGGGCTGGAGAGCAGGCCGGTTGAGAAGGGTGAGTGCCAGGTCGCGGTCCTCTCTCGGAAGGTAGCGCCAGAGGAGCCGTCCCTGCTGCCACAGCTCGAATCCCGTCTCGACTACCGCGACGTCGGTCGCGCTTGCCTGCATGACCTCCACCTGTCTCGCGAGCTTGCCGGGGAGCCACTCGTCATCGTCGTCGAGGAAGGCCAGAAGAGGGCCTTGCGTCATCCTTACCGCCTCGTTTCGGGTCGCGCCGGGCCCCATTACGGATTCGGTCCGAAGTATGCGGAGCCTGGGATCGTTCCGCAGTTGATCGGGAAGTGTCGCCGGAGGATCGGATCCGTCGTCCGCGACGACGACCTCCAGGTCGGAATAGGTCTGGCTTAGGACGCTTCGAACCGCCGGCGTGAGTGTTCCCGGCCGGTTCCATGTCGGGATCACGACGGACACGAGCGGTGGCGATCCCCGGCTCATCTCATAGCCGCGCGGCTGCTAACTCGTTCGTAGAGCCGGAAGTGCGCGTCGAGGCAGTCCTCGATTCGAAGGTTCGACATCGCGAACTCCCTCGCGCTCTGCGCCAGTTGGTCACGGAGCGCGCGGTCGGCCAGGATCCGGCGAAGGGCGAGTGCAAGCGCGGCGGGATCTCCGGAGGGAACCAAAAGCCCGGTTCGCTCGTGCTCGACGATCTCCGGAATGCCTGCCGACGAGGCTGCGACCACGGGGAGGCCGCGCATCATCGCCTCCATGACTGCCAACGGCAAACCCTCGCCGGAGGAGGGGTGAACGTACGCCCAAGCGCCGTCCATATGTGCCCAGGGGTCCTCGGCGCGGCCCGTGAGGACAACGCTGTCATCGATCCCCAGCCGGGTTATCTCGCCCTCGATTCGCGTACGTTCGGGGCCGTCCCCGATAAGGACTATCCGGGCGGGCGGGTCACCGCCGAGGAGTGATATCGCCCTTAGAAGCGTTCCGTGACCCTTCCACGGCCACAGGTTGGCGACGTATGCGAGCCGTGGGCGATCCTCGTCGGGGCGGGCGAGTGGCGCCGCCTCCGCGGTTCCGTTTCGTATAACGAGGACACGCGATGCGGGAATGCGGGCGTCGGCGATCAAGGAGCGAGAAACGGCGTCGCATACTGCGATGTTGACGAGCGGCAGAGATGCCGCCGCCCGGCGCAGATGCCGGTAGCCGGACGGCCGAAGCGAATGCACGAAGTGGTCCGTGTACACGATCCTGCGGAAGCCCGCCGCCCGGGCGGCAGCAGCCCCGATCGATCCCGGTGTGACTCCGTGAACGTGGACGACGTCGGGCTTCAGCCGGCGCGCGAGCACGGCGAAGTGAAAAGGCCAGGTCCGGATCCTCCCGCCCGCGGGAAGCCGTACGTACTCGGCCTTGGAATTTGCCGGCGCACTGCCGCGATAGTAGGCGACGACCGAGCGCCAACCGCGTTCGGCGGCGGCGTCGGCGATCTGGCCGACCAGCGTTTGGATGCCGCCGCCCTCCGCCGAGGTCGTGACTTGAAGGAGAGTCGTCATCTCAGTCCAGGTAGCCCATCTCGCGAAGCCTCTGGGTGATCTCCTCTTTCTCACCCTCCGGCAGCGTCTCTCCTCGGGGGGTCGAATCGACGGCTACCGCTTCTTTGTCTCCTCCGCGGTGTCCGTACCAGCGATCGGCCAGGTCGCTTTCCAATGGAAGGATCGAGCGGCCGGCGAGAACGGCCGGCAAGATCGATGGAAGGTCGACGGGCTCGTTTTCCGTTGTGCTTGCCACGAGCGGGTCGCGAAGCAGGTAGATACCGGAGGGGCGGTGCATCCCCACTCGGTTGCGGTCCTCGACCCCGGTGTCCGAGGGCTGGAGGAAAGGCGGCACGGAAAGGTCCCACCAACCGTAGATCCCGTGCGCCGAGTCGTTCGCATCTCCGACCAGATCCGGGGCCTCGTCCACGAACGGGCCCTCGTACAGATCCTCGCGGACCCACACCTTCGAGAAGAGCGGCTCGCCGGAAGGCGTGACGATGGACTCCAGAGCCTGCTTGACCTCCCCGCGGACCCGCTCGTATTCGCGAGGATCCACGATCCCTTGAGGGTCTCGTCCCTTCACGTTTATGTGGACGGCTCCGTACTCGTACATGGAGTAGGCAACGGTTTGTGACCAGTCGATGCCCGTGTGGTGCATGTAGGTGGAGAGCTGCCGCATCATTCCGGCCGGAATCATCGCCCGGACCCTTCTCCGCCCCGAACTCTTCAAGGAGAGTCGGGTCCAGCCGCGGGCGCGGCGTACCGCACGCCGGACGGGCGAGGGTCTCTCCCGGCTCGCATGAAGGTAACCCAGATCGAGGAGCAAGCGGTTCATCTGGACGCGTAAGCTGCACGGCCCCGACCCGTGATCGGAGACGACCAGGACCGCGTCATCGGGTTCGGCGTATTGCTCAAGGAACTCGCCGATCTGCTCGTCTGCCGCCGAGTAGACGTCCATGACTTTCGGCGGGATGGGCCCCGGTCTCCAGAACCTGTGCGACACCTGGTCGGTTTCTTGTGCGACGAGCATGAACACATCGGGATCGAACCGTTCCATCGCAAGGTTCCCCACCTGGAACCGGCGCCGGATCGCTTCCCTCGACCTCTGCAGGAACCTGGGGACCGGGGGAGGCGCGGGTGTGAAGGGGATCCCGCCGAACCTTTCGATGTCGTCGAAGAACGAGGGCGGCGAGACGCCGGCTCGCGTGCTGCCTGGTGTCCCGGATCCTCCTACCACGCACCCGCCGGGCAGGTCTTCGGGCGGATAGGTCCACGGAACGGTCACCGTGGCTACCGCCTTGCCCGACGCCGCCAGCCGCGAGAACAGAGTCGGGTGGCGCCGGTCGGTGGCCGAAACGGGGCCCGTCGTGTACGAGCCCGGCTCCCGGGCCACGAAACCGAATATGCCGTGCCGGGCGGGGCCGACTCCCGTGATGAAGCTCGTCCATGCCGGCGGCGTGAGTGGAGGATGAGTCGAACGCGACGGTCCCCAGCGGCCTTCGTCCGCGAGCTTTTTGAGGACCGGCAGGCGTCCCGATTCGAAGCCGGCGCGCAGGACCTCGGGGTCCCCTCCGTCGAGGCCGAACACGAATACCCGTGACATCAGGCCGCCCTTCCTCTCGATGGAAGCAGCGATCGCCACTCCGATATGGACGTGGAGCGCAGCGAAAGGATCGTACCCACCCATAGAAGTGTGATCACGACGGTCCATACGAGGGCCGGCAATAGGCCGGCGGGATGCAGGGTCTCGCGGATCCCTACGCCGGCGGCGATTGCGACACCGGCCGCCAGAATCGTCGTCACCATGTCCCTCCGAAACGGATGCACCCGCTCGTTTCGCATCAGCCAGTACCCCGCCACGAGGTTGAGGATGAGCAAGCCACCGGCCGTGGCGGCGGCCGCGCCGATCGCGCCGAACGCCGGGACCAGCGTTACTGCCAACACCGCGGCACTGCCGAAGATCGCCGCGCTGGAAAGGGTGAGCGCGCGCCGATGGCCCGTCGCGACCAGGACCATCCAGTTCAGTCCGCATGCGAGATTGACGGAGTGTCCGGCGATCAAGAGCCAGACTATCGACGGCCGCACGGGGAACTCCGGCCCGTACAGGATGCGAAGGACCGGCTCCGGGAAAGCGGTGAGAACCAGGATCGCCGGGAAACTGACGATGAACGCCAGTTTCGTGACGGTTATGTACAGGTTTCGAAACCCTTCGTGGTCCCCAGAGGTGAAGAGACGAGTGGCCTCCGGGAGCATTCCGGCCTCGAACATCAGCGGGGCCAGGAACAACAGCTTGTCCACGATGCGAAGTGTGGGTTCGTAGATGCCGACCTCAGTCGTCGTTCCGGTGAAGCCGAGTACTAGGACGTCGAGTCTGGATATCGTGATCGACGCGAATCCCATCAGCGTGATGGGCGCAACGGCCGAAAGCAGCCGGCGGGCGGCCTCCGGAGCGGGGCGAAAGATCTGGCGGGCCCCGGCCAGAAGGCGACGGGCGATTACGCCCGACACCCACATCGCAACAAGGGCGGCGGCCCCGTATCCGATTGCGACTGCCCTGATGTCGGCGACGCCGAGGAGGGCCAGCGTGGCTACCGCGGCGAATCGGACGATTCCGATGGTGGCGGGCGGGACCTCCATGAGTCCCATCCGGCCGAGGCCGCGCGCGAGGAAGGCCGCCGACGTCGCCACATTGGAACCAACCAGCATCACTCCGAGGCTTACGCCGACCGTCCAGCGGACGTTGGAGGAGAGACCCTCCGGGGCGAACTGGAGCACCGCCACTATGGTCACCGCGCCCGCTAGTCCCGATACGAAGAGGATGGTTATGGCGCCGCGAATAGTCCGTTCGACTTCCTCGCCGTTCCCGGAAACGTTGAATGCGGCGACGGCGCGCGCCGTACCGGCGGCTAGCCCCAGTCTGGCGAAGCCGGCGGCCAAGGCGGTAAGTGAGAACGCGAAAGCGAGTGCGCCGTAGTCCGTCAATCCGAGAAGACGCACGGAGATCGAGGTGGTGAGGATTCCCGTCACCGCGCCGATGGCCGCGCCCACCAAACGCGCTGTTGCACCGGCACCGATGGGCGCGAGCGAGGCGCTTCCGCCCCGCTCCCGCTCGTTCACGCGGAAGCACCTCCGACGGCCGCACGATAAAGCTCGAGCAAGTCGTCGGCCAGGCGGCCGGCACGGAACCGTGCCGAAGCCCTCGCCCGTCCGCGCTGTCCCATTCCCTTCGCCAATCCCGGGTCGCGCAGGAGTTCGACAAGGGCGAGCGCGATCGAACTCGAGTCCTCGCGGACCATGAGGCCGGTCGCGCCGTTGTCGACGACGTCGGGAACACCGCCGACGCGGGTGGCCACGACGGGCCGCGCGGCCGCCTCCGCTTCGATGAGGCTGATGGGCGTTCCCTCACTTGCCGAGGTCAGCACCATGACGTCGCAGGCCGCGTAGAAGTCGCTTAGGTCGGGAAGCCACCCGAGAAGGTGCATCCGGCCCCTAAGAGGTGGCCTTCGCGCCTCTAACTCCAGCTGGCGCCGGCCCGGGCCCCCGCCGGCGAGAATGAAGTGCGCTTCCGGGACGGCCGCGATGACGTCCACCGCCGCTTCGACGAGACGGTTGAGCCTCTTTACCGGCACGAAGCGCCCGGCGAAGCCGATCACCCTCGCGTCCACCGGCATCCCGAGCTGTTGGCGGAGCGGCCCGCCCGGCTCACCGATCTTGAGAAGGGGTTCGATGTCTATTCCGGGCGGGACGACGTTGATCCGCTTTTTGGAAGCGACGCCGTGGCGGACGAGATCCCGCCGGGTCTCCTCTCCCGGAGCGATCAGGATGGAGGTGTTGCGAGCGAGCCTCCTCTCAACGAATCCGATCGCCTTGCCGACAGGCGTCGGAAAGTAGCCCTCCAGCACGTGTCCGTGAAAGGTGTGGACGGTGACCGGGACCCCTTCCGCATGCGCGGCCGTTCGACCCAGCGCGCCGGCTTTCGACATGTGTGTGTGAACGACGTGAGGACGGTGCTCCCGGATTATCGACTTGATCGCGCGGAGCGCCTGAATGTCGTCGAGCGGTCTCACCGGGCGCCGCAGCTGCCGCACCCGCCTGATCCCTTCGATTCCCAGAGCATCGGCCAAGTCCTCTTCGTCGGGCCCGACCGATCCGGCGACGAGCACCTCGTCCACATCGCGGGTGGTCATCTCCTGGCGCAGCGCCAGCGCCTGCCGCGCCGGCCCGCCGGCGTTCAGCCGGGTGAGGATTCGAACGACCCTCATCGCGCAAGTACCGATTCGTAGATTCCGGAGAGTTCTCGTGCCGTGCGTCTTATGTCGCCGCGTGCTTCGACGGCCTTTCGTGCGTTCACCCCGAGTTCCGCCGCTCTGTCGGGCTCGCGAAGAAGCCCGGCGATCGCGTCCGCCAGCGCGACCGGGTCTCCGGGCGGGACCAGGACACCGCAAGAATCATCGAGCACCTCGGGCACCCCTCCGGCGGTGGTCGCCACGATCGGCCGGGCGAGCGCCATGGCCTCGAGAAGCACCAGCGGCAGCCCTTCGTATCGGGAGGGCAGCACGAATACATCCAGCGACCGGATCATGGACCGGGCGTCCTCTCGTATCCCGAGGAACTCGACGCTTTTGACGGATCGTGCTTGCTCCGACAACCGGTCCCCGAGCGGACCTTCGCCGGCGATCAAGCACTTTCGCCCCGGCTCGGTGCGCTCGAGGATCGCGGCGGCGCGTATCAAGACGTCCACACCTTTGCGATGGCGGAGGTGGGTGACCGTTCCGAAGGAGCCCGGGGGAACGTCGACGCCGGGCTCCGGTTCCGCGTCGGTCGCGACGACGCCTGCGTCGATCCCGTTACGGATCACGACGACATCGGCTCCGCGACCGAATATCGAACGCCGGATGGATCTGGCGACGGCTTCCGACACCGCGATCGTCGCGTCGTCGCGCCACAGCGTGAGCGCGGCCGCCCATCTGCTTGCAGGGTGGTAGGACTCCCAGACGTTGTGCTCCGTGGTGATGATGGGCGAAGGCAATCCAAGGGTCGAGATCCTCGCCCCGGCGGAAGACACCGGGTTGTGCAGATGAAGGATGTCTGGACGGGCGCTCTTCACAATGCTCCGAATCCGGCCGAGCCACCGCGCATCGTAGGGGCCGCCCGCCCCCAGCGTCTTGGGTTCCAATCCCGCCTTTCTAAGGGAGGGCTCCAGCTCGGTGGAGGCGGCGGAGACGGCAACGGGTATGAATTCGACGCCGCCCATGTGGGGCAGCAGCTCCAGGAGCAGGCGCTCGGTTCCGCCGATCCCGAAGGTTTTTGTCAACCAAAGGACCTTCATCCGTGGGAGAGTCTCCCCGCTTCTGGGCCCGACAACAAGGCTCTAAACTTGGGCGGGGATGTAGCTCAGTGGTAGAGCACCTGCTTTGCAAGCAGGGGGTCGCCGGTTCGAATCCGGTCATCTCCACCGGCAATAGAATTCGCTGATGCGAATCCTCTTCTCGGCCACTCTGTTCGTGAGCGCCGCCTTACTGTTCCTGGCCGAGCTGATCTTCGCCAAGATGATCCTGCCGCTGCTCGGCGGCACGCCGGCCGTCTGGATCACCGCAATGTTGTTTTTCCAGGCGATGCTCTTGGCAGGCTACGCGTATGCGCACGTCGGCTCGCTTCGCCTCGGGGCTCGTCGGCAAGCGGCGATCCATCTGGCGATCGCCTTTCTCCCGTTGCTCGTCCTGCCCATCGCAGTTCCCGTGGGCTGGGCACCCCCGGCCGAAGGGAACCCTGCTCCGTGGCTTCTGGCTCTGCTCATGGTTGCCCTCGGCCTTCCGTTCTTCGTCGTGTCGTCTACGACGCCGCTGCTGCAGCGTTGGTTCGCGAACACCGGCCATCGCGCAGCGCCGGATCCCTATTTTCTCTACCGGGCGAGCAACCTCGGCAGCATGGTCGGGTTGCTGTCGTATCCGTTCCTGGTCGAGCCCTTCCTCGAGGTCGGCGACCAGAGCCGCCTGTGGGCGGCCGGTTACTGGGCGCTTCTGGCCCTCACCGCGGCTTGCGCGGTAGTCGTCTGGAGATCGAAGCGACCGGTGGCCGTGACTCCACCCGCCGACGGGAAGCCCTTCGACGGCGACACGAATCCCCTCACGCGCGCCCGGCGGCTGAGGTGGCTGGCCCTGGCGTTCGTTCCCTCCAGCCTGATGCTCGGAGTGACTGTGTACCTGACGACGGATTTGGCGCCGATTCCGCTCCTGTGGGTTGTGCCGCTTTCGCTTTACCTCCTCTCGTTCATCCTCGTGTTCTCGCCTCGCCACGACCGCCTGCATCGGTTCTTCGTTCGCGTGCTGCCGTTTTTGGTCGTGCCACTGGTGGTGGTGTTGGTATTCCGAGCCGGGCACCTGATATTCGCGCCGCTGTATCTGCTAACGTTTTTCGCGGCGGCGATGGTCTGTCACGGCGAGCTGGCCAAGGATCGTCCTTCCGCCGAACACCTCACCGAGTTCTACTTGTGGATCGCCGCGGGCGGGGTGCTCGGCGGTGCGTTCAACGCGCTCCTGGCCCCGCTCTTGTTCGACTCGATCGCTGAGTTCCCGGTGATGCTCGTGGCGGCGTGCTTGCTCCGGCCGCGACGCGCAGCGGGGTCAACCGATTTGCGCCGCGATCTTTCCATAGCGGGAGTTCTCGGTCTCCTCGTCCTTCTGCTTTCGCTGGCGATCCGTACCGACGAGCCGTCCGGTCAGGTGCTCTGGGGCGTGGTGACCTACGGCGTCGCCGCGGTCATCTGCTTCTCGTTCGACGAGTACCCGGTTCGCTTCGCCTTCGGACTCGGGGCGATCCTGCTGGCTGCAGCTATCGTTCCTCTCGGTCAAGACGGCCGCGTGGTCTATTCGGCGCGGAGTTTCTTCGGAACGTACCTGGTTCTTGATGACAGTTCGGGCGAAAAGCGCATCCTCACCAGCGGAAACACCGTGCACGGTGCCCAGAATACGGACCCCGAGAAGCGGCTCGAGCTGATCGTGTACTACACGCCGCAGGGACCCGCCGGCCGGCTCTTCGCGGCGATTCCCCAAGCGGAGAGCATCGGCGTGGTGGGATTGGGGGCCGGGTCCATGGCTTGTTTTGCCGACGAAGGAGACCACGTGACCTTCTATGAAATCGATCCGGAAGTGGTGCGGATTGCGAATGACCCCAAGCTGTTCACATTTCTGCGCGATTGCCCCGGGACGAACGAAGTGGTGCTCGGCGATGCAAGACTGTCATTGCGGGACGCTCCGAACGGCGCTTACGACGTGCTCGTGATGGATGCGTTCAATTCGGATGCCATCCCCCTGCACTTGATGACGCGCGAGGCGCTGCAGCTTTACCTTTCGAAGCTGTCGGACGACGGCGTGCTCGCGTTCCACATTTCGAACCGCTACCTGAACGTCGCCCCGGTCCTGGGGGACCTCGCGGCCGACGCGGGGGTCATCGCTTACCTGGGGAGAGACGTGGTGACCGAGGAGGAGGTCGACCAAGGGCGCGTCAGGTCGGAATGGGTCGTCATGACGCGCGACGAGACCAATCTCGGAGATCTCACGCGGGACGAGATGTGGGAGCGGCTGCCCGGGGATCCGGATGCCAGGGTGTGGACGGATGACTATTCCAACCTGGCGGGAGCCTTCAGTTTCTAGCCGCGGCCTTCGGCTTGCGCGATCGCGGAAGCCGCGTTTATCAGGCCGATGTGGCTGAAAGCCTGCGGAAAGTTTCCGAGCAGCTCCCCCGTGTTCGGATGGACCTCCTCGGAGAGGAGCCCGAGGTCGTTGGCGTGTGCCGCGGCGCGTTCGAAAACCTCCCGGGCGCGATCCGTCTCACCCGCCATCGCCAAAGCTTGCGCGAGCCAAAAGGTGCAGAGCAGGAACGTCCCCTCCTCGCCTTCGAGACCGTCGTCCGCACGGTAGCGGTACACGAGACCGCGGGCGTCGGTCAGGTCGCGTTCGATGGCGTCGATCGTCGAGCGCATTCGCGGATCGGCAGCATCCAAGAAGCCGACGATCGGCATCATCAGAACGGACGCGTCGAGTTCGTCCGAGCCGAAGCATTGAGCGAATGACTGCTTCTCGTCGCTCCAGCCCTCCGCGAGGATCGCCTCGCGGATCTCGTCCCGTGTCTTTGTCCACGCCTCGACGCGGTGCGGTTGCTGAAGGTAGTCCGCGAGTTTGATTGCCCGGTCGAGCGCGACCCAGCACATGAGCTTCGAGTAGACGAAATCGGCCGCGCCGCCGCGTACTTCCCAGATTCCCTCGTCCTTCTCTGTCCAGCGCGATGCCGCCATCTCGGCCGCGTCCGCCAGAAAATGGCGCGTCGAGTCGTCCAGGCCTTCGAGCTGGTCGGCCAGGACGTCGGCCGAGCCGAGCAGCTCGCCGTAGATGTCCAATTGCCTTTGCTCCCAGGCGGCGTTTCCGATTCGTACGGGGCGGCTGTTTCTCCAGCCGGAAAGGTGCGCGAGTTTTCGTTCGCTTAGATCGTGCTCGCCGCCGACCCCGAACATGATCTGAAGCTCTCGCCCCATGTGGACCTCGGCCGCCGAGGCGCCGGACATCCATTCGAAGAAGTGGTGCGCCTCGTCTGGACAGGCGGCGATACGAAGCGCCTCCAAGGTGAAGCTGGCGTCCCTAACCCATGCGTAACGGTAGTCCCAGTTGCGTTCACCACCGATCGTCTCGGGAAGCGAGGTGGTGGGTGCCGCGACGATCGCCCCCGTCGGCTCGTAGGTGAGCGCCTGCAAGACCTTTCCGCTTTGGAGGACCAGATCGCGCCAGGGACCGTCGTATTGCCTGTGGAGTTCGGACCATCCGCGCCAGCCGCGGATCGTCCAGTCCATCCAATCCTTGCACTCCTGCAAGTCGCAGACGTTGGGAGGTTCCTCTTCGGTTGAACGATGGTGCAACGCGAAGCATCTGCTCTCACCCGCATGCATTTCGAACTTGTCGCGGGCCGTCGAATCCTGGACGTCGGGGAGTCCCGGCGTGGAGAGCATGAGGACCGCGGCGCCGCCCCGGGCCCGCAAGCCGCCTTCCTCCGGCCGCAAATAGGGGTGGATCAGGCCGTACTCAGGCCTGGGTGCGTATTCCATTTCGACCTCGGTTTCGCCTTTAGTGCATTCGATGCGGCGAACGAGGATGCCGGGCGCGCCGGCGCCCAGCTCGTGTCCTTGCTCCCGGTCCCCTAGGGCCATCGCATCCTGCAGCACCAGCGTGCCAGAGCCCGTTTCGAAGGTGGTCTCCAGGACCATTGTGCCTTCCAGGTATCGCCGTGAGGTCTTGTACTTCTCCGCCGGCCGGATCGACCAATGGCCGGCGTCCTCGTCGAGCAGCCTCGCGAAGATCGCCGGCGAATCGAAACGAGGGAAGCAGAGCCATTCGATCGAACCGTCTCTCGATACGAGTGCCGCGGAGTGGCAATCGGAGAGCAGCGCGTGGTCGGCGATCGGCTTGTCGCTCACTGCGGACCCCCGACCGCCACCGTGATCTCCCGGGCGGCGGTCTTCACGGCCTCAGCGTACGACCGGCCCGGGGTTCTGCCGGTTCGCTGAACTGGGCCCGAAACCGAGACGACGGCCGCCAGCCGTCCGGACGCGTCAAGGACCGGCGCGGAGACCGAAGCAACTCCGGATTCGCGTTCTTCCACGCTCTGGGCCCAGCCGCGGCGCCTCGCGTAGTCGACTTGGTTGAGCAAGCGCTCACCCGTCGGGGTCCGGCCGGTGATTTGCTCGGCGCCCCCAATCAACCGGTCGCGGTCGGGATCGGGTGCCCACGCCATGAAGATCTTGCCGGCCGACCCTGCGGTGAGTGGCAGCGAAGCGCCGGCCGGGACGATCGTTCGGAGTTCGTTGCTCGACTCGGCCGCGGCGACGCACACTCGGCGATCGCCCGACCGCACGAAGAGCTGAGCGGTTTCGCCCGTCACCCGCGCGAGGGACTCCAGTGCCGGTCGGGCGAGCTCCGCAAGCGGTAGTTCGCGCATCGCGACAGTAGCCAGGCGCAGAAGATACGGGCCAAGGCGGTAACCGCGGCCGCCCAGCCGGGTCAGCATCCCGTGACCCTCGAGCCCCGCAGCGAGGCGGTGAGCGGTTGGGCGTGTGAGTCCCGTCTCCTCGACTATGTCCGAGAGAGTGCGTGCTCCGCCCTCGACGGCGTCGAGGATCGCGATCGACTTGTCGACCACGCCCGAGCCCGTTTGGCGTGCTAAACTACTCATCTCACATAGTAATACTATGTCTCAGTATTTGAGACAAGCCCCCAAAGCCAGGCACGAGGGGAATTCACCGGCAAATGGCTAAGACGCTTTCGCAGAAGATCTGGGAACGCCACCTGGTCCACGAGGCCGAGGGGGAACCCGACGTCCTGTACGTGGACATGCATCTCGTTCACGAGGTCACCTCGCCCCAGGCCTTCGACGCGCTTCGGCTGGCGGGAAGAACGGTGAGGCGCCCCGACCTCTCGCTTGCAACGATGGATCACAACGTTCCCACCATCGCCGGTCCCGAGGAGCCGATCTCCGTCAAGCAGATGGAGGCTCTGGTCAGAAACTGTGAGGAATTCGGTATCAAGCTCTATCCGCGGGGCGACCTGGGACAGGGGATCGTTCACGTCATCGGCCCCCAGATGGGCGTAACGCAACCGGGCATGTTCATCGTGTGCGGCGATTCACACACTTCTACTCATGGCGCGTTCGGCGCACTTGCCATCGGAATCGGCACGAGCGAAGTCGAGCACGTTCTCGCCACGCAGACCCTGCCCCAGGCGACGCCCAAGTCGATGGCGGTAACGGTCGACGGCGAGTTGCCGGAGGGTGTCACCGCCAAAGACGTGATCCTCGGAATCATCGCTCGGATTGGAACAACCGGCGGCGTCGGTCACGTGATCGAATACCGCGGCTCCGCCATCCGTTCGCTCTCGATGGAGGGACGCATGACCGTGTGCAACATGTCGATCGAGGGCGGTGCCCGCGCAGGCATGGTCGCGCCCGACGACACCACGTTCGAGTACGTCCAGGGACGGCAACATGCTCCCGCGGGGAAGGATTGGGAAACGGCGCTCGATTTCTGGCGTTCCCTGCCGACGGACCCGGGGGCCGTCTTCGACCACGAGGTCGTCATCGACGCGGCGGACCTGACTCCGTACGTGAGCTGGGGTACGAACCCGGGGCAGACCGTTTCGATCGACTCGGTCGTTCCGGATCCGAGCGAGTTCGACGACCCGGTCAAGCACGAGGCGGCCGAGCGCGCCCTTTCCTACATGGCCCTCGAGCCGGGGATCGCGATCCGCGACATACGACCGGACACCGTGTTCATCGGCTCGTGCACGAACAGCCGCATGGAGGACCTTCGCCTGGCCGGGGAGGTGGTGCGCGGCCGCCGTGTTCGCGACGGCTTGAGGGCGATGGTCGTCCCGGGCTCGATGCTGGTGAAAGCCCAGGCCGAGAAGGAGGGTCTCGACGAGGTCTTCAAGTCGGCCGGCTTCGAGTGGCGCGACGCCGGCTGCTCGATGTGCCTCGGGATGAATCCCGACCAGCTGGCGCCGGGCGAACGTTGCGCATCGACCTCCAACCGGAACTTCGAGGGACGGCAGGGGAAGGGCGGCCGGACTCATCTCGTATCTCCTGCGGTAGCTGCGGCGACGGCGATCGCCGGGCACTTCACGACGCCGTCGGATCTTCGGACCGAGGGAGTCGCCTGATGGAACCGGTCAAGCGCATAGCCGGCACGGCCGTCCCGCTCGATCGAAGCGACGTCGATACCGACCAGATCATTCCGAGCGACTACCTGAAACGGATCGAGCGCGCGGGATTCGGACCGTTCTTATTCGCCGAATGGCGTGAGGATCCCGAATTCGTCCTGAACAGGCACGAGCACAAGGATGCTTCGATCCTCATCGCCGGCGCCAACTTCGGCTCGGGATCGAGCCGTGAACACGCGGTGTGGGCACTGGAGGATGCGGGTTTCCGCGCGATCATCGCGCCGTCGTTCGCCGACATCTTCCGCAACAACTGCTACAAGGTCGGGTTGCTTCCGGTCGAGCTTCAAACCGAGTCGGTGCGCGCGCTGATGGACGCGGTCGTGGACGATCCCTCCACGGAGATCGTCGTGGATCTCGAGAAACGGACTGTGTCGGCGTCAGGCCTGGAGGAGCGCTTCGAGATCGACGAGTTCACGCGCTGGCGGCTGATGGAAGGCCTCGACGACATCGGGCTTACCCTTCGAAACGAGAGCGAGATCGGCATCTACGAAAAGACGCGTCCGGCATGGATGCCGTCGCTCGGCTGACCGGGAGTCAGCGAGCCGGCTCTATCCTTTGCGCTCGAAAGGAGACCAGATGGCGAAAGGAATTCTCGAACGGCTCGCGGAAGGTCCTGTTGTAGGCGACGGCGGCTATCTCCTGGAACTCGAGAAACGTGGATACGTTCAGGCCGGACCGTTCACTCCGGAGGTTTCGATCACTCATCCGTCCGCCTTGCTGGAGCTCCATCGCGAGTTCCTCTACGCCGGCGCCGACGTCTTGCAGGCTCTTACCTTCTACGCGAGTGAGGAGAAGCTCGCGACGGTCGGGCTCGGCGACAAGGTCGACGAGATCAACAAAGCGGCGACCGCCGTGGCGCGCGAGGCCGCCCTCGAGGGAGATGCCCTCGTCGCCGGGAACCTCACGCTTACTTGGTCCTACGATCCCGCCGATCCCGCCACGGCCGACAGCGTGCGCGAGCAGTTCGACCGGCAGCTGGCCGACCAGATGGCCCTTGGAATCGACTTCGTGATCTGCGAGACCTACAGCTACATCGGCGAGGCGATCATCGCCACCGAGCAGGCGAAGAAGACCGGGCTCCCGGTCATGACAACGATGTCCTTCACGAAACTTCTTCACGCGGAGGAGGGCGACTCCGCCGCCGAATGCGCGAGGAAGCTGATCGATGCAGGCGCCGACATCGTCGGCGTGAACTGTCTCAGGCCGCCGGAGTTCATGCTTCCGCTGGTTCAGGAGATGCGCGAGGCTGTTCCCGGCGCATTCGTCGCCGCGCAGCCGGTTGCGTACCGCGTTCCCGCCGACAGCCCCGACTTCACCTCCACTCCTCAGTTCCCGTACGAGCTGGACGAGCTGCAGCTAACGCGAAAGGACTTCCAGGACTACGCGAGGAAGGCCCTGGACATGGGAGTTAACTACATCGGCGCTTGCTGCGGCGCGGTCGCCGAGCACGTGCGTGCCGTGGCCAAGGTCGCCGGCAAGCTTCCATCGGAGGAGCGGGAGTGGAAGTCGAAGACCGGCAAGGCGATGTCGGGCTATGAGTACTACGAACACACGGAGAAGGAACTCGACTAGCCGCCTGGGCGTCTAGGGAGTTAGTTCGTAGATTCCGTCGAAATCGCTGAAGAAGATCCGCCCGTCGGGATGTGTTTCCAAAGACAGGACCGGTCCGTCGTGTTCGTACACGGTGGAAATGGCGGCGATGTCGTTGCGCTTCGCGTTCAGTCGCGCCTTGCGGATCCGGTCGGCGTTGAACTCGCCCCAGAAGAACCTTCCCTCGGCGTCCGGCCCCAGCCCGCATCCGTCGCAGAAAGCCAGGCCGGTGGGCGCCGTCGTCGGGTTGAACCAACGGCTGGGAAGCACCGGATTCGGGCCGTCCTGGTTGGTGTTGCGCGGCGTCTTGGGCGGATGCTCGCATGTCTGATGCGGACCCCAGCCGTAGTTCCTTCCCTTGAAGATCGGATCCAGCTCGTCGTTGCACTGGGGACCGTTGTCCGTCGCCCAGACGCGGCCGGTTTCGGGGTCGATGTCGAACCCGAACGAATTGCGGATGCCGTACGCCCAGGTGCGGTTGTTGTAAGGGTTGCTGTTGGGAACGCTGCCGTCCGGCCTCATGCGAAGGACCTTTCCCAAGGGGTTGCCCCGGCGCTGCGAGTTCCTGGGGTTCAGCCCCTCTCCGGTTATTACGAACAGCAGGTTGTTCGGACCGAACAGCATCCGGCCGCCGTTGTGGTTACCGCCTCCTCCTGAAAGCGAGTCGAAGATTATGGTGTCGTTCTCCCCGGTGCCGCCGTTGTCCTCGATCCGCCAGATCTGATTTCGGAAGTTGCCGGGAGACACTTCCCGCGAGGCGTACGCGTAGACATAGTTCGTCGTGGCGTAATCGGGATGAAGGGCGATCCCCAGCAAGCCCCGCTCGCCCGAAGTCACGACATTCGGGATCGTGAAGAACAAACTCCCGGGCGCGTTCGAGCCGTCGTCGGAAAGTATCCGGATCTCTCCGCTGGCGCGCTCGCCGTAGAACACTCGGCCGTCGGGTGCGAAGGTGAAGGCCGCCGGGAAGTCCAGTCCGTCGGCGAACAGCTCGGCGTTGAGGGCGTAGGCGGGGGCCGCCGGCAGGCCGATGAGGGATGCGGTGACCAGGGCAACCGTCGCCGCGCGTAGTCCCAGCTTGATGGACATCATCTACCTATTATTCGGCATCAATCGCGAATTGGTAGACCTCCAATTCTGCGGCCTAATTTCCATAAGAGCTGAAGCAACCCCCCAAAAGGGCCGATAACCACAGAGTTCGCAAGTAGGGGGTAGCTTCGTGGCGCGACGCGGTGTCGTTGTCGGACTGATTTTGGCGGTAGGTTTCTATATACGACAGTGGACATTCTGGGCAAGCCTAGGCTGGGGCAGAACGTCCACTTGGAGTGAGAATGCGCATTCATGTTCCACGTCTGATATTAGGGGTAATCGGACTGATTGAAGTGGCGATGTTCTGGGGCTGGCTGATCGCCAACCACGGCCTGTACGGTGGCTTGGCCGCCACAGCTGGGAGGCTCACCTTCGCCGCTATTGCGGCGGTTCCATTCGTGCTGCTCATCAGGAGGGTGCTCTGGCTTGGTCCGGTTCCACGTACGCAGTGGATCGCCATGCTGACTGGTGCCGTGCTTCTAGCCTCAAACACATATCATTATGTGGCGTTCATTCAGGATGAGAATTCCACTGCGGGATTGCTTCTTCTTCAGGCTATAGTTCTCGCCTACATCGTTTTCCTTGCTGGCATGCTTGCCGATGTCCTAGCCCTTCGGCGAGTCGCTGATAAGAGAGAGAATCAATCGAGTTAGGCGTATGACTCCCACCGAACCGGGTCAACTCCACCTGCCAAGGCCCGTCCGATCCGTTCATCCGCTCCTCATACGACGACGTCGGGAACACGGGGTCTGCCCCAGCTCTGGTTGACTCCTAACTTGTGAGGATCGAACCTCACATGAAAGGAAGGTCAACATGTCAAAAGCGTTCCCGGAAGAGTTTTGCCGCGATGTGGTTTCAGTGGCCCTTCGCAAAGAGGCCCCGATGCGCAGCACCCCGCGGCGAATTCGCCAAAAAGCTAGGTATGCGTTCTTGAACCACCCGCTTCCCATGATCGCCCAAGAAGACACCGAAGGAGGAAACCCTCGCCGCCACATATACGGGCATGACCTGATCTTTTCGGAGGAAGACGGCGAAAGGGACTCCTACTATCACTACGATGCGATCGGATCTGTGGTGAACACCACGGACCAGTCGGGCGAGCTCATGTGGAGCTACGGATACGAACCCTTCGGCGAGGGGCGTTTCGCGGAAGCCTTCCGAGAAAACCCCGAAGCCGATCCCCTACCTCCGAGCACCTTGATGGGTTTCACGGGTGTGGATCTCTTGTGTCCGAAGTAATCGGGCACATCGGTCTGGCGGTTGCTTCGGCCGCCGCGGCCTTGGCGGGATTCGCCATCCTCCGACAAGCCAGTTCTGCGCAGGCGGGAAGCAATGATCCCGAACGATTTGTCATGGCCGGGGGCATTTTCGTTTTCCTTTCCATCGGTCTCTTGGAGAAGTATCCGATTCTTGTGGGCGCGGCGCTTGGGGCCATTGGAGTGTGGATTCTCCCGGGTGCGATTGCGGGCTATGTTGTCTGGCGGAGACACGGGACGGGATGGCTCGAAACTGAAGCCGCGCAGCGTCGCCGCCAACTCGCTGTAGGAATCGAATTTATTCTGATTGCGGCTGGTGTCGGCATGTACGCGATTCTGTCGCTCAGATTAAGTCCCGATGGGCTGGTTTGGCTGCGAGTGGCCCTCCTGCTGCCTATTCTCACAGCTGCCGGGGTTTCGGTTACCGCACACTTTGCGCGAGTGTGGGATGAATTGAAGAAGCGTCGGATAGCACGGGGTCGGTCTCCCAAATGACTGAGGCGGCCGAAGAGCTGGAGCGGTCTCCCGCCCCCGGTTTTGCCGATATGACCCTAGATGGGCCCTGGCGGCGGAAACCGCCACCCCGCTCGTTCCAGAATGCGAAAAAGAGCGTCTCGGGCGGGCCCAGCAGCAAGAAACCTGATAGCTGAGATCGCAATGTCGGCCTGGGACTTGACCTGTGGGTAAGAAAACAAGACCTCTCACACGAGGCGAGCGCATCTTTTACCTTGTAATCACTCCGATTAATGTGGTGTTCGCGATTATTGCTCTTATCGAAGAGGCGTGGGTGTATGGCTCCATAGCCACGCTAGCGGCCGTCCTCGGAACTATGGCGATCATTCGAAATCGAAGTCTCGGCCCCCACTAGGATGAAGTCGCCTTGGCCAAACGCGTCCCGTTCATGCGTGTCGCCCTGGGGCTCGGTGTTGTCGCTGCCGTCGCGGCGCTTGTCGTGTTCAGCGGCGACGTGCCGAGTTCGGAGAAAGCCGTTCCTACGAGTCCCTCTGTCCGTCCGTCGCCCTCCTCTCAGCCGTCCCCTCGGACACAAAAGCCGAGAAAAGAGAAGCCGACTCGAAAACAGAAGCCTGAGAAGGAACGCTACCACCCGACGGGCAAGCTTCTCGTCGCTCCCGGAAAGAGCAAGATCTCCGGTGCCGGGGCGCCCACCCGGTTCATCGTCGAGGTCGAGGAGGGCATAAAGGTTGACCCCGAGAAGTTCGCGCTGATCGTCGAACGCGTCCTGTTCGACAAGCGGAGCTGGCCCGGCACCTTCCAGCGAGTTAGCCACGGCTCCGCGGCCTTCCGAGTCACGCTCGCAAGCCCCGACAAGACCGACGAGCTTTGCCGCCCGCTACCGACCGGCGGGGTCTTCTCCTGTTACATGAACGGCCGTTCGGTCCTCAACTCCTGGCGATGGAACAACGGCGCGGACGCGTTCGGTAACGATCTGGCCCGGTACCGGGTCTACATGATCAACCACGAGGTCGGGCACGCTCTCGGCCGCGGCCATTCGACATGTCCGGGCACGGGCCTAAAAGCGCCGGTGATGATGCAGCAGTCGAAGGGCGTGGGGGCCTGCAAGCCGAACCCGTGGCCTCTTGCCGGGGAGTAACTACGCCGTAACCGGCTCCTTCTCGCGCGCAAGTCGTTCGATCAAGTCCGCCGCTTGTTCCGTGCCGGGATTCGCCTGCAGTCTCGCCGCGGTCGCGCCGATGCGCGCATGCAGAGGCTCGTCGGCGATCAATCGGTCGATCGCGCCGAGCAGTTCGTCGTCTTCGAATTCGTAGGTGGGCAGCCTTACGCCGAAGCCGATCTCCTGCATGCGTTGCGCGTTGTCGTATTGGTCCCAGAACAGCGGCAGGACGATCATCGGTTTCCCGAAATGCATGGCTTCGGTGACGGTGTTGTTTCCCCCGTGGGTAATGACCAGGTCGACCTGCGGCAGGATCGAGGTCTGCGGGAGAAACTCGGCCCCGACCATGTTGTCCGCGAGCCGGATCTCATCGTGCTGGGGACCCATCGAGACGACCACGCGGTTGCCGCTCTCGCCGAGCAGCGCCGTCAGGCGGTTCATCAGCCCGACGTCGGCGGAGCCGAGCGACCCGAGGCTGAGGTACACGAGCGTTCCGCGGTCTCCCAGCTCCGCGGGGATCTCCCAGCGCTCGTCGGTTGTGCGCACCGAGGAATCGAGCCGGTGCCAGTTGCCGGGCAACGTTACCGATCGTGGATAGTCGGCCTCGGCGGGATAGAGGTACATGTTGAGGTACGGCGAGCTGTACATGAACTCGAGGTCGTCGAGAGCCTGGCCGGACCGCGCGACGCAGAACTCGTTGAAGTCCTTCCACAGGTCGGCGTGCAACCCCGCGTAGCGAGCGCGGAACTCGTCCCAATCCGTTCGATCTTCAGTCGGGTAACCCGAGAAGGCTGGAGGAAGCTCCGGATCCTTGAGTTCCAGGGGGTTGCAGGAGAGTATCCGCGCCCAGGGCTTGCCGGCGGCGACCACCGCGGGGAACGCAACCACGTTGTCCTCGACGATCACATCCGGCTGAACATCATCGAAGATCTCGTTCAGCCGATCGTCCACGTATTTCGCGCCGTCGATCAGTTCCTCGAATACCGGTTTGATGAATCCCTCGAGTTGTTCGATCGTCGGCTTGCGGAACTCCGGGGCCGTTTCCCGGACGAAGTCCTTCCAGAACTGGCCCGGGACCTCGGGAACCTCCGGCGGGGGCTTCAGGCGCATGAGCGCCTCCTCGAAACCCTTGGCCTCGAGCGTTCCCGCGAAGGATTCCTCGACCACGAAGACCACTCGCGCGCCGCGTTTCTGAAGAACGCTGCCGATCCCCACGCAGTTGTTGGTCGGCCCGTAGGCCCCCTCGGGGAAGAACACGATCGTTGAGCCGCCGGTCATGCGCCCATGGATACCCGTCGGAGCCGCCGCCGGTCAAGCGCGGACTTGGCCTTTCGCGCTTGCGGGTCCAGGATGGAATGAGGAGGTGGGGCCGATGCCCACTGAGTACGAGGGAGTGATCGGAAAGGCGCGGGAGGCGATGACGGTCAAGCGCGTCTTCGGCGATCCGTACGAGAAGAACGGCGTCACCGTCGTTCCGGCGGCGAAGGTGCTGGGTGGTGCCGGCGGCGGGGGCGGCGAGGCCGAAGGCCAGGGGAAGGGCTCCGGAAGCGGATTCGGACTGAGCGCCAGGCCGGTTGGCGCTTACGTCGTCCGCGGCGACCAGGTGCAGTGGCAGCCCGCGATCGACGTGAACCGCATCATCGTGGGAGCGGGCTTGATCGCACTCGCCGCGATACTCACGGTTCGGACGGCCCTGAAGTCTCGCCGCTGACCTAGCGAAGCAGATACAAGATCGGCAGCACGGTCATGAGCACCAGGGCCGTGGCAACCAGCGTGTTGGAAACACGCCCCGAAGTTCTGTCTCCGAGGATCGATTTGGAATTGCCCAGGACGAGCATGAGCAGTAACAGCGGCGGCGCCGCGAGCCCGTTCAGAATCGCCGCCCAGTAGAGCGCCCGTATCGGATTAATCCCGGAGAAGTTCAGGGCGAGTCCGACGAGCATTGCTGCGACGACAGCGAGGTAGAAGCCGGGGGCCTGCTTGAAGCGTTTGGATAGGCCCTCGCGCCATCCGGCCGTTTCCGCTATCGCGTAGCCGGCGGATCCGGCAAGGACGGGCACGGCCAGAAGCCCTGTGCCGACGATACCGAGCGTGAAGAAAAGGCTGGCGAACTGGCCGGCCAGCGGGCGGAGTGCCTCGGCCGCCTGGGTTGCCGTCTGAACTGTGGTCATGCCCTTCGCGCCGAGGGTGGCCCCCGACGCGACCATGATCGCCCACATGACGGCGACCGCGGAGAACATGCCGGAGAAGGTGTCCACGCGCATCGTGCGAATGTGCGAGTCGCTTAATCGATTCGGCTCGTGGTGTTCGATCTCCTCCTCGACCTCCTCGCCGGCCTGCCAAAAGAAGAGATAGGGGGAGATCGTGGTGCCGAGTATGGCTATCAGCGCGGCGAGGGTTGCGGGATCGAGGCCGGCACGAGGAACGAATGTTCGAAGCAGAACCGTTCCCCAATCCGGTCCGACGAAGAACAGGACCAGGATGTAGGCGCCGAGCGAGACGCAGAGCCAGCGGAGGATCTTCGCGTAGCTCCTGTACGGCAGGAAGACCTCGAGCCCGAGGATAACCAGCGTGAAGGCGACGACGAGTATCGCGTGGTGAAGGGGAACGAGCAGCTGGGTGGCCGAGGCCATCGCCCCGATGTCGGCTCCCAGGTTGAACACGTTGGCGACGGTTACCAGCGCGACCGCGACAAGAAGGATGGGCCTCGGGAAGCGTTCGCGGATCAGGGCGGCGAGACCCTTGCCGGTCGTCAGGGCCAGACGGCCCGTCGTTTCCTGCACAGCCGTCGCGAGCGGCAGCGTGAGCAGCGCCGTCCATAGGAGGTCGAATCGAAACGCCGCGCCGACCTGCGAGTAAGTGCCGATTCCCGATGGGTCGTCGTCGGAGGCGCCTGTGATCATCCCCGGTCCGAGACGCCTGAAGTATCCGAATCCCCTGATCCTGTTTCGGAAGGGACTGTGGCCGAGGCGGCGCATTGCCGCATGCTACTTTGCCTACCCCGATGAGCGAACGAACCGGAGAAGAGACGCGCCCTGATTGGGAGCGGCGTTTTCACGCCCCGGTATTGACCTTGCCATCGTGGTCGCGGGACGCGCCCGATCGGCTCGCCTACATCAGCGATGAAAGTGGCGCCTATCAGGTGCACGTGTGGGACGCGGCCACCGGGATGCGCAGGCGCGTAACGAACGAGCCGGTCGGAATGATCATCCAGGAGATGGTCGATCCTCAAGCGAGCGCGGACGGGACGCAGGTGGTGTGGTTCCGGGATCCGACGGGGGACGAGTCCGGCTGGTGGATGACCGAGCCATTCGGGGGTGGTGAGGAGCCCGGGAAGCTTTTTCCGGATATCCCGAAAGGCTGGCCCTCAGGCCTTGCGCTAGGGCATCATGTCGCCGCGGCCGGATTCGGATTCGACGAAGGCTTCGTCGTCTACGCATCCGTTGACGGTGAGCTTCGCGAACTCACCCGGCATCACGAGGAGTTACGCGTGCAATCGCCGGAGTGGGGCGGGCAGAACCTCGCAGGTCTATCGCGCGATGAGACGCTCGTCTGCATCTCGCATGCCGAGCAAGGTGACAACAGGCGGCCCGCGCTCCGCGTCTACGACGCCTCCTCGGGCGAAGCCGTGGGCGACCTTTGGGACGGGCCGGGCTTCTCGCTTTGGGGAGGCGCTTGGTCGCCGGCCGACCACAGGCTGGCCATTCGACGGGATCTGACCGGGTGGAAGCGCCCCGCGATATGGGACCTAGATACGGGGGAGATTCGCGACCTCGACCTCGATCTCCCGGGCGAGATAGAGCCATACGACTGGTGGCCGGATGCGTCCGCGCTGCTTCTCGTTCAGTTCCACGAGGGCCGCGACTACCTTCATAAGTTCGATTTGCAATCGGGAAGTATCGAGCCGATTTCGCATCCCGACGGATGCATCTGGGGGTCCGGAGTCCGGCCGAGCGGCGATGTCTGGCACTGCTGGGATTCCGCCTCCCGCTCGCCGCGGATCCTTTCCTCGACCGGCGACGACGTCCTCGTTCCGGAGGCGGGCCGAAACGAGCTAACCGAGGCCAGGCCGCTTCGCTCATTTCATTTCGAAAACCCTTCCGGGCAACGCATTCATGGTTTCCTGCTGGAACCCGACGGCGACGGCCCTCACCCGCTGGTGATCAACGCCCACGGTGGCCCCAACTGGTTCTGGGGCGACTACTGGTATCCCGCGAACCAAGCGCTCCTGGACGCGGGCTTCGCGGTTGCGCTCGTCAACTACCGGGGATCGTCGGGCTACGGCCGCGAGTGGGAGGACTGGCTGGTCGGAAACATCGGCTTTCCGGAAGTGGAAGACCATGTGGCTGCTTTGGACGCATTGGTTGCCGAGGGCGTTGCCGATCCGGAACGGGTCGCGATCACGGGCCGGTCTTGGGGCGGCTACATAACCCTGCTGGCCATCGGCATCGAACCGGCCAGGTGGCGGGCGGGCGTCGCCGATGTCCCGGTCGGGGACTATTACGCGTCCTACGCGGACTCCGCGCCGGCGCTTCAAGCCTGGGACCGTAGCCTTCTCGGCGGCATACCGGACGAGATCCCAGAATTCGTTGCGGAACGGTCGCCGATCACCTATGCGGATCGGGTGAAGTGTCCGGTGTTCATCCTCTACGGCGAGAACGACTCCAGATGCCCGCCGCGACAAGTTGAGAACTATATGAAGGCGTTACGCGAAGCCGGCGGTGAGGTCGAGGTGTTCGAATACGACACCGGTCACGCTTCGTCCGTCATAGAAGAGCGGATCGATCACATGCGCCGGAGGCTGAACTTCTACGCCCGGAAGGTTCCGGGGATTTCGGTCCCCGAGTAACCAGGCTTCCTACTGATGGCCCCTGTCGTGCTCAGCCTGCGCCACGCGCGCCACCGCTATCTCGTAGGCGGACTCGCGCAGCGTGATGTCCTGGGCCAGCGCTCTTCCCGTCACCTCGCCGGTCGAGGTTCGCATCTTGTCGGTTAACCGCCGGTTGACCTTCTCTTCGGTCCACTGTTCGTGCTGCATGTTCTGCGTCCACTCGAGGTAGGAGACGACGACTCCGCCGGCGTTGGCGAGGATGTCGGGAACGACCGTCACACGCCTGTCGTTCAGCGCCTTGTCGGCCCCCGGGGTCGTCGGATAGTTCGCTATCTCGAGGACGACATCGGCCTTCAACTCATCGCAGTTCTCGCCGTTGATCGCTTCCTCGAGCGCCGCCGGCACGAAAACGTCGGCCTCCACGCCGATGATTGCGTCGGGCGCCAGGGTCTCCGCGTTCTTGAAGTCGGCAACCGAGCCGGTCTCCGCCTTGTGTGCGAGAACGGCGGTCGGATCGAGCCCTTGTGGGTTCACGATAGCGCCCTTGGAATCCGAAATCGCGACGATCGGGTAACCGAGGTCGTGGGCGAGGATCGCGAACCAGGACCCGGCGTTCCCGTATCCCTGTACGGACACCTTCGTTCCGGCGCGCTTGAGGCCGCTGTCCTCGGCCAGCTTGTCGAGGACGATCAGCCCGCCGCGGCCTGTCGCCTCCGCGCGCCCGAGCGAACCGCCCACCGACACGGGTTTACCCGTTATGACTGCGGGATGGTAGCCGGCGATGCTCGAATACTCGTCGAACATCCACCCCATCGTCTGCGCGTTCGTGTTGACGTCTGGTGCCGGAACGTCCTCGTGGGGGCCGATCACCGGCGCGATCGCGCGAACGTACGAGCGGGATAGCCGCTCGAGCTCGGCGGTCGAAAGCACTTTCGGGTCGACTATTACGCCGCCCTTTCCTCCGCCGAACGGCACGTCTCCGAGGGCGGTCTTCCAAGTCATCAGCGCGGCGAAACAGCGAACCTCGTCGATCGAGACCATCGGGTGGAAGCGAATGCCTCCCTTGTACGGTCCGCGAGCGTTGTTGTACTGGACGCGGTAACCGGAGTAGACGCCGAGCGAGCCGTCGTCCATGGGGAAGCGGACCTGGACCCAGATCTCGCGGAATGGGCCGCCGAGGGCCTCGCGCAGGCCGGGATCAAGCCCGATCCCTTGTGCCGCCGTTTGGTAGAAGCCCTGCACCGCTTCGAACGCCTGCATCGATCCTCCTGGTAGGGGTCCAGATTGTGCCACACGGGCGATGGCCGCGGCTCTCGCCGGAGCGAGCCTTGACGCACGGCTCATTGTCCCTCCGCGTTGTTCCCCCGCTTGAAGAGCCACCAACGGCGGTCGGGCGAGATGTCCTCGGCTCCGAGCGCCTCTTCCTGCGCCGCCTTCTCAACGATCGGCCGGGGCAGGAAGAACTGCTGGGCGATGATCGTGGGAATGAGGGCGGAAAGTATGACCACCGTTACTAGTTGGGAATACTGTTCTTTGTCGATGAGTCCATGCGTGAGGCCGAAGAGGGCTGCGATCGATCCGAACGTGAGACCGGTCGCCATGAGGAGGGTTAGATAGGAACGTTCTCGCCTCGGAATCCCGAAGAACTTTGCAGTAGGCCACACGCCCCCGGCCTTTGCGCACACCTTGACCACGAGAAGGAGAAGGACGACTCCCGCACCAGCCGTCACGGCTGGAAACGAGATGAGGAGTCCGGCCCGTAGGAAAAAGAATGGGGTTAAGAGGGCAAAAGCGATCGAGCGCATGCGATCTATCAGCACTCGATCATGCACGAAGATGCCTGCGATCACGAGTCCGGCCAGGTAGGCGGGGAGGACTGCCTCGCTTCCGGCAGCGGTGGCCAGGGCGCCAAGCCATAGGAGCACGACGAGCAGAAACTTGATTTCGGGTTCACTGACCCGGTGGCCCATCGAACGAATTATTAGCCGCGTCGCTGCGGGCAGCACGGCCAGAGCAAGGCCGGAGACGATGACGAATACGATCAGAATTACCTTTGCTTCGGCGAACAGACCGCCAAGGGCGAGAACGGTCCCCAGGTCCGTAACGAAACAAGCAGCCAAGATCAGCTTCCCGAGTTCTTCGCGATTGAGACCCGTTTCCACCATGACCGCGTAGACGACCGCAACCGAAGTGGTACTGAGAGAAATGCCTCCGACCTCCGACGCGCGTAGGTTCCAGCCTAGGACGAAGTAACAAAATGCAGTCGCCGCCGCGAATGGCAGGAGAAATGAGACGAAGCCGATCGTAACGCTTGCCCGCCAGTGGTTTCGAAGAGACACAGGGTCGATTTCGGCGCCGGCGAGGAATGTGAGCATGAGCGAGCCGACGCTCGCGAGGAAAGTTGTGAATCCAGCTTGGTGGATGTGCTCGGCGAGACCGGGGGTGTTCCCCGCGATAGCTGCAACGAGGATCTCGACAAGGGCGACGGAAATGCCGAGCCGCACGCTGATGAGGGCTGCGACGAAGGCCATGAGGACCCAGACGCCGGCGACCAAGTAGATGTTCACCCGCTTCACCTCCTTCGCGCCGGAAGGAGGCGGGCTCCACCAGCGCGACTATTGCTGGTAGAGGCCATCAGCCCAGGAACCAGGGCGGTTGACGGCGGGCCTCATCACCCCGTACTCAGGTCATGTTACCGCCGAACTCCAATCGACGAACTAGCCCCGATCCGGTTTAGAATGACGCCACCGCAGGCGATGGGAGTCCGCCTAAACCGCCCGTAAGGGCTGATGGTCCCTACTCCGGAGAAGGTAGGGACAAATGAGGGGCTCTATCGCGCAACAAGCAGGCTACCGAGATCTTTTGGCCGATCTCGAGCATCCAGGATGCCCAGCCTGCCGCGGATCCTTTCGATCGGCCCGCCGGTACATAGGTGCGGTGCTTTGGGAGTCCGTCAATGACGTCGGAATCCGTCATCGCCTTCGCGAATCCCAGGGCTTCTGCGGCAGCCATGGGCAGCTGGCCATCAAGGTCGCGTACGAGCGGGCCTTGGCAACCGGAATGGCCGTAATGTATGAAGACTTTCTTGGCCACGTCGAACGGGATCTCGTCGTTGCCGTTCGACGACGACGTATCAGCGCTCCGGTGCCGGAGTCGCGCTGTCCTGCTTGCGAGCGAGCCGACGAGACCACCGATAGCTACTTGCGAATTCTTGGGGAGGCGCGGGAAGGTGACGAGATCTTCGAACGGGCCCGCCTCTCGGGCCGATTCGTTTGCCTGCCTCACGTCCGCATCGGTCTTGGGGCTGTTGATGGGCGGGAACAGGCAGGTCGGCTAATCGATCTCTTCACGCTGTCCTCCAATCGAACCCGGAGGGACCTGCAGGAGTTCGTCAGGAAGCACGATTACCGATTTCACGATGAACCAGTAAGCGAAGCGGAGAGGTCCGCTTGGATACTTGCGGTTGAGATGCTGACGGGCGAGTCACCCACAGGCTCGCGAGGATGGATTTTGGAACGATCAGGCCGTTCGCAGTTCGAAGGGCACTAACAGTTGGACGAGGCCTTCAATGTGATGGCGGCGGCGGCCCCTCTTTGTATGAAAGTCTGTACACTCTGGCGTTCCCGCGATCTTGGACGACAATTTGCGTGCAATCGGTAGAGAGTCCCGTGCAGCCACGGCGCTTCTTGCGGGCGTCTTGGTCTTCGCGGCCTGCACGGGCGGCGGAAGGTCTCCCAAGCCGTCGCAGGCGCCGCCCGAGCCCGAAACCAAGTGGCCCATCAAACATGTCGTCTTCATCATCAAGGAGAATCGGACCTTCGATCACCTCTTCGGCAAGATGCCGGGCGCCAACGGTGTGACGAAGGGGAAGATGGAGGTCTTCTTCTCCGAGGTTGCCAAAGAGTTCAACGCCGATGTAGGCGACGTCATCACGCGAAAGCTGGACCCGCCGCCGGGCCAGCGTTATCCGGGCGACCTTCCGCACGACTACGTCCAGTACCTGCAGGACTACAACGGCGGCAGGATGGACGGTTTCTACAACAACCTGGTCGGTGCGCAATTCGCCTACACGCAGATGCGGCCGATGGACATACCCAACTACTGGAAACTGGCGCAGGACTATGTCCTTTCCGACAGGTTCTTCGCGTCGGCCGTCGGGCCTTCGTTCCCCAATCACCTCTTCACGATCGCGGCCTCGTCGGCCCGGACGCGCGACAACCCCGACCAGTCGCAGAAACAGATCGCCGCTATGCAGACGCAGCGCCTGGCGAAGACGTGGGGATGCGACATCCCATCCAGTGGACGCGTTTCCATCTATCCGGAGAAGGGAAAGCCGTGGGACGACAGGCCGGCGATCAAGAAGGTGCGTCCGTGCTTCGACATCCCCACGGTGGGAGACCTGCTGAACGAGAAAGGCATCCCGTGGAAGTACTACGCGGCGACCCCGAACCAGGTCGGGTACATCTGGTCGGCGTATTCCGCGATCCCTAAGTACCAGAACAACGACAAGTTGTGGAACGAGCACATTCGGCCGGTCGACGACTTCGTCTCGGACCTGCAGGCGGGTGAGCTGGCGCCGGTCACCTGGATCACGCCGCGATTCGAATGGTCCGATCACCCCGAGTACAGCATCTGCTGGGGTGAGGATTGGACCACACAGATTGTGAACGCCGTGCAGGAGAGTCCCTACTGGCAGGACACGGCGATCTTCCTGACTTGGGACGACTGGGGTGGGTTCTACGACCACGTTGCGCCCCCGGCGCTCGACGGCTTCGGGCTCGGATTCCGCGTGCCGACGATCACGATCTCGCCCTACGCGAAGGAGGGCTTCGTCGATTCGAAGCTCGGCGAGTTCTCCTCGATCCTTCGCTTCGTCGAGGACAACTGGGGCCTCGCGCCTCTGAATGAGCGGGACCGCAAGGCGAACAACATGAGCCAGGCGTTCGATTTCGAACAGGAGCCGCGCGCGGCCGCGCCCCTGCCCCAGCGTGCGCCGGATTGTGAGGGTGACCCGCTGGACCGCCCCGAGGACTGGCTGACGGACCCCGGCAAGGGCGACCGGGACGAGCAAGAGGAGCAGGTCTAGGCGTTGTGATTCACTGGCGAGCGTGATCTGGCGCATCATCGTCGGACTGGCGATCGGCGGCGTGATCCTCTGGCTCGGAATCATCGCCCTCCGCGCGGTGTCCGCCGGCGCAGGCCGCACCGAGCGGATCGAGCCCGAGGATGTCGCGGACCTGGATGTGTTCTTCGTTTGCCGTGAGTGCGGAACGGAATACAAGGTCACGCAGCTGGGCGAGATACAGATCCCCCGGCACTGCGGCGAGCCGATGGAGGTCGTCCGCCGCCCTCGCGCCCCTGGGACCCACCCCGGTTGACCGAAGCCGGGGTTTTCCACAATGGGGAAATCCCATGGGGATAATTACAGGGCTGTAGTTAGCGCCAGCGGGTGGAGCCCAGGAACCCTGCGGCGATGAAGCCGAGGCCGACCCATAGGTATTTGCTCGCCGCCACGCCTCCGCTTCCTGGTACGAGGCCCATGTAGTTGAGGACGATGATGCCGACACCGATGAACATGAGCGCCAGCAGCACGACGCCGTACCACTTCGGGCTCGGCTTGCGCTTCTTCTTCGGGGGCGGCGGGACGTAGGATCGCCGTTTCTGCTTCTGTCGTCCTTTGGACTTCGGCACGGTTTCGGGATGATAACCCTTAGGCCGGTGACAGCCTCAGGGTCGCCGCGGCACCTGCTTCCACGGCCGCGCGGGTGAACGGCATCCTGTGGTGCTCGCCGCGCGACCAGGGCCCGACCTGGTCGTTCCAATGCGGCGATGCGGGATTCCCCGATTGTCCAGGGACAAGTACGCCGAGCGTCTCGTCCGTATCCGATAGGTCGACGATCGTTCGCCACGAGGGAATCACTACCGCGTCGAACCCAGACCCCGGTTCGTATTTCGATTGGTGAATCGTTTGCTCGTCCCCGCCAACCTCGGCGGATCCGGCGGTGAAGGTCTCGGTCAGCTCGGGGATCATCGCGAGCGGCGACGCGAAGGCCACTGCGTGCATCGATCCCCATTGCCAAGGGTCGTCGCCGAAACGCGAGGTGAGTTCGTCGAGTGCCGCAGTCAGCGCGTCACCCAGCAGAGCGTCCTTCCCGTTGGGGAACCACTCGCCGTTCGGCGAGTGCAACAGACGCGGCAACGCGTCGAACAGGAAAGCGTTCGACCCACGGTGTGCCGCGTAATAGTGGTCGAATAACCGGGCGCCCAGCTTCGGCCTTAGGGTTCGCTCGGCGATCTTCACGAGCCAGGCTTCGTAAAGGGCCGCGGCGGCGGATTCGGCGTAGAGATCCCCGTCCCAATCGGCCAAAAGGGCGAGCGGACGCCTTTGCCGCTCGTCGTCCGGCTCGAAAGTGAGCAGCTGGGGCAGTAGCTCGTGCGCCGGCAAAGACTTGGTGTCCATCTGGATGCGCGCGAAGGACCCGGCCGAATGACCGCCGTCTTTGAGCAGCTGTTCGATCCTCCTCGCGCGATAGGGCGGCGTGAAGTCCGTGCCGATCAAGTGCCGGTAGTTGGCGGCGTGAGGACGCGCGTTGGCCGTCACGATGAATCCCTCTGGAGGATCGACGCTCCACGGCAGTTTCTCGAAGGGGATAGTGCCGGTCCACTCGAACTCCCCGGTCCAGCCCGGCACGGGCTCGCTTCCATCCCCGCGGGCGCGAACCGGATATGTCCCCGTGCATTGATAACCGATCGTTCCCGAGTCGTCGGCGTAAACGATGTTCTGCCCGGGGCACACCCAGGTCTTCACGGCCTCGCGAAACTCCTCGAAGTTGTTCGCCAGGGCCATCCTGTGCAAAGTCGATGGAGGCGTTGCCTGTTCCAACCCGATCCAGCGAAGTGCCAGGGGCTCTTCGATGCCGCCCTCCACGATGCGGGGCACGCCGCTTCCAAGAACGTACGAATCGAGAAGCGGCCCGTGACGCGTTTCCCGCGCCTCGACGACAACGGGCTCGTCGCGACCTCGAACCTCGATCTGCTCGTGGTGGATCGTGAGCGGTTCCCATTCGTCGCGAAACAGCGCCGCCGTTTCGTCCTCGTTCAGGCGTTCCAGGTAGAGATCCTGCGTGTCGCCGCCGACGTTCGTCGCGCCCCACGCCGTGTGCGCCGTGTGACCGATCGGAACTCCCGGCGCGAAGGGAAGGCTCACTCCGGCCACCTCGAAGCCCGGGGCCGCGAGGTGGCATTCGAACCACAGCGACGGCGTCTGAACCGCGAGATGGGGGTCGTTGGCCAGCATCGGTTTTCCCGACGCCGAGCGGGAGCCGGAGACGACCCAGTTGTTCGACCCTACGCCCGGACCGGCCGGGGGCATCAGGTCGAGCATCGCGTCCCGGCCGAGCTTCTTCTCCAGCTCGTGGCGCAGAAGCTCGCGGTCGAAGTTCCCCGAGAGGCTCCAAGAGACGAATACGGCGCAGGAGGCCAGTGCGGGGATCGCATCTTCGCCGTTCGGAAGCTCCGGCCGCAGCGAAAGGGCCGCGTACTCGGGAGGCGCGGCCGTCATCCGGTCCACGTAAGCGCGGATGCCGGCGAACCAAGAGGTCGCTATCCGGATCGACAACTCGTCCCAGCCGGCCGCGATCCGCCGCCCCGCCCGGTTCCACCCGACCGTGCGCGCCAGCTTGTCAAGTGGCAGCGCGAGTTCGCCGAACATCGTGGAAAGGCGCCCGGTTGCCGTTCGGAACATTAGATCGATCTGGAAGAGTCGTTCCGACGCGGCGACGAAGCCCTGAGTGAAGTAGAGATCGTCGGTGTTGGCGGCGTAGATGTGGGGTACGCCCCAGCCGTCCCGGATGACTTCGACCGGTTCGCGAAGGCCGGCCACACGAAGCACTCCGTCCACCTGCGGCAGCGCCCGGGCCGCCTGCTCCCGGATGGATTCCGCCCACTGGCTCACGCGCGGCTACAGTACAGCCCGATGACCGGACACCGCCCCTGGCTCGAGAACTATCCCGAACGAGTGCCGCCCTCGCTCGTGCCGTATCCGGAGGAGTCGGTGTTCTCCATGCTGGAGAACTCGGCCCGCAAGTACCCGAATCGGCCGGCGACCGCCTTCTTCGGCAAGCACATCGACTACGCGGGCCTCCTTCGCGAGGTCGAACGCTTCTCCGCGGTCCTGGCGTCGCTGGGAGTCAAGAAAGGCGACCGCGTCGGGCTGGTTTTGCCGAACTGCCCCCAGTACGTCATCGCGTTTTACGCCGCCGTGCGGATCGGCGCGGTTGTCGTGGGAAACAACCCCCTGTACACCGAGCGCGAACTCTCGCACCAGCTGAAAGACGCGGGTGTCGAGGTGGTGATAGTCCTCGAACAGCTCTATCCCCTGGTTGATGCGGTGCGAAGGGAAGCCGGCTTGCGCGAGGTGGTCGTCGCGAAGCTCAACGACTACATGAAGTTCCCGCTGAATCTCCTCGCGCCGATCAAGTTCAAAAAGGATGCGAAACACGAGGGCAAGCCGTGGCCGCCGGTGCCGTCCGGCGCGCCGGTCAAGTGGTGGAAGGATCTGATGAAGAGCGAGAGTCCGGTGCCGCCGGTTGCGACTGTGGATCCCCGCAACGATCCCGCGGGCTTCATCTACACGGGAGGCACTACGGGCCTGTCGAAGGGCGCGATGCTCTCCCACTTCAACATGATCGCCAACGCCACGCAGGCTTCCGAGTGGTGCTACGTCGAAGAGGGAACCGAGGCGCTCATGTGCGTGCTTCCTTTCTTCCACTCGTACGGAATGACTACGGAGCTGAACCTCGGCATCCTGCGTGCGGCCAAGCTCGTTCTGGTTCCGCGCTTCGAGCTTCACATGGTTCTCAAGGAGGTCCAAAAGGAGCGCCCTACGTTATTTCCGGGCGTGCCTAAGCTTTATCAAGCGATCGTCAACGCACCCGACAGCCGGAAATTCGATCTCAGCTCGATCCGCGCATGCGTCTCGGGCGCAGGAGCGCTTCCGGCATCAGTTGCCGCCAAGTTCAAGGAACTGACGGGCGGAACCGTCGTGGAGGGCTACGGGCTGACGGAGGCCGCGCCGGTCACGCACGCTAACCCGCTCGACGGGCGGGCGCGGGCGGGCAGCATCGGGATGCCCATTCCCGACACGGAGTGCCGGATCGTCGCCATCGACGAGCCCGATCGCGAATTGGCGCCGGGGCAGGAAGGCGAGCTGCTCATCATGGGTCCTCAGGTGATGCTCGGTTACTGGAACCGCCCGGACGAAACGGCGATGACGATCCGAAACGGCTGGCTACACACCGGCGATGTTGCGGTCATGGAAGACGACGGCTTCTTCCGAATCGTCGACCGAATAAAGGACATGGTGAAGGTGTCGGGCTTCAACGTCTATCCGACCGAGGTCGAGGATGTGCTCTACGGCAACCCGAAGATCGCGAAGGTCTGCGTGGTCGGAGTGCCCGACGACGAGAGCGGAGAGGTCCTCAAGGCTTACGTCGTCCTGAGGGAAGGGGAATCGGCGACGCCCGAGGAGATCATCGAGTGGGCCCGCAAGGACCTGACCGGATATCGCGTCCCCAAATCCATCGAATTCCGCGACTCCCTTCCCGAGACGATCATCGGGAAGGTGCTCCGGCGGGTCCTTCTCGAAGAGGAAAAGCAGAGGGCAGCCGCGAAGACCTCGTGAGGTACCAGGCCGTGATCTTCGATCTCTACGGGACGCTCGTCGGTGAGTTCATGGGAGCGCGATTCCTCGAGCGGCTGCGCGAGATGGCCGTCGTCCTGGAGGTTCCTCAGGAGGACTTCCTGCGCGAATGGAGCGCGTCGGCCGTCGAACGTCAGACCGGTTTGCTCGGCGACATAACCGAGAATCTCGTGACGATCTGCGAACGCGCCGGTCACCGTCCATCACCCGAGGGGATCGGGGAGGCTCTGGAGATTCGCGACGCGATGTATCGCCGATTCTTCGTGCCGCGAGCCGGCGCCGAGGAGACCCTTCGCGAACTCAAGGCGAGCGGCCACCCGCTGGGGCTGATAAGCATGTGCGCCCCCGACACACCGCGGCTGTGGCAAGCCTCGGTGCTCGCCCAGTACGTGGACGCAACCGTGTTCTCGTGCGAAACGGGACTTAGAAAGCCCGATCCCGAGATCTACTTCCTGGCGTGCGAGCGGCTGGGCGTCGGAGCACCCGGGTGCCTTTACGTCGGGGACGGCGCCTACGGCGAGCTGGCCGGTGCCGCAGCTCTCGGGATGTATGCGGTGCTCATTCGCGATCCGGCGGAAGAGCTCGGGATCGAGCGGCCGGAGGAGGAGTCCTGGGATGGGCCTGCGATCTCCTCGTTGCGAGAGGTGCTGGGACTCGTGGAGCAGGCGAGCTAGCCGTTCTCGACGCCGGCTTCCGATCCGAGTTCGGCGAACCACGACAGCTCGTCGGCAAGCGCGACTACCTCGCCGACGACGAGCGTTGCCGGCGGTCCGATGTCGGCGGCCGCTGCCGCCTTGGGAAGTTCCGCGAGGGTCGAAACAACCGAGCGCTGATCAGAGGTCGTCGCCCACTGCACCAAGGCCGCAGGTTCGTCCTTCGGACGCCCGGCTCCGATCAATAGGTGACAGGTCTTGGCCAGCCGCCCGGCGGCCATCAAAACGACCAGCGTGTCGACGGCGCCGGCGACGCGCGCGACCTCCTCGGCAAACCCGGGCGCGCGGCTCGCCGTTACGACAGCCACGCTCGCGGCGAGGCCCCTGTGCGTCAGCGGGATCCCGGCGTAGGCCGGAGCCGCAACGGCCGACGTAACTCCCGGCACTACCTCGAAAGGAACTCCGGCTCGCGCACAGGCGAGAGCCTCTTCGCCGCCGCGTCCGAAGACGAATGGGTCCCCGCCCTTCAGGCGAACCACGGTCTTGCCGGCCAAGGCGCGCCCGACGATCAGGCCGTTGATCGCTTCCTGATCTAGTTCGGCTTCGCCCGGCGCCTTTCCGGCGTAGATCCGCTCCGCGCGCCGCGGGGCCAAGTCGAGGAGCGCTTCGGGCGCGAGACGGTCGTAGACGACCACATCGGCCTCGCGAAGGAGTTCGGCGCCGCGAAGGGTCAGCAAGCGGGGGTCGCCGGGCCCCGCGCCGACCAGGTAGACGATCCCGCTCATCCGGCACCAGCTCCGACCAGCCTGTCGACGAGGGCCGTGCGAGCGTCGCCGGCTCGCCCGTCTCTGACGAAGGCAATCAGTTCGTCCAGGTCGAGCGCTTCCTGCCAGCGCTGCGAGCGTTCCACGAGGTCGGGCAACGCGGGCAGGGTCTCGCGGCGCACGTCCTCGAGCACGTCGAGAGCCTCCTCCCACTCCGGCCCATACTGCGCCGAAAGCTCCCTCCTCAGCCTGCTTGCGAGCGCCGGCGATCGTCCGCCCGTCGAGATCGCGAGCACCAAGTCGCCTCGGCGGACGATCGCCGGGGCCGCCCAGTCACAGTGTTCGATGTCGTCCATCACGTTGACCAGAGCACCCGAAGCCTTTCCGTCTGCGAATATCGCAGCCCGTTCCCCGGGATCGTCCGAGGAAGCGACGCAGATGAAGGCGCCGGAGAGATCGCCGGGCCGGAACGATCGCTCCTCGACCCGCACGCCGCCGTCGGCTTTCAGCTTGGCGAGCGCCTGAGCAGGACCACCGGCGATCACCGTGACTTCGGCGCCGGCCTGGAGCAACCCGTCGACCTTGCCCTGCCGTACGGCCTCGTCGCCGACGACGACCGCGCGTCGGCCGCGCAGTTCGAGCGAGACCGGATAGCCGAACGCCATCACTTTCCTCCTTGACCGTCGGATGACGAGAGCTTCGTGTCCTGCCCGGGCTTGCCCTCGCCGAGGATCACCTGGACGGAGCAGTGGATGCCACACTCTTTCTCCGTACCCGACTCCCACCACCAACGGCCGGCGCGTTCGTCCTCCCCGCGCTTCACCGCGCGCGTGCAAGGTGCACAGCCGATCGAGGTGTAACCCTGATCCAGCAACGCGTGATACGGCACGTCGTGTTCGTGGATGTAATCCCAGACTTGCTGCTTGTCCCAGTCCGCGAGCGGATTGACCTTCACGATGCCCTCGTGGTCGGGATCGACCTCGATCTTGTGGATCTTGGCGCGCGTGGACCACTGGTCGCGGCGTAACCCGGTTATCCAGGCATCGAGGTCCTTCAGGTACCGCTTCATCGGCAGGACCTTTCGAACCTCACAGCACTTGAGACGAAGATCGACGCTCTCGTACATGAGGTTCAGGCCGTTTTGGTGAACCATCGGCTGGACGTCGGAGGGATCGGGGAACTGCACCTCTACGGGGATGTGGTAACGCTCGCGGACGCGCTCGAAGAGGTCGTAGGTTTCCTGCGGCAGACGCCCGGTGTCGAGCGTGAAGACTCGCACGTTCGGGTTGATGCGCCATGCCATGTCGACGAGCGCCATCCCCTCCGCGCCGCCGCCGGCGGAAAGCGCGACGCGCGGGTGGAAACGGTCGAGCGCCCAGTTGAGCACCTCTTGGGCCGGCTCCTGGTCGTACAGCGCCGAAAGCTCGCCGGCTTCGACCTCGTCTAAGAGAACGTGATCACTCATGTGGCACCGAGCCCGTGGTATTCGAGCTTCCAAAGGCGGTCGCAAAGGGCGCAGTGATAGAGACCCTCTTGCTCGGCGGGGCGGATCTCCTGCTCGCCGCAGTAAGGGCAGTAGAAGGGCTGGGCCCGTGGTGTCGGGGATCCGGTCGCATCGGCCATCTCACGCTCCCGCCGGCGGAGCCGCGAACTCGGCCAGCTCCTTGTCGTTAAGCGAATGCACGAACTCCCTGAAGTTCTTGTGACCGTTCTTCTGCTTTTGGTAGCGACGAAGCAGCGCCTCTATGTAGGGCGCCAGTTCCTCGGCAAGGACGCGCACGCCCTTGGCCTTCCTTCCGAACGCGACGTTCTCGCCGAGCCCGCCGCCGAGGTGGATCAGGTATCCGTCGGACTTCGTCCCGTCGAGCCTGGGAAGCTGGCACCCCATAAGGCCGATGTCGGCGACCTGGAACCTGGCGCAAGAGTTCGGGCAGCCGTTCACGTTGATGTGAAGTTCCTCGTCGAAGTCCGGCAGCCGGTCCTCCAGCTCCTGATAGATCCACTGGGCCCTGGCCTTCGTCTCGGTGATGGCTAGCTTGCAGAACTCGATGCCGGTGCACGCCATCGTGCCCTGTCGGAACACGCTCGGCTTGACGCGAAGGTCCTGCGTCTCCAACGCGTCTACGAGCTCTTCGACTCGGTCCGGTGGAACGTCGAGGATCACGAGTTTCTGCTGAGTGGTCGTTCTGATCCTGCCTTTGCCGTACTGGTCGGCGAGGTCGGCCACGATCCGAAGCTGGTGCCCGGACGTGCGCCCGGCGCGCGGCGCAAAGCCGACGTAGTGGTTTCCGTCCTTCTGGTCGAACACGCCGATGTGGTCGCGCTGAGCGACGTCCGAAGGCGGCGGCTCCGGCGAATCCGGAAGCGTGTAGCCCAGGTATTTCTGCTCCATCACCTCGCGGAACTTCTCCGCGCCCCAGTCGGCGATCAGGAACTTCAGCCGCGCCTTGTTTCGTGCGCGCCGGTATCCGTAGTCGCGGAATGTCGAAGTCGCTGCGGCCCAGACGTCGGGTATCTGCTCGATTTCCACGAAGCCGCCGGTTCTTTTCGCAAAGTGGGGGTTCGGGCCGAGCCCGCCGCCCACCCAAAGGTCGAAGCCGGCCTTGCCGTTGTTCTCCACTCCGACGAAGGAGAGGCAGTTGATCTCGTGCTGTGCGCACTGGTGGCGGCAGCCGGACATCGAGGTCTTGTACTTCCGCGGGAGGTTGGAGAATTGCGGGTCGCCGACGTAGCGCCTGGAGGTTTCCTCGATCGCCGGCGTGGCGTCGATGATCTCCTGCGCGTCGACTCCCGCCATCGGGCAGCCGAGGAAGTTCCGGGGCGTGTCGCCGCAGGCTTCGCAGGTCGTCAGCCCGGTCGCTTCGATCGCGTCCCAGATTCGCGGGACATCCTCTATTCGGATCCAGTGAAGCTGAACGTTCTGGCGGTCGGTGATGTCGGCGACGTCGCGTCCGAAGCGCTCGGACGCCCAGGCTATTGAACGAAGCTGCTTGGAGGAGAGCTGCCCGCCGGCGATCCTGATCCGCATCATCAGGAACTCGTCCTCGAGTTCCCACGGCTCGGCCGTTGCGGTCGAGCCGCCGGGGATCCCCTGGCGGCGCTGGGTGTAGAGACCCCACCATCGAAGCCGCGAGCGGAGGCTCGGCGCGTCAATCGAACGGAACCCCTCGTTCGAGTACTTCTCGAGGATGCGCTTTCGGACGTTGAGCGGTTCGTCGTCCTTCTTCGTGCGCTCGGGCAGGTTGAGTGGCTCGAAGAAGCCCAGGCCCCATTGCCCCTCGCCTCGCTTGGAGCGGGGAATCTCGACTTCTTGGTTGTCGTTGGTTGCCACTGCGCCTCCGGAAAAGAAAAAGGGCCGCGCCGGCGGCCCTTGAGGTCGTTTCTCCGGGTGTCTCAGTCTACGGCCGCGCGGCTCCTCTACGCGCCACCCGGTGGGCGCGCATGGTCGTACAGCAGCAGCGGCAGGGGATCATCGCCCCTACGAGACCGATGCAGCGCGTGCGGACCAATTCCTACTCCTCAGATGGGATTCGCTCTAGTTTCCCTTGCAGGTGCAACAGTGTCAAGGGTGCGGGTGAGGCCCGCCGGGGTCGAGTTCCTCCTATTGCTAGCCTATTCCCAGTTCTTCCCCTAGGGATTCCTTTGATGCTGATAGGTGGACATCGGGCAATCTTCGCAGCCTTGCTCGCGTTATCCGTCGGTGCTGGGGTTGCGTATGGGGCTCTCCAGCGCACGTATACGAGCACCGCTCGCGTGGTCGTAGGGCCAATGGGTGGGATTCCGTTAGTCGACGGACACCCTCCTCCCCTCCCGCGCTCAATTCCCGTTCCCACTGGACAGGATGTAGACATGCCCGGGGAGCTATCAGCCGCCAAAGGCCCGGAAGTGGCCGCACTCGCCGCCGGGAGACTCGGCGTTGCTGAATCGGCGACTCTGCCGGACTCCCTCGAGGCAGACGTCACTCCAGGTCAGCGCGTCCTCACGATTTCTTTCTCGGACAGTGACCCCGACGGCGCGGCACGCTATGCGCGCGCATACGCGGAGGCGTACATCGAGCACAGGGTCCAGCAAGATCGCGCGGTTTGGGCAACTCAGGAGGCCGCCCTGAGGGTTGAAGCTGCGAAAGCCCAGTCGCGGGTCAGCCGCTACAACCAAGCCCTGGGCCATATGAACCCAGGGCGAACGGGGCGGATCACTCAGGTCCAGTCGAGAGTCGAAGAAGCCTTCGAAGAGTGGGTACTGATCCAACAAGTACTTATGCGTTTCCACGGGGATCCTGGTGGACTTGCTGAAGGAGCCGCGGGCATCGAAACCGTGAGTCACCCAGCTGCGAGACTTCGCCCGATCGCAGTCGCGAGGGCTGTTGGTGTCGCGCTCATTGTAGGGCTCGGGGTGGGAGCAATCGTGGCACGGAGGCGCGGGCGCGCGGACCAACGGTAGGTCTCATGATGCCGACGTGTGTTTCTACTCGCCGTAGATCGGGCCCTGGGTGACGATCCACCTCGAGCCGCTGCGGCACGAGATCCAAACCGCGGTCTTCTGGGGATCGGCTTCCGTGTACCGGACGTTCGCGCTGGCTGAGTCACCCGAGGAGCAACCCTGGCGATTCCGGTAGAAATCGACGTGCCCGACGTGTTTCACCTGTCCCGGACGGTCATTGTTTGCCGCCCTTTCCACGCTCTGGCGCACCAGCAGCGCGTTGTTCACCACCGGGGAGGGGGATGGTGACGGCGACGGCCTCGGGGACTTGGTCGGCTTCGGCCGCGGCGACTTGCTGGGGGACGGGCTGGTTGACGGCGACTGGGTCTGCGTCGGGCTCCCACTGGGGCTCGGCTCCGGACCCGAGCCTCCCGACAGCACGATCACCAACGCGATCGCGACGATGATTCCGGCGACGACCACCGCGCCGGCGACGATCCACGGTCCCTTGCCCGAACCTGCAGCCACGAGCTAAACAGTAGGTGCGACGAGGGGGCCGGGCAAGGACCCGGACTAGGGAACAATCTTCGAGATCGGAAGTTCCAGGATGTCGGTAGCGCCGTTGGATTTGAGCTGTGGGATCAGCGTGTTGACCGACGACTTGTCGACGACCGTCTCGATCGCGTAGCCGCCTTCCTCCGCAAGCGGTGCAACGGTAGGGGACTTCATAGAAGGAAGAACTGACAAGAGGTCCTTCAGCCGTTCCTCGGAGACGTTCAGTTTGATGAGAACCTTGCTCTCCGCCTCGAGCGCACCGAGCAGCAGAGTCCTCACGTCCTCCATCGCGGCGCGCTTCGCCGGGTCCGCCGCGGCCCCCCGATTCGCGATCAGCAACACCTCGGATTCGAGCAGCGTCTCGATGATCTTCATCCCGTGCGCGCGAAGTGTGGAGCCGGTCTCCGTTACGTCCACGATCGCGTCGACGATCTCCGGAACTTTCGCCTCGGTGGCACCGTAGGACCACAAAGCCTTGACAGGGATGCCCAGTTTCTCGAAGTACCGCTCTGTGATCACCGGGTATTCGGTCGAGATCCGCGAATCGGGCGCGAGGTCCTTCGCGCTATCCGCCGGGTTGTCGGCCGGCACGGCGAGCACGACCTTCACCCGTCCCAAACCGCTCTTCGCGTATTCGAGTGAAGCCAGTTCCTCGACGCCGGCCCCGGTCTCGATCACCCAGTCGCGGCCGGTGATGCCCAGGTCGAAAAACCCGTCCTCGACGTAGCGCGGGATCTCCTGCGGCCTGAGCAACGACACGCGGTCGATCCGGTCGTCGTCGATCGTGCCGTGGTACTCACGAGAGCTTGACCGGCGCACGCGAAGGTCGGCGGCCTCGAAAAGCCGCAGCGTCTGCTCCTCCAGGGAGCCCTTCGGAATCACGAGCTTTAGCACGGTCCCGCGAGTTTACCCGGCGGCACCAGACCCGATATTGACTTTCGTAGTAGGAATTCTTACCCTCTAGGTATGACTACAGCTAAAGTATCCGAGAAAGGCCAGGTCACGATCCCGAAGGCGTTGCGCGACAGCCTGGGTATCGATGCCGGCGACGTGCTCGAGTTCGAGGAGCATCGCGGGCGGCTCGTCGCGCGCAAGAGGGTGAGCAGCGAGGGGATGGACGAGGTTTTCGGCATCCTCTCGCATCTCGGACTGACGACCGACGAGATGATGCTCGAGCTTCGTGGCGATCCGCCGGTGCTGTCTCCAGACGAAGAGGCGCGTTGATAACGGCGGTGGACACGAATGTCGTACTGGATGTCTTCTCGGGCGATCCTGTATTCAGTTCGGCTTCCCGTGAGCGGATTCTCGAGGCGCAAGAGTTCGGTGCGGTGACGGCGTGCGACGTCGTATGGGCAGAGGTCGCTGCGTGGTTTCCGGACTCGGCGAGCGCAGCAGATGCTCTTGGCAAGCTGGACATCCGATTCGCCGCATTGGACCCGGCCGTTCCACTTGCGGCGGGTCCCGCGTTTTCCGCATATCGCAAGGCAGGAGGAAGCCGTGATCGAATAGTTGCCGATTTCCTGATCGGCGCCCATGCGTGGCTTCGGTCCGACGGACTTCTAACCAGGGATAAAGGCTTCTACCGCACATACTTCAAGAAACTGAAAGTGATCGATCCCTCGACGAAACGCGGCTAAAGGGTCCGGTAGAAACAGGACCTGTTGCCGGTGTGACATGCCGCTCCCACCTGATGCACTCGGACCAAAAGAGTGTCGGCGTCGCAGTCGTATCGGATCTCCTCTACGTGTTGGAGGTTGCCCGAGGTTGCTCCCTTGGGCCAAAGCTCCTTGCGCGAGCGGCTCCAGAACCATGTGCGCCGGTCCTGACGCGTGCGTTCCAGGGATTCCTTGTTCATCCACGCCAGCATCAGGACCGCGTTGTCGTCGACGTCCTGCACGATGGCCGGGATCAAGCCGCGCTGGTCGTAGCGGAGATCCTCCAGTCCCGAAACCTGAACCTCGTCTTCGCTCATGTCAGCCTCACCGGGATCCCGTGTTCCGCCAGATACGACTTCACTTCCGCGATCGTCAGTTCCTCGAAGTGGAACCGCGAGGCGGCCAGCACGGCGTCGGCCTTGCCTTGGGTAAGCGCCGCGGCGAAGTGTTCCACGGCGCCGGCGCCGCCGCTTGCCACGAGCGGCACGCGGGTCGCGTCGGACACGGCCTCGAGGAGATCGAGGTCGTAGCCTTCACCTGTTCCGTCGCGGTCCATCGAAGTCAGTAAGATCTCGCCGGCGCCGCGTCTCTCGGTGGCATCGGTGGCCCATTCGACGGCGTCGATCCCGGTCGGCGTTCGTCCCGCCTCGACCACGACCTCCCAGCTTCCGTTCGAACGCCGCGCGTCGATGGCAACGACCATGCATTGAGTGCCGAATCGTTGGGCGCATCTCGACAGCAGGCCGGGATCGCGAACGGCCGCCGTGTTGAGCGAAACCTTGTCGGCACCGGCGCGCAGCAGTGTTCTGACGTCGTCCTCGCTTCGCACGCCTCCACCTACGGTCAGCGGAATGAACACCTGTTCGGCCGTCTTCGAGATGACTTCTAGAGTCGATTCCCGCCCTTCGACGGTTGCGGTGATGTCCAGGAACACCAGCTCGTCGGCGCCCTCGCGGTCGTAACGCGCGGCAAGCTCTACGGGATCGCCGGCGTCGCGAAGCTCGACGAACTTGGTGCCCTTCACGACCCGTCCACCATCGACGTCGAGACAAGGAATCAAACGCTTCGCAAGGGTCAAGGCGCGTTCACCTCTGCCACCGAGATCGTTCCCTCGTAGATCGCTTTCCCGACGATCGCGCCTTCCACGCCGAGGTCCGCAAGCGCGCGGAGATCGTCCGAGGTGCGGACGCCTCCGCTCGCCAACACCGGGCGTCCGGTCCGCGAAAGAACCCGCTTGTAAAGCTCGAGGTCCGGCCCCTCCAGCGTTCCGTCGACGGCGATGGATGTGACCAGGAATCGCGCGGCCCCGGCGGTCTCCATGCCAGGGATCACCTCGTCGACGAGACCTGCAACCTCTCTCCAGCCGCGGATCATGACGCGTCCGTGCCGGATGTCCACAGCGGCAACCAGTTGGTCGCCGAAACGCGTGGCGGCTTCGGTCAGGAACTCGGAATCCAGTGCGGCCTGCGTGGACACGACCGCGCGCGCGGCCCCGGCGGAAAGCACTTCCTCGACCGACTCGAGCGAGCGAAGGCCGCCCCCGGTCTGAACGGGAACTTGCACGGCGCCGCAGATCTCGCGGACGACGCGCCGGTTCTCGCCCGATTCCAACGCAGCGTCGAGGTCCACGACGTGAATCATCTGCGCGCCGTCGGACTCGAAACGCCTCGCGACCTCGAGCGGGTCGTCCGCGTACACGGTCTCATCGGAAGGATCGCCGTGCGTCAGGCGCACGACCTTCCCTCTGCGAATGTCGATCGCGGGGATGACGATCACGCCGCCTCCTTAACGAACGCCTCGTAAAGCGCGAGCCCGGCTTCGCCCGATTTCTCGGGGTGAAACTGCGTTGCGAAAAGGCGTCCCTTGGCGACGGCGGCGGAGAACACCCGCCCGTAGTCGGTTTCGCCTACGGTTTCGTCGCTCGAATCGGGCGCGTAGGAGTGCACGAAGTAGAAGCGCGTGCCGCTCGGGATCCCACGCACCAGCGGGTGATCGGTTGTCCAGTTCACCTCGTTCCAGCCCATGTGCGGCACCTTCACGGTGTCCGGCAGTCGTCGTACGCGTCCTTGCAGTACGCCCAGTCCCGAATCGGGATCCTCGTCGCTTCCCTCGAAGAGAACCTGCATGCCGAGGCAGACGCCGAGCACCGGCCGTTCGCCCGACGCGAAGTCCTTGACCGACGCGTCGAGCCGCGCCGACTCGAGGTTTCGCATGCACGCGCCGAACGCACCGACGCCGGGAACGATCAGCGCTTCCGCGCCGGCGGCCACTTCCGGGTCGTCGGTTATCTGCGCGTCGCCACCGACGCGCGCGACCGCGCGCGCGACCGAGCGCAAGTTCCCCATCCCGTAGTCGAGGATGGCGATCACAGCGTTCCTTTTGTGGACGGCGTCGTCCCGCGGCCCGAGGGCGCGCAGGCGTCGCCGAGCGCCCTGGCGAGCGCTTTGAACTCGGCCTCGACTACGTGGTGTGGGCTTCTTCCCGAGATCAGGTGGATGTGCAACGTCATGTCGGCCGCCGTGGAGAACGCCGTCATGAAGTCCTCGGTCAGCCCGCTGTCGTAGGTGCCGATCACCTCGGCGGGGACGTCCACGTCGTGCACCACGTAGGGGCGGCCCGACAAGTCCAGGGCGACCTCGACCAAAGCCTCGTCCAACGGGACGGCGGCGGAGCCGAACCGGCGGATGCCGGCCTTGTCGCCGAGGGCGTCGGCCAGCGCGCCGCCGAGAGCCAGACCGACGTCCTCAACGGTGTGGTGGCCGTCGACTTGAAGGTCGCCTTTCGCGGTCACGGACAGGTCGAATCCCGCGTGCGTTCCCAGCTGCTCGAGCATGTGGTCGAAGAACGGAAGCCCGGTGTCGGCGGACGCGGTACCCGAGCCGTCGAGCTTCAGCTCGACTCGCACTTCCGTTTCCTTCGTCTTTCGCTCGGTCGTCGCCCGGCGCGGCGCATTGCTCATGGCAGTACCTCCTGGAATGCGGAAAGGAACCGATCGACCTCGGGGGTCGTCCCCGCCGTCACGCGCAGGCACCCCTCGACGATGTCCGAAACGTCGCGGACTAGCACGCCCTTCTCGAGCAGCGCGTTCCAGACGGCCTTCGCCTCGCCGGGGGGCCGGAACAGCACGAAGTTCGCATCCGACGGATACGCGACGACACCTTTCATTCGCCCGAGCGCTTCGAGGATCCGGTCGCGCTCGCGCCGGACGGCGTCGAGTATCGCGAGTGCGTCCTCGGCGTGTTTCAACGCCACCAGCCCGGCAGCCTGAGTCAGCGACGACAGGTGATACGGAAGGCGCACGCGCCGGAGATCGTCCACGATCTCGGGGGACGCAAGGCAGTAGCCCAGGCGTGCCCCGGCGAGCGCGAAGGCCTTCGAGAATGTCCTGACGATTACCACGTTCGGGTGCGACTGCAGTAGTCCCGTCGCCGACTTGCCTCCGAATTCGATGTACGCCTCGTCGACGATCACCAGAGCGTTTGAACGCGCCAGCTCCTCCACGATCTCGGGCGGCTGAGCGTTCCCGGTCGGGTTGTTCGGCGAACAGACGAAAACCACGTTCGGCTCCGCCGCGAGCGCTTGCCCCGCCAGGTCCGAGGTAATGACGAAGGGCGGCTCGACCGCGATCTCCACGGTCTCGGAATACGCGAGCCACGCCAGCCTCGAGTGGAGCGCATAGGTCGGCTCGAACAGCGCCACCCGCCGTCCGGGGCCGCCGTAGGCGAGCAGCAGCTGGGAGATGACCTCGTTCGATCCGTTGGCGGCCCACACACCTTCGACCGGTATGTTCGACATCTCCGCGAGTAGCTTGCGAAGCCTGAGCGCTTCACGATCCGGATAGCGGTTCAGTGGGATCCGGCGCACCTGCTCGATTAGATCGTCCATGAAACCGTCGGGCAGGGGAAATGGGCATTCGTTCGTGTTCAAACGAACGGGAACGTCGAGCTGGGGCGCCTGGTACGGCTCGACGTCTCGAAGGCCGGGGCGCGGCTCCGGGGCGTTCACTTTTCGCTCTCTTCGGCCGGCTCGGAGTTCCGCCGGGTGCGCACGAACAGAACCCAGCCGCATACGGACAGGGTGATGCCCGCTACGAAAAGCATCCCTAGGGCAAGCAGCAGCACGCTCTGGTCGTCCATGACTGCTTCATTGTCGCAGGCCAGAGCCCGGCTAGGGCTAGCGCTCCTCCAGGGCTCGGCGTTTGGCCTCCGTGCGGCGCTCGGCCTCGAGTCGCTCCAGCTCGACGTCCGAGTGATCGACGAACTTCATCGCGGCGGCGATCGCGCGATGCCCTGCCCCTTCGCCGATCAGGCGGTGCATTTCCTGTGCCACGCGGCGGTAGGCGGGGTGGCCCTGCGGGGTGCTTCGCAGCTCCGTCAGGTGCATGGCCTCACGGGCGTTCATCTGCATCACGAACCGGACCCTGTGGGCCATGGCGACCGCGTACTGCGCCGCGTCGAGATTGCCTTCGGCCTCAAGGTCGTCGTGAAGCGCGGCGGAGGCCTCCATCACGCGCATCCAGTCCTCCAGGCAACCGGAGGGCTCGATCACCGGCGGAGTGTCGTATCCGTTGTCCGGGGAGAGGAGCTGCCACTCGATCGTGAGCAGCCGGTGCCGCTGCAGATCCCGGAACGCGCCGTAGTCGCAGAGCACGTCGAAGCGATACGAGGTTCGCTCGAACGCTCGCCCCGGCTTGTGCCGGCGGTTCCTCCTGTCGCCCACATATGCGGAAAGGACCGCTGCGCGTTCCGCCTCGTCCATGGCTCGAGCTGCGGCCAGCAGTTGGTCGTCCGGGAGGTTCGAGGCCGCGTAAAGGGCCGCGGCGACCAGTTTTATCTCGCCCTCGGGATCGAAATCGCTGAGCGTCACCTCGGGGCGCGGCTCCGCCGCGAGTCCCTCCACGACGCGGGCCGCTTCACGGGTTCGCGAAGCGGTCTCCGCGAGGTATTGGGTCCATGCGCCTCCGCGGTCGGGCACGTCGACCCGCGTCAGAAACGCCGGGATCACCTTTCGAAGCTCGGTCAGGATCAAGCCGGAGTACTCGCGCACCTCGGCCAGCGGGTGCGCGCGCATCCGAAGCAACATCTGCTCGTAAGCCTGGCCGGTCGCGAACACCCCGACGTTCGACTTAGTCGCGGCGGGAAGCATTCCTCGCAGGGTGTCGCACGCCTTGGCACGGATCGTCGATCTGTAGACGAAATCGGAATCGCCCGGCTCTTGCGGATAGAGCGCGCGGAAGAACTCCTGCATGGGTTCCAGCCACCGGTGGTAGGTCTCGAACGCGTCGTCGAGCACCTCGGCGTAACGGGCCGCCAGCGATGTTCCTTCGATCTCGGGCGGAACGGCGTAGCGCCACCTGTCTCCCGGCTTGTCGTCGTAGGGGACGTATCGGGTGGATTGCTCCAGATACGCGGCGAGCCTGCCCCACTCGAGAACCTTGCAAAGGAGCTGCGAGGCCTGCTCACAGGCCAGATGGACGCCGCCCAACTGCGCTACCGAGTCGTCTCCGTACTCGACGAAGATTCGCTCGTACAGCTCCTCGGCGTGTTGGGTCCCAACCTCGGCCATCGCGCCGGTTGACGCCGCTTCGGCGAATTCGTCCAGGAACAGCCTTCGAACCGATTTAGGCGACCGTGAGTACCGGGCGAACAGGGCGCCCTTGACCACTTCGGGAAGATTGACGAGCGCGAACACCGGGCCTTCCACGTTGGTGAAATGGCGTTCGAGGAGCTTTCGCTCCTCCTCGGTGAACTCGTCGCGTGAGAACCAAAGAGCCATGTTGCGCCTCCACGGGGGGAAGCGACCCGATGTTACACAACAGGCACGGCTGCGGTTGGGGTCGGCGAAGGCGTTCCAGACGGGGTCGGTGTCGAAGTGACCGGAGTCGTCGTCCAGACGTTTATGACGGTGCCACCCCCGACCTGCTCGCCGCTGACCGGCTCCTGTCGCGCGATCTTGTTCGGTTCCGGGCAGAGGTCGTTCGCCTCGACGCCGATGATGTTCATCGTGAGGCCGGCCTCCTGAAGGATCGTCTGTCCCTCGGGAACGAGCCTGCAGGTCACCGGCGGGACGGTAACTACTTCGGCGCCGGCTGAAATAACCAAGTTCACCGGCGTGCCCGCAGCGACTTCGGCTCCCCCGAGCGGGTTTTGTTCCATCACGACGCCTTCGGCCACACCGGTCGCCGGCCTGCGCTCGACCGTCCCTAGGACCAAGCCTGCCGCCTCGATCTCGTTCACCGCTTGGGCTTCGGGCTGGTCCACGAGGTTCGGGACCAGCACCGTGGTCGACTGGCTCACCACGTTGAGCGTGATTGTCGTCCCGGTGTCCACCTCGGTTCCGGGCGAGGGTTCCTGCGAGAGGACCGTGCCCGGCGCCTGTCCTTGCCCCGGTTGCTCCACGACGTTCGCCCCGAGTTGGAGCGCACCGAGCTGTTGCTTGGCCTGTTCGACGTTGGTTCCGACGAGAGCCGGGACCCGCACCTTGTCTCCGGCTTGCAACAGGAAGAAGGCAACGATCGCAAGTATCACGGCCGCGACAGCCGCCGCGATCAGCGGGATCTTCTTGCTACGCGGTTGTTTGCCGGTCGGCCCGAAGAACATCGCGGTCGGTTCGAGGCCGGTCTTCCCGATTTCCTCCGTCGGCGCCGCTACCGGGAGCGGAGTGGGTCCTTCGCCCCGGCGCGCGCGCTCCAGGTCGGTGACGAGGTCGCCGTCGTTCGCGTAGCGAGCCGCCGGATCCTTGGCGAGCATACGAAGGACGATCAACTCCATTTCCCCGGGGATGGTGCTGTCGATCTCCCGCGGGGGCGTCGGAGCCTCGTTCGCGTGCTGGTATGCGACGCCCACCGCCGAATCGCCTGAGAACGGCGTGCGGCCGGTGAGCATTTTGTAGAAGACGACACCCAACGAGTAGACATCCGACCGTTGGTCGGCGGGCCTGCCCTGGGCTTGCTCGGGAGAGAGGTAATCGGCTGTTCCAAGGATCTCCGCGGTCTGAACTGAGCCTATGCGCGCGATCCCGATGTCCATCAGCTTCGCGCCGCCTTGCTTCGAAAGCATGATGTTGCTTGGCCGGATGTCACCGTGAACTACTCCCTCGACGTGTGCGGCCGCCAGACCGCGGGCCGCCGACTCGGTGACTTCAGTGGCCTTGTCCGGAGGCAGCTTCTCTTCACGCGCGAGGACGGCCTCGAGTGTCTCGCCCTCGACGTACTCCGTGACGATGTAGGCGACTCCCTCGTCCGAGCCCGCATCGAATACGGCGACTAGGTTCGGATGCGAGATCCGTGCAGCGGCCTGTCCCTCGCGCTCGAACTGCGCGACGAAGGTCGCGTCTTCGGCGAGTTGCGAGGAGAGGATCTTGATCGCGACCGTTCGCCCGAGGACGGCGTCGGTGCCCCGGTAGACGTCGGCGATCGTTCCCCTTCCGATCAGCGCGCCGACTTCGTAGCGCCCGCCGATTGTTCGCGGAAGGCTTCGCTCCTCGGTACCTCCTGGATTCTCGTCGCTCACGGGGTCAGCTGTACCTCCACGGTCGACCCCGGCGGAACCTCGGTTCCGGCCGCTGGGTCTTGGGTCGCAACCTTACCCGGACCGGTGCAGGCAGGATTATCTACGGGTGGGTCGACGACGCTTAGGTCGAGATCGATCTTGTTCAGCTTGTTCCCGGCGTGACTCTCCGACGCGCATTCAAGATCGGGCACGATCACCCCGCCGGACGAAACGATCAGAACGACGCTGGAATCTCGCGCTACCTCCTTGCCTGCGGGAGGCCGAGTCTTGATGACGTTGCCCTCGGGCACCGTCGAGCTGAACTTCTCCTCGGTTCCTCCAACGGTCAATCCCGCATCCTCGATCTCTTGCGAGGCCTGCGACTCGCTGAGATTCGTCACTTCGGGAACGACGACGGTTGAGGGCGGCGCCGCCAGGACTATGTCAACCGAACCCCCTTCCTTTAGTTCCTGTCCCGGCTTGGGGTCTTGGGAAATCACCGTCCCGGTTGGCTCGTTGCTCGGCTCGCGGTCGACGTTGCCGAGCTCGAGTTCGCGATCGGCCAGCTCGGCCCTGGCCTCTTCTTCAGTCAGACCTTGCAGGCTGGGCACCGAGACCTTCGGAACAGGCGTAGGGGTCGGTGATTCCTTGCCGCCGTCACCGTTGTTGAACAACAGGAGCCACGCCAATATGGCCAGCCCGATCAGGATCAGCGCGACGATGATCCCGATCGCCCACTTAGTGCCGCTGCTCGTTCCCTCCTCGACGGGCGGTCCCACAGCGGTTCGGTCGGCTCGCCCTATGACCTGCGTCGGCGCGTCGAGTACCGGCGTGGCGGCCACGGGCATGCCGAGCCGGCACCGTTCCAGGTCCTGGCGGAATTCCTCGGTGGTCGCGTAACGGTTCTCGGGGTTCTTCGCCAGCGTGCGAAGCACGACCGCGTCGAGGTCGGGCGGGATGCCCGGCGCAAGCTCCGAGGGCCGCGGCGGGTTCTCCTGGACGTGTTGTACGGCCACCGAAACGGCGGAGTCGCCGGCGAACGGCGGCCTGCCCGTGAGCATTTCGAAAAGGACGACGCCGAGCGAGTAGATGTCGCTGCGCTGGTCCACCGAACGGCCTTGCGCCTGCTCGGGTGACAAATAAGACGCGGTCCCCATCACGGTCGCGGTCTGGGCGACGGTGTCCTGCGAGATCGCTCCGGCGATGCCGAAGTCCATCACCTTCACCTCGCCGGTCTTCGTGATCATGATGTTTCCGGTCTTGATGTCGCGGTGGACTATGCCCTGTTCGTGTGCGAACGAGAGCGCCTGGCAGACTGCTTCCGCTATCTCGATCGCTCGCTCGGGTAGCAGCCGGCCGTCCTGCGCCAGGATCTCGGCGAGCGTCCGGCCCTCGACGTACTCCATGACGATGAAGTTGGTTCCGTCGTCCGAGCCGGTGTCGAATACCGGCACGACGTTCGGATGGGAGAGTTTTGCCGCCGATTGCGCTTCCCTTCGAAACCGCGCAACGAACTCGGGATCCTCGGCGTACTGAGAGGAGAGGATCTTGATCGCGACCGTTCGCCCGAGAACCGAGTCCTCCCCCCTGTAGACGGTCGCCATCCCGCCTCGGCCGATCACCTCTTTGGTTTCATACCGGTCTCCGAGGATCATCGAAGCGCAGCCTCGATCACGTCGCGCGCGATCGGAGCTGCAACCGCACCGCCGGTCGCTTCACTCCCCAGGTCGCCGCCGTCGAACACGACCACCGCTACGGCTATCTCAGGCTTCTCGGCCGGCGCGAACGAAACGAACCACGCGTGCGGGTTCTCGCCGTCGCCGTGCTGGGCCGTTCCCGTCTTGCCGGCCACCTGGATTCCTGGGATCTGGGCCGACGTCCCCGTTCCTCCGTTCACAACGGAAATCATCATCCTGGTCATGTCGGCTGCCGTCTTCGGGGACATGGCCGTGCTGTGTGCGGCGGGTCCGAACGACTTCAAAACGCCTCCCTCGGGAGCCCGCACCTCGGTCACGAGGCGCGGCCGCGGCATGACCCCTCCATTGGCAATGGCTGAGGCTACCAGGGCCATTTGCAGCGGATTCGAGCTAACGTCGTCTTGCCCGACCGCCGCAAATGCGAGCAGGGGATCGGCCTCCTCGAAATGCGCGACCTCTGGGAAATGACCCTCCTCGAACGGCACGTCGAAGGGGACATCCTGGTCGAATCCATATGCGCGAGCCTGCTCCAGCAGCCGTTTGGCGCCGAGCTTCAGCCCGATCTCCGCGAAGGTCACGTTGCACGACTCGGTGAAGGCCTGTTCGAGGGAAATCGAGCTTGCACCGCCCGCGCAGTGGGTTCCCCCGAAGTTCTGGAGCGTGTTCGTGGTGAGCGGAAGGTCGAGTTCCGGCGGGTTGGGCCATCTGCTCGATCTGCTGTAGCCGTTCTCGAGCGCCGCCGTCGCGGTGATCAGCTTGAACGTCGAACCGGGCGGGTATAGCTCTTCGTTCGCCTTCGACAGGAGGGGCTTGTCTTTGTCCTTGTTCAGCTGGTCCCACGTCCTGCGGATCTCCTTCGGATTGTGCGAGGAGAGATCGCTCGGGTCGTAAGAGGGCACGGATACCAGCGCAAGAACATCGCCGCTTCGCGGGTCAATCGCGGCGACCGCCCCGGCCGCATTGCCGAGAGCTTTCTCGGCAATCTCCTGAAGCTTCGGGTCGATCGTCGTGACGACCGTCGCTCCGCGTTTCGGCCGTCCCAGGATCTGATCGATGAGTGTGACCGGTATCAGCGACTCGTCGCGCGCCGAAAGATAAGGGTCATAGGACTTCTCTAGATCGGCGTTCCCGTAGATAAGCGACGAGTAACCCGTCGCCGTGGCCGTCAGGTCCCGCTCGGGATACCTTCGAAGGAATTTCAGCTCACCTTCCGTCGGCACGCTGGTCGCGAGCACCGTCCCGTCTCGCGCAAGGATGTCGCCCCGGTCCACCTCGAACTGCTGGATGATCAAACGCCTGGCGTTCGCGGGATTGTTGATCAGATCTTCCGCCGCGAACACCTGTATGTAGTTGATCTGCGCGAACAGCATCACGAACAGCACGATCAGCGCGATCCCGAGCCGGCGAATCTGCCGATCCATTTAGGTTTTCCTTGGGGCGGCAGACACGCGAATCAACAGCGCGAGGATGATGAAGTTCGCCAGCAGGCTGGAACCGCCGTAGGAGACGAACGGAAGCGTGATTCCCGTCAGTGGGATCAAGCGCGTGACGCCGCCGACGATGATGAACGTCTGGAGGGCGAGTATCGCGGTCAAGCCCGTCGCAAGGAGTTTCCCGAACCCGTCGGACGTTTGTAACGCGACTCTCAGTCCGCGCGCCACCAGTACAAGTGCGAGAAGCAGCACGGCGGTCGTTCCGAGGAGCCCGAGTTCCTCACCGATCGCCGAAAAGATGAAGTCCGTCGACGCGGCGGGGATGAGCTGTGGCTGGCCTTGGCCGAGCCCGACGCCGCCGATGCCCCCGGTCGCCATCGCGAATTCAGATTGCGCTAGCTGATAACCCTCGTCGTGCACCAACTGGGGTTCGAGCGCATGCAGCCAGACATCTACGCGTTCCTCGACGTGTCCGAACGTCTGAAACGCGATGAACGCGCCGAAGACGAACAGGACCGCGCCCAGCACCAGATACGATCCGCGACCGGTCGCGACCCAGAGCATGACCACGAAGATCGCGAAGTAAAGAAGTGAAGCGCCGAGGTCCTTCTCCAGGAACAAGACGGCCAGAGACAATCCCCATGCGAGGAAGACGGGACCTAGGTGCTTGGGTTGCGGCAGGTGGATCGGCCCGATCTTCGCGGTCGCGACCTGCAGCAGTTCCTTGTTTTTGTTGAGGTAACTGGCCAGGAACACGACGACCAGGACCTTGCCAAGCTCGGCCGGTTGAAACTGCAGCGAGCCAAGCCTGATCCAAAGCCGGGCGCCGTTGATCTCCTGGCCCAGTCCCGGGACGATCGGCAACAACAACAGCGCGATGCCGGCGAGCCCCAGCGTGTAGGTGAAAGCATCCAGCTGCCGGTAGTCCCGGACGAAGATCAATGTCGCTGCGAACGCGACGAACCCGATCACGAGCCAGGCGGCTTGCTCGGCGGCAAGCTCGCCGTCCAGCCGGAAGATCGTGACGAACCCGATCCCGACCAGCACGGCGGCCGCGGGAAAGAGCACGGGATCGGCGGCCGGAGCAAGCTTGCGAATAAGGAGGTGGCCGCCCACGAGACCTGCGGCGTACAAGGTTCCGTATAGCGCGAGATTCACGGGAAGCCGGTCGTTCTTGCCGAGGCCGGCCAGCGCGTAGAGACCGATCGTGAGGACCACCGCCAGAACGGTCAGCGCCGTCGCTGTTTGCGATCTCGCCGGGCGCCCGGGGGCTGCGGTGCTGCTCACACGCCCTCTTCGACGTCGAGCACTACGACCGTCGTGTTGTCCACCCCTCCGGCGTCGTTCGCGGCTTCGACGAGCTTCTCCGCGGCGTCTTGCGAGTCCTCGTTGTCGCCGAGGATCTCGGCAATGTGCTCATCGGTGACCGTCGCGGTCAGGCCGTCCGTACAAAGAAGGATTCGGTCGCCCGGCCGGACTGCGACCTCGAGGTCGTCCACCGCTAAGTCCCCCCCGATGCCGAGTGCACGCGTCAGGATGCTTCTTTGCGGGTGGTTGCGCGCCGCTTCCCTAGTCAGCGATCCCTCGTTGACCATCTCCTGGACCATCGTGTGATCCTCGGTCAGCGGTTTAAGCTCACCGTCGCGGTACAGGTATGCGCGGGAGTCTCCCACGTGGACCAGGTGAAGCGAGTCCTCCCCTGTGACCGCCACCGTCAGTGTGGTTCCCATACCGGCTACCTCGCGATCGCGGCTCCCTCGTTCGTAGATCGCCTCGTTCGCCCGCTGCACGGTGCCCGCGACGCCCTCCGCCCCTTCCTTCTTGAAACCCTCGCCCAGCGTTTCGAGCGCCAGCGCGGATGCGACCTCGCCTCCGCGGTGCCCTCCCATTCCGTCGGCTACCGCATATAGAGGAGGTTCGGAGAGATAAGCGTCCTCGTTCGACTCGCGGACGAGCCCGGTGTCCGTGGCGGCTCCAACCTTGATCTTCATCGCCGCAGCTCCAACACGGTCTGGCCTATGCGCACCTCGTCGCCGGCGTGAAGCTCGGCCGCGCCGGTGATGCGCTGCCCGTTCAGATAGGTCCCATTGGTCGAACCGAGATCCTCGATGCACCACGAGCCGTTCTTCGCGTACAGGCGGGCGTGGTGTTCGGATACGTAGGTGTCGTCAAGCCGAATGTCCGACCCGTCGCCGCGGCCGATCTGCAGGGGGCCGGATAGCTTGAACCGGCCGAGCTTTCGCCCCTCGCCGGAACGAACGACCGCTACAAGCGGAGCCTTGCCGCGGCCGGCGGTCTTCGGCGCCCGCTGTCGTTTCTCTTTCGGCTGTTTCCGCCTCACCGATAGGTCGGAGGCGACCGTGCGGATCGCGCGGTAGATGAAGAAATAGAGCAGCGCCAAGAACGCGTACTTGAGAACTGCGAGTACGAAGGAAGATGCCTCCATCAGAGCTTCCGGAATTCGAGTTCGGTCGCGCCGATCGTGATGTGATCGCCGTCCTCGATTGACTGCTCGGTGATTGGTTCGCCGTTGACCGTGGTCCCGTTAGTCGATCCCAAGTCTTTGACAGAGAATGACCCCCCGTCGTTACGGATCTCGGCGTGGCGGCGCGAGGTGGCCTGGTCGGGAAGCACGATATCCAGGCCGTCCTGACGCCCGATGATCGTCACGGGCTTGGTCAAGGGGAAGGTCTTGGAGGTATTCGAAACGAGTACGAGTTCGGCGTCGGGCATCGCGTCGGCCTCGGGATCGGTGCCTTCCACCAGCGATGCATCGCAATGGAACTCGCCTTTCTTCAGTGTCTCGTCCTCCTCGAAGGTGACCTGCGGAGGGCCGACCAGGGCCCACCCGCGCTCCCGGGCCCCCTGGCGGACGACCTGTCGGAGCTCCGCGGCCAGTGCCTTCTCTGCCTGCTTCAATCGCTCGAAATCCTCCGGGCTGAGGCGAAACACATAGCTGTTGGGTACCCAGATGCCCTTGGGGCCTACCTGGCGCCCGTCGTCCATCTCGCGAAGGACGCGTTTGGCCAGCTCAACAGGTTGGACGCCGGAACGGAAGGTCTTGGCGAATATGCCCTCGACCGCCCCCTCCAGGCGTCGTTCGAAATCTCTAAGGACGCTCACGGCCCATTGCTACCATGATCTGCGCACGGGCGAGTGGCGGAATTGGTAGACGCGCAGGATTCAGGATTCTGTGTCCGCAAGGACGTGGGGGTTCAACTCCCCCCTCGCCCACAGCCAGTTAGGGAATTCAACTGCCCAGGGGCGGCGCTCCGCGCTGTGAAAGTGCCGTGGGTCGGATTGCCACACCGGCGACTGACGGGCACGCGAAGCTACCCGCCCGGCGTCTTGACCGCGTAGAAGGGGATCGCGTGCGATGCCTTGTCGCCGTCAAGAGTTGCTTCTATCGAATACTCTCCGGCCGACGGAACGGAGAGGACAATCTGCATCGCCACTTGGAACACCTGGCTCATTCCCTCTGGGAATCCGGCAGGTCTTCCCATCTCGAATTCACCACTACCCTCGAACAGGTTCGTGTTCCCGTCCGCGGAAACTCCTCGCAGACGGAACGTGTGCTTGCGATTCGTCTCCGTCCAAGGGACTCGAATCCCGAACGCGAGCCCTAGAGGAAGACTCTTCGGGTAGTCAGGGAACTGAATCCGGTCCCAGCCACCACCTAACACGTATAGCTTCCCGCCCTGGACTTGCGCTCCATCCGCGAGGATGACGTACTCGATCTGCAAGTCTCTGAAATCGCCGCCCGCCATGTTTCTACCTTTCCCTTGTATTCGCTATCGACTACAGATAGACTACATGGGGTGCGAGGGGATTTCAAGTGGGTATGGACGGAATTAGGGTCACCGCTCGGGCAAGGGGCAAGCTGGCCAGTCGGGACCCCAGAATTGAAGAATGGGAGCCGTTTGAGGTGTGGTTCAATCCGCATGTGACGTTGCGAAATAAGAAGAACCGAGCCGCCAGTCACCGGCTAGTAGGACGTACGGATCATGGACGCTTGCTCACCATCCTGGTTCGGCCATCAAGCGAGGATCGAGTTTGGGATGTGGTGAACGGTTGGGATGCTTCTAAGGGCGAGACCACGCTCTACAAGAGGGAGGCGAAATGACAGACGAGGCGCGAAGCGAAGAGGGAGAGCGACCAATGGACGAGGCGGAAATGGAGGATTGGGAGGTGGTGAGCCCCGAGGTTCACCAGCCACTATCGGCGGTGCTTACGGTCAGGTTCACGGAGGAGGAACTGAAGAGGGTGCGCGACGTGGCGAGGATGGCTGGGGACAGCATGGGCGACGTAGTGAGGCGAGCTGTTCAACAGGCGCTGGAGGTGTCGACCGCTCCGATTCTGACAATGGGGTGGACCACCACGGAGAGGTCGACGGTAAATATCCTTGCCCGCTCGGGGATCGTGACGTTCGGCGACGGACGCCAGTATGAAAATGCTTAATCGTCATGACCATACGCGCCGGTTGAGCACGGACGCGGCGGGGGCCGTAGTCAACTCCCCCCTCGCCCACCCGCATGAGCGACGGCGTCGGGCGCGTCGGTTTCCATCTTCGACCCCGGCTTGACGAGCGCCGGCAACATCAAGAGGAACGGCAAGACTTGTACTCTTTGCCGCGCGAGCGCCCCGAAGTTGCCGATCGGCGCGAGGACGATCGAAACGAACAGCCACGCAAGGACGACCACCGCCACGAAGTTGTTTCTTCGCCACCCCCGAAGCCCGGACCAGATCTCGCGGCGGCGGATCACCAGCAGCCACGCGAGCAGCACCATTTCGATCGAGGTCGCAGCCTGGTTGAGGAGGTCCACCTCCCAAGGAAACGGCCGGAGGTTGACCGAGACAACCGAGTAAGGAAGACCGAGCGGCGACAGCGGGTTCGGCGGGTCGAAGTTCGATCTATGAAAGCTGCCGGGACGTCCTTGTGTCGACTCGGTCTGTTTCGCGATTAATCCTTCGGGAGTTCTCACCCACATCGCCGTCAAGCCTGCTGCACCTGCTACCAGCACGACGGTGACGAGCATCGATGGCAACCAGTTAGGTGCGCGGGAGACGGCCCTGAAGATGCGCGCTCCCAGCATTGCGGCTAAGGCGGCCCCGGCGAGGGCAAGGCCTGCTGGAGGTCGGATCACGCCGACCACGGCCAAGCCGGCAAGGGACAGGGCTGCTCCGCGCCCCAACTCGCCGCGGAAGAGCACGGCTAACCCGTAGGTTGCAACGCCGAGGCCCAGCAGCACCAGCGCGTCTTTGCCGAGGGTGGACGGCCAATAGAGAATTGACGGCAAGAAAAAGATCAGCCAGGCGTAGAGGCGCGCGTTCCCGTTCGGGAAGGCCACTCGAAAGGCCTTGTAGAAGTAGAAGGTCCCGACGAAAGCGAACGCGCACCAGATCGCGATCGCCCCAAGAAGGGTCGTTCCGGTGACGGTGTAGATCAGCCCCACCGCGTACTCCGTAGTGTGGAACCAATCGTCGAAGAAGGCCTCGGGCTGGAGGGCGCGGATCGATTCGGCGATCTGCGTTCCCCTTTCCGAGTAATCGAACAGATCGCCGGTGCCTTCGTAGACGGTCATGTGGACGGCGAAGTAAAGGAGGCCGGCCGCGAGCCTCGCCCCCAGCGCGAACATCAAGAACCGGGTCGTCAGCAACCCGTCTCGCTTCGCCGCCCGCGGAAGGAGCACTACCGCGATTCCGAGGATTACCGCCGAGAAAACGACGAACTTCACGGCTTCGACAAAGGTGAACTCCAGACCCAACACCTCCTCGTAGGAATCTACGCCGCGCGAATCAGCCGCGTGCGCCGAGCATGAACTGCCTGGCGCCCCTGGGTCCTCGGCGGTCGAGAATGATCCCGATGGGGATCGTGACCAGCCACGAAGTCAGGCACAGGGTCGAGCTCACGAACGCGAGCGGAGCGCTGAGGATGAAGACGGCGACGGGGGTCAGCGAGCCGAAAACGCCGAACCTGTACACGTCCGGTGGAATCCTCTGGCGCATCAGGTTGTGCTTGTACGCGTAGTGGAACTGCACGACCTCGAGACCGCTGATGATCGCCAGGCATGTAGCCAGGAGGAGAACCGAGATGGGGTTCTGTTCGTAATCGCCGACCAGCGCGGTCGGCCACGGCAGGAATGCGACGAAAGCCAGATACAGAAGGTTGAGTGAGATCAGCGGCCGGTCGACCGCGCGAAGCTGTCCGAAGAACAGATGGTGCGCCAGCCAGTAGCGCCCGATCACGATGAACGCGATGAAGAAACTGATGACTTCCGGAAGCGTGTCGCTCAGCGCATCGAGCATCGTTGAAGAATCGCCGGCCGGACCGCGAAGCGTCGGAATGCCGATGTCGACGACGAGCAGGGTGAGGGCGATCGCGAAAACCGCGTCCGTGAAGAAGACGACGCGGCCGAATTCCAAACCTTCGCCGTGGCGAACGTAGGCGTTGGGTGGAACCGGGGGCAGGGGATCCTGCGCCACTAGTCAGTCCTCCGCGCCGAGGCGGAAGGTCTCCTCCTTCATTCCCTCGCTGAAGAATTCCCGTCCGAAGGCGGCGACCATGCCCTCGACCTGGCTCTCGTGGGCTTCGATCGCATCCATCTTCTGCGCAAGGATGTCGGGCGGAAGCGCGTAGTGGATGGCCAGCTGGCCCGGTGGCGTGACCGGCGGGCCGTCGATGTTGAAGAACACGTTGAACTCGTCGAGCTTCGGTGCGAACTCCGCCGCCCATTCGGGCGTGGTGGTCGCCCAGTACAACTTGGCGCCCGGCTTGGCCGAGTTCTCGAAGGCGGTTTCCGTCCAGCGTTGGGTCGCGATGTGGTCCTCGTGGCCGGTCATCCCTTCCGGCCCGAATGAGAAGACCGAGTCGGGGTTCACCTCCTCGAGGATGCTCTGCACGCGCGCGGTGGCTCCCTGCTGATCCAGGTCCTTAAGCGTTCCGTCGCGGTAATCGAGCCAGATGTGCTCGGTTACGCCGGTGATCGCGAGGGAATTCATCAGTTCCTTCTCGCGCACCTCGCCCATGGTCGCGGGCGGCCACTTCTCCTCGTCGAGTGAGCCCTCCTCGCCGCGGGTCGCGGTGACGCAAACGACGCGCTGTCCGTTCTTGATGGCGGCGGACATGATGCCGGCGGTGAGGTAGGTCTCGTCGTCGGGATGGGCCCAGACGCCGAGGATGGTGCCTAGCTGTTCGGGCTCGGCGGGCATTGCGCGAATCATACGGCGTGCGGGACCGGACGGGATAAGGAGGCCAGGCGGCGCGACGCGCGGCTTCGCCGCGCGGTAGGGCCGTCGTTAGGTTTAGAGTCGCGGGCCATGGACGATTTCAAGTCGCCGCTGGCGCCCGACGCCAACACCGGCCGCGTCGCCGTGGTGACCGGCGGCGGAACTGGGATCGGGCGCGCCATCACGCGGGAGCTGGCGCGAACCGGCGCCAAGGTCGCGATCTGCGGACGGCGCGAGGAACCGCTGGAGGAGGTTCGTGCCGAGCTGGAATCGTCCGGCGCCGAGGTGCTGGCTCAGCCGCGTGACATCCGTGAGGTGGAAGAGGCTTCGGCGTTCCTCGATGCCGTCGGCGAACGGTTCGGCGGAGCCGACATCCTGGTTAACAACGCCGGCGGACAGTTCGGCAACACTCCGGAGAACGTTTCGCTCAAAGGGTGGCGGGCCGTGCATCGATTGACGGTCGATGCCGCGTGGAACATGACCCATGAGGTCGCGAACCGATGGATGATTCCCGGGCGAGGGGGGTTCGTCGGTTTCATCGGGTTCAGCCCACGGCGCGGGATACCTCAGTTCGCACATGCGTCGGCGGCCCGGGCGGCGCTCGAGAACCTGGCGCAAGGGCTGTCACAGGAGTGGTCTCGTTACGGGATCCGCACGGTGTGTGTGGTTCCCGGTTACACCGACACGGAAGGTGCGCGCGAGGCGTACGGCGACGAGGAGATGGACAAGTCCGCCAAGCAAATCCCGATCGGCCGCCTGGTTACACCGGAAGAAGTTGGAGCGCTCGTCGCGTATCTGACGACGCCCGCCGCTGCGGCAATTACCGGGACGAGCTTCGTGATCGACGGCGGCCTCGACGCTTGGGGAATCGGCGAACCACCACCGCCGCCCGATTAGTTATTCGGACTCGAGTTGCTCGCGCGCCAGGCGCGAGGCTTCTTCGTAGACCTCTTTTGCCGGAACGCCCGATTCCCGCGCGACGCGCGTGCAGTCCTCGAACTCAGGCGAAACGGTCACGGGCTTGCCGTCCAACCGCCCCACCTTCACGGCAACCGTTCCGTGTTGCGTCTCCACCTTCACGACTTCGCGATCCAGCGGATGTTTCGTCACGGGCGTAACGCGGATCCCGAGCGTTCCCGTCTCGCGGAACAACAGCTGCCGGATTGCGCTCTCCTTCGCGGGAGTGCAGAGCACCGACACCGTTACCGCGGGACGGCTCTTCTTCATCACGATCGGGGTGAGCCAGGCGTCCTGAGCGCCGGCGTCGAAGAGCCTCTCCAGGACGTACTCGTACAGCTCCGGATTAAGGTCGTCGATGTTCGTCTCGATCAAGACCTCGCCCGGCGCGATCTCGGGCGTCGTCTCCGCCCGCTCGGCCCGCTCCTCCTCCCCAACCAGCACCCTCAGCACATTCGGGAAGTCGAGCTGGTGCGTGCCTGCCCCGTAGCCGACCGATTCGACTCGCATCGAGGGCATCTCGCCGTATCCCTCCGACATGGCGGCCAGAATGGCGGCGCCCGTCGGCGTCACGAGCTCGAACGGCACTCCTTTGGAATACATCGGCGCGCCGCGCAGAAGTTCTACGACGGCGGGAGCCGGGACGGGCATTAGCCCGTGGTCGGTCTTCACCATTCCCATGCCGGTCGGAACCGGCGACGCGAAGATTCGCTCGACCCCCAGATTCGCGAGCGCGACCGCCGAGCCGACGATGTCGACGATCGAATCGATCGCGCCGACTTCCTGGAAGGTGATCAGGTCGACTTCCTTCCTGTGCACGGCGGCTTCGGCTTCCGCCAGCCGGCGGAAGATGCGTTGGGCGATCAGCCGCGCTTGAACAGGAAGTTCGGAATCGTCGATAAGCGCCCGGATACTCGAATAGGTTCGGATAACTCCGGTTGTAGCGACCTGCACTGTGATGCGCGTCGCCGCGATCCCCTGGGATTCGACGAGCGTTCGCTCCAGCGTGAACGGCTCGAGCTGGATCTTCGACAGCGTCTCTCGGATTTCGTCGAAGTCGGCGCCCGCGTCTACGAGCGCGCCGAGGGTCATGTCCCCGGAGATGCCGGCTATGCAATCGAAATAGAGAACCCTCACTTGCGCACCGCGCGGACCATCCGGTCGGCCACATGCGCCGCGCCGAACCCGTTGTCGATGTTGACCACCGACACTCCGGGCGCGCAGGCATTCAGCATTGCGAGCAACGCAGCGATCCCCTCGAAGGCGGCGCCGTAGCCGACGCTCGTCGGAACCGCGACGACCGGCCTCGAAGTGATGCCGGCGACCACCGACGGAAGCGCTCCCTCCATCCCGGCCACGACAATGACGCACTCGGACGCCTCTATCTCGTCGCGGTGATCGACCAACCGGTGCAGTCCCGCCACACCGACGTCGCCGATTCGCGTGACGGACAAGCCCAGCGCCTCCGCAGTCTGGGCGGCCTCTTCCGCAATACCGATGTCGGCGGTTCCCGCCCACACGACGGCAACGAGGCCGTGTGGTTCGCCGTTTCCCGTTCCCGGAACGACGATCAGCCTGGAGCGTTCGTCGTAGGTGGCGTGAGGAACCGCGTCCAGAACCGCCGCGTACTGCTCCGGAGTCGCGCGAGTGCAGAAGATCGCCCTTACGGTGCCGGCGGCCAGGGCTTTGACGGCGTCTCGAACCTGGCCGGGTGTCTTGCCGGGGCCGTAGACGGCCTCGGACTGGCCGGTCCTGAATTCCCGGTGGTGGTCCAGCTTCGCGTCGCCGAGATCCTCATAGGGAAGGATGCTCAGGTCGCCGACGGCTTGGTCTACGGAGGTCTCCCCCGCAGCGACGCGTTCGAGCAGTTCGGCCAGGGTTCGTTCGTCCACGAGAGGGGCCATTGTATACTCGGCATCGCGGCAGGTAGATGCCGGGTTTTCGTCCCAAGGTGCACATGACTTTTTCCTCGAAGACTCTTTCCCTCTTAGTTTTGATCAGCCTCGCGCTGAACGTGATCGTGATGCTCGTCTTGATCGCCACGGCCGGTCGCAAGACGAGGCTCACCGGGGCGAGCTCCCAGATCGACGATCTGTTGCAGGGCGTCCTCGACGGGCACGCGCGTTCGCTCGCAAGGCTCGAATCGGCGATTCGCAAGCTGGCGTCGGCCGACCGCAGGCAGAACTATGTGATCCAGGGTGCCGTCCAGCACATTGGGATGGTCAGGTACGACGCATTCGAGGACGTCGGCGGCCGGCTTTCGTTCTCGTGCGCACTGCTCGACGATCGAGGCGACGGCGTGGTTATCACCTCGATCAACGGACGCCAGGACACGCGTGTGTACGCCAAGCCGATCGGCGGCGGAAAGAGCAGCCACAACCTTTCGCAGGAGGAGTTCTCGGCTATTCAGCAGGCACTATCACGGCCCCGTGAGGCGGTGAGCGCAGGATGATCTGGAAACGAGACGAGATCGAGGAGCGGGACGAGGAACCGGAGGGCAGACGCATGGCAGACCAGCAGAGCCAGAGCAACGAGGTCACAGTCGTCGGTCAGGGAGCGAAGCTCGAAGGAATGATCGTTTCCGCCGGTTCGCTGCGGATCGACGGACAAGTGAAGGGCGAGATCAACGCCGAGGGCGACGTCTTGCTCTCGGGACAGGCCGTCGTCGAGGCCGACATCAAGGCGACGAACGTCTCGGTGGCCGGCAAATTGAAGGGCGACATCGTCGCTGGTGGAACCGCCGAGCTTGCTCGCGGCGGGCGCATCGACGGGGACATCACCTCGAAGACCCTCATCATCCAGGAAGGCGGGATCTTCTGCGGTCAGTCGAATATGGACCAGCCGAAGCCGGCCGGTTCGGCACCGGCTCCGGTGGCGCGGCCCGCGTCCCCGCCGGAGGAATCGGACGGCGCGACCCGCGCCGAACGCAGCCGGGTTTCCTAGAGGCGCGGCGGCGCCTTGCTCGACCTAAAAGCGATCCGCGACGACCCCGATAGGTTTCGCGCGGCCATGGCCCGCCGCGGGCTCGCCCCTGAGATCGACCGCGTCATAGAACTCGACGAGGAGCGCCGCCGCCTGACGGTGCTCGTGGAGGAACTCAGAGCCGAACAGAACCGGGCGTCGAAGGAGATCGGAGCGGCCACCGGCGACGAGAAGCAAGCGTTGATCGATGAAACGAAGAAGGCGTCCGACAAACTGAGAGACCTGGAGCCGCAACTCGAGAAGGTCTCCGACGAACTGGACGACCTGTTGGCGCGCTTGCCGAACGTCGCGCACGAGTCCGTGCCGGACGGGGACGACGAGGACGACAACGAGATCCTTCGAGTTGTCGGCGAGCCCCCGCAGTTCGATTTCGAGGTGCGCGACCACGTGGACATCGGGAAGGCCCTTGGTGCGATCGACCTCGAACGCGGCGCGCGGACCTCGGGTTCGCGCTTCGTTTACCTGGAGGGACCTGCGGTTTGGCTCGAGTTCGCTCTCGTTCGTTACGCCATGGACCTATTGAGCGCGAAGGGCTTCAAGCCGGTCATCCCTCCGGTGCTCGTCCGCGAGGAGGCGATGTTCGGAACGGGGTTCCTTCCAACCGACGCGGTGAACATCTACATGACCCGGGAGGACGACCTGTATCTGGTCGGGACCTCGGAGGTATCGCTCGCCGCGCTGCACATGGACGAGATCCTCGATGCGGGCGACTTGCCCGTTCGCTACGCCGGCTACTCGACCTGCTTTCGGCGCGAGGCGGGGGCCGCCGGCAAGGACACGCGCGGGATGTTCCGCGTGCACCAGTTCGACAAGGTGGAGATGTTTAGCTTCACGAAGCCGGAGGATTCCTGGGAGGAGCACGACTTCCTCGTGTCGATAGAAGAGGAGATCATCTCCGGGCTGGGGCTTCCGTATCGCGCCGTGAACATCTGCACGGGAGAGCTCGGGGGCGCAGCCGCGAAGAAGATCGACCTCGAGGTTTGGCTGCCTGGTCAAGGCCGTTATCGCGAGCTGACATCGTGCTCGAACTGCACCGACTACCAGGCGCGCAGACTCGGTACGCGGCAGCGTCTCCCTGAGGGAAACGAGGTCGTTCACACACTGAACGGCACGGCGACGGCCGTTGGGCGCACGATCATCGCGATCCTCGAGAACGGCCAGCAGGCCGACGGGTCTGTTGAAACACCGGAAGTCCTTCGCCCGTACCTCCCGGAATCCCAATGGGTGCTCAGCCCGGCCGAATAGCCTCCCAGGCACGAATCTCAGCCCTAATACCTAGTCCCGTGGAGTCCCCGCTACCCGAAAATGGGTAAAGCGGGCTATGTGCCTGAGGGCCCCTTTCTACCGATAAATAGGTAGATGAACGGGACAGGTTTCTTCGGATCTCTGAGACGCCGGCTCTCCGGCGACGAACGAGGCATGGCGCTCATCGTCACGATGCTGGTCCTCATGGTCGTGACGGCCCTCTCGATCGCGACGGTTCAGCTGGCGCTTCACAACACCTCGCAGAGCGCCTTCGACAAGAAGCGTGACCTGGCTCTTCAGGCGGCGGAGTCGGGCCTGGATTCGTACGTGAACTTCCTCCGCTCCACATCCGGCTCGGCGATTTGTGATCCGTTTACCGGCACTATCCAGTCCAAGCCGGCGTCGACCTTCAGCGTTACGGCGCAGTTCTACGACGCGACAGGAGCGACCGTCACTTGCGGGGCTCCGGGCGTCGACCCCGACTCTGCCCTGGTGAGTTCCACGGGAGCTTCGGGGGCCACGCAGAACGCGTCGCGCACCCTCGAGTCGCTCGTGAACTTGAAGGAGATCTACGCCGGGCTCGGCCAGGCGATCTTCTCCAACGACGGGATCACGCTTGCGAACCGCCTGACTGTCGTCGGGGACGTCGGCAACGATGGTGACATCTACACCAACGGCAACCTCACGATGAGTAACAACGTCAGCGTTCAAGGGAACGTCTACTCACAGGGATCGGCGACGATCTCGAACTCGGGCTCCATCAACGCCGACATCTGGGCAACGGGCGCCATCATCCTGAACAACAACCCGGTCGTGTACGGGAACGTCAAGTCCGCCAGTTCGTCGGTGGACCTTCAAAACTCAACCCATGTACTTGGGAACGTGAGGGCGGGGACAAGCATCACCCTTGCGAATAACTCTCAAATCGACGGGATCCAGACCCCCAACTCACCGTCGGAACCCCCGCCCTCCGTTCCCTTGCCTCAACTTCTCTGGAATTCCGGCGTGCAGCAGTCCTGGCAGGACAACGGTTACACGGTGCAGACATACTCGGACTGCGCCTCGGCCAAGTCGTTCATCGACAACATGCCGGTTGGGGACTTCGTGGTGCGTATCACACCGGCGTGCAGTCTGACCTGGGCCAATAACTCGACCATCAACATCAGAGGGAACCTGGCAATCGTCACCGACGGGGACGTCGAGACGACGAACCAGACCAACATCAACGCGGTCGGCGGCGAGTTCTCGTTCTTCGTCATCGTGCCCTACCCGAGCGCCGGCTCCCCGGTCTGCACGAGCGGCAACATCACCTTCTCGAACAACACGTCGCTGACGGGGCTGGAGACCTTCGTCTACTCGCCCTGCACGGTCAACTACGGGAACAACAACGCGGGGGGCTGGAACGGGCAGCTCGTCGGCGGAGTCGTCAACATCACGAACCAGATGCAGCTCAACTACAGGCCCATCTCCGTGCCCAGCGCGACGCTGACCGGCTTCAAGTCCGGCATCTCCTTCATCCGCGAAACCTAGAACCGGCCCGCTTCCTGACGAACACCCGGCCCGAGGGCTAGATTGCTCTGGGAGGGTGGCCGAGCGGACGAAGGCGGCGGTCTTGAAAACCGCTGACGGGGCAACCCGTCCGGGGGTTCGAATCCCTCCCCTCCCGCCCCTAATCGTGCCTGGAGGTGCCTTGCCCTTTCGAGGGCAATCGTAAATACTTGCTGGTCACGGTAAGGGTCTCGACAGGAGGGTCATTGGGATGAGCAGTCGCCGGAGAGTCCGCAAGCTCCTGATAGTTGGGATTAGCGCCTTGGTCATCGCTCCAATGCTGGCGACCGTCGCCTCCGCATTGGATCTGGACTGGAGCGGGGATGAGTTCGCCACGCAGCAGGGTCAATGGAACTGGACAGAGCGGGCGTCGGCGCTGGCCCTAACGAATGATGGAACGGACGACATCACACATCTGGCGTTCGCAAGCGATGAGTCTGACACCGGGCAATTCCCCAGCTACGACTGCTCAAAGAACAATGCGGTCCATCAGGGTGTGTTTCACACCAGCAGTACGGATTATCTAGTGACGCCCGGAGATCGTACTCGCCTGAGCCAGGACGACATGCACGCTCAGCGGGCGGCCCTCACCGCTTACGACTCCTATGTCGTGGCGGGCTGGATAACGCAGATTTGCTACTTCTTCTACTACGATCATCAGGGGACGCCCGTCGCGCAACTTCCTCGTGTTCCCTACGTGCGAGTGAGCGCGGATCACGGCGAAACATGGGGAACGACCGTGAAACTCGGCGGGCTCAAGGGCCGAGTCGACTACATCGACCTCGCTTCCTCCTCGCCCGGAGTGATTCTCGCGAGCTGGACCAATGCAAAGAATGGCGCCATCTTGGTTGCGCGCAGCGTCAACAGTGGTGGAACATGGACTATCGAGAAGGTGGGTAAGACCACTCGCCGCTACCGAACCGCCTATGGGAAGGAAGGGTATGGCGGATTCCCGGGTGTCGGGATCGACGCCGGCGTCAACGGTGGTGACGATGCAGTCGTTTCCTGGATCGGAGCGAAGGGCAAGCTGATAGCACGGGTCTCGAACAACATCGATGCTGCGGGTGATTGGGGTCCCGAGGTGGTAATTCAGCCGAAGGGAGTGTCCAGCCACAACAATTTCCCGAATCTCGACGGAGTTGAGGACCGGATCGGCCTGGCATGGACCGGCGCTTTCCGCGGGAAGTACATCGAGTACGATGGCGACTCGGATACTTGGGGAACGAAGAACCCGTTCCTCCTCCTCCCGGACAACACCCAGGCCCCGCCACACGTGGCGCTGAGTTCACCGATGCCGTTCCTGAACGGAGCCACCGACGTGGCGATCGGCTACGGCGGATGTGAGAAGAAGCCGTGCGATACCGGCTACTACGACACCGCTCAGCGGATCGACCTGATGTGGACCTTCTCGCCGTCTAACGGCGACCCCGGATCATGGCAGACGCCGGAGACGGTTGCGGCTGCCGGATCTTGCGCTCCTACCCCGGCACAAAACTGCTATCTGAACGAACTGCCGAGCGGAATCTGGGCGGATACGGACGGTGACACCGACGACGACCAGGTGCTCGTCTACAATCGCTGGAACGTCACCTTCACGGCGTACCTGCTCAGGAGGGTAGCCGGCGAGAACCCGACCGTCCCGTAAGGGACTACCCGCGAGGCGAACGGCCGGGGGGGTGGGGGTCTTCGGAGCCCGGCCGGTGCCTTTTCCGGGGCTTACAATTGGCCGGGAGACGTGGCTGAGTGGCCGAAAGCAGCCGCCTGCTAAGCGGTTAGGGGGTGTGAGCTCCCTCGCAGGTTCAAATCCTGCCGTCTCCGCGCAGGGCATGCGCCCGTAGCTCAATTTGGACAGAGCGTCTGACTACGGATCAGAAGGTTGGGGGTTCGAATCCCTCCGGGCGCGCCAGGCAGGTTCGATCCTTGACACTTTTTGCACCTGCACGGGACACTGGAAGTGGAATCCGCTGCCGGAGGTAGGAATTAGTTGTGCAGATGATCGACCCTAGACAACCGAGGCTCGGCCAAACCATCACGGGCGTCTCGATCCTGGCCGGGTTCCTGACCGAGTGGGCATACGTCCTGCCCGTCTTCGCGGTCGTCCTGGCTCTGGCGTCGCTTCTTGGGCCGAAGTTCAACCCATACGTGTACATCTTTCGCGCAGTAAGACCGTTGATTGGTCCCCCGAGGGAGCTCGAAGAGGCTTGGCCGCCGAGATTCGCCAACCTCGTCGGTTTCCTGTTCCTGACGGCCGCCGGCATCGCGTACGCGCTCGGAGCCGTGGGTGTCGCGTGGTCGATCGGGCTTATCGTGTCGGCGCTTGCGATCCTCGCGGCATCGACGGGCCTGTGCGTCGGGTGCGAGCTTTACGTCATCGGCCGCCGTCTCTTCACGAGGGGGCGCATCAAGCACCGCGTCACGATGACTCCCGAGCACACAAGAGGTGGCGCATGATGGCCGAGCGTCTGCTCATGGCGGCGTTGGTCTTTGCCGCGGTGTTCGCGTTGTACGCATTGTGGAGGCGGCCGCCGCGCAAGCTCGTTCAACTCGATCTAAAACAGCTCGGCGTTCGCGGCCCCGCGATAGTTCAGTTCTCGACGGAGTTCTGCGCTCCTTGCAATGAGGCGCGGCCCCATTTGGAATCGTGGGCGGGCGAAGCCGACATCGAATACGCACATGTCGACCTGGACGAGCACCCCGAAGCGGTTACGCGTTACGGGATCAGAAGCGTGCCGACGATAGTCGTGGCGGACACGACGGGCGAGGTGCTCGGACGGTGGACAAGGCTGCCCGCGAACGGGGAGATATCCGAGGCCGCTCGGCGCGCCCGCGCCGGCGTCTGAACCGGCTACCGGCCCGGGGCCAGCCTCTCCAGGTAGCGAAGGATCACTCGTGTCGGGCAGCCGGTTGGGCCCTTCGGCCACTCGTCCCGATCGTGCTCCAGATAAGCGGTATACGCGACGTCGAGGTGCGCCCACGGTATGTCGCCGGTGAACTCCTGCAGAAACAGCGCGGCGGCGAGCGTGTCGCTTCCGTCCCAGGACGAGTTCTTGATGTCTGCCACATCCGATTTCGTGTGCCGCTTGTACGGCTCCCAAAGTGGCATCTCCCAGCCAGGCTCGCCTGCTTCGTCGCCGGCCGCGAGCAGACCGTCGGTCAGGTCTTCGTCTGTTCCGAAGATCGACCAGATGTCCTCGCCGAGTCCGGTGTAGGTGAGGGTCGCGGAGTCGATGATCGCACTCGGCTTCTTCTCCACCAGATAAGAGAGTGCGTCGGCCAGCAACACGCGGCCCTCGGCGTCGGTGTGCATCATCTCGGAGGTCTTGCCGTTTCGGTGGCGGATCACGTCGCCTTGGCGGATCGCGCCTCCGCTCGGCATGTTCTCGGCGGAGCCGATCCCGGCGATCACGTTGATCCGAAGTCCCATCTCGGCGATCGCTCGCATGACGGCCAGGGTGACTGCCGCTCCGGTCATGTCGGCCTTCATCCACTCCATTTCCTTCGCGCCCTTGATGTTCAATCCACCGGAGTCGAAGGTGATCCCCTTTCCGGTGATCGCGATCGGCTTGGCGGTGCCGGCGCCGCGATAGGAGAGTTCGATGAACCGCGGTTCCTTCGGGCTTCCCTGCCCTACGGCGATGATTCCGCCGAAACCGCCGGCCTGGAGCTCGGCTCGGTTCCATATCTTCGAGTCCATCCCATGTTTTCGCGCGATACCCTGGGCCTGTTTCGCCAGGAAGGCCGGGGTGGCATCCGCGGCCGGCGTGTTCACCATGTCGCGAACCCAGTTCGAGGCATTCGCGTGGATCCTGCCGAGCTCCAGAGCGCTTGCCGTTCGCGCGCGATTTCCCGGCACCAGGGCTTGAACTGCCGATAGCCTGTTCGCGTTCTTGTCCGGCTTGCTCTTGTATCGATCGAAATTGTAGGTGCCGAGCGAGATGCCCTCGGCGAACGCGCGCGCCGACTCCTGCAGCGGCTTGCCGACCTGCGGGAGGGTGGAAGCCGCCGTCCGGAACCCGCCCAAGCCTCTCGCCGCTTTCATGGCGGCCCTCCGCACCTGATTCGGCCCGGCGTCGCGTTTCGGACCGATGCCCGTGAGCACCAGCGTGGCGGCGCGGATGCGGCCCAGGGTCGGGATCGTTAATGTGTCGCCGATCTTGCCCTCGAGCCTTTGCTCCCTGATCATTCCTATGAGGTCGGCGCCTAGAGCCTTCTGCACCTCGCGCATGCCGGGGCCCGGGTCCGGCCCCTCGTAGACGGGAAGCACCAGCACATCCGCGGCAGCTTCACCTGCGGACGCCGTCGAAGCCTCGAATGCGAGCCCTGTCTCGCCCATCTATCGTTTGCCCATGGCGGTAGACACTGATGTTCGCATGATGCGGGTCGCGCTGTCAGAGGCAGCCTCCTGTGACCGCGACGTCCCGGTGGGGGCGGTCGTGTCCCGCGGGGAGGAGATCCTCGCTCGGGCGGGCAACGCAAGAGAGAGGCTCGGGGATCCCACCGCGCACGCCGAGATCCTTGCGCTTCGAAGCGCGGCCGAATCGGTGGGAACCTGGCGACTCGAAGGCTGCACCCTTTACGTCACGCTCGAGCCCTGTGCGATGTGCGCCGGCGCCCTCGTCCTGGCGCGCGTGGACCGCTTGGTTTTCGGTGCGGCCGATCCGAAGGCCGGCTTCGCGGGCTCCCTCGGGGATCTCGTCCGCGATCCGCGCCTCAATCACCGCGCGGAAGTTGTGTCAGGAGTCCTGAGCGAACAATCGAGTGAGTTGTTACAGCGCTTCTTCCGCGAGCGCAGGCAGTAGACTCCTCCGCGGAGGCGTGCCAGAGCGGACGAATGGGACCGCCTCGAAAGCGGTTAGGGGTCTAAACCGCCCCTCGCAGGTTCAAATCCTGCCGCCTCCGCAATGCGAAACAGTCCGCCGCCGGGCCTCCCTTAGAATCGCGTCGGTGGCCTGCCCGAGCGGACTAAGGGGCACGCCTGGAGAGCGTGTAGCGGGGCAACCTGCTCGAGGGTTCGAATCCCTCGGCCACCGCAATAGAATCGATCCGTGAGGAATCTCGCCGTGCTGTCCTTCGTTTCACTCGACGGCGTCATGCAGGCACCGGGTGGGCCCGAGGAAGACCTGTCCGGCGGGTTCGAAAACGGTGGCTGGACCGTTCCTTATTTCGACGACTCCCTGGGCCAGGTCATGGCCGAGCAGATGGGAAAGCCATTTGATCTGCTTCTAGGCAGAAAGACGTACGAGATATTCGCTTCCTATTGGCCACAGCACAAAGAGGACGCTCCCGGAATCGACCGAGCAACCAAATATGTCGGGACCCGATCTGCAGGTTCACGGCAGTGGGAACCTCATTCAAACACTCTTGAAACACGATCTCGTCGATGAGTTCTGGCTCAAGATATTTCCCATCACGCTGGGGACGGGCAAGCGTTTGTTTGCCGAAGGCGCTATCCCTGCCGCCTTTACATTGCAGGATTCGAAAATCTCGCCAAAGGGAGTCGTCGTGGCTTCCTACATCCGCGCGGGCGAAGTCAAAACGGGAAGCTTCTGAGGAAACGTAGGGGCGGTTCCTCGAAATCTCGTGCCGGGGTGGAAGGGTATACTCGCGCCGACCGTGCTAGGCGGGGAGCCAGCGGTGCCCTGTACCCGCAATCCGCTTCAGCGGGG